>NZ_LMLO01000024.1:387516-556199 GCF_001421945.1 Devosia sp. Leaf64 | reverse complement strand
ACCAAGGGCCAATCGATCGCCCTCCCGGAACCAATCTCGCACACTTTCAACAGACAAGGGCCAATGCGGGAGCCACAGACAAATCTGCGCGGACTGGAGACCCTCGGGTCAAGCCCGAGGGAACACCGAGAATGTGATGAGCGCGTCTAGAGAAGCGGGCTACGGGCTAGCGGCGGCCCCTACCGCACCGCATCCTTCGGCGGCCGCAGCTTTAGCGACAGCAACACACACCCAATCGCGATCGAGCATGTCACCGTCGACGAATAAAACGCGGCGGACCCAAAAAACTCCACCAGCCAGCCAAAGCAAATCAGCATGACCATGGCCGCGCCCTGGTTGAGCATATTGGCAAAGCCCTGCGCTTCGGCAGCATTGCTCTCATGCGTCCAGTTGGCGATGAAGTGCACAACGCCGAAATAACCCATGCCGAAGCTGAAGGCGTGGAGCAACTGCACGGCGAACAACACTTCCACAGGCGGCGAAAACGCCAGGACAGTGAAGCGCAACAGCCCGGCGATGGCAGCTGCCAGGATCATATTGCGCGCCGTCACCCGTCCGCCAAACCGGCGCCAGGCAAACATCAGCACCGCTTCCCCGATCGCTGCACTCCCGAGCAATGGCCCAAGGAAATAGTCAGGAATACCCTGCTGGTGCCAGAGCAGCGCTCCAAAGCTGCCGATCACCGCATTGCTCGAGTTGACGAGCGCGAAGGCAATCAGCGGCAGCACGAACCAGAGCTTGAGCGAATCTTTGAGACGCGCCGTCTGCGGCAATGCCTGCGTTACGCCAGCCAGTGTCGGTTCGGCCGCTGGTGCCCTGAACCGCGGCAGCAGAAAGCCGAGCGCGGCTCGGAGCACTGTCATCAGAATATAGAGCGTGATGAACGCACTTGGCCCCAGAAGCGTCAGCAGGATGCCAATGCCCGACGCCCCAAGCACATAACCGACCGTCGCCCAGGCTCGCACCGCCCCGAAGTCCGTACCGTTCCGCTGAGTCATGCGCACCGTTGCGGCATCGATGATCGGTGCGACGAGGCCGTTCGACATGCCGGTCAGCGCCCAGATCAGCAGAATTCCCCAGAATTCAGTGGTGAAATAAAGCGCGAACGGCACGATCGTCGCGACCAGCGAAATCGCGATGATCGCCGTGCGCCAGTCATCGGCCCTGTCGGCGATACGCCCGATGACCATGTTGAGGACCAGCAGCCCCAGCATCGGCAGGGCATTGATCAGCCCGATCTGGTCGGCGGGAATCCCGTGCTGGCTCAGCCAGATGCCAAGATAAACCGAAGCGACCGCACCCGGCAGGTAGACGGTGAATTGATAAAGGGATGCGCGCGCCTCGGGCGTATCGAGGCGGGATAATGCGGGGGGCATGGAAAAAACTCCGGACGCAAATCATGCGTCCGATCCCCTTGGTGCATCGCAGCGAACGACAATGCAAGACCGAATATGCCGGAAAAATAACGTTGCAGCCGCGATGTGACAAAGGTGTAACGTAAGTTACGCCTGCTTAAACTGCCGCCGCCATTTCCGCCACACGGCTCGTCGCCGGCACTAAGCCGTCCAGAAACTGCCGCGCGCTAGCGGCCCAGGTGAAATTCTCCGCGTGCGCGCTAGCATCCGACATTGTCAGCATGAGCGCACGCCGAACCGCCACAGCAAGATCCTGATGCACGACGCCCGCTCGGCCGTCGGTCAGAATGTCCTTCGGCCCGGTCACCGGATAAGCTGCCACCGGTGTCCCGCAGGCGAGAGCCTCGGTAATGACATTGCCAAACGTGTCCGTCCGGCTCGGAAAAACCAGCACATCCGCGCCGCGATAGGCATCGACCAAGTCCTCGCCGTGTCGATAGCCGCAAAACACCGCCTCAGGGTAAAGCTTTTCGAGCCTCGTCCGATCGGGCCCATCACCTACGACGATCTTGGTCCCCGGCACATCAAGGCTGAGGAAAGCCTCGATATTCTTCTCCGCCGCCACGCGCCCAACATGCAGCAGTTTTGGCCCCTGCAAATGCGCAAAGACGTCCGACCGTCCCGGTTTGAACCGCTCCATATCGACCCCCCGGCCCCAAAGCCGCAGATGCGAAAATCCGCGGTTCAAGAGATCATCCCGCAGCGATGGCGTCGGCACCAGCGTATTGGCGGCCGGATCGTGGAACCAGCGTAGATAGCCATAGCCCCAGTCCTGCGGCACAGGCAGCCGCGCCGAGAGATATTCGGGAAAGCGCGTGTGAAAGCTCGTCGAGAACGCCTTGCCGCGCTCTAGACAATAACGTCGCGCCAACAGCCCCAGCGGGCCTTCCGTCGCAATATGAATGTGATGCGCGCGGGCATGCGCCAGCCGATGAAACACGGCCCGGCGGGAGGCCAGCGACAGCCGGATTTCCGGATAGGTCGGCACCGGGACGGTCCAGAATTCTTCCGGCGTCAGATAGTCGACGCTGTGGCCCCATTCGCGCAGCACCTTGCCGGTGCTTTCGAGCGTCCGAACCACGCCATTGATCTGGGGACGCCAGGCATCGGTGACGATGACGATACGGCGGGATGAGGCAGGCGAAACGGTCTTGGCCATGGCGGCACCGCGGGGCTGATGTAACCGTCTTCAGCCTGCTCTGCCTGGATTGCGCTGCGATGACCCTATTGCGACGGGCGCGCGACAGCCTATTCGCCTAGAGACTTTCGCACTTTTGCACGCCGCGGCTCGCCGACGATCATTTCGGTCCATTTGATCATCTCGAACTGCCCATCGTGATTCTCCACCACAGCCGTGCAGCTTTCCACCCAGTCGCCGGTATTGATATAATGGATGCCAAGCCGATCATGCATATCGGCAAAGTGGATGTGGCCGCAGATCACGCCATGGACACCCGATTCCTTGGCCTCATGAACCAGCGCTTCCTCGAAACGCCCGATGACGGAAACAGCGTTTTTCACCTTCTGCTTCGCCCAGGCGCTCAGCGACCAATATTGCAGCCCAAGCCGGCGCCGCACCCAGTTGATCAGAATATTGACCCGTAGCGCGAAGTTGTAGGCCCAGTCGCCGACATGGGCGAGCCACTTGGCATTCATCACGACCACATCGAACTGATCGCCATGGATGACGAGATAGGTCCGTCCCGTCGCGGAGGTGTGCACGGTGCGATCGACGAGCTCGATCTCGCCGAAATAGGTTCCGAGGTATTCGCGCAAAAACTCGTCGTGATTGCCAGGCAGATAGACGACGCGCGTCCCCGTCGTGGCCTTATCGAGCAGAATCTGCGTCAGCACATTATAGTCTTCAGGCCAGTGCCAGGCCTTGGCCAGTCGCCAGCCGTCCAAAATATCGCCGACGAGATAAATGGTCTCGGCGTCGTGAAGGCGCAGGAATTCGATGAGTTGCCGCACACGGGTTGGCTTCATGCCCAAGTGCACGTCGGACAGGAACAACGCCCGGACGTGCCGGACCTCGCGATCATCCGTCATTGCTCTTTGGCCTCCAATCAGGCGCTCACCTTAGCGTTGCGGGCCTTCGGAGGAAACGGGCTTCATGAGAAAGAGGTGGAAAGGCTTAACCTAAGCGCCGCTTGAGCGCGACGATGCGCTCATAGCTCTCCTCGATCCGCGCCTTGAACACAGGATCGGCCTCGGCGTGCTCGACGAGAATGTCGAGAATTTCCTTGCCCAAGGTCGGCCGCTGATAGCCGGTATTGGAAAAGAGCAGGATATCCATGCCCGCCGATACGGCCTGGACCACAGTTTCTTCGAGCGTGAAATGATCGCGGATGGCGCCCATTTCGAGATCGTCGCTGATCACGACGCCCTTATAGCCAAGATCGGTGCGCAAAACCCCGTCGATCCAACGCTTTGAGAGCGATGACGGCGTCTGCTCAGCGCCCTCTGCATAGTCCGAATGGAACAGGTGCCCGACCATGACCATGTCCAGCACGCCCTCGCCGATCAACGCCTTATAGGGCTCGAGTTCGGTCTCCGACCAAGTCTTCGAAATATCCGTAAAACCCTCGTGGCTGTCAGTCGTCGAAGACCCATGCCCCGGGAAATGCTTCAGCGCCGTCGCCAGCCCCGCTGCATGATGCCCCTCGATGAAGGCACGATCATAGGCGGTCACGATTTCCGGATCGGCGCTAAACGCCCGGCCAAACTTCGCAATGACAGGATTGTCCGGATTGACGTTGAGATCGGCAACCGGCCCGAAATTGACGGTGAAACCAAGCGCAGCAACGCTCTTGGCCATGGTCTCATAGATGCCCTCGGCCTGCTCCGGGGTGTTCTCGGCGGCAATCGTCGACGCCCGCGCGATCTCCTTGAAACCGACATCCTCCGTCAACCGCTCGACCGCGCCCCCTTCCTGATCGAGCGTGACAAACGGCGGCAGGTCCGGTGACGCCGCACGAAACTGCGCATTCATATCCCGGACTTGCCCGACCGACTTCACGTTCTTCTTGAGATACATGACGCCGCCGAGTTGACCGCTTTTCAGCTCGTTGGCAATCGCCTTGACGCTGGCATCGCTCGCACTATCGCCATCGAACCCGATCACGATCATCTGCCCCGCCATGTCCTCAAGCGTCGCGGCATGGATCGGCGCAGCCAAGGCAAGGCTGGTAAAGGCAGCAAGAAATAGCGGGCGCAAGCGACGCCTCCGGAGTGCGAATCTAGTGGCCGACACTGGCCATGGAAAGCGGGCGAGACAATGACTGTGGTTATGGACGGGTGTCACCCCCTCCCAGCCTCCCCCATCAAGGGGGAGGTGCAGGCTGGTGGATTTGACTGTATGGCGCCACAAACTCGATGTGACACCTCCCCCTAGATGGGGGAGGTTGGGAGGGGGTGACCGGCAATCACCACCCCCGTGACGAATTACCGATTTTGCCGATTGCTAATCAGATCATCCACGACAGCCGGATCAGCCAATGTCGACGTATCCCCCAAGGATCCGAAATCATTCTCGGCCACCTTGCGCAAAATCCGTCGCATGATCTTGCCCGAACGGGTCTTGGGCAAGCCTGGTGCCCACTGAATCAAGTCCGGCGTCGCGATCGGCCCGATTTCCTTGCGTACCCAGTTCCTGAGTTCGCTGCGCAGCTCGTCCGAACTCTGCTCGCCCGCCATCAGCGTCACATAACAGTAGATGCCCTGCCCCTTGATGTCGTGCGGATAGCCCACCACGGCCGCCTCGGACACCTTTGGGTGCGCCACGAGCGCACTTTCGACCTCGGCCGTCCCGAGCCGGTGCCCAGACACATTGAGCACGTCGTCGACACGCCCCGTGATCCAATAATAGCCATCGCTATCCCGCCGGCAGCCGTCACCGGTGAAATAATAGCCCTTATACTGGCTGAAATAGGTGTCGACGAACCGCTGATGATCGCCATAGACGCTGCGCATCTGCCCCGGCCAGCTATCGGCAATCGCCAGCACGCCCTCGGCCTTGGTCTGGCTTTGCACCACGCCCTCGGGCGAGAGCACCACCGGTTTGACGCCAAAGAAGGGCTTCGTCGCCGAGCCCGGCTTGGTCGGAAACGCGCCGGGGAATGGCGCGATCATGTGCCCGCCGGTCTCGGTCTGCCACCAGCAATCGACGATGCCGCAGCGCTCCTTGCCGACATGCTTATAATACCACATCCAGGCTTCCGGGTTGATCGGCTCGCCCACCGAGCCCAGCAATCGCAGGCTCGGCATGTCGTATTTGTCGGCAAAGTCATGCCCCGCGCCCATCAGCGCGCGGATCGCCGTCGGCGCCGTGTGGAACACGTTCACCTTGTGCTTTTCGACCACCTGCCAGAAGCGGCTGGCGTCCGGATAGCTCGGCACGCCTTCGAACATCAGTGTCGTCGCGCCGTTCGCCAGCGGCCCATAGACGATATAGGTGTGCCCGGTGATCCAGCCCACGTCAGCCGTGCACCAGAAAACCTCGCCATCGCGATAATCGAAGGTCAGCTGATGCGTCAGCGACCCATAGACGAGATAGCCGCCCGTCGTGTGCAGCACGCCCTTGGGCTTGCCGGTCGAGCCGGAGGTATAGAGGATGAAAAGCGGATCTTCCGCGTTCATCGGCTCCGGCGGACAATCGGCGCTCACCTTGGCCGCCTCGTCGTCATACCAGACGTCCCGGCCCGCCTCCATGGCGACGGTATTGCCGGTCACCTTGGTGACGATCACCCGCTCGACGCCGCCGACCTTGGCCAGCGCCGCGTCGACATTCTTCTTGAGTGCGATGGTCTTGCCGCCGCGGCGACCTTCGTCGGCTGTCAGAATGATCCTCGAGCCGCAATCCTCGACGCGCCCGGCAATGGAATCGGGCGAGAAACCGCCAAAGATCACCGAATGCACCGCGCCGATGCGCGTGCAAGCGAGCATGGCAACAGCCGTATCGATCACCATCGGCATATATATGGTGACTCGATCGCCTTTCTTGACGCCATTCGCCTTCAGGACATTGGCATAGCGGCAGACGCGCTCATGCAGTTCGCGAAAGGTCGCCTTGCCATCCGTGCCCGGCGTATCGCCTTCCCAGATGATCGCCGTTTGATCGCCACGCTTTTCGAGGTGTCGGTCGAGGCAGTTGTAGGAGACATTGAGCACCCCGTCCTCGAACCATTTGATCGAGATATCGGGATAGGCAAAGCTCGTGTTCTTGATGGTCTTAGGGAAATTCACCCAATCGAGGCGCTTTGCCTGCTCGGCCCAGAAACCATCGGGATCGTCGATCGAGCGCCGATATTGCGCTTCGTAATCGGCTTCCGTGGTCCTGGTATGCGCGAGTGCAGCCGCATTGGGCTGGAACAAGAGCTCTTCGCTCATTGTCGTCCTCCTAGTCTCTCCCGCTATCCGTTCTAGAGAGCCCGGCAACCGCCCGCAACCCCTTGACCATTCGAGGCAAAGCTGAGTGCAAACGCCACGGTCCATTAACGGCCCTCGGCTATTCTAGCCTCTCGCAGATATGCGCAAGGGAAGAGATCAATGGTAGAAATGACCATCCGGGCCGCCGAGCCCAAAGATATCGACCTCATTCACGCCGAACTCGAAGACGTCATCGCGACGTCCCCGTTCTATAATGACCGCTTCAAGGCCTATGAAACGGCGCGGCTCAACAAGACCTATCTGCAAAATCTCCTCGCCATCGATCCCTGGCACATCATGATCATGTGCGCCGATGGCGTCCCCGGCGGCGCCATGGTTTCGGGCCCCGAATTCGGCGCCGTCTTCCGCTATTGGAGCTGGGTTTTCCCGTCCCATCGCCAAACCAAGCTCGGCATGTTCGGCATGCGCGCCTTCGACGAACACTGGAACGAAAACCGCTTCCATAAGGCCTACACCTTCGTACGCCCGGAAAACGAAGTCGCCCGCATGCTCCTGAAGCGCTACGGCTATCGCGAAACGGCGCTCCTCGAGCAGCACATTTTCGGCCAGGACTATCTGATGATCGAAAAGTTCTACATCAAGGTCGGCGACGACTACGACAACGGCGTCAACATCGGTCGTTTGGGTCGGTTGAAGAATAGCATCAAGGGTTTGGTCGGGGTCTAAAACCTTGCGATCACCACAAGATTTCACCCCGGCGCACGCCGGGGCCCATCCCTGAACCTATCAAAATTGCTCGCAAGCAGTGGCGTGAACATCATCCCAAGATGGATCCCGGCCTTCGCCGGGATGACACCGAGTGCTTGGCCGCCTACTCCGCCGCCACCACAACCCGCCGGCTCCTGAACCACTGCAAGATGGACACATCCACCCGCGCAGTGTGCAGCGCGGTCATCCACAGTGCCATCGACCAGATGGTGATCGAGAGGATCGCCGCCAGCGACGCCCCGACTAGCCCCATGGCCGGCACCAGCACGAGATTGCTGACAAACAGCGAAAAAATCCCCAGCGCAATCGCTGGAAGGCTTGCCCAGGGCCGATCATGGATCGAGAGCACGATCGAGGCTGGCCCCAAAACCGATCGCACCACCAGCGACAGGCAGAGGATGGCGAGGGGCGCCGCGCCTGCGGCAAAGTCGGGCCCAAACAGCATCAGCGCAAAAGGCGCGCCGACGACGGCCCCACCAAACAACAGCAGCGCGACGCCGCTCGCCACGGCATTGGCCTCGCCCACCTTGCGGTTGAATTCGCTGCGGTCCGCCTTGGCCTCGCTCTCGAACATGTCCGGCATGGTCACGGCATAAACCGCTGCCACGCCAAAGGACACGAGCGAGAAGATGCGCGTGCAGACGCCGAAGATTGCCAGCTCTTCCTTGCTCAGCAAATGGCTCAGCAACAGAAGATCGATGTCGAAGAAAAAATCGGTCGCAAGACTGATGATCACCCATGGCAGTGCAAAGCGCCACCAACGCTTGCTGTCCACCGGTGCCGGGTCCGCACTCAGCGGCACTTGCGGCAGGCTCTTGATCACAAGACCAAACTGCACCAGCGACACGACGATATAGGCGAGCCCAAAGCACCAGAGCATCTGCGTAAAGCCAGCCTCCGGCAAGCCCACACCCAGCGCAAAGAGGAAGGAGGCCAGCACGATCATCGGCCGCAGCAGCGCATCGGCGAAGAAGCCGGCAAAGGGGCGCTTGAGCCCCACCAGCATGGCGCTGTTGACATAAACGATCGCAGTGCCCAGCGTCAGCAGCGCAAAGGGCACGAAATGCAGCGCCAGCGTACCCTGGCCCTGCCCGATCAGGTCGAGCAGCATCGGCCCGGCTATGATCAGTCCGACGAAGGTGAGCAGCACATGGCCATAGGCCCGCGCCAGGAAAGCTAGCAATTGCTGCCGGCTGCCGCGCGCCCGATATTCGGCCGCGAAATAGGTACCCACCGTATGGAAGCCGAGCGGCATCACCACGGCGACAAGATTGACGCTCGCCACCGTCAGCAAAAACTCGCCGAGCAGTTGCGCGCCCCAAAGCCGAGCGATGAGTGCCTGTGTGGCGAAGATGAAACCGGCGCCAAAGATTCGGGCCGCAAAGATAACCGACGACTGCGACGCTAGTCTCCGGGCAAGGCTCATTTCAGATACTCGTCCCAGATATGTGGCGTCTGGTCCGGCTTGGCCTTGCTGCTCCGCAAGCCATCGATATGCCGGCGCGTGTGCTGATAAAGATCGCGCAACGTAAACGCCGCCGTGCCGATCAGCTTCGCCCAAGGCGAGGTGGCATAGTTCAGGACGGGCGGCACGGGCCGAATCACCCCGGCATCGCCCACCATGCCCGTCTTGAACTGGTGCAACCCCTGGAAACCGTCGGTCCCGCCGAGGTCATACCACTGGCCCCGCGTATTATCGCGCAGCCAGCGGATCACGTGCCAATGGAGGAAGTAACCGGCGCGAAGCGGCAGCGCCTTGTCATTGGTCGCGCCATAAAGATAAACCGCGCGCTCGCCCGCCTTGAAGACCAGCGCCCCGGCCACCGTCTCGTCGCCTTGCCGCACGAAGAACAGTTCGGGCCGGAGCGGCTCGTCGAGCGCCATCAGCGCATTGAGCGTTTCGTAAGCCGAATGATCGGGAAATTGCTTGCGTTCCGTCATCGCCGCATAAAGCGTCTTGAACGCTTCGATCTCGCCCGGCTCAGCGCGCCAGAACTCAAGACCAGCCTTGTCCGCCTTATTAAGCTGCCGCCGCCAGGTCTGGCTAAAGCTCTTTCGCAGATCGGCATCGGGAAGCTGGAGCTTGACCATATAGCGATTGGGAAACAGCAGCGTCGAGCCGCGCGCAAAGCCGAGCTGGCGCAGTGCCACATAGCCCGCATTGATCTCCTCAGGCGCGGCATGCAGCAACACCGAGAGCATCATGTTCCGGGTTTCGGCATAGTCCTTGACGAGGCATTCAGTCATCGCGACGCGTAAGGCGTCGGCATCCGCAACCTTACGCGAGGCCAGCATCGGCGCCCACTTGACCACAGCCATCTTGCCCAAGCCGAGCGGCAGCGGCTGGATCATCACCAGCGCCCCACCAACCACAGTCCCGCCGCGCGAAAAGATCAGCGGCTCCTGGCTCACGCCCGGCCAGCGGGTCGAGGCAAACGCATGCATCTGCTCTTGGCAGACCTCGTCAAAACTGCCGATGATCGCGTCCCAGTCTGCGCCTGCAACCTGCTTGCTGGCCAAGACGATGCCGGATGCTCCAACGGTGGAAGCAGCCCGGCTCTGGTCATACGAATCTTCGGCGATGACGGACATAAAAATCCCCGCAACTTGATGTTTGCGGGGAAAGCTAGTGCCTCTAGATGAGCAAATCCCTATTGAGCTCTCGCAAATGCCCCGGATTTGGGGGCGTGGTTAGCGAAAGCTCAAATCATTGGATCAATGTGCAGCTGCTGCGCCCACTGCATGCGGCGTATAGAGCAGCGGGATTTCGGGGATGGTGACGAAAGCACCGGCACCTTCGAGCGTCATGCGCACCGCCACGAACAGGATGATCGCGAGGCCGACCCAGGCGATCCAGCGGAAGCGATGCAGCAGCCGCGCGATGAAGGTCGCAGCGACGCCCATCATGACGACGGAGAGCGCGAGACCAAAAATCAGCGCCTCGGTGTGATGCTGCGCCGCGCCAGCCACGGCCAGCACGTTGTCGAGCGACATCGATACGTCGGCGATGATGATCTGGGTGACGGCCTGACGCAGCGTCTTGCGCGGCGCTTTGCCGGCAACGGTACCATCGGCATTGAGATCATTGCCGGCGAGCGCTTCGGTCGCCTCGCCTTCTTCCTCGTGACTGACGCTGAGCTCGCGATACATCTTCCAGCAGACCCAAAGCAGCAGGATGCCGCCGGCAATCAGCAAGCCGCCGCCCAGCGCGAGGAGCTGCGAGGTGATGAGCGCGAAGATAATGCGGAGCACGGTCGCTGCAGCAATACCGACCAGGATGGCTTTGCGGCGCAGATCGGCCGGAAGGCCCGCCGCGGCGAGACCGATGACCACGGCATTGTCACCTGCTAGCACGAGGTCGATCATGATGACCTGGAGCAGCGAGGTGAAGAAACTCGGATCGATTCCGAACATGAGGGGATGACTTTCAGTGAGCAATTCTTGCTGCGGCTATACGACGCGCCGCCGCGGGAGAAAAGCGCATCCCACGCAGATTAGCCTATTTAACTAGAAACGGGCTCAAAGTTACCGGAATGGTAGCAGAAACCACCCGAACTGCCACGCCCGGGGAGAAGCGGCACATCTCTCGTGCCGCCCTGTCATTTGATCGCCATGTCAGGGGCTTAGAAGACTTTGGTGGGCGCACAAGGGCTCGAACCTTGGACCCGCTGATTAAGAGTCAGCTGCTCTACCATCTGAGCTATGCGCCCGTCTTTGAAGACCGGCACCAAAGTGGCGCCTATGTAACAAGGGTCTTTTGGGCTGTCTATAGCCAAGTGCCCGAACCTGTGGATAAAATTTTGGGACCCTTCTGGGTCCCGCCAACATTTCTGGCATTTTCTCCTGCGGCACGCTTTGGCGCCGCTGAAGTTCCCCGTTCCGAACCGTCCTATCGGCGGGGATAAGGCCTTTTACCGCCGCGCCTGACGATAAGCGTCCAGTTCAAAAACGTTATCGGTCTGGCTCGTCTCCTCCGGTCGGAAATCATCCATCAGGCTGATCGTACGCTCGATGATATGACGCAATTGACGTGATCGCTGGTCGGCGCCTTGCAGTATGATCGCTGCTCGTTGCAGGTGATCACGTGCAAGCAAGTAAGTTGGGTTCACGTTTTGCTCCTTTATACCCGGCATATGGGTAACCCGCCGTCCACACGGCGCGTTGCAGAAGGTGGACCCGTATAGTTGTCGCTAACTTTCTGATTGCGCTCGCTTTTAATTCAAATGCCAGCGATCGGCCTGCGCCCATCGAATCTCCCCGCAGCAAGTGGGTCCGCGATTTATGAACAGGAAAACCGCCTGTTGAGAACCGACTCGGGGCTGGTCGCGAAAGCCATGTTGCGCCCCATGGAACTGCGCTAGAAATGAACCAACACACGCCTTCGGAGCGCACAATTGGCCCCGCCCAGATTGACCGAAATCGCCGAGAACTTGCCCGAAACCGTACCCTTCGTTGGCCCGGAGGCCATTGAACGGCGCATGGGGATAAAATTCGCCGCTCGAATCGGCGCCAACGAATCGGGTTTCGGCCCAAGCCCCAAGGTTCTCGACGCCATCCGCGATGCCGCAGCGGGGATATGGCAATATCCCGATCCAGAGAATCATGACCTCCGCACTGCCCTGGCCAAATTCCACGACGTAACCGCCGAAGAAGTTGTCATTGGCGAAGGTGTCGATGGCCTGATGGGCCAAATCGTCCGCCTTTTCCTCGCCCCCGGCGAGGTTTTGCTGACCTCGCTCGGCGCCTATCCCACTCTAAACTATCACGTAATTGGCCATGGCGGCCGTTTGGAGTTCGTCCCCTATGCCGGGGCACACGAAGACCTCACCGCCCTTGCCGAGGCTGCCCAGCGCCTAAAACCGCGGATCGTTTATCTCGCCAATCCCGACAACCCGATGGGCTCGTTTTGGCCCGCTGCAGACGTGGAGAGATTTATCGCAGCTATCCCCGAGGATACGCTGATCATGCTCGACGAAGCCTATGGCGAATTGGCTCCAGAAGACGCCCTGCCCGCCATAGACACGAGCAAAAACAACGTCTTGCGCCTCCGCAGCTTCTCGAAGGCCTATGGCCTCGCCGGCATCCGCGTCGGTTACGCTATCGGTCCTAAACCCATCATCGGCGCCTTCAATCGCGTCCGGAATCACTTTGGGGTCAATCGCCTAGCTCTGGCCGCCGCGCTGGCCGCTCTTGACGACCAGGATTATCTTGCGCACGCCAAGGGTCAGATCGCCCACGCACGCGATCGAATCGCTGAAATTGCTAGGGAAAATGGCCTCAATCCCCTGCCCTCAGCCACCAATTTCGTCGCCGTTGATTGCGGCCGCGACGGCGCCTATGCGGCGAAAATCCTCGAAGAACTGGCAAAACTCGGCGTCTTCATCCGCAAGCCCGGCACGCCGGGCCTCGACCACCATATCCGCATCAGCGTCGGTCCAAAGGCGGCGATGGATCTTCTCGCCGAAACCCTGCCAAAGGCTATCGCCGCCGCTCAGAGCGGCGCGTAAAGGCCAATCCGCGCAAAGAGATAGCGATGGTTCGACCCAAAGCTATCCTTGCCGGACGTTGTGTAGATGATCCGCGCATCGCCCTTGGTGAAGATATTGTCAATCGGCACGCCGAACTCGCCAAATTCCACCGGCCAGGTCGAGCGATATGTCGGGGGCGGAATCAGCTCCTGCGCCCGACCGAGAAAAGCTAAGGGGGCCGACCAAGCCGCGGCATTGAAATCACCAGATAACACGATCGGCCCGGTAATCTTCGAGAGCGTATACCGCAGATAACCAAGCTCCTGCAGCGACGCTTCGTCAAAATACGGCTTCGAGAGATGGATGCCGACGACCGTCACCTTCACACCCTCTACCGTCATCGGCGCAATCGCCAGACGCGCGCGGCGAAACGGGGGGATATCTCTTATTTCGCCAATCTCGATCGGGAATCGCGAGAACAGCGAAATATCGCACGTCGCGACCCGATCGCAGCCCAGCCGATAGGGCAACACCGCCTCGATCTCGGGCAGATACTCGACCACCCCCGGCGTCTCCATGATCAGCGCCACGTCAGCGCCTGACGTCGCGATGTAATGCGCCGCCACGTCGGCCGTCTGGTTGGACGCTAACACATTGTAATTTAAATACGAAAACTCAGCCTGCAGCGCCCCGACGGGCACTTCGCGCCGCTTCTGGAACTCCCAGACATAAAAAGCGCCATGCGCAAACGCGCCGCAGAGAAAAACGAAAAACAGCGCCGCCCGCCATTTCGCTCCGAAGATGACCATCAGAACGGTCAATACCAGCCCGAGCGCAACGAGGTGAAACCTTAGAGACTGCAACAGCAATTCGCCCGGAATCCCGGGCGAAATGGAGGTGATGATCAGAATGACGGCAAGCACCCCGCCAAGGGCGAGGACAGCGCCACGAAACTCTGCCCGGCTCCACATGTTGCCCCCTGACGACGTGCCGTAAGGCTAGAGCAGCTTCCTCATCTGGATGCAAGACTCGGCAATGCCAACAAGCTCATCGCGGTCCCACTCGAACCGCTCCCAGCCCGTCTTCTCGTAAAAACCCAGCGCGTCCGCCGCCGCATTGACCAGCAGCGTGTGCACACCAAGCGCCCTGGCCCGCTCGGTCAACAGCTGCTCCATCACGCGCCCATGGCCCGCGCCCTGCGCATCTCGCGTCACTGCAACTAGTCGCACCGCCGCCTTGCCTTCACCAAAGAGATCAAGCCGCACGGTGCCAAGCGCGCGGCCATCTTTCTTCAGCAAATACGGATGGGCAAAATCGGCAAAGTCATCGGGATGCCCGTCATTATAGACCCCGAATCGCCCTTTGGCTTCGAACAATTCCTGCCGTCGAATGGCATGGAAATCGCCCCAGTCCTGCGGGTCGGTCACCGCGACCAGAACGTAGCTCATGGCTCGCCTCCTCGCGTCGTCCACGGCGTTTGGCTGCATCACGCCAAACGGGCGATGCAGCCTCGCTTTTTTAGCCCGCCAAAGCCCCTTGCGCCGCAGCGCCGCGCTCGATCATCACGCGGTTGAGCGCATTGAGATAAGCGCGGGCCGAAGCCACCAGCGTATCCGGTTCTGCCGCGTTGCCCGAGGCGATGCGGCCGTTCATTTCGAGACGCACATGGGCCGACGCCTGCGCGTCGGTGCCGCCGGTCACGCCGTCGATCGCATAGAGCACCAGATTGGGGTCCTGCCCGACCCCTTCCTTGATGGCGTTGAAGATCGCATCCACCGAACCCGTGCCCTCGTAGGTTACCGAGGATTCGACGCCATCGACAGACAGCGTAATAGAGCAACGATGCACGCCGCCGGTCTTGCTGACGACCTCCATGTCGACGAGCTTGATCCGATCGCCAACCGAGCCCACCTCATCATCAACCAGCGCGACGATGTCTGCGTCATAGACATGCTTCTTGCGGTCGGCCAGATCCTTGAAGCGCTGGAAGGCTTCCTGGAAGGCATTGTCACCCAGTTCGTAGCCCAGCTCCTTGAGCTTGTCCTTGAAGGCGGCGCGACCCGAGTGCTTGCCCATCACCAAAGTCGTTTCCTTGATGCCGACGCTGGCGGGCGTCATGATTTCATAGGTTTCGGCATTCTTCAGCATGCCGTCCTGATGGATGCCGCTTTCATGCGCAAAAGCATTCTTGCCCACGATGGCCTTGTTGTACTGCACGGGGAAATTCGCCGCGGCTGACACGACGCGGCTGGCGCGCGCCAGGTGGGTCGTCTCGATATCGGTGAAAAACGGCATGGCATCGCCGCGTGTGCGCAGCGCCATCACTACTTCTTCGAGCGCAGCGTTGCCGGCGCGTTCGCCCAAACCGTTGATCGTGCACTCGATCTGTCGCGCGCCGCCGGCAACGCCTGCCAGCGAATTGGCAACAGCCATCCCGAGGTCATTGTGGCAATGAACCGAGAAAATCGCCTTGTCAGAGTTCGGCACGCTCTCGATGATGGTCTTGAACATCTGGAAATGTTCTTCGGGCACCGCGTAGCCCACCGTGTCGGGCAGATTGATCGTCGTTGCGCCGGCCTTGATGGCGGTATCGACGCATCGCTTCAGGAATTCGAGCGGCGTGCGGGTGGCGTCCATGGCCGACCATTCGACATCTTCAACCAGATTGCGCGCCTGAGCGACGGTCCGCGCGATGATCTCGATCACCTCGTCCTCAGTCTTCTTCATCTGGTGGGCCAGATGGATTGGCGAGGTAGAAACGAAAGTGTGGATGCGGCCCTTCTGAGCGTAGCGCACAGCTTCTGCAGCGCGGTCGATATCGGCTTTGATGGCGCGGGCCAAGCCGGCGACGGTCGCCTTCTTTACCTGCTTCGCCACAGCAACGACGGCTTCGAAGTCGCCATTGGAGGCAATCGGGAAACCGGCTTCGATAATGTCGACGCCCATCTCGTCGAGCGTTTCGGCAACCTGCAGCTTTTCTTCCAGCGTCATCGTCGCGCCGGGCGATTGCTCACCGTCGCGCAGCGTGGTGTCGAAGATGAAGACGCGTTCTTTGTTGCTGTTGGCAGTTGCAGTCATTTCAGGCTCTTTTCCTATCGGCCCCGAGGCAATGGCTCGTCGGACCGGACATTTTTGATGTTCGGTTTGTGGCGATATCCCCTGACGACCCGCTCGCTAATCCGAGCTGCCGGTAATCAGGGGCTGATAAGAAGGAGAAGAAGCGCGGCCGGAAGCAGCAGCATGCCAGCAGCGATCATCAAGGCGCTGTTACGCTCCTGAGTCTGTGCGATGGCAATGGCTTTGGCGCGACGGCGCTGCATGGAGAAACTCTCTATTTCGATCGGAGCATGCGCGAATTTGCTGACCTATGCAAGTGTCGAGAGGCTGATGTCGCCAAATTTCGGCCGCCTCTCGACGAAAGGCTTAGTCGAGGTCGAGCTTCCCTTCGCCGACGATGACCGCATAGCCGCCGATCGCGCCATGTGTCAGCACTTCGGCTTCCTTGCGCAATTGCAGCGTGATGCGGCAAAGCCGGCCCATTTCCTTGCCCTGACGGAGGATATAATCCGCTTGGCCCGTACCGAGATCGGCCTTATCCGCCAAAAGCCCGATCAGCGCCGCGGCCGCCGAACCGGTGCCCGGATCTTCGCCGATATCCATGCCGAACATGCGAGCGGCGATATCGTTCTCGGGCTCCTCTGGCGTCAGCGTAAAGACATAGGCCGAGTTGTGGTCATGCGAAAACACCTCGCCGAACATTGCCTGATTGGGGCGAACCCGCGCCAAGACCGCTGCATTACGGACGGGAATGAGGTGAAATGTGACGCCTGCCGTGTAAACCGCCGGCGTAAAGAGATCGCAGCCGATATCCTCGGGCTCGATCCCCATCGCTTGCGCAATCCCGAGCCGGTTGTCGAGATCAGCCACCTTGACCGGCAGCTTGGGCAACGTGAAGCGCGCCTCGGCCGTCCGCTTGTCCGCCTTTTCGACCAGCGCCGTCACGAGCCCGATCTTCTCTTCCATCCGCACCGCGCTGCGATCGCCCTGCAGACCCAGCACTACCGCCGCGCCAACCGTCGGGTGACCTGCAAAAGGCAGTTCCTGATAGGGCGTAAAAATCCGGACGCAGGCAGCATTGCTCGCGCTCTTCGCCTTGGTCAGAAATACGGTTTCGCTGAGATTGAATTCCCGTGCGATGGCTTGCATCTCTGGGTCGGAGAGCCCGTCCGCCTTCAGAACGACCGCAAGCGCATTGCCCTGCAGCTGGTCGCGGGTGAAAACATCGAGCAGCAAATAGTCGAGTTTCATCTCAAGAGGCCTCAGGCAAAGCGTAATCGGCGCGATCGCGGCCAAGATGGTCGCACAGCGCATCAACCGCCACGGCATGATCCTTCCAACCCGGCAGGCCGGAAATCGTCAGCGACCCGATGATTCCCGCACCCGGCACGCGCAGCGGAAAGCCACCGCCGGCAATGACATAGTCGGCAACGTCGGCGCCGGACTGCGGCGGAAACGGCACCTCGCCACGCTCCAGCACCATGCGATAACTCGCCCGGTGAAAGCGCTTCACCGTATTGATCTTGCGTCGCACCCATTCAGCATTGTCCGAACTCGTGCCCGGCGTGGCCGTGAAAAACAGCTGCCGGTCCCAGGTGCGGATATCGACCACCAGCGACAATCCCTCAGCCACAGCGCGCCTCCGAATGGCCGAGCCGATATCGTAGGCCACGGCTTCGTCGAGCACCGGCAGAACCAGCTCGAGCTCCTGGCGCTTCACCTTGGCGATATGGTCTTCATTGCTCATGCGAGTCAGTCCTGATCGAGCGCAAACTATGCTGATAGCGGTATCCGGTCGAACGCCGATCGTGCAAGCAGTGTCGATGAAAAAGCGCGCCTAGAGCGTGATCCGTCCATCATGCCAGGCATCCAGCAATTCGGCAGCATAAGCCATTACCTGCCCCCTGCCTGCCGCATCGGCGCCACGGCGTAGCGCGACCACGTCAGCCAGTTCGCGATGGTCCTGCGTTTCGAGATTTGCTCGGATCTGAGCGACGAGATCATCTGCCGTCGTGTCGAAATGGTATGCCTGACCAATCGAAATGCGCGGGCCATCGAGAACGGCCACGAGGTTGCCCAGACGCGCATCCGCATGGTTCAATCCGGTTTCCTCCTCCAACTCCCACTGCGTCGAGCGGGCCACGTCGATCCGCCCATCCGGCAAGACATCACGCGGCTCCAGTGAACCGCCAGCCGGATAAATCTTCCCGGCATTGGCGGTATCGTCGCCCATCAGCCCAAGGATCATGTACCCGTCGTTCGACATGATCAGCGCCGAGCCGAAGAGATTATGAATACCGATCTGTGGGAAACCCGCCTCACGCCAGGTCAGAAAAGCCGAGAATGCGTCCTCCTTCGCCTCCGCACGCAAAATGCCGTTGTTGTCGATTATGGGCGGGGTCACCCCGATAATGCGACCGTCCCAGAGATGCGGATTGGCCGCGATCATCTCTGCCCAGCGCGGCGCAACTGAAGCCCGAAGCTCATCCGGCAGTGGCCAGGCTCCTTCGACAAAGCGGATGTCTACGCCCTTGATGGGGACGATGCCGATGCTCATGCGCTCTTCGCTCCTGTAGCCAAACGAAAACGGGGGCCGAAGCCCCCGTCTCTATATTGCGAGTATGGCGATTAGGTCTTCGCCTTGTCGACCAGCTCGTCAGCCTTGATCACTGGCGCCGCGTTAGCGCGCCGACGAAAAGACCGGGGAGCAAGGCCAAGCTTAGTTCTTTGCCTTGTCCACGAGAGCGCCGGCCTTGATCCACGGCATCATGTCGCGGAGTTTGGCGCCAACTTCTTCGATCGGATGCTCGTCGGCGAGGCGACGGGTCGCCTTGAAGCGCGAGGCGCCGCCCTTGTATTCCTGCATCCAGTCCGAGGTGAACTTGCCCGACTGGATGTCGTGCAGCACGCGCTTCATCTCGGCCTTGGTTTCCGAGGTGATGATGCGCGGACCGGTGACGTATTCACCCCACTCGGCCGTGTTCGAGATTGAGTAGTTCATGTTGGCGATGCCGCCCTGGTAGATCAGGTCGACGATCAGCTTCACTTCGTGCAAGCACTCGAAGTAGGCCATTTCCGGCGCATAGCCAGCTTCCACCAGCGTTTCGAAGCCAGCGCGGATCAGCTCGACGAGACCACCGCAGAGAACGGCCTGTTCGCCGAAGAGGTCGGTTTCGCATTCTTCGCGGAAGTTGGTTTCGATGACGCCCGAACGGCCTCCGCCAACGCCCGAAGCATAAGCGAGCGCGATGTCATGGGCATTGCCCGACGCGTCGTGGTGCACGGCGATCAGGCACGGCACGCCGCCACCCTTCTGGTATTCGCCGCGAACAGTGTGGCCCGGGCCCTTTGGCGCGATCATGATCACGTCGACGGTGGACTTGGGTTCGATGAGGTTGAAGTGGACGTTGAGGCCGTGGGCGAAAGCGAGCGCTGCGCCGTCACGGATATTGGGCTCGATGTCCTTCTTGTAGATATCGGCCTGCAGTTCGTCCGGGGTCAGCAGCATGATGACGTCGGCCCAGGCAGACGCTTCAGCCACCGACATGACCTTGAGGCCTTCGCCCTCGGCCTTCTTGGCGGACGGCGAGCCGGGACGCAGACCAACGGCAACGTCGGTAATGCCCGAGTCGCGCAGGTTCAGCACATGGGCATGGCCCTGCGAACCGTAGCCAATGATGGCGACCTTCCGGGACTTGATGATGTTGATGTCAGCATCACGATCGTAATAGACGCGCATGGGTATCTCCCCTCAACTGCGTTTTTCTTAAGAGTTTGCCTTGGCCCCATAGAGGGCCAGGAATTGATCCGTCGCTGCCACGACATCGGCTTCGATATTGGCTTCGACATTGGATTGGGTGAGGCTGTTGTCGCCGAGCAGCAGACGGATCTGCACATCGCGGACAACGAGGCCGAAAAAGGTGCGATAGGCGTCTTCGCTAGACGTGAAGCGGACAAGCCGCGCATCGCGCGCTGCTTCGAGAATGGGCTTGAGCCGGCGACGGATCGCCATCGGGCCGTTTTCGAGAACGATATTCCCAAGGCTGTCCTTTTCTTGGGCAGCATGGGTAATGGCGGTGCGATTGAGCGTGATGGAAACTTCGCCGATGATCGTCGTCAGCAGGTCCCGCGCAAATTGCTGCAGGCTTTCGCGAAGCACCTTGGCGCTGAGGTGGCTGCGATCGACATGCGGCATGCGCACCTTGGCCGCCTGCCACTGCACGGTGGCCGTGAGAAGGCCGTCGCGATCCCCAAACCACTTATAAAGCGTTTCCTTGGAGCACGACGCCCGTCGCGCCACGGCGGTCATGGTCAGGCCGTCTCCATTTTCGACCAGCAGGTCGAGGGCCGCCGTCAGCACGGCCTGCTGGCGCGGCGTAAACGTCTCTTCGCTGATCTTGATAGGCAAAGGCACTTGTCGTTCCCGCACGCCGATGCCGAACGCTTCCGGCACTTTCCGTCCGCAGGCGTACCGTACGGTACGGTTCCGCGCAAGAGGGATTCGTGTCGCTCTCCCGACGAAATGCGGCAGTACCTTTGCCACATCCTAGATGGGCCAATTTAACTAATAGACCGGTGAAACGCGAGTATCTCCAGCCAAATCGCTTTCAAAGAGAACGTCATTGCCGACAACCCGGCTGACCACGACAGCCGTGGCAAAATTTTCTCCTTCGGCGTTGAGGCGCGCAAGACCAGACCTTCTCAATCCCGACTGTGTTGATAGAGTTTTGGAACAAGACGCGGCCGCTTCGCGTGGTCCACTTCAAGGAGAAATAGCATGGTGCCCTTCTTCGGAATTCTTGACCCAAGCCACAGCCAACGGTTCCGGGCTGCCGAAGCTCCGCAAAAGCTGAGCTTCTTTGGCGGCGTGTCTGCACTTACCCCCGATGCCATATTCGAGAGCCAGCCGGAACAAACCGTCGAGGAAAAAGCATCGGACATGCATTTAGATAAACTGGAAAATCCAGAAAACCTCCAAACGCGATGAGCCGCACCCATCTCATCGTCCCCGGTCTCAATGGATCCGGCGACGGCCATTGGCAGCATCATTGGCTGGATGATCACGAGCATTCCGAGCTGGTCGAACAGTCCGACTGGTCCAATCCGCATGCGGGACGCTGGCTGGCCCGGCTTGAGCGCGCCGTCATCGCTCACCCTGGCGCAATTATCGTTGGTCATAGTCTCGGCGCCATCCTGATCGCGCGCCTCGCGTCCAGCTCTGTCGCGCCGCTGGTTGGTGGCGCCCTGCTTGTCGCAACCGCCGATATCGAGCGCACCTCGACCATTCACGCGCGCACCTATGAGTTCGGCACGCTGCCCACCGATGCCCTGCCCTTTCCAGCGCTCGTCATTGCCAGCCGCAATGACGATTACATGAGCCAGGAAAAGGCGCGTTCGCTGACCTCAGCATGGGGCGCCACCTTCTTCGGCTTCGGAGACAATGGCCATATCAATATTGCCAGCGGCTTCGGTCGCTGGACCGGCGGCTATGATCTTGCTCAACAGATCGAGGCAAAAGCCGATCGGCGCTTGCGTCACGACATCGGCAAAGGACTTGTCGAGAATGTCTATCAAATTTAAAGCGGTACCCGCGATACTGATGGCCGTCGCGATCGGACCGGGAACTGCGCATTATGCTGACCAAAAAGGGCAAATACGGGCTCAAGGCTCTTACGGCGCTGTCGCGCCTGCCAGAGGGTCAGTTGACGGGCGTTGCCGAACTGGCTCAGGCCAATGCGATCCCCAAGAAATTTCTCGACGCGATCCTCGCCGAACTGCGCAATGCGGGCTTCGTACGCAGCCGCAAGGGCAAGCTCGGCGGCTACGGTCTGGCCCGACCGGCGGCGGAAATCATGATCGGTCACGTCGTCCGCGTGCTCGATGGCCCGCTTGCGCCCATTCCCTGCGCCAGCCGCACGCGCTATCAGCCCTGCGAGGACTGCGATGTGGAAACCTGCCAGGTGCGGCATTTGATGCTCGACGTGCGCAATGCCATCGCGCAGGTTCTCGACCAGACCAGCCTGACGCAAATGGCCGCCATGGGCGGCGCCGAAGCGGTGGAGCAATCGCTCACCGCCTGAACAAGCGGAACACCCCATGAGCGCTGCCAACAAGTCGATCATCATCATTGGCGGCGGCGCCAGCGGCGTGTTGCTCGCGGCACATCTCTTGCGCAATCCCGATCCAGATCTTCGGGTCACACTGGTTGAACGTCAGGGCCGCTTTGGACAGGGCCTCGCCTATTCCGCACTCCAGCGCGATCATCGCGTCAATGTTCCCGCCCGCGGCATGAGCGCCTTTGCCGATGATCCAGAACATTTCTGGCGCTGGCTGCAGCGCCGCGAACCCGGCCGCCATGCTACATCTTGGACCTTTGTGCCCCGCCGGGTCTATGGCGCCTATCTCGAACACGTCCTGCGCGAAGCCGGCGAATCCCTGCCCGGCCGCTTACGGGTGTTGAGCGAAGAGGTCGACGCGGTGCGCGAAAGCAAAACCGGCGTCGAAGTTGCTCTCGCCAATGGCACCAGCCTCGTCGCCCGCTGGGCGGCTCTCGCCGTTGGCCACGAAACCCAGCCTGCCCGCGGCAAGGGAATCGCTGTTCGCGCGACCTCCGACCGAGATACGGCGCTGCCGCCCGATTCTCCCGTAATGATCCTAGGGTCCGGCCTCAGCATGGTGGATGCGTGGGTATCTCTTTCGGAAACCAAGCACACCGGCCCCGTCACTGTCGTGTCGCGAAACGGCCTCCTGCCACAGGCGCATAGGGACGTCGCCCCTATCACCATCGACGCTGCTGACGTCCCCTTCGGCACGAGCCTGACTTATCTCACGCGCTGGTTCCGCGAATTGATTGCCGAGACAGAGGCCAATGGCGGCGATTGGCGCAGCGTCGTCGATGGTCTCCGCCCCTTCAATCAGCGCCTCTGGCAAAGCTGGCCCGATCACGAAAAGCGCCGATTCCTCCGCCATCTGCGCCCATGGTGGAACGTTCATCGCCACCGCTTGCCGCCTGATCTTCATGCTGGCCTCGTTCGTGCGGTTGAAAGCGGCCAGGTCGAGTTGGTTGCCGCCGAGTTCGTGGGCATCGAGCGCCAGGGCGACGGCGCCCGCGCCACCATTCGCCCGCGCGGCACCGAGCGGCGGGAAACAATCGATGTCGCCCGCGTCTACGATTGCGGCGGCGTCAGCGTCGATGTCACGGCCAGCGCCAATCCGGTCATCCGCCAACTCATCACCGCCAGCAGCGCCCGTCCCGATCCGCTCCATATCGGCCTCGATGTCGATGAACAGACTGCACTCATCGCTGGCGACGGCACCGTCTCTCAGCACATCCGCGTCGTTGGTCCGCTCACCCGTGGCCGGTTCTTCGAAATCGAAGCTATTCCCGACATCCGCGTGCAATGCGCCAAACTGGCAGCGACGCTCGGTACCTAACTGGCGCGGGCTTCGCCAAACCGCGCGATGCCGATCCCGAGCATCACAAGCCCAAGCGCCAGGAGGAGGCTGACCGTCACCTCCGCTTGCCCGAGCGCCACAAGACATACCGCTGACAAAACCGGCGTCAGAAAACTCAACACGCCGATCATCTGGGCATTGCCGTGCTTCATGCCGAAATCCCAGGCCGCGTAGCTGAGTGCAAAGCCGATCGAGGCTACCCCGACAATCGACAGGCTCAATCCCGGCGCCGGTGGTGCGCCGATAAGTAGCCAGATCGATCCGTTGATCAGGCTGCTCATCAGGAAGACGACGCCGAGGAACTTGCTCGACAAATAGGAGTAGCGCGCGGAAACTGCCGAGAAGACGCTCCAGCTCAGCGAACACACCACTGCCCAGCCATGCCCCGGCATCAGTGTGAACTCCCCTAGCGCGAGACCGCGTCCTGCGAGAAGGGCGGCGATACCCGCGAGTCCCAGTATCCCAGCCACGATATGATACCACCGCAGCTTCTGTTTGAGGGAAATCGTCGTCAGCACGATCACCAGCAGTGGCCAGGTATAGATGATCAGTGTCGCTTCGAGCGGCGGCGCGTTCTGCACTGCTGCCACCCAGGTGATGTTGTGGAAGCCAATGCCAATCAGTCCGAGCCCATAAAACCAGCGCGGCACGATCCGGAGTTCCGGCAGCGGATTTTCGCGCCGCAGGATCCAGAGCACAAAAAAGGCCAGAGCCCCGACCCCATCCCCCAACGCCACATACAAAAACGGATCGACGCCCACCGCCAGCGCCATGACCGGCGCCGTCAGCGACCAGATCAGCACCGATGTCAGCCCCCCGAGCGTGCCGAGGCCCGATCGCTTTTCCATATAAAAACGTCCCCGCAAATTGCAGGGACGCTCCTATCATCAGCGCGGAATAATCACAGCACTTCCGGTATCCACACCACCATGCTGCCCTGGCCACGATTGGCCCAGAGATAGTAAGGAATTGCCGTCAGGCTCGACTCCTTTTCGACGGGCGGCTTGCTGCGATAGAGCCCTTGCCATTCGCCTTCGTCTACCGCGAGCGCCTGCGCTTTCAGCGTCACCACACCATCAAAGAGCCCGCTGTCAGTCTTCGCTTCTACTTCGCCATCGCGCTTGATCCTGATCCGCTGCACGCGTCCACCGGGATTGTCGACTTCCTCGATGCAATAGACCAGCGGCCCGCGCTTCAGCGCGACGCGACCAGCGTTCATGATCACGCCTGGATGCGAATAGAGCCGCTCGGCGGGCATCGGCAGATCAAGCGCAATCGTATCGCCCCTGGCCCAGGTCCGCCGAACCGTGACATAGCCGTTCTCGGGTTTCACCGGCACAGCCTCGCCATTGACCGAGAGGCTCGCGCCCTCGCACCAGCCCGGAATGCGCAGCTTCACGTCGAATTCGGCCGCAGTCTCGGGATCGACAGAAATCTTTATGTCGCCCGACCAAGGATAGTTGGACACTTCGCGGAAAGCGACCTTAGTGCCGGCTACGTCGACCATGCTCGAAATCCCACCATAGAGGTGGAACGCCACACCATCCTCAGCCGTCGAGAGGAAATAGCCCCCAACCGAGGCCACGAGCCGCGAGACGTTCATGGTGCAGCACGGGCAGGTATGCCAATCCCAACGGGTTGGCGTACCGTCACTCTCAAGCGGATTGGCATAGAAATAATGCTCGCCATCGCGGCTTAGCCCGGATAGCGCGCCATTGAACATCGCAAGCTCGAGAATGTCGGCATATTTGCCGTCGAGATCGAGATGCAGCATACGCTGCGCCCAGAAGATCAGCGCAACCGAAGCACAGGTTTCGGCATAGGCCGTCTGGTTGGGCAGGTCGAAGTCATGCGTAAAACCCTCGTTATGCGCCGAGGGACCAAGGCCCGCCGTCACATACATTTTGGTTTCCATCACGTCGTCCCAGAGCACTTCGCAGGCGCGCTTGAGCTCGGGATCATTAAGTTCTGCCGCAAGGTCCGCCATGGCCGTATAGAGATACATGGCGCGCACTGCGTGCCCGACCACCTTCTCCTGCTCGCGCACCGGCTTGTGGCTCTGCGAATATTCGTAATTCGCGAAGACATAGCGTTGTTTGGATTCTGCCCCTTCGCGCGCTTCCCGTTCGATATCGAAATAGTGCGGCGGCTGTTGCCCGCGCTCGTTGATGAGATAAGTAGCGAAGTCGAGGTGCTTCTTTTCTCCGGTGAGGTAATAGAGCTTCATCAGCGCAAGCTCGATTTCCTCGTGCCCATCATAGCCGCGGCGCTTGCCCGGCTCGGTGCCGAAGGTCGAATAAATGTGGTCGAGATAGCGCTCCATGATATCGAGGAAACGTCGCCGGCCAGTTACGCGATAATAAGCTACAGCGCCTTCGAGTAGATGCCCGGCATTGTACATTTCGTGATTGTCGCGAAGGTTCGTCCAGCGGTTCTGCGGCTCATGCCCCAAATACCAGCAATTGAGATAACCGTCGGGCGCCTGCGCCTTTTCGAGGTCATCGACTGCTGCCTCGATCTTGGCTTCGATATCCTCGTCGCGCCGATGCGCCAGGGCATAGCTTGCAGCCTCGATCCACTTGCCGACATCGCTGTCCCAAAAGACCTGGACAGTAAACCCGTTGGCGTGACGCGGAAAACGCAGTGGCGGTGGCGGGTTCGGCAGCTTCAGCGAGTCGAGAATGCCGTATTCGCCCAGCTTCTTGTGCTGGCTGGGCACGGTCCGGTCGAGCACCGTTTCCAGGCGCTCATGCCAGAATTGTCCTTCAAGCCGCACATCCGGAAACGGCACGGGAGCATAGCGAGACATTTGAGAAAACCTTTTCGCTGACAAATTCTTAGACGTTGGATTTTGGGCTCCCTCCTATCCCCGATAGTCACCCCAGCGAAGGCCGGGATGACAGCCGGTGGGAGAGGCGAAGAGAAAGTTAAATCCGCTTCCCACTCTGCGGATCAAAGAGATGGATCAACGTCGGATCGATCTCGACCCCAACCCGATCGCCGACCGAAACCGTCGAGCGTTCCGATTGCACCAGTTGCAGGTGACCGTCAGCGGAGGTGAGATAGGTCGCAGATCCCGTCGACTCCACATTGCCCACCGGAAAGTGGAAAGTCGGCGTGCCCGTTGCGAGCTTCATGTGCTCCGGCCGCAAACCCGCCACCACCGGCTGGTTCGGCTCCGCCTGTCGCGCCAGCGGAATGCGCTCGCCCCCGACGAGGTCCACAGCCCGCCCATCACTCGCAATCTTACCTTCGATGAAATTCATAGCCGGCGAGCCGATGAAGCCGGCGACGAATCGGTTGACCGGATGATCGTAGAGATCAAGCGGCCGCCCCTGCTGTTCGATGATCCCATCGCGCATCACCACTACCCAATCGGCCATGGTCATGGCCTCGATCTGGTCATGCGTCACGTAGACCGATGTCGCGCCAAGCCGATCATGCAGCGCACGGATTTCCTTGCGCATCTGCACGCGCAGCGCCGCGTCGAGGTTCGAAAGCGGCTCGTCGAAAAGGAACGCCTTGGGGTTACGGATGATCGCCCGACCCATGGCCACGCGCTGGCGCTGCCCGCCCGAAAGCTGGCGGGGATAGCGGGGCAAAAGCTGGCCCAACCCCGTCGTCTGCGCCACCTCGGCCGCCTTGGCTTTTGCCTCAGCCTTGCCGACACCATGGAGCCGCAGCGAATAGGTGAGGTTTTCCTCCACCGTCATGTGCGGGTAGAGCGCATAGCTCTGGAACACCATGGCAATGTCGCGATGCCGTGGCGGAACCCCGGTCATCGTCTTGCCAGCGATGGACAATTCGCCCGAACTGATGGTTTCGAGCCCGGCAATCGAGCGCAACAGCGTCGATTTTCCGCATCCCGAAGGCCCGACCAGCGCAACGAAGCTGCCCTTGTCGATCGTCAGGCTCACATTTTTGAGGGCATGAAACGACCCATAGTGCTTTTCGATATTCTTGAGTTCGATCTGGGCGGTCATTTGAGGGCTCCCGAGGTGAGGCCGGAGACGATACGGCGCTGCAACAGCACGAAGACGGCAAGGATCGGCGTCACATAGATCGCCGAATAGGCCATGATGGAATTCCAGTCGGTCGAATTGGGACCGAGGAAGCCGGAAAGGCCGACGCTGGCCGGTTGCAGCGATGGGTCTTGGATGATCGACTTGGAGTAGATGTATTCGCCGAACGAGCTCATGAAGGTGAGAATGGCGCAGACCAGAATGCCGTTTCGGGCCAGCGGTAGGACGATCGAGAAGAATGCCCCCATGCGGGAATTGCCATCGACGAGCGCCGCTTCTTCGAGTTCCCGCGGCACCGTCATGAATGTTGCGCGGACCAGCACAACGAAGAACGGCATGGCTTTGGCGGCTGCAGCGAGCACCACGGCGGTGCGTGGATAGTTGAGCAAGCCGAACTGATTGAAGGCGACGAAGAGCGGGGTCACCATCACCGATGCTGGCAGAACCTGCAGCATCAGAATGGCAAAGAGGCCCACATCCACCCAGACATTGCGATACCGCGCCAGCACATAGGCGCAGCCCGTGCCAAAGATGACCGTAATCGCCGTCACGCCCGCCGCGATCAGCGTCGAGTTCCAGAGGAAGGTCGACATCGTCCGTCGCGACCAGACGGCGCCGTAGACCGACGGATCGGCTTCGCGTGGCCAGAAGGTCGGCGGATTGGCAAAGATCTCCGAGCCCGATTTTAGGCTGGTGATATACATCCAGTAGAGCGGGAAGAGATAAACCGCCGCCAGCGCCAAAGCGACGGCCAGCAGCAGCCAAGGAACATAAGGCCGGGTCATCCGCGCACCTCGTGCCGGGTTGAACGCACATAGATGATCGAGGCGAACAGCACGAGCACCAGCATCATCACGGAAATGGTCGCGCCCTTGGCAAAGTCGTAGAGCTGGAAGCTCATCTGCCAGGACCAGTATTGCGCCACGGTCGAGGTATTGGCCGGGCCACCCTCGGTGATCGCGGGAAAAAGGTCGAACTGCTGCAAGGTGCCGATCAGGCCAAGCGACAGCACCGCGCCGATCGTCGACCGCATCATCGGCAGGGTGATGGTCCAGAAGCGCTGGAAGGCATTGGCACCATCGAGTTCCGCAGCCTCATAGAGATCGCGCGAGATACCAGCGAGACCCACCGAGAGCAGCAGCATATTGAAGGCAAGGCCAAGCCAGATATTGGCAATGATCACTGCCCAGATCGAAACGCTTGGGTCCGACTTCCAGAAGATATTGGATTGGATGATGCCAAGGCTCTTGAGGATGGCGTTGAGCACCCCAAAATCACCGGCGAGGATCCAGCTCCAGATTGCGCCGACGACGAGTCCAGGCATGACCCAGGAGACGAGGAACAGTCCGCGAATGGTGGCAGCGCCTGGAAACTTCTGCGCGAAGAACAGCGCCAGAGCGAAGCCGAGCACAAATTGTCCGGCCATGGAGAAGAAAACGAAGACGGCGGTATTACGCGTAACCAGCCAGAATTCGGGCTGACGCACCACGTCGATATAGTTTTGGATGCCGGCAAATGGCCGGATGAATGAGCCCAGGGTGAACATGTCCACCTGCTGAAAGCTCATCAGCACATTATAGACCAGCGGCAAGCCCGCCATGGCGATGAGAAAGAGCATCGCGATACTGATCAGAAGAATATCGAATCCCACGCCATCGCGCAGGCCAGAAAGAAATCGTTGCATAAGACCTCCAAGGCGGGCCGCAGGCCACCCCTCCCTTTGCGGGAGCAGTCGGATTGCAAAGCACTTGGGGTGAATGAGCCTTCTCTTCAGGGAGGACTAGAAGGCCCCCTCACCCCAACCGAATTCGCTGACGCGAATTCGGTGATGCTTCGTGTCGACCTCTCCCCTTGGGGAGAGGCGAAGACCTTACTTTCCGAGGATGGTGTCGATCGAAGCCTGGGCCTGATCCAGCGCGTCCTTGGACGACATCTGGCCGGTCAGGGCTGCCTGCATGGCATCATAGATCGCCTTGGAGATCTTCTGCCATTCCGGGTGCGGACCGCGCGGCTGAGCATATTTTAGCTGTTCCTGGAACACCTTGAGAGCAGCGTCCTTGTGCGCATCGCCGCTGGCGGGCAGAGCGATATCGGCGCGGGCTGGAAGGTTGCCGAAGTCTTCAAACATCGTACCGTCTTTGCTCGAGAAGAACTCGAGCGCGCGGAAGGCTTCGTCCGGATGCTTGGTCGTCGACATGATGCCCCAGTCGAAGCCGCCGAGAGCCGAAGAGCGATCGCCGCCTTCGGTGATGGTCGGGAGCAGCGTCACGCCCCAATCGAACTTGGCGTCTTCGATCATGCGATCGACTTCCCATGGACCGGAAACCGCCATGGCGGCATTGCCCGAGTTGAATGTGCCGGTCGAATCCCACTGACCCAGGCTGAGGACGTCCTTGGAGGCCCAGCCATTGTCGATCATCTTCTTCCACAGATCGAGCACCTGGGCCGCGCCCTCGGTGTTCACGTGGTCATATCCGCCACCCGACATCTGGATGATGGGTAGGAACTGGAACGTGCCTTCTTCGCCGGCGCGAGCGGAGAACGTCGCGCCATAGACGCCAGCGGCGCTATCGGTCAGCTTTTCAGCGTCGGCAGCAAATTCGTCCCAGGTCTGCGGCGGCTCGGTGATGCCAGCCTTGGCGAAAAGATCCTTGTTATAGAAGACGCCGATCGTGTCCGTATATTTCGGAATGCCGTAGAGCTTGCCGTCCCAGGTGACGGAATTGAGCGGGCCTTCGAAATACTGCGCCTTGCTCAGGATTTCCGAGTTCTTCACGCGATCGGTGATGTCGAGCATCGCCCCGCGCGAGGAGAACATGGCAAAGTCCGGATTATCGAACGAGACGATATCGGGCGCATTGCCAGTCGCGAAGGCGCGCAGGGTTTCGTTGACCAATTCGTCGAATGGAACGGCGCGATATTCGACGACGATATCTTCATTGGCTTCGTCGAATTCCTTGGACCAGGTATCGGCGATACCGGGACGATCGACGCCATCGATCGACCAAATCTTTAGCGTGACCTGCGCGAAGGCGGGCGTCGCAAGGCTCATTGCGCCAATGCCGGCGGCAGCCATCAGTGCGGCAAGATGCAGTTTCATGTCGTTCCTCTCCCAAGCGGCACAAGCGCCGCAAATTGCTCCGATTGGGGCCCTCCAGCCCCAGCCAGGCTTTAGTCGACGGTGGCTTCTACCCCTCCGCGTCGATGCGTAACCGCAGCGTTTCCGCCGCAGGATTGTCTGATGACGAGACGGCACGGCAGTTTCCGGATCCCCGGCTCAACTACCCTCCCCTCCGCCAATTCCAGGACCAGCCGCCCGGCTTCCCGCCCGATGGCTTTCAAGTTCATGTCGACCGACGTCATCGGCGGCCGCGTCTGGCTCGCAACGATGTCCCAATTGTCGAACCCGACCACGGCGACATCTTCCGGCACGCTGACCCCGCGCTCGCGCAAGGCATCGACGACGCCGCGACCGATCTGGTCATTGCCGCAAAAAATCGCATCCGGCCGCGCGCCTTCAGCGGTCCACAGAAGATCGACGGCCGCATGTCCCCAATGCTCAGACCACTCGCCATGGAGCACGATGCCCTCGCCTCCCAGCGCGTTGCGATAGGCTGCCGCGCGCTCACGCACCGAGGCGAAGGTCTCAGGACCGGTAACGTGGACAATACGTTTTCGACCCAGACGCTTGAGATGCTCGACCGCCTCGGCCGACCCCTGCGCATCGTCTGAAACCAGCGTCACCGACCCCTCATGCCCTTCTGTAAAGGCATAGACCACCGGCACTGGCAGGTTGCTGAGGTCCACCGGCAACCGTCGGTCCACACGCTTGCCCGAGGCGATGATTCCATCCACCTGCTTGTCGAGCATGGCATCGAGATGAAGCTTGCCCAGCGCCGGATCGTCCTCGATCCCGCACAGGAAAACCGACACACCCTGATCAACCAGCGCCTCTGAAATCCCAGCCATAACCGGCAACGTAAATCGGCCATAGCTGTCGTTGGTCAGCAGCCCAATGGTAAAGCTGCGGCGCTGGATCAACCCCCGCGCCATCGCATTGGGCCGAAAGCCCAGTTCTGCCGCAGCGACCTTAACCTTGGCCCGCGTCTCGTCGGTCATGCGGCCCGTATCGTTTAAGGCCTTCGAGGCCGTCGCAACGCTCACGCCGGCGAGGTGTGCGACATCGTAAATGCGAACTCGACCTCCCCCAGCGCTCACGAAATCCTCCCGAGAAACCGTTTTCTCATCCAGAGAAAACGTTTTTCTTGCCTACGTCAAGTTAAGTATGACTTATGCGGCGACAAATTCTCCGCCCCTGCTGGCCTTGAGATAATTGAGCGCATGCACCTGCCCCGTCATCTCGAGATCGCCGCGATAAACCGGGTCATGCCAGCCCTCGATATCGATCGAGCCCTGATAGCCAGCGAGCCGCAATTCCGAGATCACGTCGGTCCAGTTGCTGTCGCCAAAACCCGGCGTGCGCATGAAGACGAACTTCTCCTTGCCAAAGACGCCATGCTCCTTGATGACTTCCCAGCGGATCGTCGCGTCCTTGCCGTGGATGTGGAAGAATTTGTGCGCCCATTTCCGGATCTGCGGCATGGGATCGATCAGATAGACCATCTGATGGCAGGGCTCCCACTCGAGCCCGATATTGTCGTCCGGCGTCTCGTTGAACATCAGCTCCCAGGCATCGGGATTGTGCGCGATGTTCCAGTCGCCGCTCGCCCAATTCCCGTCCATGGCGCAGTTTTCGAAGGCGATCTTCACACCGTTGTCCGCCGCGCGCTTCGCCAGTTCGCTCCAAACTTCCTTGTAGCGTGGCAGGCTATCGGTAAGCACCTTGTTACGAATGCGCCCGGTAAAACCGGCGACACAGGTCGCCCCGAAATGGTGCGCATTGTCGATACACTGCTTCCAGCCTTCGAGCGTCTGGCGGTCCATCTCTTGGTCTTCGAGCGGATTGCCGAACATGCCGATGGTCGAAATGGTGATATCGCGGTCCCCGATCGCATCGAGACAGCGCTTGCCCAGTTCGGCCAGGTCCTGGCCATTCGTCGTCTGCCAGAAGAACGGCTCAAAGCTCTCAAAGCCGAGGTCGGCGATTTTTGCAATGTTCTCCGGCGCCTTCCCCTCCGTGGATTGGATCATGGTGCCGATGCGAATGGATTTGGCGGGGTTGGACACGAACAAAAACCTTAAGCTGAAATCTGAACACGTTGCTTGAGCCGCGCGCTTTCGATGGCCCCGAAGACCATGGCGAGGCTTTTTATATTGTCGCTGCCGACCGTTTCGGGCGCAGCGCCAGCTTCGATAGCGTCGAGGAAATCAGCGATGACGCTGGCATGCCCCCCGGTCTTCGAGGCATCTGGCATTTCGGGAATGTCGAGCGGCTGCAGATCGCGGAAGAACCCTTCGGTCCCCGACACCTGATGCGCTTCGAATTTGTCGTAGCCGTCCCAGAGCAGCGTGCCCTTGGTCCCGACGATTCGCCAGGAGGCTTCCCAACTGGTATTGGCGCCCTCGGCGCTCCAACTGCCGCGATAGTTGAAGACGATATCGTCCTCGAATTCGAAGATCGCATTGGCCGCCGCGCCATGGGCATACCAAGAGCCCGGCGGATTGACTTCGAGGCAATAGACGGCCCTCGGCGCCGTGCCAGCCATGAACCGCGCCGCGTCGAGCGTGTGGATCGCCATGTCGAGCAGCAGCACATTTTCCATCTGCTCGCGGAAACCACCAAAGTGTGCGCCGACGAAGAAATCGCAATTGATCGACGTCAATTGCCCTAGCGCGCCGCTCTCGATCACCTGCCGAATGCGCCGCACGCCCGGTACATAGCGCCGGTTCTGCACCACGGCATGAATTTTCCCGGCCGCTTTTGCCTGCTCGACCATGGCGCGCGCACTATCGAGCGCAGGCGCCATCGGCTTTTCCGTCAGCACATGACAACCATGGCGCAAACCGGTCGCGACAAGTGCAGGCCGCGCATTGGGCACGACGACGTCGAACAGCAGGTCGGGTTTGGTGTCAGAGAGAACCCTATCGAGATCGCTACCGATCACCACATCCGAAAGGGAAAATTCCGCAGCCCGCGCCTCGGCTACCTTCGGGTCGAGATCCACGAGGCCGACAATGCGCACCCGCCCCTTGAGCAAAGGGTGCTCAGTCAGAGCGTTGAGCCAGCCTTTGGACATGGCTCCGCAACCCGCAAGTACGGCTGTAAACTGCAAAGATCCTCTCCCCTGCAACAATCGGCGGGCCTCTTGTGGGGCGTCCTGCACGTGTTGCCGTAAACGTTTACGACGCTACAATCGGGAGCGATTTCATGTCAAGACATCGCCGTAAACGTTTCTGGAAATTTCTTGGGGGGCCAAGTGAAGGGCATCAGACGGCTTGCGCAAGAACTCGACATCTCGATCGGCACAGTCTCGCGTGCCCTCAACGGCCGCGCCGATGTCAGCCCAGAAACCCGTCAGCGCGTTCTCGAAGCCGCCGCCGCCATGGGCTATGTGCCCAATCAGGCTGGTCGCAGTCTGCGTCAGGGCAATACCAATGCCATCGGCTTCATGATCGAGCTTGGCGCCGATGTGAATGGCGGCAATGACAACTTCTTCATGGGCGTCTTTGATGGCGTGCAGTCCGTGCTTGCCCGCCACCATCTCGATCTTATCGTCCTACCCTGCCCCACGGGCGAAGATCCTGCCGTCTATCTCCAGCGCATGATGGCACGGCGCCTAGTCGATGGGCTCATCATCTCGGCGACGCACCGCAAGGACACGCGCATCGATATGCTGACCAAGATGCGCATCCCTTTCATCACCCTGGGGCGCTCCAACACGCCGGGGGACTATCCCTGGATCGACCTCGATTTCGATGGCGCCGCCCGTCGCGCCATCGATCGACTGGTCTCGGCCGGCCATAGCCGCATCGCCGTGGCCGTGCCCAGCAATGACATCAATCTCGGCTTCATCTTCCTTGATGGCTATAAGGCCGGGCTGGCTCGCCACGGCATCGCTTTTGACCCTTCCATGGTCTTCCGCGTGCCGTCGTCAGAGCTTGGCGGTTATCAGCTCGGCCACGAGCTCTTGGCCATGAAGGACCGCCCCAGCGCCGTCATCCTCAATTATGAATTGCTGGCGCTCGGCCTCTATCGCCAACTCGGAGAAGCTGGCCTGCAAGCCGGGCGAGATCTCGCAGTGATCGGTTTCCGCGAAAATCCAGTCTCTCGCTACATGTCCCCCCGCCTCACCTGCTTCCGCCTTTCCCTCACCGGACTGGGCGCTGCCATCGGCGAGGCGCTGCTAGCCACGATGCCGGCTTATGCGGAGGCATATCCCTTGGGCCGAACACAGCGGATTTGGCCGATGGAACTGGTCCCTGGCGAGAGTGACGGCGCCTAGAAAGCTTACCCCAACCACTTCCCAAAAAACGCCAGCACCGCCTCCCGCATCCGCGTTGTTTCCTGATGCCCGACACCTGGCTCGCTCACAAGCTCCAGCTTCCCCTGCGCTTCGGCGTACGCGGGCTGCAACTCCGCCCAGGCCCGCTGCACGGTCAGCGGCGGGCTCAAATGATCGGCCTCGCCAACGCAGATCAATTGCGGCCGCGGTGCGATCAGGGCCGCAATCGTCCCGCCATCGGCCTCACGCAACAGGCCCGGCACGGTCAGATAAATCCCGTGCCCGTGATGCGCGCCGAGTTCGATCATGGTTCGGAAATCGGCAAAGCAGCAGAGATGTGCGACGGCGGCGATCCGATCATCGATCGCGGCAAGCCAATAGCTCAACACGCACCCCATCGAGAGCCCGAATGCCCCGATGCGCTTGGCGTCGACATCGTCGCGTCCTGCAAGATAAGTCAGCGCCGCTGCGTGATCAGACAACATTTCACCGAACAGCGATTTGCCGTGCCAAAGCAACGCCTTGGCCGCAGCGCTTTCGCTCACTGTGGCCCGCTCGCCAAAGATCGGCATATCGATGCAGAGCGTTACATAGCCGGCGCGCGCAAAAACCGGCCCCAGCGGCCCCACCAGATATTCGCGCCCATCAAGCAATTCACGCGCGCCGATCGCATAGCCGCCGCCATGCGAATGGCCATAAAGGATTGCTGGCAGTGTCCCATCGACCACGGTAGGCCGCGTCAGAATTCCACGCACATCCTGCCCGCCGATCTGCAGGCGTAAATATTCGACGACATAATCGCCGTAGTCTTCGATCTGCCGATCGGTTTCGACAGCCGACCGTTGCTCGAAACCTAGAAGCGCGCGAAATCTCTCAGCGGTAAACGTCATCTATGCTTTGCCTTTTGTAGGCCGGTCGCCGACCCAATGGTTGAAACGCGCGAGGGCAAGACCGAAAACGATCAGCAGCAGCCCACCGCCGAGGATCGACAGAGGTTGCGCGCCGAGGAAGGTGAACCACTGCGTGAAAAAGTGGACGGCACCGAAAACGGCGACGCTATTGACGACCCAGCGCCGGTTTGCTGCAACGGCCCAGGCGCCAAATGCGAGCAGAGCCAGCGCCCAGACGATTGAAAACCACGTCGAACTGATGCCGGCGCTATCGTCGCCAAAGAGAGAGCCTAGGAGAAAAGCTCCGTTGACCAGCACAATCGCCACGCGCATGGCGACGATAGCCAGACCTTCCTCTGCCGGCCGCAGGCGCAGCGAAATCAGATAAAGGGCAAGGATCAGCGCGCACAGACCGATGATGACGGTGACCATCATGTGGTTTGGCGGCCAGGACACATCGTTGAAGACGAGAATGGTCGCAAAGCCGAGCACCGCCAGCGCTGCGAGAAGTCCGGACCTGGCCACGATTGAAGCGGCCGCCAAGCCGAGCGTCAGCGCCACGCGCACCAGCGGATTGTCGCCATAGAGCCCGCCGATGCCGCTGCAGAGTGCAAGGGCGCCAATTGTCATGATGATCTGTGCGAAGATCTGCAGCCGCGCCAAGCCGCGCAGCCGCACGACGAGGCCGGCCGTAAAAAGCACAGCGCCGAGCGCGAATAAGGTCTCGAGCGTCGGGAGCAATGCGCCGACGCCACCGCAAACCGCTATAGCGCCGAGCGCGAACAAAATATTGGCACCGAGGGCGCCAGTATCGGCTGCGGCAAAGCCTTTGAGACGTTCGGCTTCCTCCGGCGAGATTTTGCCCGCCGCGACAAGCGCATCAAGGTCTAGCGTAATCTTCATCGCCCTCTCCCAGTGCGCCGTTCAAGGTTAGTGTAACGTTGCGATTCTGCCCATGCCAGAGCTGCTTAACACGCACTCCTGCAATGTCAGCCCACGAATATCTCCATCGGCACTTGCCGATAGAGCGAACGAAGTGCATCTATCCAGCGATGCCGTTTCCGGCGACGCGTTTCGAGAGAATTTCATGACCGAATTATTTTCCCCCATCACCCTGCGCGACCTGATCCTGCGCAACCGGACCGTTGTCGCCCCCATGTGCCAATATTCCGCCATCGATGGTTTCGCCAATGATTGGCACTTCGCCCATCTCGCCCGCTTCGGCATCGGCGGCTTTGGGCTCGTTATTTTCGAGGCGACTGGGGTCGTTGCAGAAGGCCGCATTTCCTATGCCGATCTCGGCCTCTGGAAAGACGACCATATCGCCCCCCTCGCCCGTATCGTTGATTTCCTCCACACGCAGGGCTCGGCCGCAGGCATTCAACTTGCCCATGCCGGCCGCAAGGCTTCGACCCCTGTTTCCTGGCGCGGCCCGGAGGAATTGCAGACCGAAGGGCAGAAGAAGGCCGCTGGTTACGAACACTGGCAGCCGGTTGCGCCGAGCGCTGAATCGGCCAATCCGGCCGATCCGAGCTTCCAGGTCCCGACAGAACTCGATAAGGCCGGCATCCAGAATGTGATTGACGGCTTCGTCGCCGCGACGCTGCGCGCCGAAAAGGCCGGGTTCGACACGGTCGAAATCCACGCCGCCCATGGTTACCTCCTCAACCAGTTCCTTTCGCCGCTCGCCAATCACCGGACGGACGAATATGGCGGTTCGCGTGAGAACCGCATGCGGCTGGTGCTCGAGGTTACCGAGGCTGTCCGCGCTGCTTGGCCGGCCCACAAGCCGCTTCTGGCGCGTATCTCGGTCAGCGACAACGCCGAAGGCGGTTGGACCGTCGAGGACAGCGTCGTGCTCTCGCGCGAACTTAAGGCACGCGGCGTCGATGCCATCGATTGCTCAAGCGGCGGATTTGCGCAGGGCCGTATCGCCTCAGCACCCGGCTATCAGGTCGATTTCGCGCGGGCGGTCAAGCAAGGCGCCGATATCCCGACCATGGCCGTCGGTCTTCTTGGCGATGTGCATGAAGCCGAATCCATCATCCAGCGCGGCGACGCCGATTTCATCGCCCTTGCCCGCGGCGCAATGAACGACCCCAATTGGCCCGTCCACGCCCAGCGCGAACTGGGCAGCGTCGACTATTCGCTCTGGCCGGTCCAAACGCAACGCGTTTCCGATCACGACCGCATCCTCGGCCTACAACGCGCCTAACAATCTCAAGCTCGGCACAACCTCTCGTCCGGCCTGAAACAAAATAAGCCCATCCGACCGTGAGGTTAGATGGGCTTTCGTTTATCTCACCGCCAATAGCTATCTCGTCCGGCCGCCCCCAAAAATCCTCTCAGCCATCGAAATTTCGCCGCAAGGCGGGAACAGCCTTGTACCTGTCATTTGAGGTGACCATCTTGGCTGCATAAAGGGAGAAGTGCATGGATACCAAGGCAGCAATCATTGCCCTCCTCACCGTCTGGGGCGTCGGCGCCGCGGGGTGCATTCCGGCAGCAGCAGAAGACACTGCGATCGATGGCGACGTCGATACTGACAGCGACAATCCATTGCTCAACAAAGTCTGGATACAGCAGGGTGACACGGCTAGCCCTGGTGCCGCGCAAATCTTTCTCGCCGACGGCACGCTAGTCACCGATAGCTGCTGGGAGACCTATCGCCTGTCCAAATGGCAGCAGGTTTCAGATACGGCCATTTCCTGGGACGAAGATGGCATGACCATCAATGCTGATATCGTCAGCGTGTCGGCGAGCGAACTCGTCCTCAACCTGCATCTGGTCAGCGAGAATGTCGAACAGCGCTTCGTGCTGGCCGACGTTCCCTATGTCTGCCCTGACATGCCGAAATAAGCGGCCTAAATCACCACCTGAGTGCCGATCTCGACAACTCGACCCGTCGGAATATGGAAATATTCCGTCGCGTCGCTGGCGTTGCGTGCCAGGCGAACGAAGAGGCGATCCTGCCAGAAGCGCAGCATACCGCTCTTGTTTCCGACCTTGAGCGACCGACGTGACAGGAAGAACGAGGTAGACATGATATCGAACTTCCAGCCCAGTTTGCGGGCGAGCGCCAAGGCCTTGGGAATGTTCGGCGTTTCCATATAGCCGAAGGTCACGACGACGCGGAAGAACAGCTCGTTATAGGCGTCGATCGTCACCTTCTCATCATCGGGCACACGCGGAGAGGCCGAGGTCTTGACCGTCAGGATGACGTTCTGCTCGTGCAACACCTTGTAGTGCTTGAGAGAGTGCAAGAGCGCCGTCGGCGCGCCTTCGATATCGCTGGTGAGGAAGATCGCGGTCCCGGGCACCGTGGTCGGTTTCTTCTTGGCCAGATTGTTGACTAGAAACTCCAGCGGAACTTCGTCGCGCCGCGTCTTGTCCGCCAGGCGCTTCCGTCCGGCCATCCAGCTCCACATCAGGAGTGCGACCCCGAGTGCAACTGCCGCCGGCACCCAGCCGCCTTGGAAAAGCTTGGAGACGTTCGCGGCGAAGAAGCCGCCATCGATGCACAGATAGACGGCACCGAAGAGCACGACGACGATAGGGTTCCATTTCCAGTTGCGCCACATCACGACGACGAGAAGCAACAGCGTCACGATCATCACGCCCGAAACGGCGATGCCGTAAGCGTTCGAAAGGGCTTCAGAACTCCGGAAGGCTGCCACCAGGACCAGCACGCCGATCATCAGCATCGAGTTGATCTGCGGCATGTAGATCTGGCCGCTCTGTGTCGCCGAGGTGTGGTGCACGACCATGCGCGGCAGCATATTGAGGGCGATGGCCTGCTGCGTGAGGCTATAGGTGCCGGTGATCACCGCCTGGCTCGCAATAATCGTCGCGAGAGTGGCAAGGCCGACGAAGGGCAACAGACCCCATTCCGGGATCATTTCGAAGAACGGGCTCGCGACGTTATCGACGCCATGGCCGATGACATAGGCGCCTTGGCCAAAATAGTTGAGCAGCAGACAGGGAAAGACCAGGCCGAACCAAGCGAGGACGATGGGCTTGCGGCCGAAATGACCGAGGTCGACATAGAGCGCTTCGGCGCCGGTCACGGCAAGGAATATGGCACCGACGACAACGAAGGCGATGCCGATATGTGTGGTCAGAAACTGCAGGCCGAGCAAAGGGTTCAGCGCCTGGAGCACGTCGGGATGTTGGAAAATGTTGACCAAACCGGCAATGCCGAGCGTCAGGAACCAGACCATGGTGACCGGGCCGAAGACGATGGAGACCTTGGCGGTGCCGAACCTCTGGACGGCGAAGATGCCAAGGATGATCACAAGGGTGATCGGTACGACCCAGCGGGTCATGCCCGGCTGAACCAGTTCGATACCTTCCACGGCCGAAAGGACTGAAATTGCTGGCGTAATGATAGCGTCGCCAAAGAAAAGCGCCGCGCCGAGGACGCCGAGTGTCGTGATCCAGATCGGCGGATTGGTGAAGGTTTTGCGCGCAAGCGCCATCAGGGACAGCGTACCGCCTTCGCCATTATTGTCGGCGCGGGTCACGAAGAACACGTATTTGACGGCCACCGTCAGGGTCAGCGCCCAGACGATCAGCGAGAGAAGGCCCAGCACTTCGATGTTCGACGCTGCGGCCCCGGGCCTGACCTGCATGGCCTGACGAAAGGCGTAAATCGGGCTAGTGCCGATGTCCCCATAGACGACGCCGATGGCGCCAAGGGTGAGAATGGGGAGATTATTGTGTGAGTGCCCGGCGTCACCGGTCGCTGCCACACCGGCATGACCGGTCGAATCCACTTGCGTCATGAGCTTTTGGGCTCTCGCTGTTAAGGGCGGGCGCCGCTATACACCCGCCCATTCCCACACACAACACCATTAGAGTTACAGAACTACAAAGGCATGCAGGGGTTGCACCTTTCGGCACAACCCCTGCAAGGCAAACGAGACTTGGAGGTCTTCGTTATTCCGGTTGGCGCTGCGGCTTAGCCGCGAGCAGCCTTGGCTGCATTGCCCCACCAGATGAGCTGGTCGAGCATGTCCTTGGTCGAAGCGCCGATCGACGGCTCGATGTCGGACATTGGCTTGTTCTGCTGACCAAGCGGGTGCACGGCAAAGAAGTCGCCGCCGGCAATGTGGACGGCCGAACGGGTCGAAACCATCTGGAGTTCGATACCGATGGTGCGGAGGTTTTCGATGGCGCGCGCAGCACCGACAGTGCCGTAGCCGACTGCACCGAAAGCCTTCTTGTTCCACTCGACATAGGCCTGGTCGAGAGCATTCTTCAGCGCGCCGGTGACAGCGCGGTTGTATTCAGCAACGACGAAAATGAAGCCGTCGAATTCGCCGATCTTCTTCTGCCAGCGAACAGCTTCCGGGTTCTGCGACGGCATCCAGGCATTGGAGGCCATTTCGTCGAAGAACGGCAGGTCGAAATCGCGGAGGTCAACGATCTCGGCTTCGATTTCGGGGCGCTCGTTCGCCTTTTCGAGGATCCACTTGGCGGGGACATCGCCGAAACGGGTGGGACGGGTGGACGAGATGATGACGCCGATCTTGAGCTTGGACATTTGATGCCCTCCTTGGTCACAAAAGGTAACTGAGGCGATATATGTGCCTGAGAGTATTTTCCTCAAGAGGGCACCGACGTGTGATCCAGGGTCACACGATTGCCTAAGGCACATTCATGTAAGTATTGGATCTGGCTGATGTTTAGCGATTGTCAGGCGGAGTTGTGACGCGGCGCCTTGGCTCCGTCGTCCAGGCGGCGACGAAGCGTTCGCAGAGCCGAAACAATGAGGGTCAGGCTAGAACCTCGATATACCGCCTGGTCGCTGCATCGAACCCCATCAGCAAAGCATCGGCGGTAATGCCGTGGCCGATGGATGCCTCGGCAACGCCGACAACGGCGAGTTGAAAGGCTGGCAAGTTGGCAAGCGTGAGGTCGTGGCCAGCATTGACTCCAAGGCCGGCGTCGAGAGCGGCCTGGCAGGTAATGGCAAGCGCCTCGAGTTCGACCAGTGCCTGTTCCGGATCGGCATAACAGGCACCATAGGGGCCGGTGAACAATTCGATCCGGTCCGCACCTGTGGCTTTCGCGGCCGCGACCCCTTCCCTTCCGGCGTCAGGGTCGCAGAAGAGGGAAATACGACAATCGGGCCGCCGCATCTGCTGGACGACGGAGGTCAGAAAATTGTTCTTGCCAACAAAATCCCACCCGTGATCGGAAGTGGCTTGAGCCGGATCGTCCGGGACCAGCGTCACTTGGTGCGGATTAACGTCCTCGATCAGTTCGAGGAAGTCATCGCTGGGATATCCCTCAATGTTGAATTCTGCTTCTGGATAATCCTGCCGCAACAATGTGCTGAGGTCATAGACGTCGGTGCGGCGGATGTGCCGTTCGTCCGGACGGGGGTGGATGGTGATGCCGCTCGCGCCCGCATCGAGAACCACGCGCGCAATGCCGGTGACGCTGGGCCAAGGCAAATCGCGGCGATTGCGCAATTGTGCGACGGCGTTGAGATTGACGGACAGAAGAGTCATGGCACGGCCCCGAGTGATTGCCCCTGCCTTACACCAAGCAGAGCGAGCCGCCCAAGCCAACCTTTTATGAACCGGTCAGATTATGTGCCCGGCATCATCATATATTGACGCCTGACCACGTGGATAGAAAGGCCGCCGCGGTTGCCCGCGGCGGCATTTAATCACATGCCTTCGGGACCACGGCCGATGGCAGCAAGGCCGGTCCTCACCACCTCGACGAGACCGAGCGGGCCCATCAAGGCGATGAAGCTGTCGATCTTGTCCGGCTTGCCGGTCACTTCAAAGACGAAGCTTTCAACGGTGGCATCAACGATGTGGGCGCGGAAGGCATCGGCCAGACGCAGCGTTTCCGCACGGTGTTCGCCCGTGCCCTTCACCTTGATCAGCGCCAGCTCGCGCTCGACGTAGTTGCCCTCGGCCGTCAGGTCATGCACCCGATGGACGGGCACGAGACGCTCGAGCTGGAGCTTGATTTGCACCAGCACCTTTGGCGTTGCGACCACGACGACAGTGATGCGACTAAGTCGCCGGCCATGTTCCGTCTCGCTGACGGTCAGGCTTTCGATATTGTAGCCACGCGCCGAAAAGAGGCCGACGACGCGCGCGAGGATTCCCGGCTCATTGTCCACGAGGACCGACAGCGTGTGGCGTTCGGTCTGTTGCGTTTCCTGGGTCAGGAAATAAGCGGACCCGGTCGGCTGCATATGTGCGTTCATTTCTCGTTCCTCCGCTGCCGGCTTAGACCAGCGCGCGCCCCTTTTCGTCGATGATCGAACCGAGATTGGCCGTATCGGGCAGGATGATCTCGTTGTGCGGCTTGCCCGATGGGATCATCGGCAGGCAGTTTTCGTCCTTTTCGACGATGACGTCGAACAGAACCGGGCCGTCATAGTCGAGCATTTCGGCAATTGCGGCGTCCAGTTCGGCCGGGTTTTCGCAACGGATCCCCTTGCCGCCATAGGCTTCGGCGAGCTTGACGAAATCGGGCAGCGATTCCGAATAGGAATGCGCATAGCGCGAGCCGTGCAGCAGATCCTGCCACTGACGAACCATGCCCATGCGCTCATTATTGAGGATGAAGATCTTGATCGGCAGGCGATATTGAACCGCCGTCGACATCTCCTGCATGGTCATCTGCACCGACGCTTCGCCGGCAATGTCGATCACCAGCGCATCGGGATGTGCCACCTGCACGCCGACGGCGGCCGGCAGGCCATAGCCCATGGTGCCGAGGCCACCCGAGGTCATCCAACGATTGGGCTTGTCGAAGTGGAAGTGCTGCGCGGCCCACATCTGGTGCTGGCCCACTTCGGTCGTGATGAACACGTCCTTCGACTGCTGCTTGGTCGCTTCATACAGGCGCTGGATCGCCCATTGCGGCTTGATCGTCGTCTCGGAGTTTTTGAAATTGAGCGAGCCGACGCTGCGCCACTTTTCGATCTGCTTCCACCACGGCGCAATGGCCTCCGTGCGCGGCTGATTGGTGCGGCTACGCCAGACGCGGATCATCTCTTCGAGCACACGATTGCAATCGCCGACGATCGGGATATCGACGCGGATGATCTTGTTGATCGACGACGGGTCGATATCGACATGGATCTTGCGGCTATTGGGCGAGAACGCGTCGATGCGGCCGGTGATGCGATCATCGAACCGCGCGCCGATATTGATCATGACGTCGCAGTCATGCATCGCCCAATTGGCTTCGTAAGTGCCGTGCATGCCGAGCATGCCGAGCCACTGCGCATTGGATGCCGGGAAAGCGCCGAGACCCATGAGCGTAGAGGTCACCGGGAAGCCGGTGAGTTCGGCGAGTTCGCGCAGGTTTTCAGAGGCTTCGGGACCAGCATTGATCACGCCACCGCCAGTGTAAAACACCGGACGCTCGGCCTTGAGCATGAGATCGACAGCTGCTTCGATGGCTTTCAAATCGCCATCCACCTGGGGGCGGTAAGACGCGTGGCGCAGCGTTTCGATCTCGGGCTTATAGTAGTCGCCGAGGGCGAACTGGATGTCCTTTGGAATATCGACCACCACCGGGCCCGGACGGCCGGTCGTGGCAATATGGAAGGCCTCGTGCAGCACGCGCGGCAGATCCTTGATATCCTTCACCAGATAATTGTGCTTGGTGCACGACCGGGTGATACCGACGGTATCACACTCCTGGAAACCATCGGTGCCGATCAGCGACGTCGGAACCTGGGCCGTGATGCAAACGAGCGGGATGGAATCCATCAGCGCATCGGTGAGGCCAGTCACCGCATTGGTCGCGCCGGGGCCGGAGGTCACCAGCACGACGCCGGGCTTGCCGGTCGAGCGGGCATAGCCTTCGGCCATATGCGTGGCGCCCTGCTCGTGGCGGACCAGGATATGCTTGACCTGCTCCTGCTGGAACATCGCATCGTAGATCGGCAAGGCGGCACCGCCGGGATAGCCGAAGATATGTTCAACACCTTGATCCGCAAGCGCCTGGATCACCATTTCCGCGCCGGTCATTTTCTCGGCCATTTGCGCTTCCTACTCCTCGAGCCCACCGTACCGGGCATTACGTTTCTTGACGCCTTCAAACCGCTTTTGCGAAAAAAAGGCAATAAAAAAGGCCCCTTTCGGGACCTGTGTTCGGCGCACCAGCTATCGCGCGGGGACTTACCCCACGTTGCCGATGCGCCAGCGTACTACGAGAATGAGTGCCCGCACGGGACCTCTCCTAAAAATCAGATGCGTCTTGATAGAGGTTTTGGATCGTCCATGTCAAGACCAGCGGCTCTACCGCCAGAACTCAACTGCCGCGCCAGCTTCTCGGCCAGGTCACACAGCACGGGCTCACCCAGCAGCCGCTGCGCTTCCGTCAGGGTCGCCCAATGGCGCAGCCGCTGGCCCTTTTCGCGCCATTGATCATACTGGCGCGTCACCTCGAGGGGATAGATATCGACGGTGACCAGCAGTGCATCTGACCCGACCCGTGCCTGATATGCGCCGATCGGCAGATCGGAAATCTCGCCCCCAACCCCTGCTTCCTCTTCCGCCTCGCAGGCCGCGCTATCCCATGGGGTATAGCCCTGCTTCACACCGCCCTTTGGAAATATCCAGCGTCCGGACCGTCGCGTGGTGACGATCAGAAAGTGAAGGTTACCATTGATATAGGCATAGGGCAGCGCGCCCGACTGTCGGACTTCGAGCTGCTCTGGAGCTGGCGGGATGGTTTCAGACGGACTGGTCAATGGCGCGATAACTCTGGCTCCGGTGCAACGCCATCTCACGGTGGCGCCAGAAAAACAGTGGGGACTTCACGCCCTTAGACATAAGTCCGGATCGATGATTCGGATGCTGACATTAACCAATAGCGAACCATTGTGTCGGCTTCAATTGCACGCGTGTGCAATCGTGAACGGCAAAACACCCGGTCGGTGGGGGATCCGACCGGGTGCCTTTGCACCACATCAGCGGTTTAGGTCGTAAACCGCCTCAGCGAAATTAGCCGCGTGGGCAGGTATCGACGTAACGCGTGCCGTTCGGACGCTGATAGACGCAACGGTCGTTGCTGCCTTCAACGCGGCCGAGGACGTCGCCAGCGGCTGCACCGACGACTGCGCCAACGCCGGCGCCAACGAGGGTCCCTACACCGCTACCGCCGGTTGCGGCAGCACCAACAACGGCACCGCCGAGTGCGCCAACCGTAGCGCCCTGCTGTGTGGTCGTGCAGGCAGCCAGGGAGAGGGTGGCGGCGGCGATAATCAAGAACTTATGCATAGGATCCTCCAGGGAACTGATCGATCACATAATGCGGAATTTTGGGCTTGGTTCCGGATCGCGCTCAAGAAAGTTTGAATCAATTGTTAAAGGATGACCGGAACGCGGCTGAAATCGCCATCACAATCCAGCCAACGATCAAGGCTCCACCTCCTATCGGCGCGGCGCCGGGGAATAATGGCGCGCCGACCCACTGTCGCATGGCGAGGTCAGCCGTGAATAAGGTTACGCCGATCGAGAGAATTACGCCCGCTGCGACAAGGGCCCTGCCCCGGCCGACCAGTGCAAGAAGCAAGAGTACCGGAGCATGGGCCAGTGCGATCGTCGATATGGCCGCGACATTGCGGACGTCGGAGCCATGGGACGCCGCGGCCGCGCTCGCGACGCCGAGCGCACCCAGAAAACCTGCCAGCACCATGAATGATCTGCGCAATGCGAGCGTCAATTTCGTCTCCATCTTCCAGCGGCAGCCGCTTTGGACTAGAGCATGACGCCTGAAGGTGGGAAATGGAAATGACCGATAATGTCGCGGGCGTTGGCAGCGACGCCGAACAAACCGGCTTGAGCAGTTGGGCGAGCGAATTCCGCGCGACCTTTGCGCTCGCCTGGCCGCTGGTCATCGCGCAATTGGCCCAGAATGCCCTTCACACTACGGACGTGATTCTTCTCGGCTGGCTCGGCTCCGACTATCTCGCGGCCGGCACGTTGGCGACGACATTTCTGATGCCGTTTCTGGTTGGCGGCATCGGCGTCGTGGGCGCTGTAGCCCCGCTCGTGGCGCAGGCGCGCGGGTCGCGCAACATCAAGGCCGTGCGCCGCATCGTGCGGCAAGGCTGCTGGGCGGCGATCGTTCTGGCCATGGTACTGGTGCCGATCGTTCTGCAGATCAAGCCGATCTATCAGGCGCTGGGCCAGGACCCGCAGGCGACGGAATTGGCCAATCAGTTCATCCAGATTGCCGCGTGGTCGCTGTTCCCGGCCCTCGGCATTATCGCGTTTCGGTCTTTGCTATCGGCCTTCGATGCGACGCGGGCGATTCTCGTCATTACAGTGATGGGCGTGCTGGTGAATGCGCTCACCGCCTATGTGCTGATCTTTGGCCACTTCGGCTTTCCGCGGCTGGAACTACGCGGGGCGGCAATCGCGACGACGCTGACCAATGTGGTGATGCTTATTGCTATGGTGACCTATGTCGTGCGGCATCGGCGGCTGAAGCGCTTCCATGTGCTGCTGCGATTCTGGAAACCGGATTGGCCGCGCTTCCGCGAGATTTTCCGCATCGGCACGCCGATCGGGCTGACGGTCGTCGCCGAGGTTGGCATGTTTACCGCTGCTGCCTTGCTGATGGGCCGGCTCGGGACGGACGAGGTGGCGGCGCACGCGATTGCGCTGCAATGCGCGTCGATCGCCTTTATGGTGCCGCTAGGCCTGGGCGTTGCCGCGACGGTGCGTGTCGGCATGGCCTATGGGCGCGGCGATGTGGAGGGCATTCGCAAGGCGGGTTGGACGTCGTTCATGATGGGCACGGCGTTCATGACCGTGTCCTGCATATCGTTCCTGACCTTCGGGCCGCATATCGTAAAAGTGTTTCTTGATCCGCATGTCGATGCCAATGTCACCTCGCTGACGCTGGCGGCGTCATTCCTCGTCGTCGCCGGGGTTTTCCAGCTCGTCGACGGCGCGCAGGTCGTTGCGGCGCATTCGCTGCGTGGGCTGAGCGACACCAAGACACCGATGATTCTGGCGATCGTGGGTTATTGGATGGTTGGGCTGCCGATCGCCTATTTCCTCGGCTTCGTGGCGGAATGGCGTGGCGTCGGCATCTGGATCGGCCTGGCTGCGGGCCTGGCTTTCGTTGCCGTGGTGCTGGTGACGCGGTTTGCGCTGCGCGAGCGCATCGGTCTGATGCGTGGGATTGGCCAACCGGCCTAAACCAAGGGCGCGCCCTCGAGGCCGAGGCGCGGCCATTCACCCATGCGGTTTCGGAACCAGGTGCGCTGGCGCTTGGCATATTGATGCGTGGCGATGGTGGCGAGCGAGATAGCGTCGTCGCGGCTTTGGACGCCATCGAGCCAATCGCCGATTTCGCGGACGCCGATAGCTTTCATGACCGGCAAAGATGGGTCGAGATTTTGCGCCAAGAGCGCCCTCACCTCTTCGACGGCGCCGCTGGCGAACATGGCTTCGAAGCGTCGGGCAATGCGGGCGCGGAGCATGTCGCGATCCGGCGAGAGCACAAAGCGCTCGATCCCCCAGCCATCGAGAAGGCCGGGTTGTAAATCGTCCTGAAAGTCGGAGAGCGGGCGGCCGGTGGCGCGCTTGACGGCGAGAACGCGGATGACGCGCTGGGGGTCTGCGACGCCGAGCCGTTCTGCGGCATTGGGGTCTTCTCTCTGAAGCAGAGCCATGCGAGCGGATTCGTCGAGGTGCCGGATTTCATCCTGAACGGCCAGCGTCAGCTCGGGTGAGATTTCCGGGACATCGGCAAAGCCTTTGATGAGCGCGTCGAAATAAAGGCCCGTACCGCCGACGAAAATGACTTCGCGGGCGGGGTCGATATCATCGAGAATGGCGCGGACAGCAGTGAGCCATTGGCCGGTCGAGAAGCGGGTCGCTGCCGGCACTGTGCCGTAAAGGCGATGTTCGGCCTGTGCCTCGTCTTCTTCGGACGGGCGGGCCGTGACGATGCGGAGCGTGTCGTAGAGCTGCATGGAATCGGCGTTTACGATGACGCCGCCGCGCTCTTGGGCACGTGCCAAAGCGAGGCTCGACTTGCCGCTTGCGGTGGGACCCGCTATCAGGACGGCGCTTCTCTGGCGCGTCACTCTACTCCCCCGAAAGTCTCTTTTGCCATGCCGGTTCTCAGCCTCATTGCCAATCCTGCCGATTCCGAACTGGACGTTTCGCTCGCGGCGGCAGTCGTGCAGCAAACGGGCGGAGAACTCAACTGGCTGACCCATCAGGTCGCCTGCGATATTCTCGAACCCAAGGCGCCGAACGCGGCCGAAATCGCTCGCGAAATCATTGGCAGTCGCGCGGTCGACGTCAATATCGTGCCCTCCGAAGGCCGCCGTAAGCTGCTGCTGATTGCCGATATGGATTCGACGATGATCCAGCAGGAGTGCATTGACGAACTGGCGGCTGCCCTGGATTTGAAGCCGCAGGTTGCGGAGATCACCGAGCGCGCTATGCGGGGCGAGCTGGATTTTGCCGAGGCGCTCGATACGCGCGTAGCGCTGCTCAAGGGGCTGGAGCGCGCGACGATCGAAGCGATCCGCCGCGAGGCCATTACCTTGACCCCGGGCGGCCGAACGCTCGTCCACACGATGAAGGCCTATGGCGCCTATACCTCGCTGGTCTCGGGCGGCTTTACGTTCTTTGCCGACTATTTCTCCAAGCGCATCGGCTTTGATGAAGCGATCGCCAATGTGCTCGAATTCGATGGCGACGCGCTGACAGGGACGGTGCAAAAGCCCATCGTCGACAAGAACACCAAGCGTGAGCGGCTCGAGGCTTTGGTGGCCGAGCGCGGCTTGACGCTGGCGCAGACGGTTGCTGTCGGCGATGGCGCCAATGATCTCGACATGATCGGCATTGCCGGGTTTGGCGTGGCGCTCCATGCCAAACCTGCCGTTGCTGCTGCTGCCGGCTATCGGGTTGACCACGGTGATCTCACCGCACTGCTCTACCTGCAGGGGTATTCAGACGAAGATTTCGTGCGCTGAAGAACCGGACGTGCCGAAGCGCCGCCCAGCCTTTTGGCGTTGCGGTTTCACGGTGACGGGCGGCCATTGGCTCTACCTCTTTAGACATTGGGAGCCAAAGGCCGCCCGTCACAGGATCCGGAGTTTGCAGCGGGTCCGGGATCAGGCGCGAACGTTATTTCAGTCGCGGCTGCCGTATTTCAACTCCCCGCCCGGATAGGCGCCCCCATCCACCGGCCATTCCGCCCGACCCTGCGTGGGGGCCGTGTGACTGGCGGAATGGGTGGAGTATGGGCGAGGTTTTGGGGCGCGGGGAAAAGATGGATAAGTTTTTTGGGGGGGTTAGGGCCTTCGGTCACATCGCACCCTCCTTACCATTTGCCCCCTTTTCTCCTTGAGGGAGAAGGTGCCCGAAGGGTCATAGAATTTGCGAGCGAATTCGATTGGGATGAGGGGTTAGCCATCTCATCACACGCTTTCTCTGCGGAGGAGAGAGACCCCTCACCCTGCAATTCTGCTGAACGCAGAATTGCTGTCCCTCTCCCTCAAGGGGCGAGGGATGGGCCGGTGGGTGGGGAAAGACTGCCCACAAACAAAAAGCCCGGCATTTCTGCCGGGCTTTTCTCATATCGTCGGGTCCAGACTAACCGCCGGTGCCCGTTGCCGGGGCCGGTGTGGTGGCTGGAGCAGGCGTGGTGGTTGCCGGAGCTTCCACCGGTGCCGGGGCTTCCGTGCCGACCGTGGGGGTCAGTTCGGAGCCGTCTTCCAGCGTGACGGCTGGAGGGGCGATCGTCTCTTCGATGCCGAGGCCATCAAGAGCGGGTTCCGTGCTTGGCAGCGCGCTTTCGGGAACTGGCTGCGGCGCGATAGGCGTCGCAAAGTTCGTGTTGGCGGCCGGCAGTTCGCCGCTCGAACCGAAGTAGCGGAAGAAGGCGCTATCGGGCGAGAGGACCATGGTCGTGCCGGTGTTCGAGAGAGCCGTGCGATACGATTCCATCGAGCGGTAGAACTCGAAGAATTCGGGATCCTGACCGTACGCAGCCGCGAAGATGCGGTTGCGTTCGGCGTCACCCGTACCACGGATGATTTCGGCGTCACGCGTGGCGGCAGCGACGATTTCGACAGCCTGACGATCAGCGATAGCGCGAAGGCTCTGGGCCTGCTCTTCACCGCGAGCGCGGAGGAGTGCCGCTTCGGCAAGACGTTCGGCGCGCATACGCTCGAAGGTCGTGGCCGAAACGTCGGCATCGAGATCGGTCCTTAGGATACGCACGTCGACGACATCGACGCCGATTTCAGCAAGATCCGGACGGATAAGGTCACGGGTTTCCTGCATCATCTGGGCGCGCTGGTCCGAGAGAGCCGCGTTGAATTCGCGTGCCGCATAGACCTGGCGAAGGGCCGAGTCGAGGTTGGCTCCGATACGATCTTCGACCACCGAAAGCTGGCCGGTGGCGCGCTGACGGAAGAGACGAGCGTCTGCAATGCGGTAGGTCAGGAAGGCATCGACCTGATAGAAGGCGTTGCCCGAAACCTGAACGCGCATATTGGCGATATCGTAGCGCAGGAGCCGGTCCTCGACGAGCTGGACGCGATCGACGAAATCGGTCGGGATCTTGAAGTAGACGCCCGGCTCGGTGCGGATATCGGTGATCTGGCCAAAGCGCGTGACAATGGCCTGCTCACGCTCATCGACCACGTAGATCGAGGAGAAGAGGACGTAGAGCGCCGCAACGATGACGGCACCGATGATAAAGAGGCGGTTCGTCATGATCAGTTCCCCGTCGCGTTCGGCGTGGTTGTCGTCGTGGTCCGCGAACGGAGCTCAGGCAACGGCAAGTAGGGAACGACACCGGAACCATTGGCACCGCTTTCGATCAGCACCTTTTCGGAGCCGCCGAGAACCTCTTCCATGGTTTCGAGATAGAGACGCTGACGCGTCACCTCAGGCGCATTGACGTATTCGGCATAGACGGCGTTGAAACGCTCGGCTTCACCGGTTGCTTCCTGCACCACGCGGTTGGTGTAAGCGGCAGCGTCTTCGCGCTGAGCCGCCGCACGACCACGGGCATCGCCGAGGAGCGTATTGGCGTAAGAGCGGGCTTCTTCCTGAAGACGGGTTTCGTCCTGGCGGGCACGCTGCACTTCGTTGAAGGCGTCGATGACTTCTGCAGGCGGGCCGGCGTTTTCGATTAGCACCTGCGAAACGTTTACGCCGAGGCCATAGCTTTCGGCGACGTTGCGGATGATCCCGAGCACTTCCTGCTGAATGCCGGCGCGGTCGTCGCTATAGACTTCCTGAGCCGGACGGCGGCCGACGACTTCGCGCATGGCGCTTTCGGCGGCGTAGCGGATCATGGCTTCCTGATCGCGCACGTTGAACAGATAGGCGATCGGATCGTTGACGGCCCAGAAGACCGAGAACTGAACGCTGACGATATTCTGATCGCCCGAAAGCATCATGCCTTCGCTCGCCGGCGCATTGTTCGCCTGGGGGCGGTTCGATGTGGGCGTGGCATTGGAATTGGCCGTGCCGATCTGGGTCTGGTTGAGCGTCAGGGGAACGCGTTCCACCGTTTCGATCGGCCAGATCAGGAAATGCAGGCCTTCGCCGGAGAGTTCGGGCTTGGGCGAACCGAAGCGCAGCTCGACGCCGACTTCACTCGAATTGATCGTATAGACCGAATTGACGCCCCAGAAGGCGAGCAGCGCGACAACGGCGCCGACAATCGCCCAGCGACCGCCGGGCACACCGCCGCGAAACTGGTCGCGACCGCGATTGAGAATTTCCTCGAGATTGGGAGTGTTTCCACCGGGACGGCGCGGGCCGCCGCCACCTCCACCGGGTGCCTGGCCCCAGGGACCGCCATTATTGCGGCCACCTCCGCCTCCATTATTCTCCCAAGGCATCTCGTTCCTTTCGGTTCCTGCGCATTGTCGTTGGAAACATATATAGGCAAGGCTTGAGAACGATCAATGCGTGGGCTTGGACCGTCTTTCGTAGACTTTTATCACATAGGGCGCCGGGTCCTTGTCGGACGGGGTGACCGGGGGCTCGTCGACAACAGCCCAGATTTCGGGGTCGATGGCCGGAAAATGCACGTCGCCTGAGGGTTCGAGGTCGACATGGGTGATGTAAAGCCGGTCGGCCGAGAGCAGCGCCTGCGCGTATATGTCGCCCCCGCCGATGACCATAATTTCATCGGCGCCAAGGGCGTTTGCCTGGGTTTCCGCATCCGCGAAGGCAGCGTCGAAGTTATGGACGACGGTCACGCCCTCTGCCGCGTAGTTGCTTTGGCGCGTGACGACGATATGTGGGCGACCGGGCAAGGGTTTGGGGAAGGTCTCGAATTGCTTGCGGCCCATGATCATGGGCTTGCCCATGGTCGTCGCCTTGAACCAGGCGAAATCAGACGGGATACGCCAGGGCATGTCCCCGTCCCGGCCGATGACGCCGTTGCGCGCGACAGCAGCGATGAGCGAGCGGCGGATGGTCATGATTTGCCGAGCGCCTCGAGCGCTGCCCCATCGATGCGCACCTTGGTCCACTCGTCCTGCATGACGCCACCCTGGCTCTTGTAGAATTTGATCGAAGGCTCGTTCCAATCGAGCACCCACCACTCGAAGCGCCCGAGCTTTTCGCTGACGCAGCGCTGCGCCAGATGGACGAGCAGCGCCTTGCCGAGACCTTTGCCACGCAGGTTTGGGTCAACATAGAGGTCTTCGAGCCAGATGCCGTGGCGACCCTGGAAGGTCGAGTAGGTGTAGAACCAGAGCGCGAAGCCGACTGGTTTTCCGTCCCATTCGGCGATGTCGCAAAAAACCTTGGGCGCTGGACCAAAGAGATCACGCGCCAAATCGGCTTCGCTCGCCTCTACTTCATGCAAGAGCTGTTCGTATTCGGCGAGATCGCGCACGAATTGCAATATGATGGCTTCGTCGCCGGGAATGGCGGCGCGGATGACGAGGTTGGTCAAGGCTTACTGGTCTTCCTGGCGGACAAGGATCAGGACGTTGATCTCGTCTTCGGGGAAGAAATCGGTTTTGACCATTTCGAAGGTGGTCGGGCCGATCTTCTTGATATCGTCGCCGCAGAAGGAGACGAGATTGTCTACGCTGCCCTTATCGACGACGAGGCGGAATTTGCCGATGCTGCCGCCGGCCCAATTGCCGCCCGTCGTCAGGATGTAGGAAATCCAGCTTTCGGTGAACGGAGCGGACCAAAGATCCTTGGGGTCATTGAGCGTCTTGCGGACGGCGGAGCGGAAGCCGTCATCGGTGCAATAGCGCTCGCGATATTCGGCGCCGGGATCATAGCCGTCTGACGGTTCGGCGAGCATGGAAACGCCGACCGTGCCGCCGACGCTGGGTTTATAGCGATGTTCGACGGTGACGGTTTCGCCGGCTGGGAAGGTGGCGTTCCAGGTATAGGTGGCGCGATAGGACCAGCTTGGCCAGAAGTGCTTTTCCCAGCCCTGCCCCGCGTCATATTCGTCCGGGATGACCATGCCGAGATAAAGCAGGTTTGCCTTGTCCTCCTCGCTGAGCGCGTCAGTGGCGCTCATGGCTTCGTCGGTGAAGGGAACGATGGGCAGATCAAGCTGACGCACGAGCTTGGTGCGATCGACGCCGGCGGAATAGGCATATTCGTGAAGTTCGGCGTCGACGGGTTGGCCGTTGAAGGTCGTCTGGAACTCGAAGAGATTATCGGCCGGGCCGGTCGGGTAGGAAACGGGCGAGAACGGGTTCGGCACGATCTCGGGCATCGGGAAGGCGACGAGCACATCCTGATCGGTGTCGGAATTGTTCTTGAACGTATAGGTGACGCGAATTTCGTCCATGGAGATGAAAAGCTCTTCGCTTTCCATGGAGATATCGCCGTGCTGGACGAAGTCGAGCCCGCCCGTGGTCAGCACCGCGGAGGTGTCGTTGGCAAGTGCCGGCAGGCTCAGGCAACCCAGCGCGATGGCACTGGCAAGGGGACGGATCAGCACTGTCTCTCTCCCGAAAATCAAAGGCTTAGCGGCAAGATCGGACTCTCGCCCACAACATCCGGCAAGGGTTTTAGCCGGTTTCGCCGTCGCGGCGAAGATAGGCAAACCATTTTCTATCAAGCGCTGCGTCGAGGTCGATGCCGTGGCGCTGGGCGTAGAGAAGGAGGAAGGCGAGGAGATCGGCGGCTTCGTCATCGCGGCGCGCGGTGATCTCCGCGTCGGTAAAATCCTTGCGGCGGCCGCGATTGGTCAGGCGCAGATGCTCGGCGATGAGTTCGCCCAGCTCTTCCTGCATCTTGAGCGCATACCAATCGTCATCGCGCTGAACACCGGTCTCGGCCGCATACATGTCCGAGACACGCGCGACGAGGGTCGTAAGTTCAGCGAGCGAGCGGGTCATACCGCGACGTCGCCCTTGATATGCGGATGGGGATCGTAGCCTTCGAAGACAAAATCCTCGTAGACGAAATCCTCGAGCCGCTTGCGCTCGGGGTTCATGATGAGCTTGGGGAGCGGCCGCGGCTCTCGCGTGAGCTGCAGGCGTGCCTGCTCGAAATGATTGTTGTAGAGGTGCACATCGCCGAAGGAGTGGACGAAATCGCCGACTTCGAGCCCTGTCACCTGCGCCATCATGTGCGTGAGGAGTGCGTACGACGCGATGTTGAAGGGGACGCCCAAGAAGGTGTCGGCGGAGCGCTGATAGAGCTGGCAGCTCAGCTTGCCATTGGCGACGTAGAACTGGAACAGGCAATGGCATGGCGGCAGCGCCATTTCATCGACTTCGGCCGGGTTCCAGGCGCTGACGATGTGGCGGCGGCTATCGGGCTTGGTGCGGATCGATTCGACGACATTGGCGAGCTGGTCGATATGGCGGCCATCCGGCGCGGGCCAGGAGCGCCACTGCGAGCCATAGACGGGGCCGAGGTCGCCGTTTTCGTCGGCCCACTCATCCCAGATCTTGACGCCCCGCTCCTGCAGCCAGCGCACATTAGTCTCACCACGGATGAACCAGAGAAGTTCATAGACGATGGATTTGAGGTGCAGCTTCTTCGTGGTGACCAGCGGGAAGCCCTTCGAAAGGTCGAAGCGCATCTGGTAGCCGAACAGGCTTCGCGTGCCGGTGCCGGTGCGGTCCGACTTGTCGGTGCCGTGTTCAAGGATATCGGAGAGGAGCTTGAGATAGGGCTGCATGACCCTACCCTACTTCGATTCCACCGCTTTGAGATGCCCCTCGACAAGCGTCGTCAACAGTTCGATTTGCTGCTGCTGCTTTTCGATCAGCTCGCGCATCTCGGCATTGCGCATCTGGTCGAGCTTTTCGTGAAGGGCCATGATCTCGATCTCGGCCTTCAGATTGACCTCGTAATCGTGGGCGGAGACCTCACGATCCTTCGCTGCCTGCCGGTTCTGGCTCATCATGATCACCGGCGCCTGGATGGCGGCGAGCATGGAGAGCATCAGGTTGAGGAAGATAAAGGGATAGGGATCGAACGCGTGGGACATCAGCGCGACGTTGAGCCCGGTCCAGAGCACGAGGAACACGCCGAAGCCACCGATGAAGGTCCAGGAGCCACCGAAGGCCGCGACGCCATCGGCGAGTTTTTGGCCAAGGGTGAGCCGATCATCGAAGGCAGCGTTTGGATCACGCGCGAGGGTCTGGCGGCGGATGGCCTTTTCGACGGCGCGGCGCTCGGTGGAGGTCAAGGCACTGAAGGCCTTGCCCATGAACGTCTCGGACGCATGATTGATCTTGGCTGATTTGTCGTTGGACATGGAAAGCTCGCTGCCATGGGCGGTAGGTGAATACCGCGCGATACGCTGACGCGGCATGTCAGCATATCCGTCTTAGGATCAACATGAACCTGTGAAAGGAAAGCATGATGAGCCCGGTTTTAAGACCTCTGCGCAAACGCGAGGACATGCCTGACTTCGTGCGGCAGGCGCTGGAGGAGCATGGGCCGATGGATGCCTATGCGGCGCGGCCGAATTACCAGCGCAACGACTATCTGCTCTGGATCAATAAGGCCAAGCTGGACGCGACGAAGGAGAAGCGGCTCAAGCAGATGCTGGACGAACTCGAAGGCGGCGGCGTCTATATGAAAATGTCCTGGAAGACGGAAAGCGAAAGCCCTTCGAAAGAATGAGAAAGACTTGCGCTTTCGCTTTCTGCCGTTAGGCTCCCTGGCAATAAGTGGAGGTAGGCATGCGGTGGATTCTGATTATGGCACTCCTCGTCAGCGCAGGAGGGCCGGCTATGGCCGAAGGCAATCGCATCGACATTCAGCGGCCAGACGCGCCTATGCTCGCGGCGCCCGGCGATCTAGCGATCGGGGTGCAGACGATCGAGCTGGTGCATGAGGGGCAGCCGGATGTTTTGACCGGCAATGGCGCGACATATGACCGGCCTTTGACGGTGGAAGTCTGGTATCCAGCCGACCTCAAAGGTGTAGCGCCGGGTGGCGACTATCTCAATGTGCAGATGGCCAATAGCGACCAGAAGATCACGCTGCATGGCCAGGCGGTTCGCGATGCGGAGCCGCTAAAAGCCAACGGCCCCTACCCGCTCGTCATTCTCTCGCATGGCTATCCCGGCAATCGCTTCCTGATCTCGCATTTCGGCGAGAACCTTGCGAGCAAGGGTTATGTTGTCGCCAGCATCGACCACTTCGAAAGCACTTATGAAAACCGGCTTGGCTTTGCCAGCACGCTGGCCAATCGTTCGCCGGACCAGCTTTTCGTGCTCGATCAAATCGCCGGTCTGTCGGCAGGATCGGATGGCTTCCTCAGCGGTCTCGTCGATGCCGATAATAGTGCAGTCATCGGCTATTCGATGGGCGGCTATGGCGCAGTTTTGACTGCAGGCGCTGGTTTGGCGGAAGCCGCCAATAATACCGGCATGGCGCCTGCCGAAGCGCTGGCGGGTCTGATGGCCGGATCGGAGGCTTTCACCGAAAGCCGCGATCCGCGCGTCAAGGCCGTCATTGCTATTGCCCCCTGGGGTGCGCAGGTTGGGCTTTGGGACGAGGCAGGCCTGGCAGGGATCAAGGTCCCTCTCTTTGTCATGGGCGGCACGCTCGACGAGGTGTCGAGCTATGAAAGCGGCATTCGCCAGATTTTCGAAGGCGCGACCAATTCGGATCGCTATCTGCTGACCTTCCAAGGCGCGGGCCACAATGCCGGAGCGCCCATGCCGCCACCTGACGAGGCGACGCAGGGCGGACCCGGCAGTCCCTTCGAGCACTATGCTGATTTTGTCTGGGCCAATGCGCGCATGAACAATATCGCTCAGCATTTCGCTACGGCGTTCCTCGGGCTACACCTTAAGGGCGACGCCGCGATGAGCAACTATCTGACGGTCGATGCGGACGACTGGACCATGCAAGCGGGCGATCGCACCTGGCCAGGCTTTACGGAGCGGACGACACGCGGCCTCGTGCTCGAGCACATGGCGCCCTAGCCGGCGCACCAATCAAGCCTGCGGCCTTGCCAGGGATGGGCGAGGCCTTCGGCAATAAGCGTGTTGCCGATGGAGGTTCCACCCTGCATGACTACGCGAAGTTTGCGGCCATAGCGATCTTCGTCGCGATCGGCGGCTGCGAGCGAAAAGCCGCCACTGCTCAATATCTGGCTGAGGCGCTCGGCTGCATGATGGCCAAGGCGCGCTTCAGCCGCACAAGAAGGACTGCCGGTCTCGGGCGTATTGATGTCGGCGATGCGGATTTTCTCGCCGTCGAGCCAGAACGTATCGCCATCGATAACGCAGGTTTTCCGAGGGCCGCTGCCGCAGAGCGGCAGGCTGCGCGCGGGAACTTCGGCGACGATTTCGGCCGGCGGATCGAGAAGAAACGAGGCCAGGCCCGTATCGCGAAGGCTTGCAGTGACGCCAAGCGCGATCAACGCGAGCGCGAAGGCTAGGACCGAGCCATCGGCCCAGCGCGGCAAGCGGCGACCGATGCGGATACCGCCGAGGATTCGCCTGCCTGTTGCCATCTGCCGCCAATCCCACGGAGAAAACTGCGTGGTTTGGCAGATGGCATCGGCGGGGTGTACTTTGGGTTAATGCGGAAGGGTCTCAGGCATCGGTGCGAAACCGGATGGGCAAAAAATCACTCCCGCTATTTGCATCGCGCGGACGGCTCGCCTATATAGGAACTGCCCTTCGGGGATATGGCGATAAATGGTCATTGTAATAAACCTTTCGGACCCGGGGGCAGTACCCGGCGTCTCCACCATCTCCCCTCGCTGAGAGGAGCCAATGGGGACGAAACAGGATCGACGAGGGCGTAAAGAGTGTGCTTTTGCTCGGTGAGGTACCACCGTTATCGGTCCAAAACTTATAGTTGCAAATGACAACAATAAGGCTCCAGTCGCTCTCGCTGCGTAAGCAGTGCTAGCATTGGGAAATTAAGTCCTCCACCCTTCGCCGGGTGACAGGCGGGGTTCGCAGGCACCTGGCAACAGAAGCCTGCACTTTCACCCTTTTCAGCACGCTCGTGGACGCCTTTGTTCTTGAAAATTTCCAGAACGTGGGGCTGATATGGGCCGTTCGGGATTCTCCTGGGCAGCGACGCGTTAGGAAGTAAAATGGCCGAAGACCACATGCGATATGACATTCTCGCTCAGGAAGCCCTGCGCGGCGTCGTGCGCAAGGTCCTTGCCGAAGTCTCCCGCACCGGTCTGCCCGGCGAGCACCATTTCTTCATTTCCTTTGCGACCCGCGCGCCCGGCGTACGCCTCAGCGAGAAACTGCTGACCCAGTACGACAAGGAAATGACCATCGTGCTGCAAAACCAGTATTGGGACCTCAAGGTCACCGAAACCGGTTTTGAAGTCGGCCTCAGCTTTGACGGTATTCCCGAAACGCTGGTCATCCCCTTTGCCGCCATCAAGGGCTTTTTCGACCCCTCCGTGCAGTTCGGCCTGCAGTTCGACCCGGCCACCGCCCCGCGCGAAGATGGCTCAGTCGAAGACGAAGCCGATGCAAAAGCAGAGCGCGCCGAACGCGGCGAAGGCGAAGCCGACGGCGCTGAACAGACAGGCGAAAAGGTCGTCAGCCTTGACGCCTTCCGCAAAAAGCCCTGATATCTAGCCGAGGATGCAGAAGCGCTCCTTCTCCATCGCCGGCCACCGCACCTCCATCGCGCTTGAGGCCGATTTTTGGACGGCCTTCGAAGAGATTGCGTCGCACCGCAAGCTGAGCCTTGCTGCGCTCGTGCGCGAAATCGACGAGACGCGAGAGGCGGCGAACCTCTCCTCCGTTATAAGGCTCCATATTCTGCGCTGGTATCGGGACCGCGCCGCTACTGCGCCGGCTGATTGACCGGACTGCCGCTGAAAATGTTGGGCCGGAAGGTTAGATCGAGCGGCTGGCTCGGCGTCGTTGTTTCTGGCGTCATGCTGAAGGGCGGGACCGGGTTAGTCGGCGTGGTCTGCGGCTGCTGGGCTTCCTGCGCCTGACGCGCCGCTTCTTCGGCGGCAGCCCGTGCAGCCGCTTCCGCCGCAGCCTGACGGCGCTGTTCCTCGATCAAACGATTGCGCGCTTCGGCTGCCTCGCGTTGGCGCGCTTCGTCTTCGAGGCGGAGTGCCTCAAGCCGGTCGACCTCCAGCTCATTGGCGCGAACCTGAATTGCGGCAACGAGTTCGCTTGTGTCCACGGTGACCACCGGAGCCGGCAGCGTGCCGCTCAGGCGGGCGATAACGCGCGCGGCGTCGTTCTCGATCAGACCCGATGGGTCGGTGAAGTTGAGCGGGGTCAAAACGAAGCTGCCGTTGAGCCCGAGGGTTTCGAGCGCCATATCGACGCCGCCGGCGAGGCGCGCATCGGTGCCATCGACGATGAGATTGGCGAGACGCACCGTGCCGCCGGCAATGGTGAAGGCCGTGGTGGCGGTGGGGGCGGTGAAGGCGCCCTGCCCCAGCGACTGATCGATGAGAATGTTGAGCGCATCGGCGTCGATATTGAGGACGTCGGTCAATTGGGAGAGCGCGGGGTAAACGCCAGGATTAAGGCGATCTGCCGAGAGACCGGCGACGGTGAAGTTTCCTTCGCCGGCGAGGCCCGCCATTACGTCGGCAAGCGACGCGCCGGTGCCTTCAAAACTGGTGCTGGCGGTCAAGCGCCCAGAAATGCCCGCAGTCGTTGCCGCGGGCGCAATGGCTTTGACATCGACATTGTCGAGCGAAACGCGGCCGGTGATGGTGCGATCGGTCAAGGGGCCGGCACAGCATTGGGAGAGAGCGGCCGTAACAGCGCCACCGCCGATCGAGCCGGTAAGGTTGGACATCGCCAGGTTCTGCTGGTCCCAGGTCAGATCGAACGCCGCATTGGCGAGCGACGCGTCGCCGAGGGTGATGGCGCCTGATGTAACCGCGATATTGCCCCGGCTTGGGCGCATTGACGTCGCGACCGCGAGCGGACCATCAGGCCATACACCACTGCCGGGTACAAGCGCTGCAGGGGAAAACAGCGCGGCGGCGAGACCTTGGCCGGAGAGACGATCAAACTTCAGCGCCCCATCGACGCTCATGCGTTGCGCGACCTGCGTCAGGGTAAGGTCACCCGAAAAGGCTGAACCCGTGCTGGAGCCGGCAATGCCTGAAATCGAGAGCTTCTGGAGGCCGGTAAAGGTGACCCCCGCACTTGCTTCCATACCGCCAAGTCCGACGCCGGTGGCGCCGACGAGGGCGGCGAGACCCGAACTATCGCTGAGCGACGCATCGATCGTCCCCGCCCCGCTCAATTCGCCTGGCGGCAAGGCGGACACCGAACCGGCATAGGCCAGCATTTCCTCGCCATGACTGAGAGAAACGCGTGTGTCATAGGCGCCGGCCTGGTTGCGCTCAGAGTATAGGCTGACAAAGGCAGGGCCATCCGTTGCAAAGAGCGGCACATCGGCGCCGAGAATTTGGTCGGACAGCGCTGTGCCATCGGTGGCATCGAGCGAGCCGATGATGCGGCTGGGCGCGGTTGAATTGGCATCAAAGTCGAGCGAGAGATCGAGCTTGCCGGCGCCGGCATCGCCATTGAGCGTCAGGCGCTGACTGCCGGCCTCATCGCCCGCAGCCAAGACGAAATCGAGCGCGGCAGGCGCGGAGCGGCCGATGTTGGGGCGCCAGGACGTCGGAACATTGAGATAGGAATAGAGCGCGTCGAGCGCTGGAGCTGTGGCCTCGGACACATCGACATGACCCGATCCGGTCAGCGATGGCGCGGTGAGCGTGCCGGCGAGGTCGCCTTTGGCATCCACCGCGACGCCGCCGAGATCGCTGCTGACGAGTTTAGAGAAACTGATGCCAGTCGGCGACCACGCGCCTTCGGCGACGAGATCGGATGCTTGAAGGCCCAAGACCCTGATGGTTTGAGTATCGAGCGAAAAGCTGCCTTCGGGGAAGCTGATGGCAAAGGTGCGGTCTGTGCTGGGATCGGGCAGCAAGGCGCCGAGGATAGCGCTGTCGCCTTGGCCCAGATCATCGAGGCGGCCGACGAGATCAAGCCGGGGCTCGGTGCCAAAACCGAGCCGGATTTCGAGCGCATGGGTCTTGCCGTTAAGCGCAAGGCGACCATGTGAGAACCCGAGGGCATCGCCAGCGAGCATCACCTGACCGGTCAATTCGGCCGGCACATTGAAGAGCGGCGTATTTTCCTCCGGCTTGCGCCAAAGCTGGCTCAGAGCATCAAGGCGCTGGGTGGCCAGGCTAAGATCGCCGTTGAAGCCGACAACGCCATTATCGTTGCGCAGCGCGCCGGACAGATTGAGCTTGGAATTGCCGGGCAGTTCGGCTTGAGCCCGGGCAATGGTCCAGATCGTGCCATTGGTGCTCGCGTCGATCCGCACATTGCGCAAAGCCGTGCCGCGAAGGCCGATCTCGGCAAGGTCGATCCCGACTTCGCCAGGGATGGGCGGCAGCGGTGGCGCGGGCAATTCGCCCAGGAGCCGCACCAGCTCATAGGGCATCTGGCTGCCATCTTCGTCGGCATCGCGCGGGGGAAGCGTGAATGCGCCGCCCGAGACCACCGCTTCGAACTTATTGCGCGCGCCAAGCTGGATGCTGGCCGCGCCGGTGAGACGCATGCCCGCCCGGTTTTCATCGAGCATGAGCGTATAGCCATTGAGAACGACGCGGTCCGTCGAGGCAGTAACCTTGCTCTCGAGCACGAGATTGCCGCGGATTTGCTCGGCATTTTCCGCGACCGGCGGCGCCTGCTTCAAGACCATCGTGCCATCGAACTTTGGCGCGACGCTGGCCGTGAGGGCGCCATCGAGGGTCAGCGATGTACCTGCAGCGCCATCGGATATGAAAGCGGAGACGCGAGCGGAGCCAGATTCGTCGACGGCGGCGCTATTGAGCCTCAAGCTATAAGACGCACCGTCGTGGCTGGCATTGCCCTGGAACTGGAACGGGCCAGCGAAACTTGCCAGCCGCAAATCGCCGGTGATGCTGGAAAGGACATAGCTGTCGCCGGAGCGCTGATCGGTCAGCGTCATGCGGCCGCCCTCGATCCGGGCCTGTTCGAGCGCCACACCATCGCCTGCGCCCGACAGGTCGATGCCGCTGACAAGAAGACCGCTCTCGTCGAGCGCCAGATCGATGGTCGGGTTCTTTAGCGTCAGCGCCGAGAGATTATATTGGTCGCGGAGAAATTCCATCAGCCCGAATTGGGCTTCGACGCTGCCTATGGTGGCGACAGGCTTATCGGCGGGGCCGATAATGACATCGGAAAAGGCAAGGCGCGGGGCGGGCAGCAGCGCAAAATCGATATCGCCGCGAATGGTGACTTCGGTGCCGAAAACACCTTCGGCGAGCAGTTCCATGCGATCGCGATAATCGCCCCAATGGATGAAGCGCGGCACGATGAAGGCGCCGGCAAGCGCCAGGATCAGGACCAGACCAACGATGATATAGATGCGGTTGAGCACGGCTTCTCGGACTGAATGTCAGATTCCCGCGGGAAGTGTAGGCACTTACCGCCCTTGCGCAAGTGGAGGTGCCATAAATCCTCTCGCAGAATCCAGCCTATCGAGCTGTCTCCCGCACAAATGATGATGGCCGGACCATTGCCCGGCCATCTCAGCAGTATTGCGGCAAACTATTCGAGATCGATGGACCAGAAGAGGGTCTCGCCCGAGGAGTCGTCGGTGCCGTCATTGTCGGTGATGACAAAGCCCTTGCCGGTCGAGTCGACGGCAAAGCTTTCGACCTTATCGAGGACATAGCCATTACTGGACGCGAGATCGGGGATCAGATCGCGGACCAGTTCCTTGGTGACAACCGGCAACTCGCCACCGAGTGCCGCACCCTTGAGATCGGCAACCGGCACGCGATAGATGGCCTTGAGGTCAGCTTTGTCGGCGATCTGGTTGTCGCGTTCGACAATGTAGGCATAGTCGCCATGGACGGTGATTTCGCTGAGGCCAACCCAGCCGCCTTCCGGCGCGGCTTCGAGCGGATAACGGACGGCAGCCCATTCCTTGGTGGCTGGGGTGTAGGACAGGAGCTTCACGAAGCCCTTTTCGTCGTCGCCCCATTCGCGCTGGACCGCGACCCAGAGGGTCAGGTCTTCGCCCGAACCGATCGCAGCGACGCCTTCGGCACCAAAGCGCTTCTGGCCGGCGAGGAGATCGACCGGGAAGCCGACTTCGGCCTGAATGGCGCCTTCGGCATCGACGTGGATCAGCGCATGCGGCACGAGCTTGTCGCTGTCGCCTTCATTGGCGAGCCAGAAACCACCTTCGCCGTCGAGCGTGATGCCTTCAAGATCGAGCTTCTGGGCAGTTTCGCCCTTGCGGGTGATGACGGTCTTCTTGACGATGCGGGCAGGCTGGGCGGTCGCGTCGATTTCGTAGATCGCCGGTTCGCCATAAAGCACGCTATCGCTGACGGCATATAGAATGCCGGGCTTTTCAGCATCGGCAACGGCGCCGGAAATGGCGGCCCAACCAATCGGCTGACCGTCAGCGTCGAGATCGGAGATGAGCTGCGGATAGGCGGGTTCGCCTTCGCCGAGCTCATAGATCATGACGTGCGAGCCGGCGAGACCATCTTCACGCAGATCGGCTTCGTTGGCCGTCGCGAGGAGATTGCGTTCCGGAATGGCGACGAGGCCTTCGGGAGAAATGCCCGAGTGGACGGATTGGACGAATTCGGGCTCGGCACCGGTGTCCTTGTAGATCGCGATCAGAGAGGCGCGTTCCTCGGCCACGAAGATGTACTTGGTTTCGCCGAAGGTAGCGACTTCCAGACCCTCGGGCTCGACGCCCTTCTTGTTGCGGAAATCGGGATAGTGGCCGAGCTGGGCGGCATTGACGTCGAGCGCATTGCCCGAGTCGAAGGCGATCGAACCATCGCGATTGAAAATGGTGAAGCCGCGTGAGCCGCCGTTCCAGTCGCCTTCATTGGCAATGATCAGGCGATCATTGTCGAGCCATTTAACGGCATCGGGCTCACGGGGAACGACCTTGAGGTCGGTCGAGAAGTCGATCTTGCCATCGTTCTTGGTATCGACACCGGCAACGCCGGTTTCGCCCGCTTCGAAGCCGCCAGTGACGGTGGCCGTCTTGGCGTCGACGATGACGACGTAATTGTTTTCCTGCATGGTGACGGCGACTTCGTCATTGTCGTTGAACGAGACGAATTCGGCTTCGGCATCTTCCGGCGCGATTTTAGAGAGGCCGGTGAGCTCGACCTTCTTGATCCCGGCTTCGGTTACAGCGCCGTTGTCCAGCGTGACGAGGGTCAGGTAGCCCGAGGGGGCCTGCGGGATAGCGCCGTCGTTCACGTCTTCATCGCGCTCGTTTTCGATGGCGATGGCAAGGACGGTGTTGTCCTTGTTGTGGGCGATGGAATCCGGCTGGCCGCCGAGCTCGAATTCGCCATCAACCGACTGGCCGGCGATATCGACGACAACGAGCTTGCCCGACGGTTCAGTGAAGGATTCAGAGGTGTTGACGGCCACATAGGCCTTGCCGCCGATGACGGTGACGGAGGTGGGCTCGCCACCCATGTCCAGATAGCCGGCTTGCTTCGGGGCCTTGGCGTCGGTGATATCGACAAAGCCGATGCCGCCATTGGGGCTATCGGAATAGATCAGCGTCATGCCGTCGTCGGTGGCGGTGATGATTTCGGCCGAAGTGGCTTCTGCTTCGGGCGCATTGAGCGCAACCGGGAAGCTCGAAACGCGATTGAAGTATTCGGCGGCGTGCGCGCCGGCTGTCGAAAGCAGCAGCGCTGCGGTCAGCGCGCCAAGATGCTTGGAAGCATGCATTTGCGGGTCCCCTGTAAGATGCCCGCTTCGCTTATGGTCGGCGCAAAACAAAGCCATGACGGGCTTGTGACGTTTGGGTGACGATCCCGGCTTCTATACATAGTCGCCTCGCATCCCTATATTGCGACGAGAACAAAATGAGATTCGTCAAGCTCGCCGCGCTGCCCCTTGCGACGGTCTGAAAGATTTGCCCATGGTCGAACCCGCCCCTCTGCCCCGCCCCGCCGGCGGGCCGATCACCAGTCAATTGAACCGGCAACTGCCGGATTATCTGCGCGGGCTGAACCCCGAGCAGAAAGACGCGGTGATGACGACCGAGGGGCCGCTGCTGGTGCTGGCAGGAGCGGGCACGGGCAAGACGCGCGTGCTGACGACGCGCATTGCGCATATTCTCAACCAGCGGATGGCTTGGGGCAGCCAGATCCTCGCGGTGACCTTCACCAACAAGGCCGCCAGCGAGATGAAGAAGCGCATCCATGAATTCGTGCCCAATTTCGAGGGCCTGCCGTGGATGGGGACCTTTCACTCGGTTTCGGCGCGAATCTTGCGAGCGCATGCCGAACTCGTCGACCTCAAGCCGCAATTCACCATTCTTGATACCGACGACCAGATCCGGCTGATCAAGCAACTTTTGGCGGCGGACAATATCGACGAAAAGCGTTGGCCGGCCCGGCAATTCGCCAACATGCTCGACGGCTGGAAGAACCGCGGTTGGCTGCCCAAGGACGTTCCCGCTTCTGAAAGCGGTTACTTCGCCAATGGCAAGGGCGGTCAGCTCTATTACGATTACCAGGCGCGACTGAAGACGCTGAACGCCACCGATTTCGGCGATCTGCTGCTCGAGTGCATCCGGCTGTTCCGCGAAAATCCGGAAGTGCTCGCCGAATATCACCGCAAATTCAAATACATGCTGGTGGATGAATATCAGGACAGCAACACCGCGCAGTATCTCTGGCTGCGATTGCTCGCGCAGGGGAAGCCGGCACCGGAGGCCAATATTTGTGTTGTCGGCGACGATGACCAATCGATCTACGGCTGGCGCGGGGCGGAGGTGGACAATATCCTCCGTTTCGAGAAGGATTTTCCGGGCGCCAAGGTCATCAAGCTCGAGCGCAATTATCGTTCGACGGCCAATATCCTGAAAGCGGCTTCGACCCTGATCGCCTTCAACGAAGACCGGCTGGGCAAGACGCTGCACACCGATATCGCCGAAGCGGGCGAGCCGATTTCCTTCACGCAAGTCTATGATTCCGAAGAGGAAGCGCGGACGGTTGGCGAGGAAATCGAACAATATCAGCGTGCCGGCGAGCCACTCAATTCCATGGCGATCCTGGTGCGCGCCTCATTCCAGATGCGCGAGCTCGAAGAGCGGTTCATCACCCTTGGGCTGAATTATCGCGTCGTTGGCGGCCCGCGCTTTTATGAGCGCAAGGAAATCCGCGATGCGCTGGCTTACCTGCGGCTTGTCGCGCAGCCGGCCGATGATCTTGCTTTCGAGCGGATCATCAATGTCCCCAAGCGCGGACTTGGGGATACGACAGTGAAAACGCTGATGGAAACGGCGCGCCATCAGAATGTGTCCCTCCTCTCGGCGACGCGCATGCTGACGGAAACCGAGGAGCTCAAACCCAAGCAGCGGACGACGTTGCGGTGTCTTGTGGATCAATTCGACAACTGGGCCTATCGCGCGGAAAGCCTCGCGCCCTATCAGCTCGTCGAGCAGATCCTCGAGGAGAGCGGCTATATGGATATGCACTTTAGGCCTCTGTCTGAAGAGGATGAGCAGGCTCAGCGGGAAGGCAGAGTCGTAAAGCGCGTTGTAAAATCCGTGGAAGATCAGGGTCGGCTTGAAAATCTAAAGGAACTCAGCCGATCAATGGAAGACTTCGACACGCTTGCTGGATTCCTTGAGCACATTTCATTGGTGATGGATCGAGACAACGGAGCCGCCTCCGACGCTGTTACAATTATGACATTGCACTCAGCAAAAGGATTGGAATTTGACACTGTCTTTTTGACTGGCTGGGAAGAGGTGACGTTTCCAAGCCAACGTTCTTTAGACGATAAGGGAAATGCTGGCCTTCAGGAAGAACGCCGACTTGCTTATGTGGGAATCACCAGAGGCAGGAAACGAGTTCGCATATCGTCTGCGCAGAACCGTCGGATTAACGGGCTTTGGCAAAATACAATGACATCCCGCTTTGTAGACGAACTTCCCCCGGATGTGGTTGAGGTGACTGACAAAGGCTCGGCTTATGGCGGATATGGCTATGGCGGCGGGGCCACCTCGCGGTTCAACAAGGCCGATCCTTTTGAAAGCCTTTATGAAACGCCGGGCTGGCAGCGGGCGCGGGCCAATCAGGCCAATCGCAAGGGCGGCGGGCCGATGACGATTGAGGGCGAACTCGTGGCGCGGTCCGTCGATCTCGGCGGGCAATCGAGCGGCTATGCCGTCGGCGAGCGCGTGTTTCACCTCAAATTCGGCTATGGCGACGTGAAAAGCGTCGAGGGCAACAAGCTGACTATCGAATTCGAAAAGGCCGGGATGAAGAAGGTGCTCGAAAGCTTCGTGCAAAAGGGCTGAGCCCATTGCAGGCCGGACCACCCTTCCCCATCTGACATCAATTCAGATGGAGGACCGCATGATCATCTCGACCACACCGACGCTCGAAGGCCAGCCGATCCGCGAATATCTCGGAGTCGCGACCGGCGAAGTCATCGTCGGCGCAAATATTTTCAAGGACTTGTTCGCCGGCATCCGCGACATCGTCGGTGGTCGGGCCGGCGCCTATGAATCGACTTTGCGCAGCGCGCGCCAGGAAGCATTCCGCGAGCTTGAAGCCGAGGCCAAGCGGCTGGGCGGCAATGCGGTGGTGGGCGTCGATATCGATTATGAAGTCGTCGGCCAGAACGGCTCGATGCTGATGGTTTCCATCTCGGGCACCGCGGTTCGCGTCTGATCCGTCAGGATTGACTCGGCCGCTTGGCTGCAGCAACTAGGCGGAAAGAATAAAGGAAACAGCACCATGTCCGTCGATCAGCTCTCCGCGACGCTCACCAAGGAACAGGCCTATGCGCTTGTCGATGCCGTGATGGAGCGGGACGATCTGGCGCTCACGGCATCCGCGCATGAGATCGAAGACACCGGCGAATGGGTGTTCGAGGCCACCTGCGACAGCCCGCCAGACGTCGAGGCTTTCGGGCGGCTGGCCGAGATGGTGCTGGGCGGGACGGTCGACTTCTCGGTCGACCCAATCGATCCAGAAATCAACTGGGTTGCCAAGTCCTTGGAAGGTTTGGCGCCAGTGATCGCGGGCGGCTTCTATGTCTATGGTAGCCATGAGACCGCGCCGATTCCCGAAGGCCTGATCCCGATGAAAATCGATGCGGCTCAGGCCTTTGGCACGGGGCATCATGAGACGACGACGGGGTGTCTCGAAGCCATCGAAATGCTCCTGGCGCATACGACGCCCAAGGCGATGATCGACATCGGCACGGGCACCGGCGTGCTGGCGATTGCGCTTGCCAAGCGGCTGGGCGGGAAAATCCTCGCAACCGATATCGATCCGATCGCGGTGACGACGACCATTGAAAATGCTCAGGAAAATGGTGTTGGCGACAATATCGACTCGATCGAGGCGACCGGGCTCGACCATGTCGAAATCGCCGCGCGCGCGCCTTATGATCTGATCGTCGCCAATATTCTGGCCGGTCCGCTGACCGAGCTGGCGCCCGGCGTCGGCGGCATTGCGCAATCGGGCGGGACGGCGATTCTATCGGGGATTTTGAACACGCAGGCCGATGGCGTCATCGCTGCCTATGAGCTTGCGGGGTTCCATCTGGTGGATCACCTCAAGCGCAAGGACTGGACGACGCTGGTGCTGCAAAAGCGCTGAAACCGGTAGCATTCCGCTAACATCGAGGGCGCTTCGGCGCCCTTTTCGTTATGCGGATGCCGAAAGGCGAACCCCAGAAAAGCAAAATCCCCGAAGCGGACTTCGGGGATCGAAACGATCGTCGTTTGGTACGAGCTGCCGTTATGGGCGCTTGGTAACAGCGCCGATCAGCTGGTGCTGCATGCGGTAGCTAACCTGGCGAGATGCTTCGCGACCACGAGCGTCAATCAGACCACCCAGTGCGTTGCGGAAACCATTCTTGCTCTCAGTCATCTTTCACTCCATGCGACGAGAGGTCTATTGCCTATCGTCTGGTAGCTTTTTACTCAATTCCGGCGAGGTGTGTTAGGGGGCTAGCGACAGACCTGCCATGCCGATCATGCAGGGCACGATTAACGGCCGTTTACCCTATCCCGGTTCTTTCCATAATCGCGCTCGAACTGCGCCACATAGCGCTCCGCGCGACGCGTGCGGCCCTCGACCAGGGCAGTGAGTGCGCGGGTAAAGAGATTGTCGGGCTTGCTCATTTTCGTCTCCATCATTCTATAGCTAAGATAGGAAACAAGACGGTGGCGACCACCGCCAATCCGACAACAGAGCCATGCCGGGAGCGCACCCGGCTGAGGTATATCCATGACCACTTCCGCCTTCCCGCCCGCCAAATTCCAGAGCTTTGACGAAAAGTCCGACCCGAGCCAGGTGGCGCCACGGCTAGCGGCGCTGCGCAAGGCGATGAAGGCAGCGGGCGTCGACTACTTCCTCGTGCCCCGCGCCGATGCGCATCGCGGAGAATCGGTGCCAGCGAGCGAAGCGCGGCTGGCCTATGTGACGGGTTTCACCGGCTCGGCCGGTCTGGCGCTGGTGGGCACCAAGGAGGCGTATCTCTTCGTCGATAGCCGCTATACGCTGCAGGCACCGGCGCAGACTGACACCGCACTGGTCACCGTGCACGAGGTGGCTTCGCTTGCCATCGACGCCAAGGACTACGTGAAGAAGGATAGCGTTGTCGCCTATGACCCGTGGCTGCATACGCCAGGCGAAGTGCGCGACCTCACCGAAAAGCTGAAGGGCCATGCCAAGGTCGTGGCGCATGACAATCTGATCGATGTCGTCTGGGACGATCGCCCAGCCCCACCTGCTGGCCAGATCGAGATTCTGGGCCACAATCGGGCCGGGAAATCGGCTGCTGACAAGATCGCGGACTTGCAGAAGACGCTGAGCGACGATGGCGCTGATGCGGTGGTGTTCACCCTGCCCGAATCCATCTGCTGGCTGTTCAACATTCGCGGCCGCGATGTACCCAATACGCCATTCGTCCTTGGCTTTGCCGTGGTGCCGAAAAAGGGGGAGCCGACGCTGTTTCTCGATCCGGCCAAGGTGACGCCGGAACTGGAAAATGCGCTCGATGGCATCGCGGAAATCGAACCGGCAAAGAAGCTGACCAAGACGCTCGAAAAGCTTGGCAAGAATGGCAAGGCCGTACTGGTCGATCCGGCTTCGGCGCCGATTGCCATCGCCGATACGCTTAGGGATGCCGGCGCTCAACTGATCGAAAAACGCGATCCCGTCCTGCTGCCCAAATCGCGCAAGAACGAGGCGGAGCTGGCCGGGATGCGCGAGGCGCATAAGCTTGATGGCGTGGCGCTGGCCAAGTTCCTGCACTGGTTCGACAGTGAGGCGCCAAAGTGCGAGCTGACCGAAATCGGCATCGTGACTGCACTCGAAGCGTTCCGGCGCGAAGAGGAAAGCTGCGTCGATGCCAGCTTCGACACGATTTCCGGCGCCGGGCCGAACGGCGCCATCGTCCACTATCGCGTTTCGACCAAGACCGACCGGCGGCTCAATGCCGGAGAAATCATGCTGGTCGATAGCGGCGCACAATATCTCTCGGGCACGACCGATATCACGCGGACGCTTTTCACCGGCTCAGCGACCGACGAGCAGAAGGACCGCTATACGCGCGTGCTCAAGGGCATGATCGCGATCTCGATGGCGCGCTTTCCCAGGGGCACGAGCGGGGCGCAGATCGACGTTCTGGCGCGACAGTTTTTGTGGGCCGATGGCGTGAGCTATAGCCACGGGACAGGCCATGGGGTCGGCGCTTATCTCGGGGTTCATGAGGGCCCGGTGGGCATTTCCTCGCGCTATACGCTGCCGATCGAGGTAGGCAATGTGCTTTCCAACGAGCCGGGTTATTACAAGGCGGGTGAGTACGGCATCCGCATCGAGAACCTGATCGTGGTCAAGGAATCGGACTTTGCCGGTTTTTTGGAATTCGAAACGCTGACGCTGGCGCCGATCGATAAGCGGTTAATCGATTTGAGCCTGCTGACGGACGCGGAGCGTGCTTGGCTTAATGCGTTCCACCAGCAGGTTTGGGCGGAGATTGGGCCGAAAGTGTCGGGCGATGTGAAGGCTTGGCTGGAAGAGGCGACGGCGGCGATTTGAGGGGCTTTGGCTATTTCGCGAAATTTCACTGTAAGGCAACAGAGATTCCCGCTTTCGCGGGAATGACGCCGTGGGTGGGGAGATTCTCGATAGCTAGTCTGCCCACGGTTTTCCCTCGGGCGTGACCCGAGGGTCTCTCGCGCAGGCTCAAACGTTTGTGGCTCCCGCACTGGCCCTCGGGTCGAGCCCGAGGGAAGAATGGTGAGTGGGGAGAGGTGTGCTCTGGGGCACGGGCATCGTGGCTCACTCACCCCCTCCCGGCCTCCCCCGTCGAGGGGGAGGTGTTGGGCCGGTGGGTGAAACAATCGCAAGCCAGACGTCACATAGCATAGGGGTCGGCGGCGAGTGCCCAGCTGAGGAGCCAGGGGACTTCGCTGCCCAGTGAGGCGACGTCGTCGACTTTCCAGGTTCCGCTCTCTTCGACGAGGGAAACCGACAAGAGACGGGGCTGATCGAAATTGTGGTAGGTGACGGTCACAACGGCGCGGTCATCGAGGCGCATCGGCTCGCTGATGACGAGATCGAAGAGCAACGCGTTATCGTCGGGCAGAAACGGATTGAAATTGGGGTCGGCGACCGGCTCCAGCTCGCTGCTTAAGGCGGGGTTCGCCCCGGTCCCCGTATCGGCTGCCAATTGCGCGATGCCTTTGAGACGCTCCGAGTAATGGACCGTTGGGTCGCCCTTGGCGGCGCCCGGTTTGTAGCCATCGTAGATCGCCTGAACCAAAGCCTTAGGATCGGCATAGTTTTCTTCGGCCATGGCGGATTGGGCCATTGGCGCCAGGATGATCAACAGGGAGAGAATCGCTCTCATCGTGCCCTCGAGAAATGTGCGAGGACACGATTGCTTGGCGCTGGCGGCTGAAATGCGGCTGGCGGATTAAATCTTGGAAAGCCGCCTACTCTTGCGCGGCGGCAAAGATTTCGCTGAGGCGATAGGCGAATTCGCCGTTCTGGCCCTCGAGATCGTCGATGACCCAGCCGCCGTTTTCATTGACGAGGTCATAGGTGATTTCTACCGGCTCATCGAAATTGGTAAAGCTGACGACGACAGTTGCCGTATCGCCACCATAAACCGGCTCGCCGATTTCGAGATTAGCGATCTGATAATCCTGGCCATCGATATAGGGATCGAAGTCGAGCGCCCCCATTTCGCCTTCCGGGGTGCTTTCCGCATCGGCCTCATAGAGGGCATTGAGCGCGGCGGAGCGGAAGCTCTCCTCGTTTTCGGGGAAATCGTCGGTGAGATAGGGCGCGTAAAACGCTTCGAGCAGCGCCTCAGGCGTATCGAAGGGCTGGGCGGCGGCTGGCGCAACGAGCGCGAGAACGAGGCCGGACAGGGCAAGGAGGCGACGCATGAAAAACTCCTGTGGCCGACGATCCGGCCTTTTTCTCAGTTAAACCACAGCGCGAAAAGCGGCCAGTTTTCGCCAAAGACACGGTTAGCGGCCGCAAAACTTTCCGCGTCGGCGATCGGGCCCGGCTTGATATAGGGCAAGGCGCCCTGTCCGATGAACATCATGACGATGTCGGTTTCGGTCGCCGTGTTGAAATAAGCGGCGAGATCGAACCCCTGCTTGAAGCGCCAATGGGGAAGCAGCAATTCGCCGGCAAAAACCTTATCGACCCCATCAAGCGTTTCGCGCCAGGCCGCAACCATCTCCTCGGTGATGTTCATATCGGGGAAAATGGAGGTCTGGCTTGGAGATGGCAGCAGTTCTCTGGTGTCATCAGTCTCGGCGAGAATCGCGTCCCAATTTTTGCGTGACAGCGCGGGGATGGACTTGAGCCGATCGAGTACGCCGGCGAGGCGCGCGCTATCGCTGACCGGGAAACTCAGCGTGTGGAGCGCCGCGACCATATCGGCAATGCCGGTATCGCTGTCGCCATCGAGAAACAGAATGCCGCCCCGATTGTAGGCCTGCATGGGCAGACCCGCCTCGGGGAAGAAGCGATGGAAATAGGCATTGTAGAATTCGGTGAAATCGTGGGCCATCAGCCAATCGACGGGCGAGGCGACGACTTGGGTATAGCCGGCAAGCCAGAAGGCATCGGCGCGATCGAGGCCGACCGAGGTATCGGGTGCAGCGCTTCCGGTCTTGTCCTTGGTCTTGTGGCCTTCCTCAACCGGCAGCATGCCGTACATGCCAAAGGCTTCGAGCGCGGGGCCGGACAGCGTTTCGGTTTCGCCAACCGTGCCATCGCCATCGATATCGAAGCGGAGGCGCAAGGGATCGAGGAGGATGACATAATCCCCGGTCTCGCCCGCTTTCTCGAAATAGCCGCGCGCGGTATCGAGGGAGGCGACGGTGGCATCGAGATAGCCACGGAACTGATCATAAGTGAGCGGCTCGGGCTTGGGATTGGCGGGCTTGGGCTGGGTTGGTCCCTCGACGCCAAGGCCAAAAATCAGCGCTGCGGGCGTATTGCCGGGCGCGACGCCGCCATGGCGATACATGGCCTGGGCCAACGATTCGTAGGCAAAGACCAGTTCGCCGAGGCCGGCGCCGAAGCACGCTTCGGTATCGCCGGTGGCGCAGATATTGGCAAAGACCTGGCGCCCTTCGGAGAGTTTGCCCTCATAGGCGGCGGAGACGATGGCATCGCCGGTTTCGCTGGCGAAGGCCGGGGCCGACAAGAGGGTCAGTCCCAGGGCGATCCATGTCTTTCTCATCGTCTCTCCAAACCTATTTTCCGACGCGCGCGAACCACTCGTCTTCAGTGATGACTTCGACGCCGTGCTCCTGCGCGGTCTTCAGCTTCGAACCGGCGCCTGGCCCAGCAACCAGGATATCGGTTTTGGCCGAGACAGAGCCTGCAACCTTGGCGCCAAGCCGTTCGGCCATAGCCTTGGCTTCGGATCGTGACATTTTTTCGAGCGTGCCGGTAAAGACCACGGTTTTTCCCGCGATCTGGCTATCGGCAGAAACCGTGACGACATAGGGCTTTGGATGGACCTGAGCCAGCAGAGCATCGAGCACGTCGTCATTGCGCTCATTGCCGAAGAAGCTGACCAGCGCCTCGATGACCGTGCCGCCGATGCCGTCGACGGAGGGAAAGACCGTGGTCGGGTCCTCGGCGGCGGCGGTCTCCTTACCGACGCGGATCAGTTCCTCGATCGTGCCAAAGGTGCGGGCGAGGACTGCGGCCGTGGTTTCGCCGATATGGCGTATGCCGAGGGCGAAGATGAAGCGGTCGAGTTCGGGCTCGCGGCGCGCGTCGATGGCGGCAAAGAGCTTGTCGAGGCCTTCATAGTTTCGATCCTCCACGCCGCGCACATTCTTGCGCGTCTTGCCGGAGGCGGCTTCGCGGGCCTTTGCCTGCACCTCGCGGCGCTCGGCGAGCGCGCGCTGCACTTCGGGTCGGCGGTCTCGAAGGGTGAAAATATCCGCGGCGGTGCGGACGAGGCCGGCATTGAAGAAGGTGTCGATGTTTTCCGCGCCTAGGCCTTCAATATCGAGGGCGCCGCGCGAGACGAAATGACGGAGGCCTTCGACGGCCTGGGCCGGGCAGATCAATTCGCCGGTGCAGCGACGGCGCGAATCTTCCTTGCCGGTCTTTTCATTGACCTCGCGGACGGCGGGCGAGCCGCAGACCGGGCAGGTTTCGGGCATCGCATAGGGTTTGGCATCGGCCGGACGCTTGTCGAGCAGCACATCGACGATCTGGGGGATGACGTCCCCGGCCCGCTGGATGGTGACGGTGTCGCCGATGCGGATATCCTTGCCATCGCGGATGGGGAGGCCATTGCTGTCGCGGCCGGCGATGTAATCCTCATTGTGGAGGGTGACGTTAACCACGGTGACGCCGCCGACGCTGACGGGATCGAGCCGGGCGACGGGCGCCAGGGTGCCGGTGCGGCCGACCTGGATTTCGATGTCGCGCACCTTGGTGGTGGCTTGCTCGGCGGGGAATTTGTGAGCCACGGCCCAGCGCGGCTCGCCGGTGACAAAGCCCCAGCGGCGCTGTAGTTCGAGCTGGTCGACTTTGTAGACCACGCCATCAATATCGTAGCCGAGCGAGGAGCGCTGGTCTTCGATGGCGTGATAGTGGGCGATCAGTTCTTCGACCGTTTTGGCGCGGGCCATGAGCGGGCTGATGGCAAAGCCCCATTCGGCGAATTTTTGCACCGCGTCATATTGGTTCGGCGCCGGATCTTCCGTCGTTGCGCCCCAGGCATAGGCGAAGAATCTCAGGTTTCGGCTGGCAGTGATCGACGGGTCTTTCTGGCGCAACGAGCCGGCGGCGGTGTTGCGCGGATTGACGTAGTTCTGGCCACCAGCGGCGGCGGACCGCTCCTTGAGGGCCTGGAATTCGGCATAGGTCATATAGACCTCGCCGCGGATCTCGATGCTTTTGGGCCAACCGGTGCCGTGGAGCTTTTCGGGGATATCCTTGATGGTGCGCAGGTTTGCCGTGATGTCTTCGCCCACGGCGCCATCGCCGCGCGTTGCGCCGCGGACGAAGACGCCGTCTTCGTAAAGGAGCGAGGCAGAGAGGCCATCGATCTTGGGCTCGGCGGTGAAGGCGATTTCGAGCCCTTCGTCCTGCTTGAAAAAACGGCGGCCGCGCTCGATGAAATCGACGACGTCCTCATCGGTATAGGCCTTGGCAAGGCTGAGCATCGGCACGGCGTGGCGGACTTTGGCAAAGCCCTCGGCCGGAGCAGCGCCGACCTTGCCGGTGGGCGTATCGGGCCGGACGAGTTCGGGAAACGCTTCCTCGATCTCGTTATTGCGGATGGTCAGCGCGTCGTATTCGGCGTCCGTCAGCTCGGGCGCGTCATTCTGGTGATAGGCAATGTCGGCAGCGGAAATGGCTGCAGCCAGCCGTTCGAGTTCCTGGCGGGCCTCGTCTTCGGTGAGATCGGCTACGGACTTTTGGGACAGGTCGGACATGGCTCACTCAACTCTGGCTGCAGAACGGTTCTAGCCACGGCGACATTCGCGCGAAAGCGGGAATGACGATGGGTCACCAGAGATTCCCGCTTTCGCGGGAATGACACCATGGTGGTGGGTGGCGCAGCGGCGACCCAAGCAGCGACTATTTCACCGCGCCGAGCAATTTCTTGGCAGCAGCTCGGGCTTCGGAGGTGATTTCGGCGCCGGCCAGCATGCGGGCGACTTCTTCCTGGCGAGCGCTTGGTTCGAGCAGGCGGACATGAGTGCGGGTGAAGGCGCCCTCCTCCACCAGTTGCTTTTCGATCAGCAGATGCCGATTGGCGCGGGCGGCGACTTGCGGGGCGTGGGTGACGGTGAGCACCTGCACGGTCTTCGCGAGTCGGGCGAGGCGGCGGCCGATGGCATCGGCGACGGCACCGCCGACGCCGGTATCGATTTCGTCAAAGATCAGGACGGGTGCGGAGCCGCGATCGGCGAGCACCACCTTGAGCGCGAGGAGGAAACGACTCAATTCGCCGCCAGAGGCGACCTTGAGGAGCGGGCCGGCGGCAGTGCCGGGATTGGTCTGGACGTGGAAGGCAATCTGGTCGAAACCGGCCGCTGCGACGCGATCGCGCTCGATCTGGTGATCGACGATGAATTTTGCCGCGCCAAGCTTGAGATCGGGCAATTCGGCTTCGACGGCCTTGCTCAGCGCCTTGGCGGCCTTGGTGCGGCCGGCGGTGAGCGTTTCGGCGGCTTCGCGATAGCGGGCACGGGCTTGTGCTTCGTCGGCCTCGAGCGCCTTGAGGCGGCTTTCTCCGCTTTGCAGCGTATCGAGGTCGCCCTGGTATTTTTCGAGCACGCCCGGCAGCTCGTCACAGGTCACCTGATGCTTGCGCGCAGCGGCGCGGAGGGCAAAGAGGCGTTCTTCGACGGCTTCGAGCTCGGCTGGATCATAGGCCATCTGCCGCTGCAATTCGATCAGCGCTTCGCCAGCGCGGTCGAGCGTGACGAGCGAGGCATCAAGCGCTTCGACGATGGGCTGGAAAACTTCGCCGCCATTATCGAGCTTTCGCAACAGGCGGCGCATCAGGCCGGCGAGCGCTGGCGACGGGGCATTGGGGCCATTCAGGATCTCGTCGATCTCGACGAGATCGGAAGCGCCCTTTTCAGCTTGCTGGAGCTGGATGCGGCGCTCGGCAAGTTCGCCCTCCTCGCCTTCCGAAGGCTTGAGCTTGCCCAACTCTTCGACCGTGTGGCGGGCATAGTCCTCAGCGGCGACGGCTTCGGCGACCTTGGCCTGCTGCTCCTTGACCGCCTGCTGAATTTCGACGAGATCGGCCCAGGCTTCGCGCACGGCGGCAGCCGGCGCAGCGAGTTCGCCGAAGGCATCGAGCGCGGCGCGATGGGTGGCGACATCGACCAGCGCGCGATCGTCATGCTGGCCGTGGATTTCAATGATCTGCGTGCCGATCTTTTGCAGCAGCGAGGCGGACACCGGCTGGTCGTTGATGAAAGCGCGGGTGCGGCCATCGGCAAACTGAACGCGGCGGAGGATGACCTCTTCATCATCGGCAATGGCATTGTCGCGCAGCAGCGTCCGCGCCGGATGGCTGGGCGGCAATTGCACCATGGCGACGACCTGGCCGATGTCCTGCCCCTGCCGCACCAGCGAGGCATCGCCGCGCCCACCAAGGGCAAGCGTCAGCGCATCGAGCAGGATGGATTTACCGGCGCCGGTCTCGCCGGTGAGAACGGTCATGCCCTCGTCGAGCGCCAGATCGAGCTGGTCGATGAGGACGATATTGCGAACCGAAAGCGCGTTCAGCATGCGGATCTATCCAGGGCCTATCGGGCTTGCCTCATAGCATTTGAGGATCGCCCGGCGTCTGCGGCAATTCACTTTCGCACAGCAATGCGAACGGCAGGCATGATATCGAAAAAGAACAAAATGGCAACTGGAAGGTGGAGAGATTTGTGGGGGTGTGGCTCAGGCTAATGAATGAGGGCGCGGTGGACACCCCCTCCCGCCTCCCCATCAAGGGGGAGGTGTAAGATCGAGTTTGTGGCTCGGTCGGTTCACGACCACCGGCTCGGCACCTCCCCCTTGATGGGGGAGGCTGGGAGGGGGTGACATGCCGACTTTGAGGCTATTCCGCATACGCCACCCAGCCCCGGAAACTGAAGGCAGAATAGAAAAGACTGATATCGGCAAATCCTGCCTCGCGGAGCATGGCCTCTTCCTCTTCCGGCGCGAGGATGGTGAGGCGCGTGCCGATGGCTTCGCGGGCCTTGGCTACCGTCGCGGGATCGACATCGTCGGCCTGGCCATAAGCGACGTGGCGGGCAATCCAGCGAGAGCGTTCGGGCTCGGTCTGCGGGAAGCTGATATGGGCAAGGATGAGCGGAGCGCCAGACTTGAGGCGGCGGCGGAGCTGGCGGAGCGTTTCGAGGCGCTGCTCGCGCGGGATAAAGTGAAAGACCAGGAGGCTTGTCGCCGCATCGAACCGGCCCTCGGGCGCTGCGTCGATATAGCCCTCGGTCAGCGTGATGCGGCCCATATGCGCTGCTGCCGCATGGCGCGCGAGGGCGAGCATATCGGCGGACGGATCGACACCCGATAGGCGCCAGCCCGAGCGGAAATCGGCCAAGGCCTTGAGTTCGAGACCACCCCCAGCGCCGAGCACGAGGATATTTGCGTCTTCCGGCACAGTTTCCGCGAGGAGGAGGTTCATCATGCGGTGGATGCCGGCAAAGCCCGGCACCTGCCGCGGCGGGCCATCGGCATAGTGGCGAGCGGCTTCGGCATCGAAGAGTGCGGGCATGATAGCGTCCTAGCTGAGGGTGACCAGAGATAGGCGTGGCGGTGACGAAGTCAAAGAGCAAGCGGCGGAGTTTGATCCACCGAGGCCAGTACGCGCTTGGCGCCGATGAAGACGCGATAGCGCTCTGTGGTGACGAACCTCTCGATCGGCCAGATAGCTGGTGTTCCGACTGCCTTTGACAGGTGGATGGCTTCGCCTTTGCCGAGATAAAGGGCGACATGCGCGCCGTAAGCATCGGCTGTGGGCCCGAACAGCAGGAGATCGAGCGGCTCTAGCTCGGCTACCATCCGAGTATGGATGGTGTCGTCCCACAAGTCACTGGAGCGCAACGGCGGAAGGTCGAGCCCGAAGTGCTTGAGGACCGCATAAGCGAAAACCTGGCAATTGGCGCCGGTTGATAGATCAGTTGGATGATCGACCCCTGGATGGATCGCGCCATTGTAGGGAATGGTCAGGAAGCGGGCGGGAACATGAATTCGCTCTGCCATCCGTGCCTCATGCCAGCTTGAACAGTGCCTTTTGCAGCTCGCTGAGCAGGAGGGCAATCATTGCGGCGGGGATCAGCGTCAGGGCCGTGTCTTCGAGGGCACCGGAGAGGCCGGCGCCGTTGAGATTTTCGATGAGGTCGATGATCTCGTTGGTGAGCTGGAGAGTGACGACGATCGCCAAAGCGAGGAAGGGCCGCCGGAGGGCGAGGGCAAGACCGAGATAGAGGACGGTGCCGACGAGGAGGTGCAGCACCGGGTCGGTGAGACCGGTGGTATCCTTGATCAGCAATTTGGCGAAGTGCCACATGGCAAGCTCGGCGCTAGAGATAAGCCGAGGATGGACCAGAGAGATAAATATGAAGTGTTCGACGCCGACGCTTATTCGTCGAAGAGATCGGCGTGGGTGCCGGCGCGAACGAAGATCACTAGGCCAGTCTTGCCGGCATCGTCCAGCTTATAGGCTAGCAGAAAGTCGCCGCCAATGTGGCACTCTCGATGCCCGGCCCACCCCCCCTTGAGCGGATGATCCAGCCACTCCGGAGGCATCGGCCCATCGTTGGCAATCAACAAGATCATCGCCTCTTTGAGCCGATTAAGGTCGTAACGACCGGACCGAGAAAGGCGCTCCCAATCTTTGAGGAACGCCCTGGTATAATCCGAAGTTCTTGGCGGCTTCGCGCGCTTACTTTCCGCTGTTCTTTTCAAGATCAGCCATCAGTTTGTCAGCACTCTCGAAGCGTCCGATCGCTATTTGGTCGGCTTCGCTCATAGCCGCGCGCGTTTCGGCATTCGGCACTTTCAACTCGAACGGAAAAGCCTGTTCGACCACGACGCGCTTTAGGAAAAGGCGGACGGCATCGGAAACAGACAGCCCCAAAGCGTTGAGCGTTTCGGTGGCTCGTTCCTTCGTGTCGTCATCGACACGCACGTGGATCATCGAACTATGAGTAGGCATATCAGAACTCCTTGCGATCAATATGTATCTCAAATGAGATACATTCAAGAAGGTTCTCATGCCCCGATGTCTGAGCGAGGGAGTATGGGCTCACTGGTGTAACGAGCGTCAAAAAAACAAAAAGGGCCCCGAAGGGCCCTCTTCAATTCAAAAAATGAAAATCTCAGCTTTGGTGGGCGGCGAGCCAGCTGCCGGAGTTGAGCTGGGGAGCGAGGCCTTGTTTGCCGAGGAGGGCGAAGGCGCGCTTGTACCAGTCGCTGGAGGGGTAGTTGTGGCCGAGGACAGCGGCTGCGGACATGGCTTCGTTGGTGAGGCCAAGCAGCAGATAGGCTTCGGTCAGGCGATAGAGCGCTTCTTCGATGTGGGTGGACGTCTGCCACTTTTCGACGACTTCGCGGAAGCGGTTGATGGCGCCGGTATAGTCGCCATTGCCGAGATAGTAGCGGCCGACCGACATTTCCTTGCCCGCGAGCTGGTCATAGCCGACCAGGAGCTTTTCCTTGGCGTCTTTGGCGTGCTCGGAGTTCGGATAATTCGAGATCAGAAGATTGTAGGTGTCGATGGCATCGCGCGAGAGCTGCTGATCGCGGGTGATGTCCTTGATCTGCGCGTAATAGGACGTGCCCTTGAGCCAGAGGACGTAGGGAACGTCCTTGCCATTGGGGTACAGCGCCATGAAGCGATCGGCCGCGAGAATGGCTTGGTCGAACTTGCCCATGCGATAGTTCGCATAGACCTGCATCAACTTGCTCTTCTCGGTCAGCGCATCGCGCGGATGCTGACGATCGAGCTGTTCAAGCTTTTTGACCGCGGTCTGGAAATACTGGCGATCCATATCGTCCAGCGCGCCCTGATAGAGCGAGGCTGCGGGAACGATCGGTTCTTCCTTGAGCTTGGGTGGACCAAAGAGCCCGCCGCCCGCACAGGCGGTGAGCACGGCGGCGAAAAGACCCATGGCGGCAAATCGGGCAATCCGACCTGTCATCTGGCTTACAACGTTAACAGTCACGCAGTGCCCCGTTCTTCATTCATCCACAATCGCTTGCGGCGTAATTAGCAATTGGATCAAAACTGTGGCGCAGGCTGAGCCGCCTGCCCCGATCACCCTGCCCTTTCGGGCGCGTTTTGCGACTATCTCGCTGCGGTCAGCGGACGGACCGGAGATAATGACGTACGCCAAGACCCTCGGGCTGATCGTCGAAATTCTCGACTTCCAGCGGCAGATCCTCGGCGTTGACTATCTCATAATTGGCTTCGCTCGCAAAGAGACCGGCAAGCACATGCGCGTTGAGCGCGTGGCCGCCCTTATAAGAGCGGAAGCGGCCCCAGATGGGCAGGCCACCGAGCGAGAGATCGCCGATGGCGTCGAGCAGCTTGTGCCGCACGAACTCGTCTTCGTAGCGCAGGCCATCGGGATTGAGGACGCGGTCCTCATCGACGGTGATGGAATTGTCGACGCTCGAGCCGAGGGCATAGCCGGCCTGGCGCAGCGCCTTGGCGTCTCGGGCGAAGCCGAAGGTGCGGGCGCGGGACACATCTTCGAGATAACGGCGCGGCGTCCAATCGAAGATCATGCGCTGGCGGCCGATGACCTTGGAATCGAAGTCGATCTCGAGATCGAGCGCGCGGCCATTATAGGGCTCGAGCGCAGCGAAGGCATCATTGTTGCGCACGGTGACGGCGCGGATGATCTTGAGGAATTTGCGGTGGGCCGGCTGGGTATCGAGACCGACGTCCATGATGGCCGCAGCGAAGGGATGCGCGCTGCCATCGAGGATGGGGCATTCCGGGCCATCAAGTGTGATGAGAGCATTGTCGACGCCCATGCCGGACAGGGCCGAGGTCACATGTTCGACAGTTGCGACGCTGACGCTGTCGCCGAGGTCGAGAGTGGTGCACAGTGTGGTGCGGCTGACGCGCGAAAAATGCACGGAGACCGGCTGGGTAATCCGGCCGTCGCCCATATCGCGGCGGATGAGAAAGCCACTATCAGCCGGCGCTGGCCCGATGGACAGATTGACGGGTGCAGCGGTGTGTACGCCATAGCCCGAAAAGGTCACTTCACCGGCAAGCGTGCGCTGGCGTGTGGACATTTTTTTCATACTCTATTTACTCCACCCCAAGGGTCTCACGCTCGCACGACTGTTAGCCAAAAAAAACTCGGCGCGGAAGTCGCGCCGAGTCACGTTTACAGACTTGAATTTAACGGGTTCTAACCGTGCTTGCGGAGGAAGGCCGGGATTTCGAGGCTATCCTTCTGGGGTGCAGCGGCTGGAGCACGACCATGGTTATCGAGGTTGCCACGGGCGCCTTCGGCAGCCGGGGGAACACGCGAAGTCCTTGCGCCGCCTGCTTCAATTGCGCTGCGGGCAGCTGCATCATCGGCGGTACGAGCGACGGGTTCCTGACGCTGTTCTGGCTGCTGCTGACCGATGTTCAGGCCGACATTGGAGGCCAGACGCTTGAAGAGCGCACGGGCATTGCGGGGCTCTTCGACCTGACGATCCTGAGCCTGCTGTGTCTGGCGTGCAACAACCGGAAGCTCCTCGGTGCGCGGCATACGGCGATAACCGTCCGGACGGGCAGCGTGCGAGGGCACATAGACGCTGGGAATCGGCTTATCTTCGGCCATCGGAGCTTCTTCCGGCTCGGCCATCATTTCGGCAGCCGGGACATAGGGCTCGACCAGGATGCCGTCGTCTTCAGCCATGTGGTGGCTGTGCGCGGAGGCAGCGGTACGGTCGGCGACGAAAGCCTGAGCGACAGCCGATTCGACCTCGAAGCCGATGTCTTCCATGGCGACTGGTGCCGGCTCGGGAGCTGGTGCCGGAACAGCGCGGGACGGCTCGACCGGCACATGGCGGCGAACGGCGAGCGGAGTGCGCGAGGCATGCGGCTTGGCGGGCTCGAGAGCCTGAACCATGGTCGCGTCGGTGCCGGTGGCAACGACGGACACGCGGATCGTGCCGGTGAGATCGGGATCGTAGGTCGCGCCAAGGATGATGTTGGCGTCTGAGTCGACTTCTTCGCGGATGCGGGAAGCGGCTTCGTCGACTTCGTAAAGTGTGAGGTCCGGGCCGCCGGTGATGGAGATGAGGAGGCCGCGAGCGCCCTGCATCGAGACATCATCGAGAAGCGGATTGGCGATGGCGGCTTCGGCGGCGTGGCGGGCACGGTCTTCGCCGGAGGCTTCGCCGGTACCCATCATTGCCTTGCCCATGCCGCGCATGACGGCGCGAACGTCGGCGAAGTCGAGGTTGATCAGGCCCTCTTTGACCATGAGGTCAGTGATACAGGCGACGCCCGAGAACAGCACCTGGTCGGCCATCGAGAAGGCGTCGGCAAAGGTGGTCTTCTCGTTGGCAACGCGGAAGAGGTTCTGGTTCGGGATGACGATGAGCGTATCGACATGGCGGTGCAGCTCGTCGATGCCGTCATCGGCCAAACGCATGCGGCGATTGCCTTCGAAATTGAACGGCTTGGTGACCACGCCAACCGTCAGAATACCCTGTTCGCGGGCTGCACGGGCGATGACCGGGGCAGAGCCGGTGCCGGTGCCGCCACCCATGCCGGCGGTGATGAACACCATGTGCGAGCCGGAGAGGTGGTCGTTGATTTCGTCCCAGCTTTCTTCGGCAGCGGCACGACCAACTTCGGGGTGCGAGCCGGCACCGAGACCTTCGGTGACGCCGACGCCGAGTTGGATGATGCGCTGGGCCTTGGAGAGCGAGAGAGCCTGGGCGTCCGTGTTGGCAACCACGAAATCGACGCCGCTGAGACCGGACTCGATCATGTTGTTAACGGCGTTACCCCCGGCGCCGCCGGCACCGAACACGGTGATGCGGGGCTTGAGTTCCTGGATATCGGGGATCGTCAGATTGATGGTCATTTATGGCATGGCCCCATAGGTGGCGTGGTTGATTAAGATTTACCCGCCTATTCGTTAACCAGAGCCTAACAAGTGTCCCGATTGCGTTAAGAATGGCGCAAATTGCGAGACAGCGGCGTTACGCGTTTACGCGCCATTAACCGGCAAAATCGCCGGAAAGCCGCTTGAGAGGCTGGTTTTCAAGGTTAACTGGCCAAGGTTAAACGAGCGTGTGCGTCATTAACCACCAACGCAGTTATGATCGCCCTGCCCTCGCTCGGTGACCGGAATGTCACGAGGGTGAATCAGCCGGTTGATACTCGGCCGATTCTCTTTTGGGGCGCGTCGCCTCCCCGAAGAAGGCTTTATGAGCCTACGCCGCTCGCGCCGTCTTGAGGGCGTTGGCCCACCAGACGAGCTGGTCGAGCATGACGTTGGCGGCTTCGGTCAGATAGGGGAAGTCGGCAAAGGTCTTTTCGCTCTTCATCAGCGGCACGAGTTCGTTGGCGTTGATGTGGACCGCATGCTTGAGCGTCGCAATCTGGAGTTCGGCAAGGATCAGGCGCAGTTGTTCGACGGCCCGGGCACCACCGACGCCGCCATAGCCGACAAAGGCGGCGGGCTTGCGATTGTATTCGGCGTGCGCGTGGTCGAGGGCGTTCTTGAGGACACCCGGGATCGAGTGATTATATTCGGCAGTGACGAAGATATAGCCATCGAGCTCGGCCATCTTGGTCGCCCATTTGGCGCCAGCGGGGCCATCATCGTGGACTAGCGATTCATCGAAGAACGGCAGCGGATAATCGCGGAGATCGACGATCTCGATATCGAGGTCGCTGCGGCTCTCGGCGATGGATTGGAGCCACTGGGTTGGCTTGTCGGCAAAGCGAGCGGCGCGGGTGGTGCTGATGACGATGCCGATGCGCGGTCTGTTGGTCACTTGAGAATTTCCTGACTGGTGTTCAACCAGATCGGAAATGGTCCCTGCCCCAACCCATCCTCAAGACCGGGAGATTTTTGTTCGGCACGAACAAAAATGTCGGCCGGTCACACCTCGCGTTCGTCGAAGAGGCGGCGCGACTCGACGATGCCGTCCGTGTGCTGGTGGGCCCACGAGTGGATCGCCGCCAGCGGCTCCATGACGCTGTGGCCGCGCTCGGTCAGCTCGTAGTCGACGCGCGGCGGGATGGAGGCGGTGATATGGCGCGTAACGAGGCCGTCACGCTCGAGCGTGCGCAGCGTCAGGGTCAACATGCGCTGGGAAATGCCGTCGATACCGTCTTCAAGTTCGGAAAAGCGCTTGGGGCCGTCCTGCAAGCCGCCGAGCACGTGGAGAAACCACTTGCTGCTGAATTGGGCGAGCACGTCGACCGTTGGCCGGCAGAAATCGGGAACGTGGGCGGCGCGGTCTTTGAAGATGTGTTTGCTCATGGAGGCAAACTTAAGAGCGCCGGCCCGAGATTAAAAGCTCGTTCGCAGCCAATTGCCGACGCGGGCGATGTAACCATCGGTACCGGTGAGCTTACGGGTGCTGCGGGGCTCGGTATATTCCTGGCTGCAGACCTGCGGATAGACGAGCATGCCGGCAACGGTCGAGAAGGCCGCGCTCTTGGCGATTTCGGGAAGGCCAGCAATGCCCATGGGGCGGCCATTGCGGACATTGCGCGCCAAGGTGCGGCGCGCGACTTCTGGCAGGCCGGTGAGCTCGCTGCCGCCGCCTGTGAGGACGAAACGACGTCCGCACACATCCATCATCCCGGTCGCCTGCATGCGATCGCGGATGGCGGTGAGAATCTCTTCGATGCGCGGACGCATGATGCGGGTGAGGACCGAGCGGGCCACCTGCCCCGGTGCCTCATCGAGCGCGGCGCCGACGGGTTGAATGGCGATCATGTCGCGCTCGTCGGCCTGGCCGGGCAGCACAGAGCCATAAAGCGTCTTGAGGCGCTCGGCATCGGCGACGCTGACGGACAGCTGGCGCGCGATATCGAGGGTCAGGTGATGGCCGCCGATGGCGATGGCGTCGGCATAGACGAGGTGTCCGTCGTTAAAGACGGAAACGGTGGTGGTGGCGCCACCGAAATCGAGGCAGGCGACGCCGAGCTGGGCTTCATCATCGACAAGGCTCGCAAGACCCGAGGCATAGGGCGTGGCAACAAGCGCTTCGATCTGCAGGTGGCAGCGATGCAGCACCAGTTCGAGATTGCGCATGGCGAGGGTTTCCGCCGAGACCACGGCAACATCGACACCTAGCTTTTCCCCGACCATGCCCTTGGGATCGCGAATGCCCTTCTGGCCATCGAGCGCGTAACCGATCGGCAACGCGTGGATGATGGAGCGCTCGGGACGAACCGAGCGGGAATTGACGGCTTTGAGCACGCGGACGATGTCGGTCTTTTCGACTTCCTGGCCATCGAGCGAGACGGCGGCGGAGAAGGTTTCAGAGCCGAGACGGCCCGCGGTGACGTTGACGAGAACCGACTCAAGCGTCAGCCCGGCGGCGCGCTCTGCCATGCCGACGACATTGCGGATGGCATGTTCGGCTTTTTCAATATCGGTGACGACGCCGCTCTTGACGCCCGAGGACGGTCCGTAACCAAAGCCGATCACTTCGGCCCGGTGCGAACGGCCACGCAGGGCCTTGCCCTCGGCACGCGGGATGAGACGCGCGATGACACAGCAGATCTTGGTCGAGCCAATATCAAGCACGGCCACGAGGGTGGTCTTGCCGGGCTGAACGGCGCGGAGCCGTGATGTCATCGCATCGGTCATCATGATGGTTCGGCGTCTTCACGTTTGGTCGGCCGCACGGCCACGACGGAATCGACGCGTAGGTCGATTACGGTGAGGTCGCGATCCAACAATTGGTATTCGGCTTGATAATTGGACAGCTTACCAAGTGCCTGAGCCACGCCCTGCTCCGGCAATTGGATGCGCAATCCGGTTTGGTAGATCATGTCCCAGCGGCGATCGGCAATGCGCGACAGCGCAACCAAGCCATTCTGCAATTGGGGATAATGGTCGAGCGCCCGGATCATAACGAGCGCATCGTCGGCCGCGCCATCACCGATGACGAGCGGCAGGTCGCCATAGGCGCCGCCATCCTCGCCGATCTGCTCGCCGCCAGCATCAATGACGAAAGTGACCCCATCGACGCGCCAACGCGCGACCGGGGTTTTTTCGGTCACGACGACGGAGACGTCGGCAGGATAGGTCTTGCGGACCGTGACAGTATCGATGGCTGGCAATTCGGCGATACGCGACCGCGCGCTCTCGACATCGAAGGCCAGGGTGGATGTGTCCGGCATGATGCCGAGGGAATCAAAGATCGCCTGCTCGGAGGTCAGCGTCTGACCGGAAATGGCAATCTTGCCCACCGATAGGCCGGCTTCCGCAAACTGCACCTGAGCAAGGGAGCCGAGGGAGCTGACGCCAAGCCCGATATGGTCGCGAACCTGATAGATCGCCGTTGCGGCCACCATCAGCGCGAGCACCATACCGGTGCGGCGAAGCCCCGTGCCATGCAGCACGAGGGCACGATTAAAGCGATTGTTCACCCGCTGCAGCGGCGAGCGGCGTGCGGGGACAGGGAGTGTGCGGGGATCGACGGGACGGGCCCCGGCGAAAAAGGCCTCGCTCTTTACCTGTTGCAACTCGCATCCTCCACCAGCCAGGCGCACAACTCTTCATAAGAGTGGCCCGCATGGGCAGCTTGTTCCGGGGCTAGCGACACCTCGGTCATACCCGGCTGGGTGTTGATTTCGAGGAGCACCAGTTCGCCATCCTCACCTGCCGCGTCATTGTAGCGGAAATCACACCGCGTCAGACCTCGGCAGCCGAGAGCCGCATGGGCGGCTAGACTGAATTGTTGCACTTTGTCGTAAATTTTCGGTTTCAACTGAGCAGGTAAGATGTGGCGCGCGCCACCCTGGCTGTACTTGGCTTCGTAGTTGAAAAAGGTCAGGTCGGTGACGATTTCGGTGACGCCAAGGGCAACATTGCCCATGACGGCGCAGGTCAATTCCCGGCCGGGAATGAAGCGCTCGACCATCAGTTCTTCGCCGCCATTCCAATCCTCGCGGAGGATTTCCTGCGGTGGGTGGCTGGCATCGCCCTTGACGACGAAGACGCCGAAGCTCGACCCATCGGCGATGGGTTTGACCACATAGGGCGGCGCCATGATGTGGCTGCGCGCGATATCGCCACGCGTCGCGACGGTGTGGTCGGTGACCGGAATGCCCGCGGCCTTGAAGAGGATCTTGGCCTGGTGCTTGTTCATGGCAAGCGCCGAAGCGAGGACGCCCGAATGGGTGTATGGAATCTGGAGGAGTTCGAGCACGCCCTGGATATAGCCGCCCTCGCCGAAGGGGCCGTGAAGGGCGTTGAAGGCCACATCGGGCTTGAGGGCCGCGAGAACTTCGGCGACGTCGCGGCCGACATCGACCTCGGTGACCTGATAGCCGGCGCGACGAAGCGCGGCAGCGCAGCCCGTGCCCGTCATGAGGGAGACGGGGCGTTCGTTATTCCAACCGCCCATGAGAACGGCGACATGCTTGGTCATGGGGTGGCTCCGTTGGAGTTGAGCGTGGGGAACACCCCCTCCCAACCTCCCCCATCAAGGGGGAGGTGCAGGGACGGAGTTGAAGAGCAGAACGTGCCAAAGACTGGATGCGGCACCTCCCCCCTTGTGGGGGAGGCTGGGAAGGGGGAATTGCCTGAGCTCACTCGGCCTTTTCCCCCATCAACGCTTCCAGTTCACCCGGGAGCGCTGCGGCCCATTGGGTGATATTGCCGGCGCCGAGGCAGACGACATAATCGCCATCCGCGACCCGCGAGGCCAGGAGTGGCGCAAGCGCTTCGGGGCGGTCGATGACGCGGGCGTCGCGGTGGCCGCGGTTGCGGATGCGGTTGACCAGTTCTTCGTGGGTGACGCCGGGGATAGGCTGTTCGCCCGCGGCATAGATGGGGGCGACGATGACGGTGTCGGCGTCGTTGAAGCAGGCGGCGAAATCGTCGAAGAGGTCGTTGACGCGGCTATAGCGGTGCGGCTGCACGACGGCAACGACATCGCGGCGAGCCGACTGGCGCGCGGCGCTGAGGACGGCGGCGATTTCGACCGGGTGGTGGCCATAATCGTCGATGACGGTGACGCCGCCGACTTCGCCGGTCTTGGTGAAGCGGCGCTTGACGCCGGTAAAACCCTTGAGGCCCTTGCGAATGGCTTCCGCGGGGACGTGGAGCTGATCGGCGACAGCGATGGCGGCCGTGGCGTTGAGCGCGTTGTGGATGCCCGGCATGGGCATTTCGAGCCCATCGATACGAAGCTGGGTCTGGCGGATGCGGTCGCGAATCTCGACCGAGAAATGCTGCACGCCGTCGCGATTCTCAAGATCGATGAGACGCACATCGGCCTGCGGGTTTTGCCCATAGGTGATGACGCGGCGATCGCGGATTTCGCCGACCAGCGACTGCACGACCGGATGATCCAAGCACATCACGGCAAAGCCGTAGAACGGCACGTTTTCGACGAACTGGTGGAAGGCGCGCTTTACGCCTTCGAAGTCGCCATAATGGTCGAGATGCTCGGGATCGATATTGGTGACGATGGCGACGTCCGCAGGCAGCTTGATGAAGGTGCCGTCCGATTCGTCGGCTTCGACCACCATCCATTCCCCTGCCCCGAGGCGCGCATTGGTGCCATAGGCATTGATGATGCCGCCATTGATGACGGTGGGATCAAGATTGCCGGCGTCAAGGAGCGTCGCGACCAGCGTAGTCGTGGTTGTCTTGCCATGGGTGCCGCCGATGGCGATGGCGGTCTTGAAGCGCATGATCTCGGCGAGCATTTCAGCGCGGCGCACGATGGGCAGCGCCTTTGAGCGTGCGGCGACGAGCTCGGGATTATCCTTCTTGATCGCCGAGGAGACGACGACGACTTCGGCCTTGCCGAGATTATCGCCGTTCTGGCCGATCTCGACCTTGATGCCCATGTCGCGGAGGCGCTGGACGTTCGGGTTGAGCGACGCGTCGGAGCCCTGGACGGTGTAGCCCTGGTTATGCAGGATTTCGGCAATGCCGCTCATGCCGATGCCGCCGATGCCGATGAAGTGGACCGGGCCGATATTGCGGGGCATTTTCATGAGGCGGATTCCAATGTGCTGGTGCCTTGACCGGCGAGGCTTTCGGCAAGGTCTGCCAGCTTCTCGACGGCGCGGGGCTGCCCGAGGCCTTGTGCGGCCTGGGCGGCTTCGATGAGTTGGGTTGGATCGTTGAATAGATCCGTGAGGCGAGTGGCAAGCGATTGCGGCGAAAGCGCGGCCTGTTCCATCACCCAGCCCGCTCCACCCGATTCGACCACAAGAGCATTGTTCTTCTGGTCGGCATCGAGCGATCCGGGCAGCGGAATGAGGATCGAGGGGCGGCCAATGACCGTGAGTTCGGCAATGGTCGAGGCGCCGGAGCGGCCGATGACCAGATGGCTTTGCGCGATGCGCTCGGGCAGATCGGTGAAGAACGGCGCGAGTTCGACGCTGACACGCGACTGGCGATAAATCTTGGTGACGCGGTCGAGATCTTCCTGCCGGCACTGCTGCACGAGACGCAGGCGCGACCGGATGGCATCGGGCAGCATCGCAATAGCGTCGGGGACGATATCGGAGAGCGCGCGGGCGCCCTGGCTGCCACCGAAGACGACGAGATTGATCGGATCGGTCGCCGAGAGAGGCGGATAGGGCTTTGCGGCAATGGCGCGGACGCGATCGCGCACGGGATTGCCGGTGAGCACCTTGTCGATGCCCTGATCGTCGGCGAAGCGCGTCTGGGCGAAGCTGAGGGCCAGGATATCGGCGAAGCGGCTGAGGGCGCGATTGGCGCGGCCCATGACGGCGTTCTGCTCGTGGAGAATGCCGGGCACGCTCAAGAGGCTCGCCGCGATGAAGGGCGGAAAAGTGGGATAGCCGCCAAAGCCAATAACGGCGTCGGGCTTCAGCGCACGCAGAATGCCGAAGGATTTGGCGACGCCGCGGGCGATGGTAAAACTGGCGCCGGCGAACTTGATCGGGTTGGACAGGCTCGGCGTGGCCGAAGGCACCATGTGGATTTTCCGTGCGGGAAAATCCTGGCCATAGCCTTCGACGCGATGATCGGTCATCAGCTCGACGACGTGGCCTCGGCGCAGCAATTCCTGAGCGAGGGCCATGGCCGGGAAGAGATGCCCCCCGGTACCGCCGGCCATAAGGACGAAGGTTTTCATTCGGCTGGCGCGACCACGGCGCTGCGGAAGGATGGAAGGCCTGTGGTCATGCGCTCCTCGGGTTTGGTTCTCGTCATGGCCAGCATCAACCCCATGCCGAAGGCAACGGCGAGCATGGAGGTGCCGCCATAAGACACGAAAGGCAGGGTCATGCCCTTGGGGGGAATCAGATTGAGATTCACCGACAGGTTGATGCCCGACTGCATGGCAAACTGGATGGCGAGTGTGGACGCAGCAAGGCGGGCAAAAAGGCTCTGCTGGCGCTGCGCACCCATCATGGCGCGAAGCACGATGAAGCAGATAAGCCCGACCAGCGCCATGCAGAACAAGATGCCATATTCGCCTGCAGCGGCGGAGAAGACATAGTCAGCGTGAGCGTCGGGAATGAGTTTCTTGGCGATCGACTCACCCGGACCACGACCAAACCAGCCGCCTTCGGCGACCGACTGCAGCGCGCGGTCGATCTGATAGGTATTGCCGCCGCCCTCGGGGTTGAGGAAGGTATCGATACGGCGCGCGAAGTGCGGGAAGAAGAGATAGGCGCCGAAGAGCAAGCCACCGGCCGCACCGGCGAGGCCAAAGATGATCCACCAGGAAATGCCCGAGAGGAACAGCAGGACGGCCCAGGTGGCGAGGATCAGCGCTGTCTGGCCGATATCGGGCTGCAACAGCAGGCCGCAGACGATGACGAGCATGATCGCGGTCGCGATGAGGCGCCCGGGCACGTTGCGATGGATCATATATTCGGAAAAGAGCCAGGCGCCGATAATGGCAAAGGCCGGCTTGACGAATTCGGATGGCTGCACCGATTGGCCGACAAAGGTCACCCAACGCCGGGCGCCCTTCACTTCCGTACCGAAGCGCAGGGTCGCGTACAGCAGCAGCGTCATGACGATCAATGTACCGAGGGCGGCAAAGCGCGCCTGACGATGGGTGAGCAGCGATGTCGCGAGCATGACGGGCACGGCGAGCCCGCAGAACATGGCGTGGCGAATGACGAAGTGCCACTCGTTGAGGCCGATGCGCTCGGCCACCGGCGGGCTCGCCGCCAGGCTCAATACGAGGCCACAGATGAGGAGAAGGATCAGCCCGCTGAGCAATTCGCGGTCGATCGACCACCACCACTCGGCCAGAGGCGTCTTTTCAGCACGGGAAAACATCATCGGCTGGGGCCACGTACTCGATACAGATTGAATCGAACTGTACCGGCTGGTGGTTACCGATTTGGTAAGGGTCTCGCGTTTTGCAAGTCATAGTGCTGAATGTGAAAGAGGCGACCCGTAGGTCGCCTCTCTTACAAGCCAGTGGAGGACTGTCGGGAGGCCCAGCCCTCCTACGGGCGAGATCAGTTCCAGACGGCGATATCGGAAATGGTGCCGTCTACGCCTTCAATGGCGCCCTGCTCGGTGGCAGCGCCGGTCTCGAGATCGACCGTGTAGAGCGTGCTGCCGATCACGAGATAAGCCGTGTTGGTCAGGTCTTCCGTCGCGTGAATATCGAACGCGTAGGACGAGCCGCCATCCACACCAAGCTTGCCAATGGCCGCGAGCGTGCCGTCATTTGGCTTGGTCTGCTGGATCAGCGCGACGATGGTCGCATCGATGTCGTACATGGCCGTCGCTTCGGGCTTGCCGAACGAGTTGGTGTAAGCCGCTGCGACGATGGCCGGGGTTTCGCCGGCATGCATGTCGCCTTCTTCAAAGGCGAGCGAACCATCGACGGTCACGGCGCCATCATCGACATTGACGCGATGATTGGTGCCATCGGTGCCCATCAGGCGGAGACGATCGGCCATCGGGTTGAAATCGACGATAGCGCCCTCATAGCTCGGGAGCTTTTCGGAGAGCGTCGACTTGGCGGTCGCCGCGCCGGTTGCTGGATCGATCGTAACGACCTCACCGGCAAGCGTGACGCCATAGAGCAGTTTATCGGCTGGACGCTGGTCGATGCCGGCGAGGCCATCGGCGCCCGTCACGTCAACCGTGGCGCTGACGGCGCGGGTTTCGGTGTCGAAAGTCACGAGCTTGGTGCCATCGACAAGCGCGATGGCTGTGGCGGCCTGAGCGGCGCCGAGAGCGAGGCCGGACGTTGCAAGAGCAAGGGCGGCGACAAGGGAAATGCGGGCGGTAGCAGGCAATTGAGGTCTCCTCGTTAGGACACGGCCGAGACGCGCGGAATGCACGCCGGGCCCCGTGAGCAATGGGGGGACGATTGCTATCGTCATGAGAAGATACGGGAGGAGGAGGCAGAAGTTTCAGAGGGTGGAGGGATTTGACGATCACTGAGGCGTGATGGGGTGTCATGCGGTGATCGCCGCCGCCGCGCGCACCGGCTGTCATCCCCGCGCAGGCGGGGATCCATCTTGAGATCTCAGGATGGGCCCCGGCCTTCGCCGGGGTGACAATCGAGAATGGAAAAGTTTTGTGTGAAGCGAGAAGCTCAGCGCAGCTTGAGGCTCGACAAACCGATCAGCGCGAGGACAAAGGAAATGATCCAGAACCGGATGACGACCTGGCTTTCGGTCCAGCCCAGATGCTCGAAATGGTGGTGGATGGGCGCCATGCGGAAGACGCGCTTGCCGGTCAATCGGAATGAGGTCACCTGCACGATCACCGAAACGGCTTCGAGCACGAAGAGGCCGCCGATGATGGCGAGGACGATTTCATGCTTGGTGGCGACGGCGATTGTGCCAAGCGCGCCGCCGAGTGCGAGCGAGCCGGTATCGCCCATGAAAATCTGTGCCGGTGGCGCGTTGAACCAGAGGAAACCGAGGCCAGCACCGATCAGGGCACCGCAGACGACGGCAAGCTCGGCCGTGCCCGGGACGGGATTGAGGAAGAGATAATCGGCGTAGTTCTGCGAACCGACGAGATAGGCGATGAAGCCGAAGCAGGCCGCAGCAACCATGACGGGGACGATGGCGAGACCATCGAGACCGTCCGTGAGATTCACCGAATTGCCGGCTGCGACCATGACGAAGCCGCCGAACAAAATGTAGAAATATCCAAGGTTTATCGCGAGGTCTTTGACAAACGGAAACTGCAGCGAGGTGCCGTAGGCGCCCGAGGCGAGCTGGGAAATGGCGAAGGCCGCGATGCAGCCGATGGCGGCTTCGAGGAGCAAGCGCTGGCGCGAGCCAAAGCCCTTGTGGCTCATCCGCTTGACCTTGAGATAGTCATCGTAAAAGCCGATGGCGCCGAAGCCGATGGTGACGAAAAGCACCACCCAGACATAGCCGTTGGAAAGGTTTGACCAGAGTAACGTCGAGATGACGGCGCCCGAAAGGATCATCAGGCCGCCCATGGTCGGCGTGCCCTTCTTGGTCAGCAGGTGGCCCTGCGGACCATCCTCGCGGATCGGCTGACCGCGGCCCTGCTTGAGGCGCAGAAGCGCGATCATGCCGGGACCGAACATGAAAACGAAGAACAGCGCCGTGATCACGGCCCCCGCAGTGCGGAAGGTGATGTACCGGAACACGTTGAACGCGGCGAGGGTGTCACCCAGCTGGCCGAGAAAATAGAGCATGCTGTTCTTGATGTCCTACTTGAGGCGTCTTAGCGCTGTTGGAACGTGTCCTTGACCGCGGCGACGAGGCGCGACAGCCCGACACCGTTCGACCCTTTGACCATAACTGCGTCCCCATAGGCAAGGGTGGCGAGCAGCTCCGGCGTTGCCGCGTCGACCCCTGTGAAATGCCGGGAAAAAATCTGTTGCGGCAGTGCATCGGCGAGATGTGCCATGTTTGCGCCCACAAGATAGACGGCATCGGGCTGGGCAGCGGCAACGGATTGGGCGAGACCGGCATGAAGCGATGGCCCCGCTTCGCCAAGTTCGAGCATATCGCCGAGGACGACGACCTTCTTGCCGCCGGGCGCAGAGACCGTACCGAACACATCGAGCGCGGCCATGATGGAGGCAGTATTGGCGTTGTAGCTTTCATCGATGAGCAGCAGCGGCTTTTCGGGATTGCCGAGTAGGATGCGCTGACCGCGCCCGGGCTGCGGACCGAAACCGGCGAGCGCCTTGAGCGCAATGGCTGGATCAACGCCGGCAAGCGTCGCGACGGCGAGGGCTGCGGTGGCATTGCTCAACATGTGCCGCCCGGCGACGCCAATGGCGAGGGCATATCGTTCATTGCTGTTGACGACGGTGGCAAAGCTACGGTCCCCGGCGGTTTCCGCTTCAAGGATTTGCCAATCGACGCCGCGCGAAAAACCGAAGGTGACTATACGTCCGACGTCAGCGGCCTTGGCTGCGTCGATTAGCAGGCCAATCTGCGGGTGGTCGGCATTGATGACGGCGGCACCGCCCGGCTCGAGCCCCTCGAAGATTTCCGCCTTGGCGCGGGCGATGGCTTCGAGACTGCCGAGCTTTTCGAGATGGGCGGCGGCCACGGTGGTGATGACGGCGATGTGGGGGCGAACGAGTTGGCTGAGCGGCCGGATTTCGTCCGGTGCGTTCATCCCCATTTCGAAGACGCCGAACTGCGTGGCTTCCGGCATGCGCGCCAGCATCAGCGGCACGCCCCAGTGATTGTTGAAGCTCTTGATCGAGGCATGGGTCTGGCCCGCTGCCTCAAAGACCATGCGCAGGGCTTCCTTGGTGGTGGTCTTGCCGACGCTGCCGGTGACGCCGACGATCAGCGCACGGCTGCGGGCCCGTGCAGCGCGGGCGAGATCAACGAGGCCATCGAGCGGATCGCCAACATGGACGCGCCCTGCCCCATCGCCGCGGCTGACAAGCGCTGCGACTGCGCCGTTGGACAGCGCCGTATCGACGAAATCATGGCCGTCGAAGCGGTCACCTTTGATGGCGACGAAGAGCGCATCGGGGCCGATTTCGCGGGAATCGATGGTGATGGAATCGATGGATTTTGCGCTGACGGATTCGGCACGGCCCATGGTGGTGGCGAGAATGGCGTCGAGGGTGAAGAGGGGTTGGGTCATGACGCCTTCTGCGAATGAGGTGCAGCTACAGAGGCGGTATATAGCGTAATTTCGGCGATGGGCACCCCCACCTAGCCTCCCCCTGGTAGGGGGAGGAATCTGCCGGTGGCGCACAGGCATCGCAGCGCGCCCGATGCGTCCCTCCCCCTTCCAGGGGGAGGTCAGGCGGGGGTAGACCTTAGCCCTTGACCGCCTCGGCCACGACTTCGTGGTCCGAGAAATGGTGCTTGGTCGTGCCGATGATCTGGTAGGTTTCGTGCCCCTTGCCGGCGACCAGCAGCACGTCGCCCTTTTGGAGCGATTTTACCGCCGTTTCGATCGCCTTTTTGCGATCGGCGATTTCCTTGGCGCCCTTGGCTTCGGCGAGGATCTGCTTGCGAATCGAGGCTGCATCCTCGGTGCGCGGATTGTCGTCAGTGACGATCACTTCATCGGCGAGTTCGCTGGCGATGGCACCCATTTGCGGGCGCTTGCCCTTGTCGCGATCGCCGCCGCAGCCGAAGACGACCCGCAACTTGCCTTTGACATAGGGCCGCAGCGAATTGAGCGCAGTGCGCAGGGCCTCGGGCTTGTGCGAATAGTCGATGAAGATCGCCGCGCCATTGTGCTCGGCGACCAGTTCGAGCCGGCCGACGGCGCCGACGAGCTTGGGCAAGGCAGCAAAGGCATCGGCCTTATCGACACCCGAGGACATTGCGAGGGCCGCAGCGATCAGGGCGTTAGAGACCTGGAATTCGCCCGGGATATTGAGATGGAAATCGACGAGTTCGCCGATGTGCCGGATCTGCACGCGCTGACCATAGCCCTCGGGCTTGATCGACATGATCTCGATATAGGCCCCTTCCCGGCCGACGGTGAGCAGCGTCGCGTTGCTCGACAGCGCGGCGAACATGAATGGTTCGTATTCGGGATCATCGACATTGACGATGGCAGCGCCGCCATCGACCAGGAGATCGGAAAAGAGCCGCAGCTTGGCGTTGCGGTACTCGTCCATATCCTTGTGATAGTCGAGGTGGTCGCGGCTGAGATTGGTGAAGGCGACGGCTTCGAAATGGATGCCATCGAGACGGCGCTGATCAAGGCCATGGCTCGAGGCTTCGACGGCGACGTGATCGACGCCCTGGGCGCGGAGAGCGCGGAGGGCCTGGTGCAGCGTGCGGGAATCGGGCGTCGTCAGCGCGCCTTCGATGGTGCGTGTCGCGGTCTGGACGCCGAGCGTGCCGACGCTGGCGCCGGGAACGCCGGAATGGTCCCAGATCTGGCGCACGAACGACGCGACCGAGGTCTTGCCATTGGTGCCGGTGACAGCAACCGAAATTTCAGGCTGCGGCTCGAAAACGCGCGAAGCGGCGCGGGCATAGGAGGCGCGCACATCCTTGACGACGACGACGGGCACGCCCGGATCGCCTACCGGCATGATGTCGGTGACGATGGCCAGAGCGCCGCGATGGACGGCGTCGGCGATGAATTCATTGCCATGAACCTTATGGCCCGGCAGCGCAAAGAAGATATCGCCCGGCTCGATCCGGCGGCTATCAGAATTCAGGCCGAAGACGGTGCCCAGGCCCTTTTTGGGGCGAGCGCCCGAACCTTCGAGCAGTTGAGAGACGCTGATAGACACGGCTTAATATCCTTCTGGAAAGATCCGCCGCACTTCTGGCGGGACGATCGACTGGTCGAGCACTTGCGAGAAATCGGGGGCGACGCCGAGCATTGGCGCAACGCGCTGCACCACGCGGCCGGTCAGCGAGCCGGCATTCCAGCCGGCCGTGGTACCCGATTGCGGATTCTCCGCCTTGGGTTCATCCACCATGATGACCATGGCATAGCGCGGATTATCGAGCGGGAACGCCGAGGCGAAAAAATTGGTCACCTTGTTGGAAGAGTAGCGGCCATCGACGACCTTTTCGGCCGTGCCGGTCTTGCCGCCGACACGATAGCCAAGCGCGGCCTTGTTCATCTGCGAGCCGGAGCCGCCTGAGGAAATGGCGTTGAGGCGCATCAGGTAGCGGATTTCAGCGCTGGTTTCGGGCCGAATGACGCGCTCGTAGAGCGGCTCGGCCTGTGCAACGCTGCGCTTGTAGAGCGTGGGCGCGATATAGTTGCCGCCGTTGACGAAAGCGGCATAGGCCGTGAGCATGTGGAGCGGCGACACCGAGAGGCCATGGCCGAAGGACGCGGTGGCGGCGCCGACTTCGGAGAAATCCTTGGGGACGCTTGGGACGCGCATTTCGGGCAGCTCGAACTGCACGCGCTGGTCGAACTTCATGCGGCTCAAGAAAGCGCGGTAATTTTCCTTGCCCATGGTCTGCATGATGCGGATCGTGCCGATGTTGGAGGAGTATTTGTACACCTCCGGCATGGTCAGAATGCGGTGCTTGCCGTGGAAATCGTCGATGGTGAAGCGGCCGAAACGGACGCCGTAGCGGGCATCGAACTCGTCGGTGATCTTGGCCGTACCCTCATCGAGCGCACCAGCGAGCGTGACGGTCTTGAAGATAGAGCCCGGCTCGAAAATACCCGAGGTCACTCGATTGAACGTGTCCTTGACGAGCGCCGAGGCGGGATCGTTGGGGTTGAAATCGGGCAGCGAGGCGAGTGCGATGATCTCGCCGGTATAGATATCCATCATGACGCCAGCCGCAGCGATGGCCTGATAGCGCGTCATGGCATCGACCAACTGGTCGTGGAGAACGTGCTGGACGCGCATGTCGATGCTGAGATCGACCGGGGTCAGCGCATTGCCGCGCGCGAGGCCGAGATCCTGCAGCAGCGAGATGGATTCGTTGTCCATGGCGCGCTCGATGCCGGCAATGCCCTGGTTGTCGACATTGGTTGAGCCCAGAACGTGCGAGGCTTCGTTCATTGCCGGATAGAAGCGCTTGGATTCAGTGATGAAATCGACGCCGGGAATGCCGAGGCGCATCACCTGCTCTTCGATGGCCGGCGTCAGCTCCCGCTTGATCCAGACAAAGCCCTGATCGCCGGAGAGGCGATTGCGCAACCATTTTTCGTCGATATCGGGGAGGACGGTGCGGAGCTTGGTAACGGCTTCTTCGACATCGATGATGCGGCGCGGCTCGGCATAAAGCGAGGGCACGCGGATATCGACGGCCATTTCGAGGCCGTTGCGATCGAGAATCGGCGGACGGGTCGCGGTAATGGCGTCGCGGGTCTGGCCTTCGATGGTCGTATCTGTCTCGACCATGCCGAGCTGCACGAGGCGCCCGCCGACGGCGGCAAAGCCGAGCACGACCGCGAGCACCATCCAGCGGATGCGGGCCTGGGTGAGATTGACGCGCGCCTTGCGGACGCCGTCGAGAGAAATGGTTTGCGGGAGACCGTCAGCCGTGATCGTCATTCGATCCCTTCCAGTTCAAGAATGGCATCGATCGGGTCGATGCCGGCGTCGATCGCCTGGAACAGCGCATCCATAGCTGCGGTGTCGGGCTTGGCGGGGCGCATGGGCAAGTCGGCAAAGGAGCCGAACTGCTCCTGCTTCACCTGATCGATCGCCAATTCGGCCTGATGGCGGCGCACGATGGGCTCGACATAAGCGGGTTGGTTGAGCACGGCCCAATCGGCCTTGAGCACCGTCAGCTCATCTTCCTGTTCGGAAATATGCGACTGCAGCGAGGTACGCTCGGTTGCCGTGCTCTCGATCGAGAATTTGAGCATATAGACGCCAACCAGCATGACGATGCTGGTGCAGATGAGGAAAATATTGATGCGCCGGATCATGCGGCACCTCGCACGACCGGAACGCTCAGTTGTTCATAGGATGCTTCGCGCGCCGGGACATCCGTGCGCACGGCGCTGCGGAGAACCGATGAACGCGCGCGCGGATTGCGATCGAGTTCTGCCGATCCGGGCTTGATGGCCTTGGCCACCGGGTCCCAGCGGCGCGGCTCAAGCTGAACCTGCGGCAGGTGTCGGGACTGTGCCGGACCGCCCTTGTCGGGATCGAAGAAGCGCTTGGCGATTCGATCTTCAAGAGAGTGGAAAGTGACGACGGAAAGAATACCGCCCCCGCCGAGGAGGCGTTCGGCGGCGAACAGGCCCTCAACCAACTGGTCGAACTCGCCGTTGACGGCAATCCGGAGTGCCTGGAACGAGCGCGTTGCGGGGTGCGCGTCGCCCGGTTTGCGGCCGATGGCCTTTTCGATGATGCGGGCAAGTTCGAGCGTCGTCGTGATCGGCGCCTGCTCGCGTGCCGCGACGATGAACTGCGCGATGCGGCGCGATTTGCGCTCTTCGCCAAAGGCATAGAGGAGATTGGCAAGCGCGTCCTGCTCAAGCCCATTGACCAGATCGGCAGCGCTTTCACCCGACTGGCTCATGCGCATATCGAGCGGCCCCTCGCGCATGAAGGAAAAGCCCCGCTCGCTTTCATCGAGCTGCATGGAGCTGACGCCGATATCGAGTACGACGCCATTGATGGGCCCGTGTGGCGCGGCGAGCGTATCGAGTTCGGAAAATGTCCCGGGCACGAATTGGAAACGGCCGGGGAATTCGCCAGTGAGTCGGTCTGCATGAACTTTGACCGATGGATCACGATCGATCGCGACGACATCGGCACCCGCGAGGAGCAGAGCGCGCGAATATCCACCCGCGCCAAACGTGCCATCGACGACACGGCGGCCAGCCATCGGCGCGAACGCAGCCACGACCTCGTCCAAGAGGACAGGCACGTGAGGCGCATCGGATACCGGGGATTCGGGCAGGTTACGCTTGCCCATACTGACCTTAACTCCACCTTCGGTCGCAGCAACCGACCTTGCAAACAGTGGCTAAACTTGCACGACGACGCTTAAGATTCTGTTTCCCATGGCAAATGTCACGGGAGAACAAAGGGAAACCGGCCGCGAGTTAATCTACTATATTGCCCTCGCCCCCCATTCGGGCGATGAAGGTTAAAGCGTCACCGGAATTTTTTATGCCAATCACCAGCAAGACCTTCATCAGGTCCACAGCCGTGCTCCTGCTTGTCGGGCTTCTCTCCCTGCTCGGGATCGTGGGCGCGAATGTGTGGCTGGTCGAGCGCTCGCAAGGGTATTTCGACGAAGTCATCGAAGGCCGGATTGCGCGACGCGTCATCGTCGACCTGCGCACACAATTGCAGGACATGGAAACGGGGCAGCGCGGCTATATCATCACGCTCGACGAGGCCTATCTCGAGCCATTTGAAGAGGCCCGTCCTCTGGTCGATGCGCAATTGGCTCGTTTGGGCGAAATTCTCGCCCCCTACCCTGAAGCCGCCGCGCCATTCGCCCAGCTCAAGACGGACGTGACTTTCAAGATCGACGAAATGAACCGCACGATCGCCGAGGCCCGCAGCGGCAATCGCGACGCTGCGGTTGCGCTGATCAATACCAATGAGGGCAAGGAGGCGATGGATCGCAGCCGCGCCTTTGTCGATGGATTTATCGAAGCCATCGACGCGCGCCTGACCGAGGGCGTCGCCAATCAACGCAGCACGATCGAAGCCTTGCGCTGGGTCTCGATCGGCGGCGGGCTTATCATTCTTGTCGTCGTTTCAGGCGCCATCTGGGCCGTCATTTCCTACACTGCCGAACTCGCCAAAGCACGGCGCGAGGTGCAGGAAGCCAATACCGGGCTCGAACAGCGCGTACGCGAACGCACATCCGATCTCGGCAAAGCCAATGAAGAGATCCAGCGCTTTGCCTATATCGTGACACACGATCTGCGCGCGCCGCTCGTCAATATCATGGGCTTTACGAGCGAACTCGAGACCAGCATCGGCTCGCTGCGCACCTATATGGAAGCTAAGCCGGCCGATACCGACCCCTACTTTGCCGAGGCCAAGGAGGCGGCGACCGAGGAGCTGCCCGAGGCCATCTCCTTCATCCGCGCCGCGACGCGGAAAATGGATGGCCTCATCAACGCCATTCTCAAGATTTCCCGCGAGGGCCGCCGCCAGCTCAAGCCCGAACAGGTCGATATCCGCGAGCTCGCCGAAAATTCGAGCGCTGCTCTCCATCATCAGGTGGCTGAGGGCGAAGGCAAGATCGATGTCGATATCCGCGTCGGCAAAATCATGACCGACCGGCTTTCGCTCGAACAGGTGCTCGGCAATCTCCTCGACAATGCCATAAAATATCAGGAGCCGGAGCGTCCGCTCAAGGTGACGATCCGCGCCCGCCATGTGCCGGGAAACCGCGTCGAGATCGAAGTCGAGGACAATGGTCGCGGCATTGCCGACACCGACCATGAGCGCGTGTTTGAACTGTTTAGACGCTCAGGCAAACAAACCCAGCCGGGCGAGGGCATTGGACTTGCCCATGTGCGCACCATGGTGCGAAGCCTTGGCGGCGACGTGACGCTGCGCTCGACGTTGGGCCAGGGCACGACTTTCATCATCAACCTGCCGCGCGACCTGCGTAGCCATTTGGGGACTTCCGGCAATGAATGACGCACGGCCAGTCACGATCATCATGATCGAAGACGATGAGGGCCATGCGCGCCTCATCGAGAAGAATATCCGGCGCGCCGGTGTCGCCAACCAGATCGTGCCATTCACCAATGGCACCGAAGCCCTGGCTTATCTCCTCGGCCCCGACGGCACGGGCGCGGTCAACAAGGGCCGGCAGCTCCTGGTGCTGCTCGATCTCAACCTGCCCGACATGACCGGCATCGACATCCTCGAAAAGGTCAAAGGCAACGAGCACACCAAGCGCTCTCCTGTCGTCGTCCTGACGACCACCGACGACCAGCGCGAGATCCAGCGCTGCTATGACTTGGGTGCCAATGTCTACATCACCAAGCCTGTCGACTATGACGGATTCGCCAATGCCATCCGCCAGCTCGGTCTCTTCTTCTCCGTCATGCAAATTCCCGAAGCTGACTGAGATCATGCCAAACCGCACGCCGCATGTGCTTTACGTGGATGACGACCCCGGGCTCGCCCGGCTGGTCGAAAAAGCCATGCAGCGACGCGGCTATAATTATGATCACGCGACGAGCGGCGAAGAAGGCCTGGCGCTGATCCACAATGGCGGCATCGACGTCGTCGTGCTCGACCATTACCTGCCAACCGGCACCGGGCTCGACGTGCTCGCGCAGATCGCCGCGCTCGAAGACCGGCCAACGGTAGTCTATGTGACGGGGTCCGCCGAAACTGACGTTGCCGTCGCTGCGCTCAAGTCCGGCGCGACCGATTATGTGCCGAAAACGCTGAGCGAGGAGTTCATGGAACTTCTTCTCACTGCGATCGACCATGCCATCGACCGCGTGCGTCTCAACCGTGCCAAGGTCAAAGCCGAACGCGATATTCTCGAGGCGCGAGAACGCGCGGAAATGCTGCTTGGCGAAGTCAATCATCGTGTCGCCAATTCGCTGGCAATGGTGGCGGCTCTTGTCGGCCTCCAAGCCAATGCAGTGACCGATGCAGAGGCCAAACGCGCGCTCTCCGAGACGCAGGCCCGCATCCACGCCATCGCAGGCGTCCACCGCCATCTTTACACCAGCGACGACGTCCGTTCAGTGCAGGTTGCCGACTATATCAAGTCGCTGGTCGATGAACTTGAAGCCTCGGTGCAGCTCGAGGGCCAGACGGCGACGCTGCAGGTCGATGTCGAGCCTTTTACGATGTCGACCGAGAAGGTCGCGTCACTGGGCGTGATGCTGACCGAGCTCGTGACCAATGCGCTGAAATACGCCTATGCCGGACGCGAAGCGGGCGAAGTGCGCATCCACATGACGCGGCGCGAGGGCGTCGTGGAAATGTGCGTCGAAGACGACGGCATCGGCTGGACTGGCACGGGCAAGCCGCAGGGCACCGGCCTCGGCAGCCGCATCGTTAAGGCCATGGCCCATTCGCTCGAGGCCGAGGTCGCCTATGAGACGGCCGGTGGCGGGACGTGCGTTCGGGTAACGTTCAGCGCTTGAGGGGTTCTGCGGGTGTTGGTCCCCCCCTCCCGGCCTCCCCCATCAAGGGGGAGGTGTCACATCGAGTTTGACGCAAAATCTACTGAAAGCCGCGGGCGCGGCACCTCCCCCTTGATGGGGGAGGCTGGGAGGGGGTGACTTACGACGCCCCGAGACGCGCCTTCTTGGGCACCGGCAGCTTCTCGACCGCAAAACTGCGATCCCCAGCCCCATCGCGCAAGCGCGTCGGCAGGCCCATGGTTTCGAGCAATTCGAGGAACGGCACCGGCGGCAGTTCTTCGATATTGGCCATGTGGTGGCAATCCCACTCGCCACGCGCGACGAGCATGGCCGCGGCAATGGCGGGCACGCCAGCGGTATAGGAAATCGCTTGGCTGCCGGTTTCGGCGAAGGTCTCTTCATGATCGCAGATATTGTAGATCAACATCTCCGTCTCAGCGCCGCCGCGATGGCCCTTGATCAGATTGCCGATGAAGGTCTTGCCGCTATAGCCGGGCGCGAGCGAGGCTGGATCGGGCAGCACGGCCTTGACCAGCTTGAGCGGCACGACTTCCTGGCCTTCGGCGGTGACCACTGGCTTTTCGGATAGCAGCCCCAGATTCTTCAGGACGGTAAACACGTTGATATAGTGCTCGCCAAAGCCCATCCAGAACCGGATGTCCGGCACGCCGAGATTGGCGGAGAGCGAGTGCACTTCGTCGTGGCCGGTCAGATAGGTCTTGTGCGTGCCGACCACCGGCAGATCGTCCTCACGGCTGACCTCGAACATCTGGTTGGGTGTCCACTGGCTGTTCTGCCAGCTCCAGACCGTGCCGGTGAATTCGCGGAAGTTGATCTCGGGATCGAAATTGGTCGCAAAATAGCGCCCATGGCTGCCGGCGTTCACATCGATAATGTCGATGGAGTCGATGGCATCGAAATAGTGCTGAGCGGCGAGCGCGGCATAGGCATTGACGACGCCCGGATCGAAGCCAGCGCCGAGGATAGCCGTAATGCCCTTGCGCTCGCACGTTTCGCGATGCTTCCACTCGTAATTGCCATACCAGGGCGGCTGCTCGCAGACCTTGGACGGGTCTTCATGGATGGCCGTGTCGATATAGGCAACGCCCGCTTCGATGCTGGCGCGCAGCACTGACATGTTGAGAAAGGCCGAGCCGGCATTGAGGACGATCTGGCTCTTAGTCTGGCGGATAAGCGCCTTGGTCGCCTCGATATCCATGGCGTCGAGCTGATGGGCTGCAATCAGCCCCGGGCGCTTCAGAGCCTTGCGCTCGACGATGCCGGCGACGATGGCCTCGCACTTTTCAAGCGTGCGGGAGGCAATGTTGATATCCCCGAGGACATCGTTGTGCATGGCAGCCTTAACGGCTGCAACCTGCGCGACACCTCCGGCACCGATGATCAGAATGTTCTTTTTCAATTGGCACGAAACACCTTCTTGGTGGTGGATATTGCCCAGCCCCGATCAGGAGAGGCTGGAGACGTAATCGGCGTAACCGAACTCGCGAATGAGTTCGACTGCGCCATTTTCTCGTCGAATGGCGATGGCTGGCATGGCGACGCCATTGAACCAGTTCTTTTTCACCATCGTGTAGCCACCCGCATTGAGGAGGGAAATACGGCTCCCCACTTCAAGCGGTTGCGGAAAATCGAATTCGCCGAAGATATCGCCAGCAAGGCACGACTTGCCGGCGATTATGTAACGATGCGCACCCGCGTTTGGTGCCACGGCTGCATCCTGTCTATATACGAGCAGATCCAGCATATGGGCTTCGACGGCGCTATCGACAATGGCGATGGCCTTTCCGTTGTCGACGACATCGAGCACGCTGACCTCAAGCGAGGTGGTATCGGTCACGACGGTATCGCCCGGCTCGAGATAGACCTGGACGCCGAAGCGCTCAGAGAAAACGCGCAACCGCGCGGCCAATTCCTCGATCGGGTAGCCGGGCTTGGTGAAATGAATGCCGCCACCGAGGCTGACCCACTCAAGCCGCTCGAGGAAGTGGCCGAGCTTTGCTTCGATTTCGTCCAGCAGAGCCGAAAAGGCTCCAAGCGAGTCGTTCTCGCAATTGCAGTGGAGCATGAAGCCCGAGACATTTTTCATCGCCGCTTCGATACGCCCATGATCCCATTCGCCGAGGCGACTGAAGGCGCGGGCAGGATCGGCGAGATCGAAATGGGAATGGCTGACGCCGGGATTGACCCGCAGCCCGATCGGCAGATACGCCGCGCGATCGGCATACCGCTTTAGCTGAGACGAGGAATTGAAGATGATCTTGTCGGCATTGGCGATCGCTTCGTCGATCTCGTCATCGGACCACGCGACCGAATAGGCATGCGTTTCGCCAGCGAACTTCTCGCGTCCGAGCTTTACTTCGTTAAGCGAGGACGAGGTCGTGCCGTCCATGTGCGGAGCGATTTGCGGAAAGGCGGCCCAGGTCGCAAAGCATTTGAGCGCAAGCAGGCACTTGGCGCCCGATGCGGCACGGAGTTGGTCGATCAGCGCCAGGTTTCTCGCCAGCGCAACTTCGTCGATCAGATAATGCGGGGTGGCCAGAGGCATCGCGCTCAACTCCAACAGCGTGTGCCGCCGGATATGCGGCGGAAACCAAAGGCATCGCCATAAAGCGATGATCCGTCATGTGCAAGAGTAAGGCCTGCCGCACCCTGCCCTGCACACAACGAAAAGCCCCCAGACTTTCGTCGAGGGGCTTCCAAGGATGAGACGTCGAACGACCTTAGACGACGTTGATGATCCTCACGGGTTCAGCGCCCGTCGTAGGCGATAGACTCTCGGTGGCGCAAAGCGATACGTCCTTGAAATAACAATTGCTCGGGTCCGACACCGACGCAGCAAAGCTCGGCGCGGCAACAGAGGCACCGAAGGCAACGGCGATCAGAGTGGCGAGAACGATTTTCATAGTTGTTAGACCCGTGTTTGACTTAAAGCCACACCTAGGGCCGTCAATTTTCTAAAACCTTACCGGCAATAGAAAAATTGTCCGAGACGGCCCAGATCAAGTGGTCATGGTAAACCAAAGATCGAGCCGCCAGCGGACAGTTTCGGGCAATTGCCCGAAGCATAGATCACGTCAGCCGAAGCTGTGAGGACTTACGAGTTGTAGTCGGTGGTCGGCGAGAGCGATTCAGTGACGCAGAGCGACTTGTCCTTGAACACGCAGTTCGGGCCGGAGGTGGCGGCGAAGGACGGGGTGGCAACGCCGGCAACGACGAGCGAAGCGATTGCGAGAGCGATGATCTTCTTCATTTGGAGGTCTCCGTTGGTGTGTTGTTCACGAGACAGAGAATGCGCCGCCAGCATTGCATGAACATTGCATGACAGAGAAAAAGATCATTAAAATCATGAACTTACGGTAATACGCTGCAATCTTCGCGCAATGTAGATTAAGCCCGGTTCAGCCCCGAGGCGAAACTGTGGCATGTATGGAAGAGGCAACGCCAGTTGACCTATAAGCCGGGTTCTGTAGGGCCGCGTTGCCGCGACGTGGTGACCATTCATCTGAGGCGCCTGTTGCCAGGCCACTCGTGCAACCAACCCGGATGACATGGCCTCAAAACCGGCTGGGGCTAGCCCCGCGTCATCCCTATTTGGTCTTGCTCCCGGTGGGGTTTACCGTGCGGCCCCTGTCGCCAGCGGCCCGGTGCGCTCTTACCGCACCCTTTCACCCTTACCCCGGCATGCCGGGGCGGTTTGCTTTCTGTGGCACTTTCCCTGGGGTCGCCCCCGGCGGCCGTTAGCCGTCACCGTGTTTCGAAGGAGCCCGGACTTTCCTCCAGCATGAAGTTACCCTCATGCCAGCGGCCACCCGGTCAACTGGCGCGCCGATGTAGAGGGGCGCCCTGCTCCGCGTCAAGCGCGAAGATCAGGCAATCAGCGGCTGGGGCTTTGGCTTGGTGATCGCCTGATAGGCAAGGTTGATTGCGGCCATGCGCGCTGTCGCAACATCGATCAGCTCGCCGGGTACGCCCTTGGCGATAAGCCGATCGGGGTGGTGCTCGGCCACGAGCAGGCGATAAACCCGGCGCACCTCTTCGGGCGGCGCATCATGCGACAGGCCGAGCACGATATAGGGATCGACGCCCTCTTCCAGCATGACGTGCTGGGACGCAATCTGCTCGAACCTTACTTCGTCGAAGCCAAAGATCGAACTCACAGAGCGCAGGTAATCGAGCTCGGCCTCATGCACGAGCCCATCAGCCGTCGCGATAAAAAAAAGGCCATCAAGCACGTGCTCGAGTGTTTCCGGAGAATCCGAGAAAAACCGGGCCACCTTTCGGGCGTAGGATTCGTAGCCCGAGACATCTTGCTTGGCGAGATTGAACAGCCGTTCGACCTGCGGCTCCTGGCCCTTGGTGATCTCGACGGTCGCGTTGAACGCGCGCACCTCGGATGCTGTCACGGCACCATCGGCAACCGCCATCTTGGCCGAGAGCGCGATCAAGGCCAGAGTGAAGGCCGCATCACGGCCGCCCGGCAGCCAAGTGTCCGGATCAAGAATATTGGCGATGTGACCGACAACGCCGGTGCGCTGCGAAAACGAGCCGAGGAAGCTCGCCAGCTTGTGCCAGATATCCCGATTTTCTTCCGCTTTGCGTACGCAGCACAGCATGGGTCTGCCTTTTGTTGTCGCCGAGTCCGCCTCGGCGACGAGCGCGAATATTAAACCCAAGCAGATTGCCGGTCCATTGCGGCGATTGCATGCAAGCTGACCGGCTAAGACAGATCAGTACGGGAGATAGATAACGTCGTCCTCATAACGACCAACCGGCCGATCGCCCTGCGGCACTTGATCGAGCCAGACGCCGTTCGAATCGTATCCATATGCAGGAACAGGGGCGGGCGGCACGTTCTGCTGCACGGTATAATTGGCGGTGCTGCGACGATTGCGGTTGGCTAGAAAATCCGAGAGGGGGCCGGACTCCCAAGTGTTGAGATCATCCGCGGTGACAAAGTCATTCTGCGTCTGCTGTGCCTGAGGCAGGCTCGCTGGCGGCAAATTTGCCGGCACGGTCGGCTGATCGATGATCAGCGGCTGATTGGAGGCCAAAGGCACCGTAACAGGGCGCGGACGCATCGAAAGCGGCATCGGCATTGGTGCGGTCTTGGCGGGCAAGGCTGCAACCTGCTGATCTGGCGTCGTGATCGTCGGGCGGGCCGGAGTCGCAGTCGGCGTCGATGCCTGGGCCGGCTGGCTCGGCTGCTGGGTCGCAGGCGCCACTGCAGCAGGTTTTGCTGGCGTTGCGGCAACCGGCTTCGCAGGCGATGCAGGCGCGTCGCCGCCAGTGATATAGCTCGGCAGTGGCTTGCCCGATTGCAGCATGCCGCCGACAGGATCGGCATTGGCAACAGACTGCGGTTTCGTCGTCGACGTCGCGGCGGGCTTGGCCACATTGGCCACCGGCGCTTCGGCCTCGGCATCAACGACGGCAACGCTCGGCCTGCCGGAATTGCCAAATGATCCCGTGAGATAATCGGCGGTCGGAACGCCAATAACAAGCAGGGCACCGGCCCAGGCGAGGCCATTGGTCAGGCGGCGATCCAGTTTCATAAGTCTCTACGGCTCCGAATTCCGTCGCGATTTGCTCGCCGTTCAAGGCGAACTTGGTGGCCATTTTATGAACCACTGCATCACAACATATTGCCCGACTTAAGGTGAACGCCGTCTGAACGATCAGTCTGGACGGCGGCCGAGGAGCCGAGCGAGCGCCAGAACCAGGTTGGAACGGTTTAGCGTATAGAAATGAAATTCCGTGACGCCTTCGTCCAAAAGCTCGGTCACCTGCTCGGCCGCGACGGCCGCCGCGACCAGCGCGTGGGTCTCCGGATCATCGTTGAGCCCTTCGAACCGCTCGGCCAGCCAATCAGGGATGGATGCCCCGCACCGGGCCGCGAAACCCGAGATCTGCTTGAAGGAATGGATCGGCTGGATACCCGGCACGATCGGCGCCGTGATGCCTGCCTTACGGGCCCGTTCGACAAACCGAAGGTAATCGGAATTGCGGAAGAACATCTGCGTAATGGCGCGATCGGCACCGTTGTCGATCTTGCGCTTGAGATTGTCGATATCGGCTTCCCAATTGGGGCTTTGCGGGTGCTTTTCGGGATAGGCGGCGACGGAAATGTCGAAATCGCCGAGCTTCTTGATCCCAGCGACGAGATCGGCCGCGTTCTGATAGCCATCGGGATGCGGCACGAAGGGCTGGCCGACGCCCTCTGGAGGATCGCCACGCAGCGCCACGATGCGCTTGACACCGACCTCCTGAAAGCCGCGGATGACCTCGTTGATTTCATCGCGCGTTGCGCCAACGCAGGTGAGATGCGCTGCGGCAGGCACGCCGGCATCCGTCGTGATGCGCCGCACCATGCGCAGCGTGCGCTCGCGCGTCGAGCCGCCTGCCCCATAGGTCACCGAGACGAAGCGCGGCTTGAGCGGGGCAAGCTTGCCGATCGATTCCCAGAACTTTTCTTCCATCGCATCGGTCTTGGGCGGGAAGAACTCGAATGAAATCTGCAGGTCCGGACGCTGGTCGGCGGTCTGGCGGCTGGCTCGGCTTTCGTCGGCAATCATGGCTCTATTCCGTTTTCTCGCGGTCCTGGAGGTGCCAGAGGCACACGGTCAGGCCGTCCTTTTTGTTTTTGCTGGGAAACTCGCGGACCGATCGAACCTCTAATCCCGTGGTTTCGGCCCAGCCCGTCATCTGCTCGCGCGAGAGGCCAAGGCGGCGATGGGCGTGTTCGGTGCGCAAAAATTCGAGATCATGGGGCGCGAAGTCGACGATAAGGATTTCGCCGCCCGGCGTCAGCATGCGTCGCGCCTGAGCCAGCATGCGGCCCGGATCATCGAAATAATGCAGGACCTGATGGATGACCACGACGTCGGCAAGACCGACGGATGGATCGAGCGAGCCAATATCGCCCAAGCGCACCTGAGCATGTGCGAGCCCTGCGGCGGCTAGGCGCGAGCGGGCGACAGCGAGCATTTCCCGGCTCGAATCAACGCCGATGGCGCGCTTATAGGCCGGTGCCAGCAGTTCCAGCATGCGCCCGGTGCCGGTGCCGAGATCGAGCAGCAGATCGACCACCCGCCCGGCCATGGCCTCGAGCAAGGCGGCTTCCACCGCTTCTTCGGGCACGTGGAGTGTTTTTAACAGATCCCAGCTATCAGCGACCTTGGCAAAGTACGCGGTTGCCAGTGCCTGTTGGTCAGCTAAAGCCACCGCCTGCCGGTTGCGATCGCGGCTATAGGCGGGGTCCGTCGGGTCGATTCGGGCAACGAGCCAACGCGCCAGTTCCGCGCCGTCGCCGTGGGGTGCGAGGCCATAATAGGCCCAGGCGCCTTCCGCATGGCGCTGCACCAGCCCGGCATCGGCCAGAAGCTTGAGGTGACGGGAAACGCGGGGCTGCGACTGGTCGAGAATTTCCGTCAGGTCCTTGACGGAATGGTCGCCATCGGCGAGCAAGGAGAGAAGCCGCAAACGCGTGCTCTCCCCCGCAGCCTTCAAGATATTGACCAGACTAGACACGCCAGACGAACTCCGGATGATATAAAGATATCTTTATATCCGGTTCGTGCGGCGGGTCCAGCAGATTTTGTGCTAGGCGGACAGTGCTTGCGGCTCGGGTGCGGCATTCCGACGGCGGAAACCATGCGTGCGCCAAAGTTCGAATATGTTGCGCGCTTCAGCCTCGTCGAGCACCTTGAACCGGCTCGCCATCATCGCCTCGTGCTCGGGCGTGGGCAGATCACGCCAAGGCAGCGTGGGGGTCAAGGCGGTAAAGAGCTCGGCAGTAAAGCCGGCAGATCGCAGCGCTACGGTGATAGCGGCATAATCCTGGCTCGCGAGCCATTTGACGACGATCTCGGGCTGCACCCGCAGCAAAACCGAGATGGATGCCGCAACGTGGTGACCATAACCAAAGCGGGCAAACCGGGCCAAAGCCCGATCATCGAGCTGCCGGCGTTCGCTGAGGGCGCGCACCTGATTATAGGCCTGCTTCCACTCCTGCGAATTGAAGCCGGCGCGATTGCGCATGCGCTTATAGACAACGGCATTGATCTTGTCGGCGGTGACCGGATCGAAGTGACCCTCGGATTCGGCCAGCGTTTCAAGGACCTTGTCCGCAGCACTCTCGATCTCGCCACGCAGCGATTTCCAATCGATGTCCGAGCGGTTGCGCAAATCCTCGGCCAGGTCCGCGTGGTCGGCCGCGAGCGCCACCAGCTTCTCGAGCGTTGCGCGTCCGAGTTCAGCCTTGGCGTTGCGGACAAGCTGCAGCACCGACTCGGTTTCGCCGTGCTCGACGATGGCGGCCCCTACCCGCTCGGCCACGACTGCGCGACCGGCTATAGCGGCGCGGTGTGCCTCGGATTGATTCTGGATGATGTCGATGAGATCATCATCGCAGAGCACGTTGGAGAATTCGAGCAGCGGCCTTGCGACCTCGATGTCGTCATTGGCAAGCTTCAAGACCACCGTCGACGGCGCGCGCTTGAGCGGGGCGAGAACGCGCGCGACATGGGCACGCGCTTCAAGTTCGACCAGTTCGGCGAGAAGACAGAGCGCCTCGTCATATTGGGCAAGCTGCTGGTCATCGCAGCGGTCGGAAACGTAGCTGAACAGCCGCGCCATATTGCGGAACAGCTTGTCGCGCTCCGACTTGCCGTTTTCGCCGTTCAGCCTGCGAATGTTCGCGACGGCACGGTGCCCTTCCTCGAATCCACTCATTCTCTTCTCCGGGAGGGAAATACGATGAGTAGAAACGATGCCGCCAAATCTCCTTGGGATGGCTGAAAGGCAAGTCCGGCAATTAATTCAAATTACCGGAAGCTGAATCAAAACGCCCCGGACCAAGCCGGGGCGTCGAAGATTTTCAGAGGCTTAGCGGAGGTCAAACCGATCCGCGTTCATCACCTTGACCCAGGCCGTGACGAAATCCTTGGTGAACTTCGGTGCCGAGTCAGCCTGAGCATAGACCTCGGCAAACGCGCGCAACTGGGAGTGCGAGCCGAAGATCAGATCGACGCGCGTGCCGGTCCATTTCTGGGTGCCGGTGGCGCGGTCGTGGCCGGTGTAAACGCCCTCCTCGCCCGCCTTCGGCTGCCAGACGGTGTCCATCCCGAGGAGATTGAGGAAGAAGTCGTTGCTCAACACTTCCGGACGATCGGTGAGGACGCCATGATCGTTCACGCCAACCTTAAGGACGCGGAGGCCGCCAAGGAGAACCGTCAACTGTGGGCCGGTGAGGCGGAGAAGTTGCGCCTTGTCGACCAGCGCTTCCTCCTGCTGCATGAAGCAGCGGGCCTTGTTGTAGTAGTTGCGGAAGCCATCGGCCCGCGGCTGCAGCGCCTGGAACGAAAGGACGTCCGTCTGCTCTTCCGAGGCATCCATGCGACCCGGCGTGAACGGCACGGAAATATCCTGGCCACCCGCACGCGCCGCCTTTTCGATGCCGACGCCGCCAGCGAGGACGATCAGATCGGCCAGCGAGATCTTTTTGCCGCCCGACTGAGCCGCGTTGAAATCGCCCTGCACGCCTTCGAGCTTGGCAAGAACCTTGGCGAGCTGGGCCGGCTGGTTGACCTCCCAATCCTTTTGCGGCGCAAGGCGAATGCGCGCGCCATTGGCACCGCCGCGCTTGTCCGAACCGCGGAACGTGGCAGCGGAGGCCCAGGCTGTACCGACAAGTTCCGACACGGAAAGACCGGTGTCGAGGATCTTGGTCTTCAGCACAGCGATGTCGGCGTCATCCACCAGTGGGTGATCGACGGCCGGGATAACGTCCTGCCAGATCAGGTCTTCTGCCGGCACTTCGGGGCCGAGATAGCGGACCTTGGGGCCCATATCGCGGTGGGTCAGCTTGAACCAGGCGCGGGCAAAGGCATCGGCGAACTCAGCCGGATTTTCGAGGAAGCGGCGCGAGATCTTTTCGTAGATCGGGTCGAAGCGAAGCGACAGATCGGTCGTCAGCATCGTGGGGCGATGCTTCTTCGCGGGATCGAACGCATCGGGGATAACGGCATCGTCAGTCTTGGCGATCCACTGCTTGGCGCCTGCGGGGCTGGCCGAGAGTTCCCACTCATACTTGAAGAGGTTCTCGAAGAAGAAGTTGCTCCACTGAACTGGCGTCTGCGTCCAGGTGACTTCGAGACCCGAGGTGATCGCGTCCTTGCCGATGCCTGTGCCGTGCTTGCTTTTCCAGCCAAGGCCCTGGTCTTCGAGGTCTGCGCCTTCGGGCTCAGCGGCAACGAGCGACGGATCACCCGCGCCATGGGTCTTGCCGAACGTATGACCGCCGGCAATCAGCGCCACGGTTTCTTCGTCGTTCATCGCCATGCGAGAGAAGGTTTCGCGAATGTCGCGCGCTGCCGAAATCGGGTCGGCATTGCCGGCCGGGCCTTCGGGATTGACGTAGATAAGGCCCATCTGCACCGCGCCCAGCGGCTCTTCGAGCTGGCGCTCACCTGAATAACGGGAATCGCCGAGCCAGGTGCCTTCCGGACCCCAATAGAGTTCTTCTGGTTCCCACACGTCGGCACGGCCACCGGCGAAACCAAAGGTCTTGAAACCCATGGATTCAAGGGCAACGTTGCCGGTCAGGATCATCAGGTCGGCCCAGGAAATCCGGTTGCCGTATTTCTGCTTGATCGGCCAGACGAGGCGGCGCGCCTTGTCGAGGCTGGCATTGTCCGGCCAGGAATTGAGCGGGGCAAACCGCTGCTGGCCCATGCCGGCGCCGCCACGGCCGTCGGTGATGCGATAGGTGCCGGCGCTGTGCCAGGCCATGCGGACGAAAAGGCCACCATAGTGCCCGAAGTCGGCCGGCCACCAATCCTTGGAATCGGTCATCAGCGCGGTGAGGTCGGCCTTCACTGCCGCGAGGTCGAGTTTCTTGAATTCTTCGGCATAGTCGAAGTCCGGACCCATCGGGTTCGACAGGTCCGAATTGTTGTGGAGCATGCCGATATCGAGCGAGGTCGGCCACCAGTCGCGGTTGCGATGGCCACGACCCTCGCCGCCCCGGCCCTTGCCGCCATTACCACCATGATCGACTGGGCACTTGCCGCCTGACGCGTCGGCGGGAGAATTGGAAAAAGTGTCGTCCATGAGGGGGCTCCTATGCTGCTGACCGGGTTATAAGCAGGTGACAACCATTCGGCCAATCGATAATTCTTTCTCCACCGATAGGAAAAAGTAATCGTGACGATTACGCTCAAGCAGATGAAATACGCGCTGGCTGTGGCACGGACAGGGCATTTCGGGCAGGCCGCCGAGGAATGCGCCGTCTCCCAACCGGCCCTCTCGCAACAGATCCTGTCGCTCGAAACGCTTTGCGGGACACAGCTTTTCGATCGGTTGAAATCAGGCATCCGCCTGACCCCGTTTGGGTGCGATTTCATCGAACGCGCCAAACCTGCGGTAGCTGCTGCAGAAGCGCTCGATGACTTCGCCTTGCGCCGCGGAGGGCGGCTTGATCGGCCGATCCGCTTCGGGCTCATTCCCACGGTTGCGCCCTATCTGCTGCCGGAGATTTTTCCGGCGCTGACCGAAGCCCTGCCGCAGATCAAATTCACCGTCAGCGAGAGCCGCACTGAAGCCATGCTCGAAAGCGTGCAGAGCGGCGCGCTGGACCTGGCGCTGATCGCCTCCCTGCCCCCGCCGGGCGGACCCAAGCTGACGCTCTTTCCCCTGTTCGAAGATGCATTCGTTTTGGCGACATCGCAGTCGGAAATGCCAGATGGGCCCGTTTCGCTCGAGGCTCTCGAGCCTGGGCGTATTCTACTGCTCGACGAGGGTCACTGCTTTCGCGACCAGACTATTTCGGCCTGCCGCCTTGAAGGGGGGCGCTCGACCCGCACTTTCGCCGCGACATCGCTCTCGACGATCGTCGAATTCGTCGCCAATGGTCAGGGCGTGACGCTGCTGCCCCAGACTGCGCTGCGCAAGGAAGCCAGCGACCCGCGCATTGCGGTCCACCGGCTCGACGACCCGCAGGCCGGGCGGCAACTGGCTCTGGTTTGGCGCGAGGCAACCCCGCTGACGGACACATTTGAGCAGATCGGCCGGGTGATCCGCGCGGCACGCACGCACCCTCAGGTTCCTATTAGCCGGTAAAGTGCCTCCTTAACGAAGCGCCTCGTCATATCTAATTCTCTGCGTGGGTCGACCAATGCCGACACGGAGAGAACGATGAATTTGAAAACCAGCATGATGGCCATTGCCCTGGCCGTCACGAGCATCACCGGCGTAACCGCACTCCATGCTCAGGAAGCAGTGGTGGAAGCCGCCGACAAGGATGCGCTCTTTACGAGCACCGATCCGCAGCTCAACGCCAACAAGCAGGTGGTCTACGATATCTTCCGCGTGCTGCTCGAAGCCAACAATTGGGACAAGGCCGGCGATCTGCTCACCGAACGCTATATCCAGCACAATCCCAATGCCGCTTCCGGCCTCGATGGCGTCGTCAAATTCTTCACCGAGACGCTGAAGGTTCAGCCGACTGCGGTCGAGGACAAGATCAAGTCACCGGTCGTCTTCGTGACGGCCGAGGGCGATCTCGTGACCGTCGGCACAGTGCGCACCGAGGACGATCCAGCAAATCCGGGCCAGAAATACACCACAACCTGGTACGACACCTGGCGCATCGTCGACGGCAAGGCCGACGAGCACTGGGATTCGGCAACCAAGATGGCGTTCTAAGACCGCTAAGCGGCGGCGCGGTTGGCACCGCGCTGCCGGAAACTGTCATAGGAAAAGACCGCCAGGGACAGCCAGATCAGCCCGAAGCTGACAAGGCGCGTGCCGTTGAGATGCTCGCCAAACAGCATGACCGCCACCAAAAACTGGATCGACGGCGCGAGATACTGGAACATGCCGATGGTCGTTAGACGCAGGCGGCGCACCCCATAAGCAAAGAGCAAGAGCGGCACAGCGGTCGCCGGACCCGTCAGCACCAGCAGCGTCATCATGGTCGGATCGGCATGCGGTCCCAAACCCTTGGTCGCGATATCGAACGCCACATAGGCCAGTGCAAACGGCGCGGCGACCATGGTCTCGGCGAAAAGCCCGGACGTCGGACCCGATGGCGCGGTCTTGCGGAAGAAGCCGTAAAACCCAAAGGTCAGCGCGAGGCTGACGGCGATGAACGGAAATTTCCCGAGCCCAACCGCTTGGATGCCGATCGCCACCACAGCAATTGCGATCGCGATTGTCTGCAACCGGTTCTGCCGCTCGCCGAGAAAGATCATGCCGATGGCGACATTGACCAACGGATTGATGAAGTAGCCAAAACTTGCTTCTAGCACCTGCCCGGTCTCGACCGCCCAAACATAGAGCAACCAATTGGCGACAAGGAGCGCTGTCGAAAGCGCGATGATCCGCAGCGTCTTCCAGTTGGTCAGAAGCTGGCGCACTTCTCTAAATCCCGCACCTACCGCAAGAATGATCCCAAGCAGCACCAGCGAAAACAGCGTGCGCTCCGCAACGATCAGCACGGACCCGACGGAATCGAGCGCGCGGAAGAGGATCGGCAGGAAACCCCAGAAGAGGTAAGCAGCCAGGGCGGCGAGGACGCCATTACGGGTCTGGATGGGATCTGCAACCAAAGGCGCGGCCGTAGTTGCGGCGACTTCGGGAGCCTGTTCAGGCAAGGTCATGGAAGGACTCCGCCCCACTTGGGCGCCAGGCACACCTAGCAGCCAAATAACTGAGCCGCCAATCATAGTTTGTGATCGCAGCAACCGCCTTTGCTGATCGGAGGCGCCAACCTTTTGCCGTTTGGCTGCGTTTGGTGAGTGGTCCGTGCAATGCGGATCACACCAGATACTTGCAGGAGCAGCAGATGAAAAAGACCGTCACCTGGATCTTGATCGCCGATGGCACCCAGGCCCGCGTCCTCGAACACCATGGACCAGGCAAGGGCCTGACGACCATCAAGGGGCTCGATTGGTCCATCGAACCGCTCCAGAGCCAGGACATCGATAGCGACAAGCCGGGCCGCGGCCATTCGTCGGGCGGCTCTGCCCGTTCCTCCATGGAGCCCAAGACCGATCCGGCTCAGCACCGCGAAGCCGAATTCGTGCGCTCCGTTGCGGCCGTGCTGGATAAAAAGGCCCTCGAAGGCGCCTACGACCGCCTCGTCGTCGCCGCAGCACCGATCGCACTCGGTAATTTCCGCAAGGTGATGTCGGACCATGTGAAGAAAACGATCGTCGCCGAACTGGACAAGGACCTGACCAACATCCCGACCCCGGGCATCGATAAACATCTCGACGGCATCATCGCCGTCTGACGCAAAAGGCCGGAGTAAAACTCCGGCCTTTTCTTTATCTTTCAATCTGTTGGCTGCATGGGCGGATTCATTCCGGCAGCGGCTCCTCGCCCTCTTCATCCACATCGAATTCGCCTTCATCGCCCGCCAACGCATCGAGAAACTCCTCGAGCATGCGGTTGATCATGGCGGGCTGTTCGATGCTCGGAATGTGCGCAGCGCCTTCGAGAACGGCCGCGAACGAATTGGGCATGGTTTCGGACAAATGCTCATGCCGCTCGATCAGTGCGGTGAAATCCTCATCGCCGACGATCAGCATGGTTGGCGCTGTGATTTCCTGAACGCGCGGCCAGGCCTCCGGCTCGCGCGCGATCTGGGTCAGTTCGGGCTTTGCCAGCGCCTTGGCGTTCATATCGAGAAAGAGCTTCCGCGCCTCCCCGCCGACACGGCCGCTCTGTGCGCGCGGCCCGTCGAGCCACTCATGCGCCTGCACCTTGTTCATGAACTCTAGATCGCCCCGCTCCCAGGCGTCCTCTTCCACCATCTCGATGGCGCGCTCTTCCTCGGTGGCGCTCCATGGTGCGCCGGTGACCGATGTGCCGATCAAGACGAGGCCGATGACGCGGCCGGGATGGCGCAGGGCAAAATCTATGGCGAGGCCACCGCCGAGCGAACAGCCGACAAAAATGGCGGCGTGAATGTCGAAGGCGTCTAGAAGAGCTTCGAGATCGTCGACATGGCTAAAGGGCTCGTCGGGGCTGGTGCTGTCGCCATAGCCGCGCCGATCATAGGCAATCGCGTGCCAGCCACTCTCGGCGGCCACACGCATCTGTTCGTGCCACATGCGATTGTCGCAAACGCCGGCGTGAAGAAAAACCACCGGCAGGCCATCACCAAGCTCGACGCCGGTCAGTTCGGCGCCATCGATCTCAATACTGAATTCGTCCATTACCACGCACAGATTTGGGTTTCGGTCGCATCGCTCACCCAGCAGGCTGGATCTTCTTCGGAGCGAAAATAAGTCCCCGGCAGCGAAACACTGCGACCACCCGGCGCAAAGACAGCACCGGCATAGGCCTGACCATCCTCGATGAACACCTCGAAGGTGGGCTTGCCATCGGCGGAAATGCGGAAACTGCCTGCATCATCGGTGGCTTCGAAGTCGCAATCATATTCGCCATCATCGGTGGTGAAACAGCGCGCGTCTTTGGCGAAAGCACCCGTCGCCCCAGCGACAAGAACCACGAGGACGCAGGCAATCCGGCCGATCATTCCGACACCGCGGCGCAGAATTTCGTCTCGTCCTTCTGGGACTGCCAGCAACCAGCCTCATTGGCGAGCGGCGCAAATTCGCCAAGCTCCTCTGGCCGTTGACCCGGAGAGGCATCGGCGGCGATCAGATAGCCAAGGCCTTCGTTCTCGCTTACGGCTGCAAAGGCAAATGTCTGCCCATCGGGAAGGCCAAAGGTCAGGCCGCTACCGTCGGTTTCGACGTCGCAATCGAAGGTGCCAAAGCCGGTGAGCGAACATTGGCCGGTGGCCGCGAGTGACGGTGACGCGAGGGCAAGGCCAAGTGCAAGCGCCACCCCCGTCAAATAGATGTTCATGCATTCCCCCAGAACGCCGGATCTTCAAGGCCCGTTGAGCCTTAACTGTCGAGCTTATGGCAGAAATGGCAGCAGAACCAATGGGTTTTCTTGGATTTTGCGTCGAACGGTAAAAGCGAAGGCGACTATTGCTTGTCGAGCAGCGGTCCGAGTGCGCGTTCGACATCCTGCGGCGAATAGGGTTTGACGATAACGGCATGGCCCTGCCACTCGTCGGGAAGCCCATCGCGGCCATAGCCGGTGGCGAACAGCAGTGGCACGCCCCGCTCCGCGAGGATCTGCGCCGCTGGAAACACCGTGGTCCCGCCGATATTGACGTCGAGAATGGCCGCGTCGACTTCGCCGACCGTCTTTGCCAATTCGACAGCCTTGTCGAGCCGCATGGCCTGCCCGGCTACTTCGCAGCCGAGATCGGTGAGTATGTCCTCGAGGTTGAAGAGGACCAGCGTCTCGTCTTCGACGACGAATATCCGGCTTCCAGCAAATTTAGCCAAGGGCCAACTCCTGAGCGATGTAGGCGGCCGGCGGAATGACGAGGCGCGCGAAGATACCCGTGGGCTCATAGCGGACATCGAGTTGCCCGCCAAGTTCACCGGTTACGACTGTGTCGAGAAGTCGCGATCCGAAGCCACGACGTGACGGGGCGGATACGGCGGGGCCGCCGTTTTCGGACCACTCCAGAACCAAATTCTTTTCAGGATCTTCCCGCCACGACACCGCCACGACCCCATCGGGCACGGAAAGCGCACCGTGCTTTGCCGCATTGGTCGCCAGCTCATGCAACAGCAGGGCCAGCGCGATGGTGCATTTGGAATTGACCACCAGCTCCGGCCCGGCATAGTGCACCTGGGCGCCTTCATAGGCGCTCAGTTCCTGACAGACGAGCCGGCCGATCTCGGTATCGTGCCAGCTTCGGTCGCTGAGCATGCTGTGCGCTTTTGACAATGCCTGGATGCGCGCCTGAAACGCTTCCCGCGCTTTGATCGTATCGGCGGTGCTGCGCAGCGTCTGCGCGGCGATCGACTGCACGGTTGCGAGCGTATTGTTCACCCTATGATTGAGCTCATCGATCAAGAGACGCTGGCGCCGTGCCGCACGCACGGATTCCGTACGGTCCGTGCCCTGCACGAACACACCGGTGATCTCGCCCGAGGGATCGCGAATAGGGTGATAGGAAAAATCGAGGAACGTCTCCTCTGGCGCTTTGCCCTCGTCGCGCACCAGCATGAGCCGCGCGCCTTCTGCCTGATGCACATAGCCTTCGACGAAGACCCGATCGAGCAATTCGATAAAGCCCTGATCGCGCACCTCAGGCATCGCCTCGCCGACAGAACAGCCCAAAAGGCGTCGTCCACCGACTAGGCGTTGGTAGGAATCCGATGCAAAGGTGAAAACGTGGGTGGGCCCGGACAGAATCGCGAAGAACGCAGGCGCTTGCTGAAACAGCCGGCGGAAATCGGCATTGGCCGCTTCGACTTCGCGCGTGCGCTCGATCAACCGCGTCTCGGCGGAGAGCGAGGTAAACGGCACCGTCGCGGCGGCGCGAATGCGCGCGAATTCTGTGACATCGACCGTGTTCTGCATCACGTATTTCACGGAACCATCGGCATCGAGCACCGGGACATGCACTGCCGTCCAATAGCGGTTCTCGACTTCCCCGCCAGAGCTCCGCGAAATGGGATAGGCCAGATAAGCGAGCGTATCGGGCTGGCCCGTGGCCATGACCTTATCGATCGATGCCCTTAAGCGATCGCCGCTCTCTCCTGGATTTGGAAAAAGTTCGAAAACCTTTTGCCCAGCGATTTCGTCGAAGCTGCGACCGGTTGTTTCGAGATAGGCACGGTTTGCCGCGATGTAGCGAAGTTCTTTATCGACGACCATGAACGGGCTGGGGAGCACGTCGAATATGCGTGCGTAGTCAACCTCGCCCATGTGTACCCCATCCCCAGAAAAGCCACGCACAAACCACGTAGCCATTCGACGAAACGCCGAATCCGCGCTGCGGTTCCGCCTAGCGCAAGATTAATTAGACGCTGAAAGAGGACGTGACTTCAAGACTGCGATCGTTATGCACATCGGCATTAGGATGCGCCGCAAGGACTCTATCGCGCTCATTCAGCAGCCCCTCAATCTCCGTCTTGTAAGCGACGAGCACGGCGGTCAGCCAGCGATTGACGAGGTAGGACGGGCTGGGCATGGCCATATCAAAGCGGTCGAGTAATCCGACGATGGTAACAGCATCCGCCCAATCGTCACCGACGACCCACTGGTTCACCGTGAAGAGCCGCAACATCTTGCCGTTCTGATCGACGCCGACGGCGATGAGATGATGGATTGGCCCTTGCGCACCCTTGGGGCGGATGAAGCAATGAAAGTGGCCGTGCTCGCTTGAGCCCTCTTCCGCAGGGTGACAATGATAATACCACTGCGACCCGCTGACGGGATCGAACACATCGCCTGGCGGATAATGATCCCAGGCGGAGATGTCCGATACGCCGCGAAAAAGATCACTGAGAACGGTGAGACCGCCCTTGGCGAGAGTGCTCTCGCAATAGGCGATCTCCGCCAAAGCGCGATCCCTCTCGCTGTCCATCAGTTTGCGTCCACGACGAGCTCGGGCGCCTCTTCACCCTCAGGCTTCACCTTGGGTGGCGGCGGCGGCGCAACTTTTGCCGGTTCGCTCGTCTCGGCAACCGGTCTTTGCGCTGGAGGCGGTGGCGGCGGCGCCTTCTGCGGTGTTGCCTGCGGCACGGCTGGCGGCGGCGGAGGCGCAGCCTTCATCGGCGCCCCCGCAGCGCATGGAGCAGCGGACGCCCCGGCTGCACAAGGCGCGACGGCACCCGCGGCGCACGGCGCCGCGCCGGCTGCACAAGGGGCAGCCGAGCCGCTGCTCGCAGCGACCTGAGCGGATGGTCGCGCCGGCACAGGATTGGTCACATGATCATAGGCCACGGCAGCGGTAGTGACTGCGAGAGCCGCGCCGAAAAGCAGAGTGTTGCGCGTGCTCATTTCTTGGCAAATCCATCAAGACCAAAAACCGGCCGCATCCACACACCCGCGAACGAGCCGACAAAGGCCGCAGCGAACCACAGCCAGCCATGAAGGCTGCCCGTCGCGATACCGGAGAAAAGCGCCCCGATATTGCAGCCGAAGGAGAGGCGCGCGCCGTAACCCATCAACAAGCCGCCGATGATTGCGGCGAGCAAGGACCCGAGCGGCAGCTTGGCCTTTGGTGCGAATTTGCCGGCAACCGCCGCCGCCAAGGCCGCGCCCAGAACAAGGCCGAAATCCATCACCGAAACGCTATCGGCCAAAACACTCGAATTGAGCGCCTGCACCTGTGCGGGCCAAGTCCAAAACTCCCAGGTGCCGACCGGAATACCGACGGCCGAAGCGATCTTGGCGCCCCAGAGCCCAAAGCCATAGGTGATCGACCAGGGGTGCCCGGCCAAGAGCAGCGTCGCGATATTGAGAAGCGCCAGCACCAGCCCTGCCCCCACCAGCGGCCATGGGCCATAAAGAACCCAGTTCCAACCCTGCCGCGCTGGCGCCGGTTCGGCTTCGATCGAGCCGTGGACGCGTTTTTCGATCAGCGCCGTAATCAGGGCGACAAGCGCCAGTCCGGCAATCGTCACGGCGAGAGCAAAGCCTACGCCGAGTTCCGCGCCAAGGCTGATCGCGGGCAGCGCCGGCTGCTGCAACCAAAACGGCAAATGCGCCGTGCCCATCAGTGCACCGATGATAAAAAAGATCAGCGTCACCAGCATGCGCGCCGAGCCGCCGCCGACAGTAAAGAGCGTGCCCGAGCCGCACCCGCCGCCAAGCTGCATGCCAAGGCCAAAAATACCGGCGCCCAAAAGTACCGAGACACCAACGGGCGCCATCGCGCCGACCATGGATTGGCCGCCGATATTGCCTGCTGCGACAAGCGGGATCATGGCGAGCGCTGCAACGCCGATCGTCAGCATCTGCGCACGCATGCCGCGCCCGCGCTTCTCGACAACCATCCGCTTCCAGCCGCCGGTAAAGCCGAACGAGCCATGGTAAAGCGCGACGCCCAGCCCGCCGCCGATCAGGAACAGCGCGCCCTGACGCAGATCCACCTGCCAGGTGATGAAGGCAAAGCCGACAAGCAGCATGGCTCCGGCGATGAACAGAGGAGATCGATCCACCGCTGCTGGCGGCAGAAACTTGGGCAGGGATGCGGAAATATCGCTCATGATTCTCGATTATTTCGGGTCGTCTAAAAGGTTTGGATGCTGCAGCCTTGCGGTGCAACATCCAAATCCCGATCAGTGATGAAGTGTCGCGATCTTACTGGATCGGACGGGCCGGATCGGCAGCCCATTCGGCCATCGAGCCATCATACATGGCTGTGTTCTTGTTACTGCCGACTTCATGGAGCGCAAACCATGCGATCGACGCCCAGTGGCCGGTATTGCAGAAGACGATATTCTTCTCGTCCTTGCCAAGGCCTATCGCCTGTTCGAGCGCAGCAACCGTTTCAGGCTGCGCAAAGCTCGCAAATTCAGCGCTGTAGAGCTTGGAATGCGGCAGGTTGATCGCGCCGGGGATCGTGCCTTCGATCCGCACGACGGGGCTCTTCGACTGGCCCAGATACTGCGCTTCCGGACGTCCATCGATCAGCTTGGTACCTGCAGCCAGCGCCGCTTCCACATCAGGCGTCGTGGCGCGCAGTTCCGGACGCACATTGACCGGGAATTCGGCCTTGGCCGGCACAGCCGCTTCGGCAACGCGCTCGCCGCCCGCCGCATCATACTGGCGCCAACCGCCATCAAGGATTGAAACCGCGTCGTGGCCAAGATATTTGAAAGTCCAATAGACGCGCGTCGCACCGCCGAACTCAGACGAATCCGTGCCCCAGGGCAGGATGATGACATGGTCGTCGCCATCGATGCCGAGATCGCCGATCAGTTTGCCGATCAGTTCGGGCGGCGGGATCTGCGCGGGCACGCCCTGCACTTCGGTACGCCAGCCATAGCTCGCATAAGGCGCCACCGCCGCACCCGCCACATAAGGCAGATCGCCGAGATCGGTGCCTTCGATTTCGTCACGGATGTCGATGATTTTCACATTCTCATCGCCCGCATGCTCAAGCAACCACTGAGCCGTCACCAGCGGGGTAACATCCTGAGCCTGAGCGAAAACGGGAGCAGCAACGACAAAAGCAGCAGCAGCGGCGAATGATGCGAAACGCACGGCAATCCTCCAAGACATGAATTGGCAGGATACTAGACAGGCCGGGTCGAGAAAGCGACGGAGGACGGCCCAAATGTCTCGGCGGTAAGACAAAATTGGCCTAATCGCGCAGCCGACGATAAAAGATTATCCTCAGGCGCCAAAGAAAAAGGCGCGGTTCTCACCGCGCCTCTTGGTCATTACCGCGTCAGCGGCTTGTATGTTGCCCGCTTCGGGTTCACCGCATCGGCGCCGAGGCGACGGACCTTGTCGGCTTCGTAATCCTGGAAATTGCCTTCGAACCATTCGACATGGCTGTTGCCTTCAAAGGCCAGCATGTGGGTCGCGAGGCGATCGAGGAACATGCGATCGTGGCTGATGATCACGGCGCAGCCGGCGAATTCCTCGAGCGCCTCTTCGAGCGCGGCAAGGGTTTCGGTGTCGAGATCGTTGGTCGGCTCGTCAAGGAGCAGCACGTTTGACCCCGATTTCAGCATCTTGGCGAGGTGCACGCGATTGCGCTGGCCACCTGAAAGATTGCCGACCTTCTGCTGCTGGTCGCCACCTTTGAAATTGAAGGTGGACGTGTAAGCGCGCGAGTTCATTTCGCGCTTGCCGAGCATCAGCACTTCATCGCCGCCCGAGATTTCTTCCCAAACGGTCTTGTTGGCGCTCAGCGTATCGCGGCTCTGGTCGACATAGCCGAGGTGCACGTTTTCAGCGACCGTGACTGAACCGCTATCGGGCTGTTCCTGGCCGGTCAGCATCTTGAACAGCGTCGTCTTGCCCGCGCCATTGGGCCCGATGATGCCGACAATGCCGCCGGGCGGCAGCTTGAAGCTGAGGTTTTCGATCAGCACGCGATCGCCGAATGACTTCGAGATGTTCTCGACGTCGATGACGTTGTGGCCGAGACGCTCGCCGGGCGGAATGATGATCTGCGCCGTATGCGACTGGGTGCGGGCGTCGTTGATCTTGACCAGTTCGTCATAGGCCTTGAGGCGGGCCTTGGACTTGGACTGGCGCGCCTGCGGGCTCTGGCCCATCCATTCGCGCTCGCGTTCGAGCACCTTGGCGCGCGCTGCGTCCTCGCTCTTTTCCTGCGCAAAGCGCTTGGCCTTGGCGTCGAGATAGGCTGAGTAATTGCCTTCATAGGGCACGCCGCGACCGCGATCGAGCTCGAGAATCCAGCCCGTGACATTGTCGAGGAAGTAGCGGTCGTGGGTGATGATCAGCACGGCGCCTTCGAATTCACGCAGGTGGCGTTCGAGCCATGCGGTGGTTTCGGCGTCGAGATGGTTGGTCGGTTCGTCGAGGAGCAGCAGGTCTGGCTTCGACAGCAGCAGCGCGCAAAGCGCCACACGACGCTTCTCGCCACCCGAAAGATTGGTGACTTCCGCATCGCCCGGAGGGCAACCGAGAGCTTCCATTGCCACTTCGACCTGCGATTCCAGGTCCCACAGGTTCTGCGCGTCGATCTGGTCCTGGAGCTTGGAGGCTTCGTCGGCCGTTTCGTCCGAGTACTCCATCATCAACTCGTTATACCGGTCGACGATCGCCTTCTTTTCCTTGACGCCGATCATGACGTTGCCGAGCACATTCAGCGTGGGATCGAGCTGCGGCTCCTGCGGCAGATAGCCGACCTTGGCGCCATCGGCCGCCCAGGCTTCGCCAGAAAATTCGGTGTCGATGCCGGCCATGATCTTGAGCAGCGTCGATTTACCCGAGCCGTTCGGCCCGAGAATGCCGATCTTGGCATCGGGGTAGAAGGAGAGGTGGATGTTATCGAGCACCTTCTTGCCGCCCGCATAGGACTTCGACATTCCGTGCATGTGATAGATGAACTGGCGGGCCATAGGCGAAGAACCTCTTCGACGGTGTTTCGGGAGTTGGCGCCTATGTAGGGCAAGCAGCATTCGGGAGCAACGGGCACGAACCTGTCATTCCGCGCGATGATGCTCTGTATGGCTGCTTTCAGCCCCGGTCCATCCCGAGCTGGCGCCTCAGCGCGTCTTCGGATTCAGTGCGCTGCACGATGACGCCCCACCAGCCGAGGCCATTATATTCCTGATAGCCAAGCGTCTGGGCGAAGGCGACAATATCGCCATTGGTCGAGAGATAACTGCCGCGCTTGGCGCCTTTGTTTTGGAGGGAAAATGTGCTGAAGCGGTTTTGCGGCCGCGTGGTCGCGATGACGCGGCCCTTGGCATCGAGCAGCATCACCTCGGTGCGTTCGGCGACCTGGGGCGGCAAGGCGGCTTCGGTCTCGACGATAGAGCGGCCCTGCGCCTGCCAATCGAAATAGACACCGAGCGCACCCACCGCAGATCCGTCATTGCGGCCATTGCTGCGCACGGCGGTCGAATAGACCAGCACTTCGCGCCGATCGTGGTGCGGGCTTTCCATCACCTCGCCCACGGCATATTCGTCGCCCGCCCGCGTTTTCATTGCCTCGCGGAACCAGGTTTCGCGCGAGAAATCCGCGCCAACGATATTGCGCGAAAAGGCGGCATTGGCGCTGGCGATCACCCTGCCCCGCGCATCGGTCAGCACCAGATCGGAATAGACAGAATAGAAGCGGTTTATCGCCGCGAGCCGATGACCGGCAAAATCGCGCGCCGCAGCATCGTCACCCGACAGCGCCTGCCAGAACGCTCTGTCCGTCGCCCACCAGCGCACGTCCGCCGTGCGCTCATAGAGATTGCGGACGATGAGCTGGACGAGGGTCTGCGCCAGATCAGTCAGCCGTGCGCCTTCCATTTCCTCAACAAGCGTACCTGACATGGTCCGGCCCATACTGAGCCTTCCAGCCAGCACATCTTGAAACCGCGCCGCGATATCGGCGGCGCTATCGGCGAGGCGCTGTACTTCATTGGCAACGACGGCGAACCCCTTTCCCGCATCGCCTGCCCGCGCTGCCTCGATAATGGCGTTGACCGCCAGGAGTTTGGTTTGTTTGACGATCTGCTGATTACCGACCGAATAAGTATGCAGCTCGCGGCTGATGCCATCCATCACGATGCGCATGGCGCGTGGAGAAGCGGGGACTTCCGGCTTGGACATGGAATTCTCGGAACAGCGCGATGGACTGCAATTGAGTCTAACAACTCATGGTAAGCATTGCGTAAATATTTGTTCTATCCCAAATATTTAGCACGTCCAAGCCTGCCCGTTATTTGATCATCACGCCCAATATCTGCGCTCGTACACGTTCACGGCGATCACACGTGATCGTTTCTTAAGCAACGGGATTGCCGGTTGCGCTTGTGCCCGATCTGGATAACCTCGCCGCCGCCAAATCCACCGACGGAGAACGCGCCGAACCATGCACCGCCCGATGATTGCCCTTGTGGCCGCCCTATTCACGGCCCTGCCCGTGGCAGCAGAGGAAACTCCGCCGCCTACGGTGAGCCACTTCATGCTCGAAAATGGACTTGAACTCGTGGTGATTCCCGATCGGCGCGCGCCGGTCGTGACCCATATGCTATGGTATCGCACTGGCGCAGCCGACGATCCGGCTGGTCAGTCGGGAGTCGCGCATTTCCTTGAACACCTGATGTTCAAGGGCACGGCGAAATATCCGGCCGGAACGCTCGAAAGCAAGGTCAACGAACTCGGCGGGGAAACCAACGCCTTCACCAATGCCGATGTGACGGTCTATTTCCAGACCGTCCCGCCCGATGCGCTCGTCGAGATGATGGATATCGAGGCCGACCGCATGCGCAACCTCGTGCTGGCGCCCGAAGTGATTGATTCCGAACGTGCCGTGGTCCTCGACGAACGGCGCCAGCGCGTCGATTCCCAGCCCCGGACCATCCTTTCCGAAGCGGTCAACGCCACGCTTTACCAGAACCATCCCTATCGCATCCCGGTCATCGGCTGGGAACACGAGATCGAAACGCTGAGCCGCGAAGACGCGCTGGCCTTTTACGATCGCTTCTACGCGCCCAACAATGCGCTCGTGATCGTCGCTGGCGATGTCGAAGCCGAAGCCGTTAAGGCAATGGCCGAGACCACCTATGGCAAGGTCGAACGCGGCCCGGACCTGCCACCACGCCACCGCCCCGAGGAGCCACCTGCCACCACCAGCCGCACCGTCACCCTCGAAGACGCCCGCGTCTCGCTGCCGAGCTTTGCGCGCTCCTGGCTCGTCCCGAGCTATCGCCAGGCCGAAAACGGCGAGGCCGAGGCCCTCGACGTGCTCTCCGCCATTCTGAGCGATGGACCGCAGAGCCGGCTTTATCAAGCGCTTGTCGTCAAGACCGGCATGGCCGCTCAGGTCGGCGCCGCCTATGGGGGCAGCGCCCTCGACGATGGCACCTTCACGCTCTATGGCGTGCCGCGCCCTGGCAATACACTCGACGATCTAGAAAAGGCCGTTGCTGCCGAGGTGGACGATCTCATCGCTAACGGAATTTCCGAGGCCGAACTCGAACGCGTCAAAACCCGCTTCATCCGCAGCACGATTTTCGCTCAGGACGACCAGTCTGCCATGGCCCAGACCTATGGCACGTGGCTGACGACCGATCGCTCGGTTGAAGACGTCGCGCAATGGCCCGATCGCATCCGCGCGATAACGGCCGAAGAGGTCAAAGCCGTTGCCGTCAAATATCTGCGCCCTGCCGTTGCGGTGACGGGCTACCTATTGCCTCCTGCCGCGGAGACCAAGCCATGATCGCGATTTTCAAGAACACCCGTCGCGCCCTGCCCGCATTGGTGGCGCCGCTTCTCGCGCTAGCCCTGGCCGTGCCGGCCCAAGCCGAAGTGGCCTTCAAGTCCATCACCTCCCCCGGCGGCATCGAAGCCTGGATGGTTGAAGACTATACGGTCCCCATCGTCACCATCGGCTTTGCCTTCGAGGGGGGTGCTGCGCAGGACCCGACCGATAAGGTGGGCCTTGCAACGCTGATGTCCTCGCTGTTCGACGAGGGCGCCGGCAATCTCGACAGCGACGCCTTCCAGATCAAGCTCGACGAAGCCGGCCTCGAAATGGGCTTTTCGGCCAATTTCGACTATTTCGCCGGCTTTGCCCGCATGCTGGCCGATCAGAAGGATGACGCGACCGATCTACTGGCGCTGGCCGTCAACGAGCCGCGCTTCGATCAGACTGCGATCGATCGCATGCGCGACCAGATCCTGGCCGGTCTCGCCGCCCGCAAGCAAGACCCCGGCTATGCCGCGGGCCGACTGTGGAACGAAACGCTCTTCGGCAATCATCCATATGCGCGCCCGATAGAAGGCACCGAAGCAAGCCTGCCCACGATCACGGCTGACGACCTGCGCCAGTTCCACAAGGATATCTTCGCCCGCAAGACGCTCAAGGTCGGCATTGTCGGTGCGCTCGATGAAGAGGCCGCAGGCAAGATGATCGACGCGATCTTCAGCAAGCTTCCGGCTGAGCCAAAACTGGCGCAGGTTCCGCCCGCCCCCCTCAGCTTCGGCCAGGAGGTTGCGGTGGACTATCCCCTGCCGCAGACCTCGATCAACCTCGCCTATCCCGGCGTGGTCGAAACCGACCCGGACTACTTCCCGGCCTTCATCATGACCGAGATGCTGGCCGGCAGCAGCCTCCTCTCCGAACTCAATGTCGAAGTGCGCGAAAAACGCGGCCTCAGCTATGGCGTGTCCGGCGGCCTCGTAAACCTCTCCGAGGCACAGGCCCTCACGATCGGCACCTCGACCCGTCCCGACCAGGCCAACGAGGCCATCGAGGTAATGCGGACAACACTCGCCAAGATGGCGGCCGACGGTCCCGATCCGGCAGCGCTCGAACGCACCAAGCGCTATCTCGTCGGCGCCTATCCGATCAACCAGCTCCGCTCGTCCGTCGCTATCGCGACGACCATGGTCAGCCAGCAGATCGAAGGCCTGCCCCTCGACTATGTGGTGGAGCGCCAGCAATCGATCGAGGCCGTCACGGCTGAACAAGTCCAGGCCGTCGCCAAGCGCATTTTCGAAGCCGAGCCAAGCGTCCTGATCGTCGGCCCCGGCGCCAAAGAAGAGGACGCTGCGAAGTAGCCCAACCATCGGCTGTCACCCCGACGAAGGCCGAGGCCCATCCTGAGATCTCAAGATGGATCCCGGCTCAAGGCCGGGATGACACCCGGTGGCTTAGTGATGGTTAGATAACTCTACGCCGCCACAACACTCACCGGCACCGACTTGAACGCCGGCGTTTTGCTACGCGGATCGACCTCGGTGCCGATCAGCACATTGGCCTCCGGATAATAGGCCAGCACCGAGCCTGCCGGCAGATCAAAGCGCGTCGCGACGCCCTCCATCTCGCCCACTGAAGAGCGAACCCGCACCCTTTGCCCCTCGCTCAGTCCGCGTGCCTCCATGTCGCCCGCACTGAGAAACACGGCATAGCGTCCCGCCTTGCCGCGATAGCTGTCGGTTTCTTCGTAGATGATCGAATTGAACTGCCCCTCGCTACGCACCGAGGCGAGCATCAACTCCCCGGCCTGCCGCTGCGGGATCGGTGTCACCACGAAATGCGCGCGCCCGTCCGCCGTGCCGAACTCGGGCACATGCAGCACGCGATTGCGGATGTGGAATTCGCGCTTGGCGACATCGATGTCCGCCAGCTCTTCCATGCCCGGTACGATCGCAGCGATGGCGTCGCGCAGTTTGGCATGGCCCGAGAAGGCATAGAAATCGATCGGTGAACCGGGCAGCATGCGCTTGCCCAACTGCCCCAGGATCCAGCTTTCCGGCCGCACCGTGCCGATGCGCTCGATACCGCCATCGGAGAGTCGGACGAAATTGAACATCGATTCCTGCGTCGTCGGCTCCCATTCCTCGTCGCGCGCCGTTACCGGCAGGATCATCACTTCGCCCTCGCCCAACCCATGCACATGGCCCTGATTGAGCGTCGTCGTGAGAAAGAGCTTGAAGCCGATAGCGCCCATGGCGCGGGTCGAAAAGCGGGTATCGGGGGTCGCCGCCCAAAGATTGCCGCCCATGATCACGGCCGCATCGACCTCACCGGCCTCAGCCCGCTTGAGACAGGCCATGGTATCGAGGCCCTTTTCTTCCGGAAACCTGACGTTAAAAACCTCTTCCATGCGCTTGAGCACATCTTTGGCCAGCACAGGCTTGACCCCGATCGTGCCGATTCCCTGCACATTGGAATGCCCACGCAGCGGCAAAAGCCCGGCGAACCGCTTGCCGATCATGCCGCGGACAAGCGCCAGATTGGCGATAGCCTCCACATTGGCCGTGCCATGCACATGGTGGGTCATGCCCATGCCCCAGGCAAAGACAGCCGCCTTCGAGCGCCCATAGGACGCCGCGACGCGCTCGATGTCGCTTTGCGCAAGACCCGTGGCGGCAACCACCTCGTCCCAAGTCAGCGCCGAGATATCCTGCGCGAACGCCTCAAAATCCGCCCCGTGCCGAGCGATAAAATCCGCGTCCTCCGTCCCCTGCTCCAGCACCGCCTTCACCAGTCCCTTGAGGAGCGCAATGTCCGAGCCGATGCGCGGCTGCAGATAATCCGACGCGATCTCGCTGCCGCCTTTGAGCATGGAGAGCGGCGATTTCGGCACGGAAAACTTCACCAGCCCCGGCTCCTTGGCCGGATTGATGACGATCACCTGCCCGCCCCGCTCGCGGCAGTTCTTGAGCATGTGAATGAAGCGCGGATGGTTCGATGATGGATTGGCCCCGATGACAAAGATCAGGTCCGCGCCCGTAAGGTCCTCAAGCTCGACCGTCGCCGTACCCTTGCCGATCGTCGTCGCCAGTCCCTCGCTCGTCGCTTGATGGCAATAATAGGAGCAGTTGTTGACGTTGTTCGTCCCATAGGCCCGCGCCAGAAGCTGGAACAGAAACCCCGCCTCATTGGACGAGCGCCCCGACGAATAAAAGAACGTCCGCTGCGGATCGGTCTCGACCAGCCGATGCGCGGCATGATCAAGCGCCGTTTCCCAATCCAATGGCTCAAACCGATCCGATCCCGCCCGCCGAAATAGCGGCGTACCGAGCCGCCCCAGACGCTCCATTTCGCGGCCCGAGAGTTCGGCCAGTTCCGCAATCGTGTGCTGAAACACCGGCTCGGGAATGGCCGGCTGGATATCGGTCGATTGTGCCTGCACCGACTTGTTGCAGACCGAGGGAAACTCATCGAGTTCGTTGGTCATGCCGCCGTGCTGGCCGCCCATGCCATAGGCACAGGCCTTGCAGGTGTTCTTGGCCGTCAGCGCTTTGGCCGCCTTGCCCACCCCGATCTTGCTGATGGTAGAAAGCGTATAAAGGACCTTTTTCGGGCCACCGCCCACGATATCGCTGGTTTCGGCCAAAACCGGTCTCCGACTTGCTGCGCCAGCATTTTCGACTGTTCAGCCGGCGCAGGCAAGCCGTCGCGCTTTAGTAGATCGACTTCACATACATATCCTGCGGCACGGGTCCGCGGTGATAGTCAGGATGGCGGATGCGCTCGGGCAGCACGACTTCCTGCTTGGGCACTTCAGCATAAGGAATAGCTTCGAGAAGATGGGCGATGCAGTTGAGGCGCGCGCGCTTCTTGTCGTCGGCCTGCACCACCCACCAGGGCGAATCTTCCGTGTGGGTGCGCGCCAGCATGTCTTCCTTGGCCTTGGTATAATCCTCCCAATGGCGGCGCGATTCCATGTCCATGGGCGAAAGTTTCCACTGCTTCAGCGGATCTTGGATACGCATGCGGAAGCGGAATTCCTGCTCTTCATTGGTGATGGAGAACCAGAATTTTATCAGGATGATCCCCGAACGGATCAGCATCTTTTCGAATTCTGGCACGGTGCGGAAGAATTCTTCCAGCTCGTCCGGATTGCAGAACCCCATGACGCGCTCGACACCCGCGCGATTGTACCAGGAGCGATCGAACAGCACCATTTCGCCGGCCGCCGGCAGGTGCGGCACATAGCGCTGGAAATACCATTGGGTTTTTTCGCGGTCGGATGGCGCGGGAAGCGCGACGACGCGGCAAACGCGCGGATTGAGCCGCTGCGTGATGCGCTTGATCGCCCCGCCCTTGCCGGCAGAATCGCGGCCTTCGAAAATGACCGCAACCTTCAGTTTATTATGCACAATCCAGTCTTGCAGCCGCACGAGTTCGTGCTGCAGGCGAAACAGTTCGCGGAAATAGACATTGCGGTCGAGGGACTTACGGCCGGCGCGCTCGCCGTCTTCGGCTAAGGCTTCAAGCTGGTCGTCTTCGAACTGTAGTTCGAGTTCTTCGTCGAAACTGTCGGTGATCTCGGCGCGGATGCGGTTGAGTTCAGCCTCGAATTGCTCGAAACGCGCGTTTTGGTCGAAGTCGTTCACAGCGGGTCCCTCCGGGTGCGGCTCCATTGGCCACAACCGGATTGCAGTTTTGTGACAAGCGCCGCGCAGAGCCGTTATGCGGTCTTTCGCACCACTTGAGAAGGTGGGCCGCGCACGGCCCACCTCGTCGGATCAGTAAACGAACATCGTCAACTGGTTGCCGCGCTGCTGAACCGCAAACACACGATCGGTGTTGTAGGACGAGCGATCGAGAGACGCGCTGAGTAGGCTGTCCGAAGCAATGGCCGACCGCAGGTTCGACCCCTGCAGGGCGGCAGCAAGCCAGGCCTGCAGTTCCGGACAAAGGTCGACACGTCGGATCGTGACATTGCTGGCGCTCTGCCAGCTGCCGCCGATCTGCGTGTTGCGGATCAGGCGTTCGACCTCGCGCGGGTTGGTCCCGCTGCAGCTCGGCATGTTCCCGCCATTGGATGCAGACAAAGAGGGCGGGAACATCGTGCCCGGTCCACCAGGGTTACCGGGATTGCCAGGGTTACCTGGGTTACCGGGATTGCCCGGGTTGCCAGGATTCCCCGGGTTGCCAGGATTCCCCGGCGTTCCCGGATTGCCGATCGTCACGCCCACATTTGCGAGACTGCTACCGCCCACAGTGGCATTGGCTTTCACAGTATCGTTCAACAGGCCCGCATTGGCATCGACTAGACTATTGCCACCGACCCCGACAGTGGTCCGCGCGATATCGGAATGTTGGCCACCGACTTGAACATCGAGGACCTGATTTCCCCCGCCAACGCCAACATTGACGAGGCCGGTATCTGACGCGTCGCCGGAGCCAATCGTGATGAGAGCATTCTCACCACTGGCCCCGATGACACCAAGCAAGTTCTGGCCGTGTGCAGGTACTACTGCACTCGCAAGCAAGACCAGAGGAAGCAACGAAAATTTGGATGTTTTCATAACTCGTCTCCATCTTAGCGACCAATTGCCGCATAGAAGGGACGATTCAAATCTCCTTCTAGTTCCGCACTAACACTTACACAAAAATGAACTGGTTAACGATTTTAAGTATTGGAAATTTTAAAGTAAGACGCCGAACAAAAAAGGCGCGGAACCGAAGTTCCGCGCCCCATCGGGAGCTACAAGAAGGAGCGTCAGCCTCCTCGCCGCAACCGATTTTCATGCCGCGATAGCGATCGCGACGATTTCCCGTCCCGCGTTAATGGCGGTTCGTCTGCACAACGACAGATGTGTGGTTGGGTTCCCGCTAAACCGTTCACATGAATGGATCTGCGCGGATCGTTAGAGGTCGAGCGCCTGCATGGCTTGGATCGCTTTGATCGCCGCAGAGGCGCGATTTTCCACGCCGAGCTTGGCGTAGACCTGTTCAAGGTGCTTGTTCACGGTGCGTGGGCTAAGGCCCAAAATCTCGCCGATATCGCGGTTCGACTTCCCTCGCGCGATCCAGAGCAAAACCTCGCTCTCGCGCTGGGTTAGGCTGAAATGCTGGCGCAGATTGTCCTCTTGTCCGGCCACCTGGGCGCGCGACAGCCGGAACAGATATTCGGCCCCGCCGACGAGACCCAGAAACGAAAATTGCAGATTTGGCCCGCTCTCGATTTCGAGATCGAAACCACTGCCGGGCGCGCCGTCGCCGTGGTCGAGCAGCCAGCGCAAAAATCCCGGCGAGAGTCGATCGGCGCGGCCAAGATCGAGGCTCGAGCTTTCGAGCAGTTTTGTAGCCTGCGGCGTCGACCACAACACGGTTCCACTGGCATCAAAGGCGACAAGATGGCGCCCGGCCGCATCGAGCGCGATGCGCGCGCTTTGCGCCCGCCGTGCATTGGCAAGATGGACCCGGATCCGCGCCCGTAATTCATCGACATTGATCGGTTTGGCCAAGTAATCGACCCCACCGCTTTCGAGCGCGTGAACGATATGCTCGGTTTCCGTCAGACCAGTCATGAAGATAACGGGGACATGCGCCAGCGGCGCCATGGCCTTGAGCCTCTGGCAAGTCTCGAACCCGTCGAGCCCCGGCATGACTGCGTCCATCAAGACGACATCGGGCACCACACGCTGCACGATGTTAAGCGCCATCTCGCCGCTGCGCGCGACCAGCACCGTAACGCCCGAAGCCTCCAGCGCTTCGGTCAGAAAGCCAAGCGATTCCGGCGAGTCGTCGACGAGAAGGACAATATCCTGGTCTTTCTCAATGCGGCTCATGACCGACCCGCTCCAAGATATCGGCGTAGCCGTCGAAGTCGAAGGTTTCCATCCGCTTGAGCAGCGCCGCGACCAGCGGTGCATTGTCCGGCTCTTGCGCCAATTCCGCCAACTTCGCCTCTATCCCTCGCACATGCCCGATTTGCCCCAGATTGGCCAATTCGCGCAAGTGCTCGATCCCTGGAGAGCGCAGGGGCTTTTCCGCCTCCTGCACTGCCGATCCAGCCCCGTCATAGACCCAGTCGAGCGCCAGGTGCGCGTTGATCTTGTCGAGCAGTTGCGCAAGATCGAATGGCTTTGCGAGCGTATCACTGTGCCCGGCATCGGCGCTTGCCGGCCCCGCCCCGTCGCCAATATTGGCCGAAAGCATGACGATCGGCGCGGCAATGGCGCGGGCTCTGAGGGCCGAAACCAGCTCCCAACCGCTCATCCCCGGCATCCGAATATCGACGAAGAACATATCAGGCTCCGCCGCATCCAGCATATCAAGACATGCCGATCCGCTCTCCGCCATCAGCACCACAAAGCCAAGCGGCGACAGCATTTCGCGCACCAGCTCGCGATGATCATCATTGTCATCGACAACCACCACCGTCCGCGCTGCGCCCGTATAGCCCGTGATGCGTCGCGGGTCCGCCCGCCGCAAAGCCGGCCGCTCGACCTTGGACAGCATCAGTCGCGCCTGGAACCGGGTCCCCTCACCCACAGCACTCCTAACGGTGATCTCGCCGCCCAGTGTCTCGGTCAGCAGCTTGGTAATGGTCAGCCCCAGGCCAAGCCCCGGCGTAAACCGGTTATGCTCCGCCTCGCCCCGCACAAAGGGCTCGAAAATATGGTCGATATCGTCAGCGGAAATGCCGCTGCCGGTATCGCTCACCGTAAACGTCGCCACCTGCATGCGATAGCCGACGTCAAAGTTCACATGCCCTGACTGGGTGAACTTGATCGCATTCGACAAGAGATTGACCAAAATCTGCCGCAGCCGCTTTTCGTCGGTCCGCACATAAAGCGGCAGCGCCTTGGCGCGCGCATGCCGGAATTCGAGCCCCTTGGCGGCGGCTTGCAGACTGAACATGTCGACGATCTGATCGAGAAAATCCTGGATGTTGATCTCGTTGGAATAGACGTGCAGCCGCCCTGCCTCGATCTTGGAAATATCGAGGAGCCCATCGATCAGCCCAGACAGATGCTCGGCGCTGCGCTTGATGACCTGCACAGATCCGCGCCGGTTCTCCGGCACTTCGGGATCGCGCTCGAGGATCTGCGCATAGCCCATCACCGAATTGAGTGGCGTGCGAAGCTCGTGGCTCAGGCCCACGACATAGCGCGACTTTGCCTGATTGGCCGCCTCGGCCTTCTCCTTGGCCCGCTGGAGTTCTGCGTCTGTCTTTCCGTGCGCATCGATTTCCTTGAGCAGCAGCGTATTCTGCCGCGTGCTCTCTTCTTCGGCGACCAGCCGGCTATCATGCGCCAGCACCAGGAACCAGGTCATTATCCCCGCCGCCACCGCAAAGACGAAGAAGACGACCAAGAGCGTTCCGCCCACCACCTCTGCAGTCTCCGGCGCCGATTGGCTGGCGAAAGAATAAATAAGCGCCAGAATGCCGGCGAGGATCGCCGTGGCGATGCCCATGGAAATCCCATAGCGCCCGAGCCGCGTCTGCAGCTTGTCGATCGCCCATTGCGGCAACACGCTCGACGCCACCGCATGCGTCTGAGCCCGGAAATGCGCGTGCGGCTTGCACATGTCATGGCAGCGCGCATCGAGCGAACAGCACAGCGAGCAGATCGGCGCCGCATAGGCCGGGCACCAGGCCATGTCTTCGGGCTCGAATGGATGCTCGCAGATCGAGCAGGTCAGCGATGTTTTCGACTGCCAAGACTTTCGCGGTTTGCGCGCCAGATAATATTTCCCCTTGGTCGCCCAGGCGATGGCGGGCGAGGCAATGAAGCAGACGATAAGCGCGATATAAGGCGCCAGCGCCGCAGCCATTTCGCCAAAGGCACCAAAATGGGCCGCGAGCGCAATGCTCACCGAGAGCACCATCGACCCCACACCAACGGGATTGATGTCGTAGAGATGAGCCCGCTTGAACTCGATCCCCGGCGGCGCCAGCCCCAGTGGCTTGTTCACGAACAAATCTGCCGAAATCGAACAGAGCCAAGCCATAGCAATGATCGAGAAAATCCCCAGCGTCTCTTCAAGCAGCCGATAGATCCCGAGCTCCATCAGCAACAGCGCAATGGCCACATTGAACAAGAGCCACACCACCCGCCCGGGATGGCTATGTGTCAGCCGCGAGAAGAAATTCGACCACGCCAGCGACCCGGCATAAGCATTCATCACATTGATCTTGAGCTGGCTAACGACGACGAACACCGCCATCAGCATCAGCGCCACAAACTGATTGGGGATCATGTAGTCGAACGCCACGGCATACATGTAACCGGGTTCTGACGCGTGATCCGGCGACACGCCGGTCGACAGCGCCAGAAAGGCCAGAAACGATCCCGCGATCAGTTTCGGCGCGCCAACGACGACCCACCCTGCCCCAGCCAGAAAAATCCCGATCTTCTGCCGCCATTTCGGCGCCCCCTCGGCCGGCAGAAACCGCAGGAAGTCCACCTGCTCGCCGATCTGCGTCATCAGCGCCAGAATCACAGCCGATGCCGCGCCAAACTTGGCGATATCGAACGGCGAAATCGTCCCCGCCGCACCCTCCGGCTGACCCAGCCCGGCAAAGGCGCGCCAGAGATCGAACTTCTCCCAATCCATGAAGGCGATGAAGATGAAGGGCAGCACATTGAGCACGATCCAGATCGGCTGCGTCAGCACCTGAAAACTCGAGATCATCCTGATCCCATGCGTCACCAGTGGAATGACGATCAGCGCCGAGATGATATGCCCGATCCAGAGCGGAATGCCGAAAGCCAGTTGCAAGGCGCTCGACATGATCGAGGCTTCGATGGCGAAGAGGATGAAGGTGAAGCTCGCATAAATCAGCGACGTAACCGTCGAGCCGATATAGCCAAAACTCGCACCACGCGTCAGGAGATCGACGTCCACCCCATGCCGGGTCGCGTAACGCGAAATCGGCACGCCCACGAGAAGGATGGCGATCGACGCCACAAAAATCGCGATCAGCGCATTGGTTGTCCCATACGATAACGTAATGCTACCGCCTATGGCCTCCAAAGCTAGGAACGATATCGCCCCGATCGCCGTCTGCGAGATGCGATCATTCGAGAATCGCCGCGCCGATTTCGCGGTAAACCGCAGCGCATAATCTTCCAAAGTCTGGTTCGCGACCCAGCGATTATAGTCGCGCCGAATGGGAATGATGCGCTGGCGAGGAGGCATGCCTAAAGAAGTACCGAAGCCAATGATTGATTATCGCTTAGGCATTGTCTCGGCAAAAGCGCCCTTTGGCAAGCAGAGAAGAAGGGCCAGCGAACCGGCCCCTCTCCGGAGTTTACTGGGCAGCAGCCAGCGTGATGGCATCCGCGCTATAGGTCACTTCGACAGCCGCGCCATTGAGACGGACTTCGTCGAATGTGCCTTCGATAGCGCTTGCAGAAACCAGCGTAACGCCTTCTGCCGACTCGGGAAGCGTGATGTCGAGTGTCCCGCCGAGCAGCGTCAGGTTCCCTTCGACAGCCACCGCAGCTGCCTCGCCTGCAAGGCCACGGATCGCCAAACCGGCATCGTCGAGCACAGTCAGATCGCCACCGATGTCGACTCCCCTCGCACCAACTGCAAGCGTGCCGCCCGCGACATAGACGTCGCCCGCACCCAGCGCAGAACGACTTGCCGCGACGAGTTCGCCGCCTTCGACGACAACACCACCGGTAAAGCCGTTGTCACCCGTAAGGGTAAGCGCGCCGCTCCCTGCCTTGGTTAGCATGCCTGCACCGGCGATATCGTTGCGCCAGGTATCGCGGGCATTGAAGCCACCGAGGCTCGCATCCATGGTCACGGTGACATCGCCCTCGAAGGCACCATAGCCATCAGCCGCACGGATATAGTCGAGACGGCCAAAGCCCTCGGCATCATCCATCACCGGGAAACCGGCTGGCAGCAGCGTCGACTTGATCACCACGCGGCGCTGTTCGGCCGTGAGATACGGCTGGCGCGTTTCGAGGACAACCTCGGCACCGGCCGGCACGACATCCTTGGCCCCTGCGTCTGAAGCCACAGCCTCAAAGCCATAGGACTGGCGCGGCGCGACATAGGCGACGTTCAGCTCGGCGTCCGCAAACCGATCGTCGGTCAGCGGCCAAGCGTGAGCGGCCGTATAGAGCTCGGCCTCCGTTTCCGTGCCCGTCTGGCGGTAGAGCCAATCGAGAACTTGCACCCGAGCAGTGCTCTTCAGCTCGGCGTTGTCCGCAAGATTGAGATTATAGACGACAGTCGCCGTCCCCAGCATGCGGCCGCCGATCACGTCGAGTGGGGAATGCATGCCGGCGATGATACGGCTATCGCCCATCTCCACGGACCGCGTCAGTATCTCCTGAAAACGCTCCGGCACGAGATAGGCCATGGCCAGGCCGTCGCGCCAGGCTTCAGCCGTATGCCCACTCGGGAAACCGCCATCCGTCCCAGCCGAACCGCTCTTGGCCGGCTCGAGAGCGGGCACCACGAACACATCGCTGTCCCAACGCCACGGACGGCCATACTTGTAAAAGCGCTTTGCCGGTTCGGTCGAACCATCGGCGCTCATCGCATTGATGAAATCGACAGCGAGGCCAAGATCCTCATTGGCATCGGTCTCTGCTTCTTCGTCGCCGACGCTGCCGAGGCCACGATTATTGCCATGGTCATCATATTTGACGCTCGTCGCGTCCGGCTGCACCTGCGTGATCGTCGTGAACTGATGCGCGCCGTTCTTCCACGCGTCTGCAAGCGGGCCGAGCCCATCGAGCATGCTGATATTCTTACCGCGGCGGTCATCGAGATAGGCGCCGATTGCCTGCTGGGCGCTGCGCGACGCCGTCACCTGCACGACATAATCCATGTTGTGATCATGCACAGCCTGATCGAGGATTTTGCCATCGGTCGCGGAGCCTGGAATGCCGTCCCAATCACTTTTGACGATCGCGGGGCAATCGCCATTTGCCTCGGCCTCAACACCCGCATCGACCAGCAACGTCGACGGTTCCCAAACCTTCAGAAAGCCCGACAGCAGCCGCACGCCGGCATTGGTATCGACCGTTGCCATGCAGGCGTCGCTGCGCTGGTTGGTAGCGCCGGATTCGATATAGGCGGGGACGTTCTCAGCGGTCGGCGCTGTGCCTTCAAAGCCGAGACCTGTCGGCCGCGCTGGCGCATCCTGGGCCACGGCGCCCGTGGCCAGCAGCAGCCCCAGCGCGCTGGAGCATGTCAGGGTTTTGAGAGAAATCATGAATGGCCTCACTGAGTTAGGTTTCGCGGCCCGCCCATAAAGGTCTCATATGACAGCCATGCTACATCGTTTAATCAAAGTGGTTTTCCACCGCCCCGCGGTGCCCGTGCCGGCAGTTACGTCAATCGACGTATAGGGCGCGAAGCCGAAATCGTCTCAGTTGACCCCATCGAGGCGCCTCCCTTGGCTGTCTCCTGGGGCTCAACGAAATTAGAGGGACGAACACATGAATTTCTCGCGCGCCAAAAGCGCCTTGCTCGCTGCGGCACTTGCCGGCAGCCTCACCCTGCCAATGGTGCCTGCCCAGGCGCAGGACGACACCATCAAGGTCGGTATTCTTCACTCGCTCTCGGGCACGATGGCGATTTCCGAAACCACCCTTAAGGACACCATGCTGTTCCTCATCGAACAGCAAAATGCCAAGGGCGGCGTTCTCGGCAAGCAGCTTGAGCCGGTCGTGGTCGATATCGCTTCGGATTGGCCGCTGGCCGCCGAACTCGCTCGCCAGCTGATCGAAGTCGACGATGTCGACGTGGTTTTTGGCTGCTGGACCTCGGTCTGCCGTAAATCGGTGCTGCCGGTCTTTGAAGAACTGAACTCGCTGCTCTTCTACCCCGTCCAGTACGAAGGCGAAGAATCCCAGCGCAACGTGTTCTACACCGGCGCCTCCCCGAACCAGCAGGCTATCCCGGCCGTCGACTATCTGATGAGCGAAGATGGCGGCTCGGTGAAGCGCTGGGTCCTCGCCGGCACCGACTATGTCTATCCGCAGACGACCAACAAGATCCTTGAGCAGTACCTGCTCGACAAGGGCGTCGCCAAAGAAGACATCATGATCAACTACACGCCCTTCGGTCATTCCGATTGGCAGACCATCGTCTCCGACATCAAGGCCTTTGGTTCGGAAGGCAAGAAGACCGCCGTGGTTTCGACCATCAACGGCGACGCCAACGTGCCGTTCTATCGCGAACTGGGCAATCAGGGCATCAAGGCCGAAGATATCCCGGTCGTCGCCTTCTCGGTCGGCGAAGAAGAACTCTCCGGCTTCGATACCACCCCGCTCGTGGGTCACCTTGCTGCCTGGAACTACTTCATGTCGGTCGATACGCCCGAAAATGAAAAGTTCATCGCCGATTGGCACAAGTTCATCGGCTCGGACACCCGCGTCACCAACGACCCGATGGAAGCCCACATGATCGGCTTCAACCTCTGGGTTGCTGCCGTCGAAAAGGCCAAGTCGACCGACGCCGACGCCGTGATCGAGAACATCGTCGGCCTCGAAACGCCGAACCTGACCGGTGGCATGGCCAAGATGCTCCCGAACCACCACATCACCAAGCCCGTGCTGATTGGTGAAATCCAGGACGACGGCCAGTTCTTCGTGGTCTGGCAGACCGACGACCTCGTCGCCGGTGACGCCTGGTCCGACTACCTGCCGGAATCCAAGATGCTGGAAGCCGATTGGACCGCCCCCATCAACTGCGGCAACTACAACACCGAAACCAAAACCTGCGGCGGCACGCCAGCGCAGTAAAGGGGTCACACCCTCCCATCCTCCCCCATCAAAGGGGGAGGTGTAGGGCTGGTGACGTGGGCATGATCTAGCCCCAATCACAAATCTGCACCTCCCCCTAGATGGGGGAGGCTGGGAGGGGGTGGCGGCATACACCACCCCCTCAACTTCCTAAACCGCGACAAGGACTTCCCAAGCGATGCTGACTCAACTTCTCCGCCTGGCGCTACTCACCCTGTCGCTTCTCATTTCCACTTTGGCACAGGCCCAGACCACCGATATTCCCGCCCGCATCGCTGCCATGGGCGAAGCCAATTTGCGCGAACTTACCCAGATCGTGACTGACCTCGCAGCAACCGGCGACCCCGCCGTTGTCCCCGTCCTCACCGCTCTCGGCGACGGCAACCTTTATCTCGACGAAACCTCCGGCCGCGTCGTCATCCAGACCGGCTCCGCCATCACCGATCCTCTCACTGGCGAAGCGGTGGACCTCGGCGCCGATGCCGACCTCTCGCGCATTCGCGTCAACAACGGCCTCAGGCGCGATATTTCCGCGGCTCTCGGTGGCATGACGCTGATGAGCGACAATCCGCGCACCCGTCTCTCCGCGGCGCAGGGGTTCCTCGCCAATCCCGATCCGGCCGCGCTGCCGCTTCTCGATGAGGCCATTGCCGCCGAGACCGATGCCAATGTGCTCGGCGTCATGCAGACCGCGCGCGCCATCACCGTCCTATCGAGCGAAGACGCGTCAATCGAAGAAAAACAGGCCGCCGTGCCGCAGATCGTCTCCGGCGCCGGCCGCGGCGCCATCACCATCCTCACCAGCGCCCTCGCCAATGCGCCGGAGGCGGTGAAGCCCACCATCCAATCCGCCATCGCCGGCCTCGAACAGAGCCGCGCCGTTTGGGGCGCGCTGCAAAACGTCTGGTTCGGCGTCTCGCTCGGCTCGGTCCTACTTCTCGCCGCCATTGGTTTGGCCATCACTTTCGGCGTCATGGGCGTCATCAACATGGCCCATGGCGAAATGGTCATGCTTGGCGCCTACACCACCTTCCTGACCCAACTTGTCATCCGCCAGTCCTTCCCGGGCCTGCTCGATTATTCCCTCCTCATCGCCCTGCCCGTCGCCTTCCTCGTCACCGGCGCCATCGGCGTCGGCATCGAGCGCGGCATCATCCGCTGGCTGTACGGCCGCCCGCTCGAAACCCTTCTCGCTACCTGGGGCCTGTCGCTGATCCTGCAGCAGACCGTTCGCTCGATCTTCGGTCCCACAAATCAGATGGTCATCGCCCCGACCTGGATGTCCGGCTCGACCGATTTCTTCGGCCTCGCCATAACCTACAACCGCTTCTGGATCGTGATCTTCGCCCTCATCGTCTTCTTCATGCTGCTGCTGATCCTCAACCGCACGCCGCTTGGCCTGCAGATGCGTGCCGTCACCCAAAACCGCCGCATGGCCTCGGCAATGGGCATCCGGACACCCTTCGTCGACGCCATGACCTTTGGCCTCGGCTCGGGCATTGCCGGCCTCGCCGGCGTCGCCCTCACCCAGATCGACAATATCTCCCCCAACCTCGGCCAGAACTACATCATCGACAGCTTCATGGTCGTGGTCTTCGGCGGCGTGGGCAATCTCTGGGGCACCTTTGTCGGCGCGCTGACCCTTGGCGTCGCCAACAAGTTCCTCGAGCCCTATGCCGGCGCTGTTCTGGGCAAGATCCTGATCCTGGTGCTGATCATCCTCTTCATCCAGCGGCGTCCAAGAGGGCTCTTTGCGCTCAAGGGAAGGGCGATCGAACAGTGATCGAAATCCCGCCCTGCACTTCGACTTCCGGAGACATCGCATGCTGACCCAAGCCCTGTTCCGCGCCCTCGACAAAAAGGCCATCTGGGTCATCGGCATCTTCCTCGCCGTCGCTATCCTCGTGCCCATGGCGAACCTTCTGATCCCGCCCGGCCAATTCGGCCACGTCCCGACCTATCTCGTCTCGCTCCTCGGCAAATATCTCAGCTACGCCATCCTCGCGCTCGCGCTCGATCTCGTCTGGGGCTATTGCGGCATTCTCTCGCTCGGCCACAGCGCCTTCTTCGCGCTCGGCGGCTATGCCATGGGCATGTATCTCATGCGCCAGATCGGCACCCGCGGCGTCTATGGCAATCCGACGCTGCCCGACTTCATGGTCTTCCTCAATTGGAAGGAACTGCCCTGGTACTGGATGGGCTTTGATAATTTCTGGTTCGCCATGGCGATGGTCATCCTCGTACCCGGCCTCCTCGCCTTCATCTTCGGCTTCTTCGCCTTCCGCAGCCGCGTGACCGGCGTTTATCTCTCGATCATCACCCAGGCGATGACCTTCGCCCTGTTGCTTGCCTTCTTCCGCAACGACATGGGCTTTGGCGGCAATAATGGCCTCACCGACTTCAAGGATATCCTCGGCGCACCGGTCCAGGCCCAGAGCACTCGTGTCGCGCTTTTTGCCGCCACGGCCATAGCTCTCGCGCTTTCGGTCCTTGTCTGCTCGATGATAGTCAATTCCAAACTCGGCAAGGTTATGGTCGCCGTGCGCGACGCCGAAAGCCGCACTCGCTTCATCGGCTACCGCGTCGAATACGTAAAACTCTTCGCCTTCACGGTCTCGGCCATCATGGCCGGCATTGCCGGCGCCCTCTACGTACCGCAGGTCGGCATCATCAATCCCGGCGAATTCGAGCCCGGCAATTCCATCGAAGTCGTCATCTGGACCGCCGTCGGTGGCCGCGGCACCCTGATCGGCCCGATCATCGGCGCCATCGTCGTCAATCTCGGAAAATCCTGGTTCACCAGCGCCCTGCCCGAATTCTGGCTCTTTGCCCTCGGCGCCCTTTTCATCTTCGTCACGCTGTTCCTGCCCAAGGGCATCGTCGGGCTCTGGAAGCAGCTCTTCGGCAATCGCCGCAAGCCCGAGCCGGCTGCTCCGACCCCGACCCAATCCGCTGACATCGAACGCGGCGAAGACCCGTCGACTTTCGACACCCCCCAACCCCGTCCGGCGGAGTAAGCTATGAGCAAAGCCCAAGATACGATGCTCTATCTCGACGGCGTCTCGGTTGCCTTCGACGGCTTCAAGGCCATCAACAATCTTTCGATCATCGTCCGCCCCACCGAAATGCTGGCTATCATCGGCCCCAACGGCGCGGGCAAGACGACGATGATGGACATCATAACCGGCAAGACGCGTCCTGATGCTGGCGATGTGATGTTCGATGGTCGCACGGACCTCACCAAGCTAGACGAAGCCGCGATTGCCAATCTCGGCATCGGCCGGAAATTCCAAAAGCCGACCGTGTTCGAGAGCCACACAGTGTGGGACAATCTCGAAATGGCGCTGAGAAAGCCCCGCGGCATCTTTGCGACGCTGTTTTACACCGCCAGCGACGACGACGTGGCCCGCATCACCGAAATCCTCGAAACCGTTCGTCTCCTCCACCGCAAGGACGAGCTAGCGGCCAATCTCAGCCACGGCCAGAAACAATGGCTCGAAATTGGCATGCTGCTTGCACAAGATCCTAAGCTCCTGCTCGTCGACGAACCCGTCGCCGGCATGACCGACAGCGAAACCGAGGAGACCGCGAAACTGCTGCGCGAAATCGCCCAAACCCGATCCGTCGTAGTGGTCGAGCACGACATGAGCTTCGTGCGCGAGCTCGGTTCGCGCGTCGTGTGCCTGGCCGAAGGCGCCGTTTTGGCCGAGGGCTCACTGGACCAGGTCAGCGCCAATCCCGTCGTGATCGAAAGGTATCTTGGACGATGACCGCAGCCCTTTCGATCTCGACTATAAATCTTCACTACGGCGCAGCGCAGGCGCTCAAGGGCGTCTCCATCGACTGCCAGCCCGGCAAGATCACCGCTGTCCTTGGCCGCAACGGCGTCGGCAAGTCCTCGACCCTTCGCGCCATCACTGGCATCAACCACATCTCGTCGGGCGCCATAACTTTTGGCAGCGACGTGCTTAAAAAAGCGCCACCCTATAGACGCGCTCGCATGGGCATCGGCTATGTGCCGCAGGGTCGCGAAATCTTCCCGCTGCTGACGGTCAAGGAAAACCTTGAAACCGGTTATGCCGGCCTCGCCCGCAGCGACAGAAACGTTCCCGACTACATTTTCGAGCTGTTCCCGGTCCTGAAATCCATGCTTGGTCGACGGGGCGGCGATCTCTCGGGTGGTCAGCAGCAGCAGCTTGCAATAGGCCGCGCCCTGGTTACCCGACCCAAAGTTCTGGTTCTCGATGAACCCACGGAAGGCATTCAGCCATCGATCATCAAGGATATCGGCAGAGCCCTACAATTCCTCCGCGACGAAAAGGGCATGACCATTCTCTTGGTCGAACAATTCCTCGATTTCTGCCGCGAGATCTCCGACGACATCTACGTCATGGACCGCGGTGAAATCATGCACAAAGGCCCGGCGAGCGATCTCGATAGGCCGGACGTGCGCAAACACTTGATGGTATAAACAAAAAGGCACCTGACCGAAGTCAGGTGCCCGAAAGACGCTGATGAGCGAACTTTTACTTGGTGAAGCCGCCAGCGGTGCAAGCTTCCAGCGAGATGGTGTCGAGGTCGATCGTGGTCGTAGCGTTAGCAGTTTCGCTCACAGCCGGAGTGTTGGCAGCGGCAGTATCGCCAGCAGTCGTGCTGGATGCGCCATTGGTGTCAGCACCCATACCACCGGTTACTTCACCGTCTTCAGTCGTTGGGGCGAGCGATTCAGTGGACGAAGCGTTTGCAAGCTGGTCACAACGCTGCTGGACGGCCGGCTGGTCTGCTTCGGAAACAGCGACGCCATTGATCATCATGCCCTGGGCAAAAGCAGCGCCAGAGAAAGCAACGGTAAGAGCGAGAACAGAAAGAGCGGACTTGATCATTTATAACCCTCTTGAAAATTCTTTATGAAAGAGCGCTTGCTCGCCTAAATAACGGGGCTGAGGCCAGATCGTTGCAATGAATTTCGCCGTAAAGCCAAATTTAGAGGCAGTTCGTCCAACGTCGCATATGCAACGAGCGCGGGGCATTGGGCGCATTAAAACCAAACAGCGCGACGGCAAGACTTGCCTCGATACGCTTTTCCAAGAAGGCTGCGGCAAGATACGTTTGCCTCATACGCACTCCCAAGCACTCGAAGCCGTGCTGATAAATACAGCGGGCGGTATTACTGGCGGGGACCAAATTGATTGGTCCGCCGAAGTTTCGCCCCGCGGCAAACTGGTCGTCACCACTCAGGCCTGCGAACGCAGCTATCGCTCGACCGGAGATACGGCGCTTGTCCGAGCCAAACTCCGCGTGGGCGCGGGCGCTCATCTCGATTGGCTGCCGCAAGAGACAATCCTGTTTGCTGGCAGCAAACTGAGCCGCACACTCGACATCACGCTGGAACCTGCTGCGACGCTGACGGCGATCGAGGCGGTCCTTCTCGGCCGCGATGCCATGGGCGAGGAAGCCCGCGATGCCATGTTCTCCGACAATTGGCGCATCTATCGCGGAGACCGCCTGCTCCATGCCGAAGCAACCCGCCTGACGGGCGATGGCAGCGAGCGCGATGGTTTGTCCCTGCTAGACGGCTGCCGAGCGTTCGCCTCCATTCTCCATGTGGCCACCAATGCGGATATGGCCAACATCGTATTGGACCGCCTTCGCCTTCAGCACACCGGAAAAGACATGATCGCGGCCAGCGCCAATGGCGAACGTCTCGTCATCCGCGCCATGGCGCCAACTGGGCTTGCCTTGCGCCGCCTTATTGTACCAACTCTGCTCGAATTGACCGGCGCTGGCGATTTGCCGCGTCTCTGGCACCTTTAGGAAAACGGCCGATGAACCTGACCCCTCGCGAAAAAGACAAGCTGCTCATCGCCATGGCCGCGATCGTCGCGCGCAAACGACTCGAACGCGGCGTAAAACTCAATCATCCCGAGGCCATCGCGCTGATCACTGATTTCGTCGTCGAAGGCGCCCGCGATGGTCGTGCCGTATCCGAACTGATGGAAGCCGGCGCCCATGTGATCACACGCGCCCAGGTCATGGAGGGCATTGCCGAGATGATCCACGACGTCCAGGTCGAAGCCACTTTCCCAGACGGCACCAAGCTCGTCACCGTTCACCAACCCATCCGCTGAAGAGGCACAAATGTTCAAGCGCGCGCTGATCGCTCTATCCATCCTGGCGGCCGCCACCATGCCCGCCTTTGCTCATCTTGACCCCGGCGAACATGGCTCCTTCGCCGCCGGCTTCAGCCACCCCCTCTTCGGCCTCGATCATATCCTTGCCATGGTCGCCGTCGGGCTCTGGGCCGCCATGCAGGGCGGCCGCGCGGTATGGATTGTTCCCGCAGCCTTCGTCGGCACCATGGCCGTCGGCTTTGCCGCTGCCATTGCTGGCGTGCCCCTACCCTTCGTCGAGCCCGTCATTCTCGCCTCGGTCATCTTCATCGGCATCGCTGTGGCACTCGCCCTCCCAGTCCCGACCGCAGGCGTCGCGGCAATGGTCGGCTTCTTCGCTTTCTTCCATGGTCATGCTCATGGCGGCGAGCTCGGCGAAGCAGGCGCTTGGCAATTCGCGCTGGGCTTTGTCATCGCCACTGTTGTGCTGCACCTCGTCGGCATCGGGGCCGGCCTTTCGCTCTCCCGCTTCGGTGGCAAGGCACTAGGTCGCATCGCTGGCGCAGCGACCGCGCTCGGCGGCCTGTGGCTCGCTTTTGCAGCGTGAGGTCGGCATGATCCCCGGACAAATCATCACCGCCCAAGGCACGATCGAACTCAATGCAGGGCTCGAGCAACTGACCCTCGAAGTGGCGAACACCGGTGACCGGCCGATCCAGGTCGGCTCGCATTACCACTTCTATGAAACCAATGCCGGCCTCCGCTTTGATCGCGAAAAGACCCGCGGCATGCGACTCGACATTGCAGCAGGCACCGCGGTGCGTTTTGAACCAGGCCAAGCCCGCGAAGTGCGGCTCATCCCGATCGGGGGCGACCGCCAAGTTTTCGGCTTCCGCCAAAAGATCATGGGCGCGCTCTGATCATGCGTGGTCGTCTGGGCATTTTCCGGTCTTCGCCGTGGCAATCGGCAGCGATTGATGGTTTAAACACCACCAATTCCACTGCCATTTGCCTGGATGACCATGACTGCCCAGACCAAAGACAACGCCGCCCGCAATGCCGAATTCAAGCAGCGCTTTACAGCGGTCGTCAGCGACATCGTGACATCGGGCGGCGAGGACGGCCAAGCCATGGCCATGATCGGTCATCTGGCCTCAGATATTGCCGCCAGCCTGCAGCAGCAAAATTGGGTCACTGCGAAAGCCAATATGACATCAGAGGTCTACAACGACCTGCTGAAAATCTTCGAAAAGCGCGGCAACGAATACCATCAGGCGGACAAGACCAAGCACGCCTATGCTATTCAGGCGCTCGCCATGTCGCTGATCGCGGCGACCATGCGCTCGGATACGCAAATTGCCGAGGGCGAGAAAATTCTCGATGCCATCATCGATCGCTCGGTCGCGGTCTACCAGACTCAATCTCGCAAGACCGCACACTAACCGACTCTAAAATCACAGCTTTCACGCAGCGTAGACGCACGGCCAAACTTGGCCGGGCGCGTTTGCCGTTGCCGTCCCGTTTCTCCTGATCCCGGAGCCGCCATGCCCGCCCGCATTTCCCGCGCCACCTATGCCGACATGTACGGTCCCACCACCGGCGACAAGGTGCGCCTGGCCGATACCGAACTTTTCATCGAAGTGGAGAAGGATTTCACCACCTATGGCGAAGAGGTAAAATTCGGCGGCGGCAAGGTCATCCGCGATGGCATGGGCCAGTCCCAGCGCACCCGCGCCGAGGGGGCCGTCGATACCGTCATCACCAATGCGCTCGTCGTCGATTATACCGGCATCTTCAAGGCCGATATTGGCCTCAAGAACGGCCGCATCGTCGGCATAGGCAAGGCTGGCAATCCGGACACGCAATCGGGCGTCGACATCATTATCGGCCCCTCGACCGAAGCCATTGCCGGCGAAGGCAAGATCCTGACCGCTGGCGGCATGGATGCCCACATTCACTTCATCTGCCCCCAGCAGATCGAAGAAGCTCTGATGTCGGGCGTCACCACCATGCTCGGCGGCGGTTCGGGCCCGGCCCATGGCACCCTTGCCACCACATGCACCGGCGCCTGGCATGTCGAGCGCATGATCGAAAGTTTTGATGCTTTCCCGATGAACCTGGCGCTGGCCGGCAAGGGCAATGCCTCGGTCCCTGCCCCACTCGTCGAGATGATCCTTTCCGGCGCCTCTGCGCTCAAGCTACACGAGGATTGGGGCACGACCCCCGCCGCCATCGACAATTGCCTCTCGGTCGCCGATGAGTATGACGTGCAGGTAATGATCCACACCGACACGCTCAATGAATCCGGCTTCGTCGAAGATACGGTCGGCGCCTTCAAGGGCCGCACCATCCACGCCTTCCACACCGAAGGCGCCGGCGGCGGCCACGCCCCCGATATCCTTAAGGTCGCGGGCCTCCCGAACGTCATTCCCTCTTCGACCAATCCAACGCGGCCCTACACGGTCAACACCATCGCCGAGCATCTCGACATGCTCATGGTCTGCCACCACCTCGATCAGTCGATCCCCGAGGACGTCGCCTTCGCCGAGTCGCGCATCCGCAAGGAAACCATCGCGGCCGAAGACATTCTTCACGATATGGGCGCCCTTTCGGTCATCTCCTCCGACAGCCAGGCCATGGGCCGCGTTGGCGAAGTGCTGATCCGCACCTGGCAGACCGCCGACAAGATGAAGCGCCAGCGCGGCAAGCTAGCCGAGGAAACTGGCGACAACGACAATTATCGCGTCCGCCGCTACATCGCCAAATACACGATCAACCCCGCCATCGCCCACGGCCTCAGCCAGCACATCGGCTCGGTGGAAGTCGGCAAGCGCGCAGACCTCGTCCTCTGGAACCCGGCCTTCTTCGGCGTAAAGCCCGAAATGGTCATCCTCGGCGGCTCCATCGCTGCCGCACCAATGGGCGACCCGAACGCCTCGATCCCGACGCCCCAGCCTATGCACTACCGCCCGATGTTCGGCGCCTTTGGCAAACTGGTCAGCCGTTCCTCGGTCACCTTCATATCCCAGGCTGCTCACGACGCTGGCCTCCGAAACCGCCTCGGCGTCGACAAGGACCTCCTTCCGGTTCAAAACACACGCGGCGGCATCGGCAAAGCCTCGATGAAGCTCAACACCGCCACCCCCAATATCGACGTGCACCCGGAAACCTACGAAGTGCGCGCCGACGGTGTACTTCTCACCTGCGAACCAGCTACGGTGCTGCCCATGGCGCAACGATATTTCCTGTTCTGATGAAGAAGCCGACCGGCACACTCAAAGGCCTCCCCACCAACCCTATCCTCGCCCTCCGCGCGACCGAGCTTCTGGCCAAGGGCGAGGAGCTTGAGCGTCAGGGCAAGATTGCCGATGCCGCGCGGCTCAGCGCCGAGCTCGTCAATGTCGCGCCTGACCTGCCGCAGGGGCACAAGCTCATGGGGAGCCTTGCCATGCGGACGGGCGCGGCGGAAATTGCCGCCGTTAGCTTCCGCCGGGCCCTTGCACTGCAGCCCCGTTCCGCCGAACTCCATATCGCACTGGCTCAGGCGCTGCTGGCGCTAAAGCAGCCGCAAGACGCGCTCGACCTTCTCAACAAGGGTCGGACGCTGCATCCAAATGATGGCGGCATCTTCCGCGAACTCGCCCAGGCCCAGCTCGATCTCGGCCAAAGTGACGCTGCGCTAAAGAGCTTCTCCCGCGCCGTCAAATTGCAGCCCAAGGACCTCTACGCCGCCCACATGGTGGCCGCGCTGTCCAACGAAGGCGCACCCGACACGACCTATGTCGCAGAACTCTTCGATTCCTACGCCGAAACCTTCGATGAGCATCTGACTGGCAAACTCGAATATCGCGTGCCGCAGGCCATTGCCGATCTTCTGGCGACGAACAATATCCAAACCGGCCCGACCCTCGATCTCGGCTGCGGCACCGGCTTGATGGGCGCCGCGCTACCGCAGTCAGCCCACCCGATCGACGGCATCGATATCGCGCCCAAAATGGTGGCGAAGGCCGAAGCGCGAGGGCTCTACCGCCATCTCGTCGTCGGCAACGCCACAACGGTTCTCGCTGCCAATGACGTCCTCGCCGGCCCCTATGCCCTCGTCGTCGCGACCGATGTGTTCATCTATATCGGCGACATCGAACCGCTGTTTCAGGCGCTCATGCCGCGCCTTTCACCCGGCGCTCACATCGCCTTCTCCATCGAAACCCATGACGGCGACGGCATCGCCGTCCGCTCCAGCGGCCGTTTCGCCCACGGCGCCGCCTATATTCGCGACCTCGCGGCCCGCCATGACCTCACCATCATTGCCGAGCGCGATCAGCCCATTCGCCTCGAGCGCGAAGTGCCGATTCCCGGCGCGATATTTCTCCTGCGACGGGCCTGATCGACGTTGCCAGAACATCCGAACACCATGATTGTGCGATTGAGTTCGACACGGTTCGACATCACGACATCATTGGAGGGAAGACCATGATCTCAGCGCGCACAATTCTCGCCGTCGCCTTGCTCAGCCTCGGCAGCGCTCCGCTGCTGGCTCAGGACACGACCGAAGCTCCGGCCGAAGCCGCGCCAGCCGCGGTGCCCGTCGCGCCGCCTGCAGCGGTCGCCGACATGACCCTGACCCTTTCGAGCGCCAGCGACATCGAGCGCACCGTCGCCATCTATCAGTGCGACAATGGCGAAGGTTTCCGCGTCCAATATATCAACGCCGCGCCCAATTTCCTGGCGCTCGTGCCGGTCGAAGGCGAAGTCCATGTCTTCGTAACGACCGTATCCGCGTCCGGAGCCCGCTATGTCTCTGGCCCCTATGAGTGGTCGACCAAGGGCGATGACGCGACACTCAGCGATCTACAGGCCGAAGAAGGCGCCCCGCCGCTCGCCACCTGCCTTGCCGCCAGCAACACCCCGTAATTTCCAAGGATAAGCCGTCCATGCACCGTGCCGTCGCCCATCTTCCTGCCAATCACGGCCGCGGCGCCCCCATCGACACGATCACCCTGGCGCATGACGAGCGCCGGGTGCGCCGCAAGCTACTGACCGGAAAGAACGGCACCGAGGTCATGGTCGACTTCCCCAATTCCGTCACGCTCGACCATCAGGGCGGCCTCGAACTGGAAGACGGCCGCATCATCGAAGTGCTGGCAGCGAAAGAAATTCTCTACGCTGTGACTGCAAGTGACGCGGCTCATCTGCTGCGCCTCGCCTGGCATATCGGCAATCGGCACACCCCCGCCCAGCTCGACGCCGACCGCATCCTCATCAAGCGCGATCACGTGCTCAAGGGCATGCTCGAAGGCCTTGGCGCGAAGGTGACCGACGTCACCGAACCGTTCTTTGCCGAACATGGCGCCTATCACAGCCACAACCATGCCGAACCCGGCCATGCCTTGCTCGCGCGGTAAACCGTGAGCGCCGATCTCCAGAAACTTCTTACATGGCTCTCGCCGGCCTTCCCGGTCGGCGCCTTTGCCTGGTCAGCCGGCCTCGAAACCGCGATCGTCTCCCGCGCGGTGCATGATCGCATAACGGCACAAGACTGGATCAGCGGCGCCCTCCTTCACGGCGCGCTGCGCACCGACGCCATCCTCATGGCGCACGCCCACCGCGCTCCGCGCGACCCCAAAACCGTGCGCGATCTCGCCGATCTTTGCCTCGCCCTAACCCCAGCCCGCGAACGCCACGCCGAAACTACGATGACCGGCAACGCCTTCGTTACCGCTGCTACGGCATGGCCCGTCGACCCGCCGCTCGACCTCCCAAAACCCTGCCCTTATCCCATTTCCGTCGGCGCCCTTGCCGGCGCGCATGCCATTGCTTTGCGCGACACACTCGTCGCCTATCTCACCGCGACCGTGCATAGCCAGGTCTCGGTCGCCGTCCGCCTCGTGCCCATTGGCCAGACAGATGGCCTTGCCATTATGGCTGCGCTTGAACCACAGATCGCCCAACTCGCCGATCTGTGCCAGCATGCCACACTGGACGAAATCGGTAGCGTCGCCTATGGCGCCGATATCGCCCAGATGCAGCACGAAACGCTGCCCACAAGGATTTTCCGCTCGTGAACATGTTCATCGCGTCCCTCCTGTTCATTGCGCTTTTCACGGTTTCGCTCGCCCATTTCGTCTGGTCGATTGGGCGCACCTGGCCGATCCGCAACGAAAAGCTCCTGGCCCAGACCGTCGTCGGCTTCCGCGATATCGAACGCATGCCCCCGCGCCTCGCCTCGCTCGCCATTGCCCTCGCCACGGCCGCAGCCGCTATCTACGCCCTGGCGCTGGCCGACCATGATTCCGGCGGCACACTTCTCAATCTCGGTGGCTTGGCTTTCGCGGTAGTTTTCCTCGGCCGCGGCATTCTCGGCTACACCGCGAAATGGGCCGAGCTGACGCCCGAACCCAATTTCCGCCTCAACGACCGCCGCGTCTATTCCCCGCTATGCCTCGCCATCGGGCTCGGCTTTCTCGCCCTCGTCGTCCTGCGCTTTCTCTGAACCCCGGAGCATTTCATGACCAAAAGCCTCAACGGTCCCCTTCGCATCGGCATCGGCGGGCCAGTCGGCTCGGGCAAGACGACCCTCTGCGAAATGCTACTCAAGGCCATGCGCGAGCGCTATTCCATGGCCGTCGTCACCAATGACATCTACACACGCGAGGACGCGCTGATCCTCGCCCGCGTCCAGGCGATTTCCGAAGACCGCATCGTCGGCGTCGAAACCGGCGGCTGTCCCCATACGGCCATCCGCGAAGACGCCTCGCTCAACCTCGCGGCGATCGACGATCTCAACCGCAAGTTCCCCGATCTCGACATCATTCTTATCGAAAGCGGCGGCGACAATCTCGCCGCGACCTTCTCGCCCGATCTCGCTGACCTCACGATTTATGTGATCTCGGTCGCCCAGGGCGAAAAAATCCCGCGCAAGGGCGGCCCGGCCATCTCTCGCTCGGACCTGCTGGTCATCACCCACACCGACCTCGCGCCCCATGTCGGCGCCAGCCTCGAGGTGATGGAAAGCGACACCCAAAAAGTCCGCGAAGGCCGTCCGTACGTCTTCACCGATCTCCTCCGCCGCGAAAGCCTCGACCAGATCATTGGCTTCATCGAAAAGCACGGCGGTTTCCAGGCGATGGCCGCCGAATAGCCGCCACCCCACCCCCAGATCGTCACCCGGCGAACGCCGGGGCCCATCCTGAGCTTTCGTAACTCGGTCGTTACGGCCGAACCAGCGCCACGACCGACCGCGGCCCCACCTTCGCGACGCTCTCGGACACCGAGACCTCAAATCCCGGATCCGACTGGATGCCCAGAACCCAACCGCCCTCCGGCAGCCTGGCCTCCAGAGGATCGATCCGTCGGTTGAACCACACCAGCACCTCGTCACCCTCATAGCGCAGATGCATGCCGAGCACCGAGGCGCCGGCATCGTTCCAGTCGCCCTCGGTCATCTCGCGCCCGTACGGATGCAGCCAGACGACATCGCGCACGCTGTCATTATCCTGACCGGTAAAAAACGCGTCCGCGCTCAACGCCGGATGCGACTTGCGAAAGCTATTCAGCGCCGCGACGAAATCCACCAGCGCGCCATCGGCATTGTCCCAGTCGAGCCAGGTGATCTCATTGTCCTGCGCATAGGCATTATTGTTGCCCTGCTGTGTGCGATAGAGCTCATCGCCCTGCTGGATCAGCGGCGTCCCACGCGAAAAGAGCAGCGTCGCGAGGAGCGCCCGGACGTCGCGGCGCCGCGCGGAATTGATGCCCTCGTCCTCGGTTTCGCCCTCGACGCCGCAATTCCACGAATGGTTGTTGCCGTGCCCGTCGCGATTGTTCTCGCCATTGGCCTCGTTGTGCTTGTCATTGTAGCTGACGAGATCGCGCAGCGTAAAACCGTCATGCACCGCCAGCATATTGACGCTGTCGCTCGGGCTCCGGCCCGGCCTGTTGAAAACCTCTGCCGATCCAGAAAGCTTCCCCGCCAGCGCTCCGATCTTGTAGGACTCGCCCTTCCAGAATGAGCGTACCTCGTCGCGAAACGTGTCGTTATGCTCCTGGAATTCGGGCCCGAATTGTCCCAAGCCATAGCCACCCGGCCCGGGGTCCCACGGCTCGGCGACAAGAATGCACTGGCTCAATACCGGATCGGCCTTGATCATCCGCAGCATTTCGGCATCAGGATTGAAACCGGGATCGCGGCCCAAAATTGTCGCGAGATCGAAGCGGAAGCCTGAAACGCCAAGTTCTTCCACCCAATAGCGGAGGCTCTCGATGACGAGCCGCTGCACCGCCGGATGATCGCACCGCAGCGTATTGCCGGTGCCGGTATCGTTGACCAGCACCTTCTTCCCATCGACCTCAACGAAGCGATAATAGGTCTGCGCGTCGAGCCCCATCATGCTCAGCATCGGCCCTTCGGCATCGCTTTCGCCGGTGTGGTTATAGACGACGTCGAGGATCACCGAGATGCCGTTCTCCCGGTAGAGATCGGTCATCACGCGCAATTCTTGCGGCCCGCGCGGCGCGAGGCGCGGGTCTATGGCGAAATAAGCCACGGGGTTATAACCCCAGGCATTGGTCAGCCCCAGAGCCGGCAGATGCCCTTCGTCGATCCACGCGGCCACTGGCATCAACTGCAAGGTGTCGACACCGAGATACTTGAAATGATCGATTACACGTTGCGTCGTCAGCGCCGCGATCGTGCCGCGCAGCGGCCCCTGCACGCTCGGATGGCGCATGGAGAAGCCACGAACATTGAGCTCATAGAAAAGCCCCGGTTGCTCCCCGCGCGGCAAGGCATTCTCATTGCCATCCCCCACGACGATAGTCTTGGGGATCAGCGGCGCCGTATCCACCGCCTCTTCACGCCGCAACCGCAGACGCGGCGAACGAACAAAGACCCGGTCGAGCCGCCGTGCATAGGGATCGACCAGCAGCTTTTGCGGATCGAAGAAGAACCCCTGCTCCTCGTCATACCTTCCATCCGCGCGCAACCCATAGCGGGCTCCGGCGCCAATGCCGGCAATCAGGCCAGCCCGAATATTGTCCTGGTGCACGTCAAGTTCGACCCGCGCGATTTCCTGGTCCTGCTCGTCAAACAGCGAAACCCAGATGGCGCTGGCCGTTTCGGAATAAACGGCGAAATTGACGCCGTTTTCGGTGATGGTGGCGCCGAGCTTCGCAATGCTCCCGGCGCCCGGAACGAGTGTTGGTTCGCTCAACAAACTGGTCTCAGGTGATCACGCTCGGCTCGGTCCGGCCGGTACGCTTCTGGATGCCGGCAAGCTTTTCGATGATCGCGATCAATGGCGCCAGCGCCTCCTGCGTATCTAGATCGTGCTGGCCATCGGCAGGCTCATATCGCTCGAGATAGACACGCAATGTCGCCCCGACCGTACCTGTGCCCGAGAGGCGCAAAACGATGCGTGAGCCATCCTTGAAACCGATGCGAATGCCCTGCTTGGCGCTCGTCGATCCATCCACCGGATCATGATAGGTAAAGTCGTCGGCATAGGCGATTTCGAGCCCATCAATCACCTGGCCGGGCAGGCTCGACAGCCGCCCGCGCAGATCATCGACCAGCGCATTGGCGATGGCGCTATCGACCTCTTCATAGTCGTGGCGCGTATAGTAATTGCGGCCATAGGTCGCCCAGTGCTCGCGCACGATCTCGTCGACACCCTGCTTGCGCACCGCGAGAATATTGAGCCAGAGCAGCACGGCCCAAAGACCGTCCTTCTCGCGCACATGGTCCGAGCCAGTGCCGGCGCTTTCCTCGCCGCAGATCGTCACGCGACCGGCATCGAGGAGGTTACCGAAGAACTTCCAGCCGGTCGGAGTCTCGTGCATTTCGATGCCGAGCTTCTCGGCCACACGATCAGCCGCTGCGCTCGTCGGCATCGAGCGCGCAATGCCCGCGATCCCGCCCTTATAGCCCGGCGCCAGATGCGCATTCGCGGCTAGGAGAGCCAGCGAATCCGATGGCGTCACGAAGCGGTTCTTGCCGATAATCAGGTTGCGATCGCCGTCCCCATCCGAGGCCGCGCCGAAATCCGGCCCCTCAGGGGTCATCAGCAGGTCATACATATCCTTGCAATAGACAAGGTTCGGATCGGGGTGTCCGTCGTTGAACGACGGCGACGGCACGCCATTGATCACTGTCCCGGCAGGCGCCCCGAGAATGCCCTCGATAATCGCCTTGGCATAAGGTCCGGTCACGGCATTCATGGCGTCGAACGTCATGGTGAAACCAGACTTGAACAGCGCCCGGATCGCGTCGAAATCGAACAGCGTCTCCATCAGCGCGGCATAGTCCGTGACCGGATCGATCACCTCCACGACCATGTCGCCGACCTGCTGCGTGCCGATCTTCCCGAGATCGATATCAGGCGTATCGAGCGTCTTGTAACTGTCGATCACCTTGGTGCGGTCGAACACCGCATCGGTGATCTTTTCGGGCGCCGGTCCACCATTGCCGATATTGTACTTGATGCCGAAATCGCCTTCCGGCCCGCCCGGATTGTGGCTGGCCGAGAGCACCAGCCCGCCATAGGCCTTGTAGTGCCGGATGACATGGCTGGCTGCCGGCGTCGAAAGCAGACCGCCCTGACCGACCAGCACCTTGCCGAACCCGTTGGCCGCTGCAATGCGGATGGCCTTCTGGATGGCGACATCATTGTAATAGCGCCCGTCGCCGCCGATCACCAGGGTCTGGCCGGCAAAGCCCTCGAGACTGTCGAAAATCGCCTGGATATAGTTTTCGACGTAGTTTAGCTGCTGATAGACCGTGACGCGCTTGCGCAGGCCCGAGGTCCCCGGCTTCTGGTCGGCATAGGGCGTGGTCTTAATCGTCTGCAGTGTCATCGCGTTTCAGTCCAATCAGCGAAGCATAGAGTTCGGCATAGCGGGCGGCGCTGGTTTCCCAGCTCACATCCGATTTCATGCCGCGTCTCTGCATTTTCTTCCAGGTTTTATCGTCCGCAAAGAGCGCCAGCGTGCGCCTTATGGCATTAGACAAGGCGTCTTCGCTCGGTGGCGCAAATTGCACGCCCGTCGCCACTTCCGCCTGCAATGCGGCAACATTGGCGTCGATCACGGTATCATTGAGCCCGCCGACGCGGCTGACTAGCGGAATACAGCCATAGCGCAGCGCATAAAGCTGTGTCAGTCCGCATGGCTCGAACCGCGAGGGCACGACCATCACATCCGCCCCGCCCTGCACCAGATGGCTCAATTGTTCATTATAGCCGGTAACGAGACCCACCCGCCCAGGATGGCGCATCGCCGCCCCGCGCACGGCATTCTCGAGCTCGGCCTCGCCCGAACCCAGCACCGCCAACTGCCCGCCACCCTCGACCAGAAGGTCGATGGTGTTGACGAGGAGGTCGATCCCCTTCTGCCAGGTCAGGCGGCTGACAACCGCGAAGAGTGGCCCGGTTGATGGCTCAAGCCCAAACGCCTCCTGGATCGCGGCCTTATTGGCATTGCGGCCCATCAGCGAATTGGCGGTATAGGTTGATTTGAGGCTCATATCCGTCGCCGGATTCCACGCCTCCATATCGATACCGTTGAGCACACCGAACACGGTTTCCGAGCGATTATTGAGGAGCCCATCGAGCCCCATGCCGAACGCTGGCGTGCGGATTTCAGCGGCATAAGTCGGCGAGACAGTCGTCACGACATCGGCGCATTCGACGCCGGCCTTGAGATAACCGACCCCGCCATAATATTCGACCCCTTCGACCGAGAACGCATGCTGCGGCAGGCGCAATTGCGAAAAGATGTCGTAGCCATAGGTGCCCTGAAACGCCATATTGTGGACCGTCATCACGGTTTTCAGCGTCGAGGACGGGCCATATTTGACATAGGCCGGCACGAGCCCCGCCTGCCAGTCGTGGGCATGGATAACTTGCGGCTTATAGCCTTCGACAAGCCCGAGGCCCAATTCCGAAGCGACCCAGGAGAGCGCAGCAAAGCGCTTCCAGTTGTCCGGCCAGTCCCACCCTTCCGGCCCCACATACGGATTGCCCGGCCGGTCATAGAGCACCGGCGCATCGAGCACGATCAGGTCCATTCCATCGACGCGCCCGGCCAGCAGCCGCCCCGTGACCCCGAACAGGTCATCGAAATGATGGACCTCGCGCGCCGCGCCCAGCTTGGCCATCACCGCCGGATAGCCGGGCAGCAATGTTCGCATCGAAACGCCGTTTTGCGCCAGAGCCGCCGGCAACGCGCCGGCGACGTCAGCAAGACCACCCGTCTTGATGAGCGGATAGACCTCGGAAGCGACCGAAAGGACTTCGATCATCGATCGGCCAGATAGCGGTTGACCATGGCCTGGGTGATCAATGTCACGCCCTCTTCCGTGCGGCGGAACCACTTGGCATCGAATTCCGGATCTTCGCCCACGACGAGACCCGCCGGAATATTGACGCCGCGGTCAATGACGACCTTTCTCAGCCGCGCATTCTGCCCGATATCGCAATAGGGCAGCACGACGGCCTCATCGAGGGCCGAGTAGGAATGCACGCGCGACCCCGTAGACATCAGCGTGCGCTGCAGATGGCCGCCCGAAATGATGCAATCGCCCGAAACCAGCGAATTGACTGCGGAGCCGCGACGTCCGTCGAAGTCGTGCACGAACTTGGCCGGCGGCGTAATCTCGGCATAGGTCCAGATTGGCCAGTCGCGATCATAGAGATCGAGCTGCGGATTGATGTCGGTGAGATCGATATTGGCTTTCCAATAGGCATCGACCGTGCCGACGTCGCGCCAATAGGAAACCGTCTCGTTGCTCGAGCGCACGCAGGAGCGCGGGAATCGGTGTGCCCAGGCCGTGCCGTTCTTGACGATATAGGGAATGATGTCCTTGCCGAAATCGCGGCTCGAACCTTCCGTCGCCGCGTCGCGACGGAGCTGTTCCATCAGGAAACGCGTCTCGAAGACGTAAATACCCATCGATGCCAGAGCCATATCCGGCTTGTCCGGAATACCCGGCGGATCCTTGGGCTTTTCGACGAAATCGACGACGCGATCGCGCCCGTCGACATGCATCACACCAAAGCCCGTCGCTTCCATGCGCGGCACTTCAAGACAGCCGATGGTCACGTCGGCGCCCGTATCGACATGCTGCCGCAGCATGATCTCGTAGTCCATCTTGTAGATGTGGTCGCCGGCCAGGAGCACGATATAGCGCGGACCATAGTCCTCGATGATATCCATGTTCTGATACACGGCGTCGGCCGTGCCCGCATACCACATGTCTTCCTTGACGCGCTGGCTCGCGGGCAGCACGTCGAAGCTTTCGTTGCGCTCGGTGCGCAGGAAGTTCCAGCCACGCTGCAGGTGGCGAATGAGGCTGTGCGCCTGATATTGCGTCGCCACCGAAATGCGTCGAATGCCCGAATTGATGGCATTGGAGAGCGCGAAGTCGATAATACGCGACTTGCCGCCAAAATAGACGGCGGGCTTGGCGCGCCGGTCGGTCAGTTCCATCAGACGCGTGCCGCGTCCGCCAGCCAGAACATAGGCCATAGCCTCACGCGCCAATGGCGACGGTGCCCGATAATCAGCCATTCACTTCCTCCACTAGTGCCCGCCGCTCCCGCGGGACGTATTCACTCGATAACGTGTTATTCAGGCTCGTATTTCAGGAAAACTGTCGCCAGCGGCGGCAGGAAAACTTCCATTTCTGCAGGCAGGTGTCGGCCTTCGACCGGATACGCGGTCACAGCGCCCTGGTTGCCGGTATTGCCACCGGCATACCAACCCGCATCGGTATTGATCCGTTCAACCCAGCGCCCGGTCAGCGGCACCGGCACTTTATAGCCGCTGCGTGGAACAGGCGTCATATTGGAGATGACGACGACGGGGTCGGCGCCTTCGGCCTTTCTCAGCCATGCAAAGACCGTATTGGTCTGGTCATTCCCGATCAGCCATTCGAAGCCATCCGGCTCGCAATCGCGCTCGTGCAAGGCGGGCAGGCTGCGATAGGCCGCATTGAGATCGGCCACGAGGCGGCGCATCCCTTCGTGCGGCGCTGAATCGAGCAGCCACCAGTCAAGGCTGCGGCTCTCGGTCCATTCTTCGCGCTGCGCAAATTCTTGGCCCATGAACAACAGCTTCTTGCCCGGATGCCCCCACATGAAGGCGAGATAGGCGCGCAGATTGGCAAATTGCTGCCAATCGTCGCCCGGCATCTTGGTCAGGAGCGCACCCTTGCCGTGCACCACTTCATCATGGCTGAGCGGCAGGACGAAGTTTTCGCTGAAGGCGTAGACTAACCCGAATGTCATATCGCTGTGGTGATAGCGGCGATGGATCGCGTTGCGGCTCATGAACCGCAGCGTATCGTTCATGAAGCCCATGTTCCACTTGAACCCGAACCCCAGCCCCCCCGCATAGGTCGGCGCACTGACGCCCGGCCACGAAGTCGATTCCTCGGCAATCATGAAAGCGCCGGGGAATTGCCGGTAAACCTCGGCATTGACGCGCTGCAAGAAAGCGACCGCATCGAGATTCTCGTTTCCGCCATGCTGGTTTGGCACCCACTGCCCCGCCTGCCGCGAATAATCGAGATAGAGCATGGACGCCACCGCATCGACGCGCATGCCGTCGATATGGAACGTCTCGAACCAATAGAGCGCGCTATTGGTCAAGAAGGCGGAAACTTCCTTGCGCCCAAAATTGTAGATCGCGGTGTTCCAGTCAGGATGATAGCCCTGCCGCGGATCGGCATGCTCATAGAGCGCGGTGCCGTCAAAATGCGCCAAGCCGAATTCGTCGGTCGGGAAATGCGCTGGCACCCAATCGAGAATGACCCCGAGCCCCGCCTCATGCGCTGCGTTCACCAGCCGCGCAAATCCAGCCGGATCGCCAAAGCGCGCCGTCGGAGCAAACATACCCGTCGGCTGATAGCCCCAACTCGGATCATAGGGATGCTCGCTGACCGGCATGAATTCGAGATGGGTGTAACCCATATCAGCGGCATAGGGCACAAGCTGCTCGGCAAGCTGGTCATAGCTCATGAACGAGCCATCCGGCCGCCGCCGCCATGATCCCAAATGCACTTCATAGATCGACATGGGCGAGCGGCGCCAATCGCGCTTCGCCCGTTCTTCCATGTAGCGATCGTCTGTCCACGTAAACGGCGTCGGATCAGGCACGACCGAAGCATTGCGCGGCCGCAGTTCAGCCTGCCGCGCCATCGGATCGGCCTTTAGTGGCAAGACCTGCCCGTCGGCGCCGACAATTTCATATTTATAGATCGTCCCAGTGCCCAGAACCGGGATGAAGACTTCCCAGATCCCATCGCGATTGCGCATCGGGTGACGGCGGCCATCCCACTGGTTGAACGGCCCGACGACGGAAACGCGTCTCGCATTGGGCGCCCACACCGCAAAATGCGTCCCGTGGATGCCCTCGAATTCCATCTCGTGCGCGCCGAGCTTGTCGAAGAGTCTGAGGTGGCTGCCTTCCTTGATATAATAATCATCCATCGGCCCAAGCACGGGGCCGAAGGAAAACGGATCGAACACCGTCCAGACGCCGCCGGCGTTCTTGGCCTCGAACCGGATCGGCTGGCGCGCGTCGATGCTCACCTTGCCTTCGAAAAAACCACCGCCATGCCGGGGATAAAGATTGCCGAGCGGCTTGTCGTCGAGCGTGAAGGCCTCGACTGACTCCGCATGCGGAATAAAGGCGCGCAGCACCCAGTCCCCGCCTATCTCGTGCAGTCCGAGAACGCCGAAGGCATTGCCGTGGCGACCCGCCACGATGTCTTCGATATCCCTGCCCTCAGCCTGCCAAGCTTCTTTTGCCACGCCTTGCATCCCCCCATGACCAGCCAAATTCATTCAGGTGGTCGTCATTCGGTAAGGCCGCAGAGCGAAATTCGATCCGCGGCCTGACTTATTTTTCAAGCCGTCTGCACATCCCAGATGTCATGGGCATATTGCCTGATGGTCCGGTCGGACGAGAAGAAGCCCACATTGGCAGTGTTTCGGATGGCCATGGCATCCCAGCGCGAGCGGTCGAGCCAGGTTTTCTCGACCTTGGCCTGAGCGTCCCAATAGGCGTCGAAATCGCGGGCCACCATGAACCAGTCATGGTCGCGCAGCCCGCCGATCAGATCGCGATAGCGGTTCGGATCGTCCGGCGAATAGACACCCGAGGAGATCGCGTCGAGCGCCTCGCGCAGCCGGTGCGTGCTCTGGAGCACCTCAGCCGGTGCCTCGCCCTTCGCCCGCTTTTCATCCACCTGCTCGGTCGTAAGACCGAAGATGAAGATGTTGTCGTCCCCGACTTCCTTGTGCATTTCGACATTGGCGCCGTCCATCGTGCCGATGGTCAAGGCGCCATTGGCCATGAACTTCATGTTGCCGGTGCCCGAAGCCTCCATGCCCGCAGTCGAAATCTGCTCAGACAGATCGGCCGCCGGCACGATCAGTTCGGCGAGACTGACATTGTAATTGGGCAGGAACACCACCTTGAGGAGCCCGCGCACCGCCGGATCATTGTTGATCACGCGCGCCACGTCGTTGATCAGCTTGATGATCAGCTTGGCATTCCAGTAGCTCGGCGCCGCCTTGCCCGCGAAAATCTTGACGCGTGGCACCCAGTTCCGTTCCGGATGCGCCCGGATTTCATCATAGAGCGCCACGGCGTGAATGATGTTGAGCAATTGCCGCTTGTATTCGTGGATGCGCTTGATCTGCACGTCGAACAGCGCGTCGGCCGAAACCTTGACGTTGACACGGTCCTTGATGAGCTTGACCAGCCGCTCCTTGTTCGCGTGCTTGACGGCCGCAAACTGCTTCTGGAAACCGGGATCCTGCGCATGGGCGTCGAGCTGATGCAGCTTCTCGATGTCGTCGAGGAATTCGGGGCCGATGCGCTCGGTGATGAGCTTGGTCAGCCCGGGATTGCACTGCATCAACCAGCGCCGCGGCGTGATGCCGTTCGTCTTGTTGTTGATGCGCTCTGGATAGAGTTTGTGCAGATCGGCAAAAACCGTCTGCTTCATGAGTTCGGTATGAAGCGCGGACACGCCATTGATCGAGTGCGAGCCGACGAAGGCCAACTGCCCCATGCGGACGCGGCGCCCGCCATGCTCGTCGATCAGCGATACATTGGCGACCTGCTGGTCGCTGAATGACGCCTTGGCCCGCGCTTCGGTCAAAACCGCAGCGTTGATCTGGTAGACGATCTGCATGTGCCGCGGCAGCAACCGCTCGAGCAGCGCCACCGGCCAGCTTTCGAGCGCCTCGGGCAGAAGCGTGTGGTTGGTGTAACCAAACGTGCCCTTGGTCAGCTTCCATGCCTCTTCCCACTTCAGGCCATTCTCATCGACGAGAATGCGCATGAGCTCGGCCACGGAAATGGCGGGGTGGGTATCGTTGAGCTGGATCGCGACCTTGTCCGGCAGCGAACCGAGATCGCCATATTGCTGAAGATGCCGGCGAACGATGTCCTGGAGCGATGCGCAGGAGAAGAAGA
>NZ_LMLO01000024.1:84552-387475 GCF_001421945.1 Devosia sp. Leaf64 | reverse complement strand
AGAGAACCCGGGTAATCGCTTCTGCGCGCGAGCTTTCTTCAAGCGCCCCGATATGGTCGCCCGAGTTGAACTTGTCGAGCAGGATCGGATCGATCGGCTGGGCGCTCCAGAGCCGCAGCGTGTTGACGCGCGAACCGCGCCAGCCAACGATCGGCGTATCATAGGCCACCGCAAGCAGATGCTCATTCGGTCGCCATTCCTGGCGCACGGTGCCGTCGGCATCGGTCACCGGCTCGACATGACCGCCAAAGCCGACTTCATAGGCGCTTTCGCGGCGCTCGAATTCCCAAGGATTGCCGTGAGCGAGCCAGTCTTCAGGCAATTCGACCTGCCAGCCCTCGCTCATTTCCTGCCGGAACAGCCCGTGCACATAGCGAATGCCATAGCCGTAAGCCGGGATTTTCAGCGACGACATGGACTCAAGGAAACAGGCCGCAAGACGGCCGAGACCGCCATTGCCCAGCGCCGCATCGGGCTCGAGATTGATCAGGTCGCCGAGATCGACATTGAGGTTCTTGAGCGCCTGCGCCACCGGCTCCATCAGGCCCACATTGCTCATCGCATCGCGCATGAGCCGGCCGATCAGGAATTCAAGGCTGAGATAATAGACTCGCTTGTGCGAAGTCCGCCACGTCTCGCGAGAACTCTCCATCCAGCGGTCCATGATCCGGTCGCGAACAGCGAGGATCGCGGCGCGCAGCCAGTCATGCGGGCGAGCGACAATCGGGTCCTTGCCGACTGAATAGATCAGCCTTTCAAGGATCTCGGCTTGAATCGCTTCAACGGTAGTGGCGCGGGGCTCTGGCGTCGGAGCATCGTAGACGATCGGCTTTTGCGGCATATCGCAATCCAGTGTTCATGACGATGTTCCCCTCTAGAAGCATCACTCTTGCACTTAATTTGTGCATCGGAAAGCCCCCTCGAAGGGCAGGGAAATTAGTTACTTGTACGAGGCGTCGATTGTGCGACTGCCTCCTCAGCGTTTTGTTCTGAAACGGTAATTCCGCTTTCGCGGGCCTGATCCTCGGCATTGCTGAGGAGAAGCCGTCCAAGGTTGCGCCAGTCCTCGCCGTTGAACTGCAGTTCAAACCGGCGACGGTCGCGCTCACGCACGCCCTCGATCACTTCGTGCGCTTCTTCCTCGCTGGCGCCGAGCATTTCCGCCGCTTCACCGCCGAATGCGACGGCCGATTCGAAGGTCTCGCGGATCTGATACTCGACCCCTGCCCTCAGAAGTTCGATGCCGTGCTGACGATCATAAGCGCGCGCCATTACCCGCGCCAATGGGAACTGATCCCGTACCAATTCGGCGATCCGGTTGGTCTGTGCCTTGTCGTCGGTGCAAAGAAGGATCAGATCGGCCGTCCCGGCGCCCGCAGCGCGCAACACGTCGAGACGCGTGCCATCACCATAATAGACCTTGAACCCGATTGAAGCTGCAGCACGGATCATTTCCGTGTCGTTGTCGATGATCGAGACCGAGTGGTGCATCGCCAAGAGAGGCTGGCTGGCGATTTGGCCAAAGCGGCCGAAACCGATGATCAGCACGCGGCTCGACAGCCCATTGGCCCTTTCGATGCCGTCGAACGACACGACCTTCTTGGGCATGACCCGGCGCATCAGGATTAGCGCAAACGGCGTCACCACCATTGAAATGATGACGGTCGCGGTAAAAATCGCATTGCTTGGCGCGTCGATGATTCCGGCCGAAACAGCGGTCGTGTAGAGCACGAAGGCGAATTCGCCGCCCTGCCCCATCAGCACCGCGCGCTCCAGCGCCTCGCCATGGTCCGACTTCAACACCCGCGCAATGACATAGATCGCGATCGCCTTGATCGCCATGAACAGCACGACACAGGTCGCGATAATCTGCCAATTGTCCGACACCGTCGCGAGATCGAGCGACATGCCGACCGCCAGAAAGAACAACCCCAAGAGAAGCCCGCGGAACGGCTCCACATCCGCTTCAAGCTGATGCCGAAAGGCCGAGGTCGAGAGCAGCACACCGGCTAGGAACGCGCCCATGGCCATAGAGAGACCGCTAACCTGAAACAGCAGCGCCGCGCCCAAAACCACCAGCAGCGCCGCCGCAGTCATTACTTCGCGCACCTTGACCGAGGCCAAAACCGCAAAGAAGGGGTTCATCACGCGGCGCCCAAGCCAGATCAGCAAAAGGATCGCGCCGATCGCGCCAGCGACTCCGATCAATCGCGTCACCGTCGACTGGTCCTCGCCCGTCGGCGCCAAGAGCGCCACGATGGCGAGCAGCGGCACGATCGCGAGATCTTCGAGGAGAAGAATGGAGACCATCTTCTGTCCACCCTCGCTCGCAAGTTCGCCCCGCTCGCCCAAGATCTGCATGACGATGGCCGTCGATGTCAGCACGAAGCCCATGCCGAAAATGAAGGCGACAACGGGCGAAAACCCAAGGACGACGCCCACCCCGGTCAGCAGCAATCCGCAACTCACGACTTGAATAACGCCCAGCCCAAAGATCTGCTTGCGCAGCGCCCAAAGTTTGCTGGGCTCCATTTCGAGCCCGATGATGAAGAGAAACATCACGACGCCAAGCTCGGCCAATTGCAACACCGAGGCGGGATCGCGGATCAACCCGATGCCCGACGGCCCGAGCAAAAGCCCCGCCGCCAGGTAGCCCAAAACGGACCCAAGCCCGATCCGGCGAAAGATCGGAACGGCAATAACTCCGGCTGCCAGCAAGGCAACGATGGGGAAAAGGTCGATCCCGTGGTGTGCCGCTTCTGCGGCCTGCGCCACTGCTTCACCCGCCATGATTCTATTCCCCCAAAGGCACGTTTAGGGGAGACACTTGTGCCGCAGGCCCTGCGCCGTCAAGGCGGCTGCACGCAGACGAGCCACGCGCGGAAGAAACTAGCTCGATGCCTCGACGCCAGTCGGCGCTGTGCCGTCCGGCGGCTCCAGCCGTTCCTGCTTGCGCTTTTCGTTGCCGTCTTCGGCCTCTTCCTTCTGCTCGTGGATCGCCTGCGCAGCATTGGCCAGCACCACCTCGCGTTCGCTCATATAGCGCGTGCGCCGCACCGGCCGCTTGGGCTTGACCGGCTTGCTCGGCAGCGCATGCGTCAGGATGGACGTCGCAATCAACAGGGTCGGAACGGCGACGAGCCCACCCACCGGGCCCCAGGCCCAAAGCCAGAAGGTGATCGAGAGAAAGATGATGAAGGGGTTGAGCGTCATCGTGCGGCCGATGAAATGCGGCGTCACGATCTGCCCTTCGATGAAGTTGATGCCCATATAGCAAAGTGCCGGCATGAGGATGTGCTGCAGCTCGGTTTGCGTGCCGAGACCAACTGCCAGGAGGATCAGGATCATCGTGCCCTGTCCCACATAGGGGATGTAATTCAGCACCGCGGCGAGCGCGCCCCAGAGGATGGGCGATGGCATTCCGATCAGCCACATCACCGTCGTTACGGCAATGCCGACGCAGGCATTGATGAACGTGATGGAGAGGAGGAACCGGCTGACCTTGGCCTCGACGTCTCGGAATACATGGGCCGTGCGCCACCGCATCCGCCGCGTCACGCAAAGCGCCAGCACCGAGATGCGGATATGGTCGCGTGTCGCGACGAAGAAATAGAGGCTCGCGAGAAAAATCAGGATCTGCGCCAAAAGCGCTGGCGCAAGCATGGCAACGCTCGCCATGGCGCTTCCATCCTCGACATTGACGCTCATCGCCGCGCCACCGCCGAAGATTTCGGTGATCTGCGTCTGCAGCCCTGAAAGGCTCTCCATCGGCTCCTTGAGATTAGCCAACTGGCCCTGCAGCTTGTCCCAGATGAGCGGCGCCCGTGCCACCCATTCACTCAGCGGCAATGCAAAGAGCACGATGCCCGACGCAATGATTGCGAGCAGCAACAGCACAACGACGGCGGCCGACAGCGCCGGCGGAATGCCGATGGCTTCCAGTCGATCCGCAACCGGCCCAAACATCAGACCCATGACGATCGCGAGGGTAACCGGCGCAAGAAAAACCTGCCCAGCCTGCAGCACGAATAGGAGCACGACGACGCCAATCGCCACCACCGCGAGTCGCGCGGCATTGTTGAGCACGCGCTCGAATTGGCTTTCGTCCATGTCTTCGCCTGCAGGCCCTGTGCGCATGATCTCTTTCTGGGTGCTGGAAATTATGCACCTACAACGTCACGCTCCCCCCGTTGTTCCAGATAGTCGACCATTGCCGCTCCGCCAGCTAATGTCCCCTTGTTTTCGCTTCGCTTTCAGGGACAGACCATGCCGCGCAAGATCATCATTGACACCGATCCAGGTCAGGACGACGCCGTCGCCATTCTCCTCGCGCTGGCATCCCCGGAGGATTTCGAGGTCGTGGGCGTCGTCGCGGTCGCTGGCAATGTCGGCCTTCACCACAACGCCACCAATGCCCGCAAGATCGTAGAACTCGCCGGCCGCCCCGATGTCCCCGTCTATGCCGGCTGCTCCCGCCCGATGCGCCGCACCCTCGTCACCGCTGAGCACGTTCACGGCGACACCGGTCTCAACGGCCCCGACCTTCCAGCCCCCAAGATAGAGCTCCAGCCCCAGCACGGCGTCGATTACATCATCGATGCACTGATGAGCGCCGAGCCCAAATCGATCACCCTTTGCACACTCGGGCCCCTGACCAATATCGCCATGGCCCTCGTCAAGGAGCCGCGCATCGCCGAGCGCGTCGCCGAACTCGTCATGATGGGCGGCGCCTATTTCGAAGTCGGCAACATCACCCCGGCGGCCGAATTCAACATCTATGTGGACCCCGACGCGGCCGATATCGTGTTCCGGAGCGGCATCAAGCTCACCGTCCTGCCGCTCGACGTCACTCACCAGATGCAGTCGACCCCCGCCCGCCTCAACGCTATCAAGGCCATTGGCAACAAGTCCGGCCAAGCCGTTTATGACATGCTGACCTTCTCCGAAGGTTTCGATCTCAAGAAATACGGCTGGGACGGCGCCCCCCTCCACGACCCCACCGTCATCGCTTGCCTCATCGACCCCACCATCTTCGAAGGCCGCGAGTGCAACGTGACTATCGAAACGACAAGCGAGCTCACGATCGGCATGACCGTCACCGACTACTGGCACGTCACCGACAAACCCAAAAACGCCACCTACATCCGCTCCGGCAACGCCGATCGCTTCTACGATCTGCTGACCGAGCGGCTGGCGCGACTGCCGTAACTTCCCCAATCCGTCCCTCCCCCTGCCAGGGGGAGGTTAGGTGGGGGTCAGCCGCACCTCCCGCGTCATCCCGATATTCTCCAAAAATACCGCATCGTGGCTGATGACCAGCAGCGCGCCATCATAGGCCCGCAGCCCTGCTTCGATCTTCTCGATTGCCTCGACATCCAGATGGTTTGTCGGTTCATCGAGTACCAGCAGCATCGGCGGCGTCTTGCCGCCGAGCGCGGCCGCGAGCCCGGCCCGCAGCATCTCGCCACCGCTCAGCGTGCCCGCCAGTTGCAGCGCCGCATCCGCCCGGAACCCGAAAGCCGCCAGCACCGACCGGCAATCATTCTCCGAACTCTCGGGATTGAGCCGCCGGAAATTCTCGACAATGCTCTCCGTCCGATCCAAGAGCCCCACCTGCTGGTCGAGCAGCGCCATTGGCCCGCCAAGCTCCACCGACCCGGCAAAAGGCTTAAGCTCGCCCGTCAGTAGTTTGATCAGCGTCGTCTTGCCCGAACCATTCGGCCCCACCACGGCCACCCGCTCCGGCCCAATAATCTCAAGGTCCACCCCGCGGATCACCGGCGCCTCAGGCTCATACCCTCCGCTCAGCGCCCTGGCCCGCAACACCACCTTGCCCTGCGGCAGACTGCTTGGCGCCAGCTTCACTGCAAATGGCGTCAAAACCTCGATTTTCGCCCGCGCGGCTGCGGCCTGTTCCTGCGCTGCGCCAGCCATTTTCTCGGCCAGAGTATCGAGCCCACCGGCCGTCTCCTCCGCACGACGCTTCAGACCGCCTATCATGATTTTCGGCATATCGCGCTTGGCCGCCTTTCGGCGCCCGCCGGCATCGCGCTGGGCCTGCTTCTCCCGCGCCTCCTGCGCCTTGCGCGCCACATCGCGCACCTGCCGCTCGGCGACATCGCGATCCCGCTCGGCCACCTGTAGCTCCAACGCCTTGCGCTCGCGATAGTGGCTCCACCCGCCGCCATAGGTCTTGGCGCCAAGGGTCGTCAGCTCAACAATCGCATCAACTTCCTCGAGCAAGCCCCGATCGTGACTCACGACCACCGCCGCACCGCGCCAGCCCTTCAGCAAGCCCGCGACTGCCTCTCGCCCCTCGACATCGAGATTGTTGGTCGGCTCATCGAGAAGGATCAGGTCCGGCTCGGCAAAAACCAAAGCCGCCAGCGCAGCCCGCGTCCGCTGCCCACCCGACAGCGTCGAGAGCGGCGTTTCCGCCGTCACCGGCAGACCCAACTGCGCCAACGCCGCCTCGAGCCGCGCCTCGAGCGTCCAATCGACCTCGGCCAGTTCATCCACATCGGCAGAACCGCTGACCGCCTTGGCCAGCAAAGCCAGCGCCGCGCGCACCCCGAAGATATCGGCGATAGTCTCGCCTTCGCGCGGCTGCACCTGCTGGCGCAAAACGCCCAGACGCCCGGTACCGCTGATCGTGCCGGAGCTGGGCGTCAGTTCGCCCGCGATCAACCGCAGCAGCGTGGTCTTGCCCACACCATTGTGCCCCACAAGGCCTGTGCGGCCCGGGCCAAAGGTCAGATCGAGATCAGAAAAAAGTTTGTGGCCGTCAGGGCCGGTATAGGACAGGTTCGCAATCGTTACGGAAACGGGCATGGACAAGATGTTCTCCAAGAGCAAGGCAGGTCGGCATTGCAGTGGAGAAGCGTTCCATTCGGCACCATCCGGTCGAGTTACGATGCCCATAAGATAGCGCGGCCAGCGCGGGCGTCAACCGCCCCACTGGTCAAGCCCCGGGCGCGGGAGTAGTGTCCGGCATCATTTGCCGGACTGCCCCATGGACCTCTTCACGCTCGCCGCCTTCACCCTTGCCTATGCCATTGCCGTGCTCGTGCCTGGCCCCGGCGTTGCGGCCGTCGTTGCACGGGCCCTGGGCGGCGGTTTCAAGGGCGCCTTCCCCATGGTCCTAGGGATTCTGGCCGGCGATCTCGTCTATTTCGTCTTCGCCGTCTTCGGCCTTGCGGCCATCGCTACCTGGTTTGGCCCGGTCTTCGTCATCATCCGCTGGGCCGGCGCCGCCTATCTTCTTTACATCGCGTACAAATTCTGGACCGCCAAACCCGGCGCCGAGCAGATGAAGCCCAAGAGCGAAGCCCCGCTCAAAACCTTCCTCGCCGGCTTCTCGCTCACCATGGGCAATCCCAAGACCATCGTCTTTTACCTTGCCATCCTGCCGACGGTGATCCCGCTCGATCAGATGAACCCCATCGCCTTCATCGAGCTCACCGCCATCGTCGTCGTGGTTCTGCTGATGATCGGCTGCGGCTATGCCTGGCTCGCCTCAGCCGCCCGCGACATGTTCCGCAGCGAAAAGGCTCTGGGCCGTCTTAACAAGACCGCCGGCGCCATGATGGCCGCCGCCGCCGGCCTCGTCGTCATGCAGCATTAAGGGCCGGCTAACCATTTCTTGCCATGGTTTCTCCATGGCCAGTATCAGCACCATCTCCCAGATGTCGCGCTATGAGCAGATGAAGTACTACCGCGAGAAGCGCACCGCCGCTCTCGCGCAGGTCCAATCCATGAGCAGCCAGGCCACCGGATTGATGACCGTAAAGCTCAGCGAATCTCAGGGCATGGGCAATCTTGCCGCCAAGATCGCCTACCAGCGTGGCGTCAAGAAAACCGCCTAGACAGCTTCCTGCGTTCTCATCACCCTGCGCAACAGCGGCGACAATTCCGCCGGCGGCTTCTGCTCGATCCGGCGATAAATCCGCCCGTCCTTGCTGCGCACGGCATACCCCAGCGAGACAAGCGCCCGCCGCAACAGCGCATGATCGCCAAAACTCGCCCAGCGATTGAGCAGCGCCGTCATCTCCGCGTCCGAATAGGTCCGCCCCGCTTCGATCCGGCTCCACAGAGCCCAAAGGCAAAGCGGTTGCAGGCTGTTCTTGGCCGGCCAGCGCATCAATACCCCAGCGCCATCGAAATGCCGGGCCACCCGTTCGATCAAGTCATGATCGACCGGCTCGGGCCGAGGCGCCTCGCTCTGCCGCTCCTCCTGCGCCCGAAAATGCTGATAGTTTCGATACCCTGCCGACTTGCTCAGAAGATTGAGCATCTCGACATGGCTCGGCGGCGCCTCGCGCTTGGCAAGACCGTCCCGCAAGGCGCGGGCAAATGAAGACAGATCCGAAATCGTGAGTGCGTGAATTTCGCGCGACATGACACATCCTTGCTGAACATGCCTCAACCGCATGGGGGCGGCTCGATGGTCACCGGCTTTCGACGAGGCACAAGGTGTCGTCGAATTCTATTTGAACGCAGGTTTAGCTTCCCTCTTGGGGACGGCGACGCCTCGGTGAACTGCAGACCGTTCCGCAAATTAGCGCGCTCGGGAAAAGGACACAAGCCTGTCCTCTTCCCCCTTTGACAGCGGCCCCGACCCTGCTAAGAGGCACGCAACGCGCCTATAGCTCAATTGGTTAGAGCCGACCGCTCATAACGGTCTGGTTGGGGGTTCAAGTCCCTCTGGGCGCACCACATTTTCATTCCCGCCCGAAGCGAAACGACCGGACACAAGGCCCGGTCGATGACGTTCACTAGCTCTACTGGTTTCAATCAGCCTTAGCGGCGCCCAAACACCCGGTCGGCGATGCGCGTATTGCGGCCGGCGGCCATGCCGGGGATCAGCAGCGCGTCGATCAACCACCAGAGGCCAACGAGGAACCACAGGAAGCCGAGAAAGCCGAAGGACACCAGCGTCAAAAGGAACACCACGGCCGAGAACCCGAACATCATCAGGCCGCTGATCGGCCTGCCGAGATAGAACCGGTGTACGCCGACATAGCCCAGGAAAAACCAGAGCACATAGGCCACGACCAGCGATTTCTTCTCGATATCGTACTGGGCTGAAACGCGATCATAGGTCATTGCAGTCCTCCATTCGCAACGAAAATGGGAAGTCCTCGCCGTTCTGCAAGATGCCGCCCGATATTCCATTGCCGCAGACGCCAATTCGCCTGTCCGTTCAACTGCCTAAACCCAGATCAGCTTGCCCCGTTCCACCGCCCCTTCCCTTCCCGCGCCATTCATGTCACCTCAGGTAAATCCACCAATGAGGCCCCCATGCGCGACGGCGACATCATTCATGGCCTGGCGCGCGGCCTCGCTGTCATCGAGTGCTTCGACGAAGCCCATACGCGCATGTCGATCACCGAAGTCGCGGCCCGCACCAGCCTCGAACGCGCCACGGCCCGACGCTGCCTCCTGACGCTCGTCCACCTCGGCTATGCCACCTATGACGGCAAGTTCTTCCAGCTGACGCCACGCGTCCTAAACCTTGGCCATTTCTACCTTGCGGCCAACACCTTGCCGCAGATGATTCAGCCCTTCCTCGAAGAACTCTCGGTCGCGACCGGCGAGAGCACTTCCGCTGCTGTCCTCGATGGCACCGACATTCTCTACGTTGCCCGCGCCTCGACCCGCCACGTCATGTCGATCAATCTCGGCCCCGGCGCGCGCCTTCCCGCATATTGCACGTCGATGGGCCGCATTCTCCTCGCTGCCCTGCCACTCGAGGAGGCCGCAACCATTCTCGATCGCTCGCGCCTCATGGCCTATACCAGCCGCACCAAGGCCGACCTCCCATCGATCACCACGGAACTCGCGGTCGTCGCCGCCCAGGGTTTTGCTGTCATCGATCAGGAGCTCGAGCTCGGTCTCTGCTCCATTGCCGTGCCGCTCTACAATTCCTCCGGCAAAGTCATAGCAGCGGTGAATATCGGCGCCCAAACCGCCCGCGCCTCGACATCGCGCATGATTGCGAGCTTCCTGCCGCTCATGCGCAAGATCCAGTCCGACCTCCGGCCGCTCCTGCGCTGACCCTTGGTCAACTGTCACAATTCCCCGCTAAGGTCGGGATCAGCGCCTCGGTGAAAACCTTGCAGGCCGAGTCACAAAACAGCGTCACAAAAGCTGTCACAAAACCGAAATTGTCGGATTTCACCTTCAAAAACATCGGTTTGCACTGTCACAAACCAGTCACGCCAATGCAATAAAACCGTCGCTGGGCGACAATATGGTCTGCCGCGTCACAGGACGGCCGCAAGCATGGCTGGCCATGTCTAAGAACCGAATTTCCGAAAGGGAACTTTCATGAAGACCGCACTTTTCGCAAGCGCCGCCGTTATCGCACTCGCCGCCTTCGGCACCACCGGTGCTTTCGCCCAGTCGCGCGACACCATCCAGATCGCCGGCTCGTCGACGGTTCTGCCCTTCGCTTCGATCGTTGCTGAAGAATTCAGCGCCGCCTTCCCAGAATTCAAGACGCCGGTCGTCGGCTCCGGCGGCACCGGTGGCGGCCTCAAGCAGTTCTGCGAAGGCGTTGGTGAAAACACCATCGACATCGCCAATGCGTCGCGCCAGATCAAGGATGCGGAACGTGAAGTCTGCACCACCAACGGCGTGACCGATATCCGCGAAGTCCAGTTCGGCTTCGACGGCATCGTCTTCGCCTCTGCCGCTTCGGGCGCTGATTTCGCCCTCACCCCGCTCCAGGTTTACAAGGCCATTGCCGCCAAGGTCGTCGTTGACGGCGCTCTCGTCGACAACCCCTACAAGACCTGGAACGAAATCGACGCGTCGCTCCCGAACCAGCCGATCTCGCTCGCTATCCCAGCGTCGAACCACGGCACCCGTGAAGTCTTCCAGGAAAAGGTCGTGACCGCAGGCTTCAAGGAAGCTGGCGCTCCAGAAGGTCTTTCCGAAGACGAAATCAAGGCCGCTGAAACCACCTTCCGTCAGGACGTGGTCATCGAAATCTCGGGCGACTACACCGAGACCCTGGCTCGCCTGAACTCGGATCCGAACACCGTCGGCGTCTTCGGTCTCTCGTTCTACGAACAGAACACCGACTCGCTCAAGGTTGCGACCGTGAACGGCGTGACCCCCTCCAAGGAAACCGTTGCTGACGGCGAATACCCCGTCTCGCGCCCGCTGTTCTTCTACGTCAAGGGCCAGCACATCGGCACCATCCCTGGCATCGAAGACTACGTTCAGTTCTTCCTCTCCGAAGGCGTTTCGGGCGAAGGCGGCATCCTTGAAGCTGCTGGCCTGATCCCGCAGCCGGCTGACAAGACTGCTGAAGTCCTCGCTTCTTTCGAAGCTGGCGCTGCTCAGTAAGAGACCATTGCGGGCCGCACCTTCCCGGTGCGGCCCGTTCTTTCGTTTTCCCGCGGGAGCGCATCGATGAATGCTCTGGTCGTAGCCGGCGTACTGCTCGTCATCCTAGGCATATCCTATCAGACCGGCTGGTCGAGGAGCCGCAACCTCGTCACGACCAATGGCGTGACCGTTCACTCCCGTCCGCAATATCACGGCACCTTCACCGCCCTTTGGGCCATGCTGCCCGCGCTGGCCGTCGTGCTGCTCTGGGCTTGGTTCGGCGGCGATATCACCCGCAATTACACTGTCTCACTGATCCCGACCGACACCGTCATGTCGCTTGATCAGATGGGCCTCAACAATGCCATCAACCGCATCAATTCCCTGGCCTCCGGCTATGGCGTGACCGGTGAACTGGCCCCCTATGAACAGGCCGCCGGCGATGCGCTGCGCTCGTTCAATTTCATCACCTTTGCCGGTTCGCTGATCCTTGCCATCGTGGCGGGCGGCGCTGGCCTCCTCTATGCCCGCTCCCAGATCACGGCGCGCCTCCGCGCTCGCAATCAGGTTGAGCGCGCGGTCAATATTCTGCTGCTCGCTTGCTCCGCCGTTGCCATTCTGACCACGGTCGGCATCGTCGCCTCGCTCGTCACCGAAGCGTTCAAGTTCTTCACCTTCATCAACCCGATCGACTTCTTCTTCGGCACCGTCTGGGCCCCCAACAATGCTGGCGGCACCAATCACGGTCAGTATGGCCTCCTGCCGCTTCTGTCGGGCACGCTGATGATCACGGCCATCGCCATGCTGGTCGCCGTTCCGGTCGGCCTGATGGCTGCCATCTATCTCAGCCAATATGCCCCAAAATCGCTCCGTGCCGTTGCCAAGCCGCTAATCGAAATCCTCGCCGGTATTCCGACAATCGTCTTCGGCTTCTTCGCCCTCGTCACGGTCGGTCCCTTCCTCCGCGATGTCGGCAATGCCATCGGCCTTCAGGTCAGCGCCACTTCGGCGCTCACGGCGGGCGTGGTCATGGGCATCATGATCATCCCCTTCGTCTCGTCCCTTTCCGATGACATCCTCAACCAGGTGCCGCGCACCCTGCGCGATGGTGCCTATGGCCTTGGCGCGACGCAGTCCGAGACGATCCGCAACGTCCTTCTGCCCGCCGCCCTTCCCGGCATCGTCGGCGCCTTCCTTCTCGCCGTCAGCCGCGCCATCGGCGAAACCATGATCGTGGTGCTTGCGGCCGGTAACGCGCCCATCCTTCGCGGCAATCCGCTCGAGCCCGTCTCGACCATCACAGTCTCGATCGTCAACCAGCTCACCGGCGATACCGATTTCACCGGCCCGCAGTCCCTGGTCGGCTTTGCTCTGGGCCTGACGCTCTTCGTCGTGACCCTCTGCCTCAACATCTTCGCGCTCTACATCGTGCGCCGCTTCCGGGAGCAGTACGAATAAAATGGCTACCGATATTCAGACGTCCTCGAGCGCCAGCGCCGATCGCCGCAAGCTTGTCCGGTCCGGCCTTCGCCGCCGTCACCTGAATGAGCAGATCTTCCGCGGCCTTGGCATCGCCGCCATCGCTCTTGCCCTCGGCTTCGTGGCCCTGCTGTTCGTCGATGTGTTCCGCAAGGGCATCCCGGCATTCATCCAGTCCAACGTCCACCTGGCCGTCACCTATGATCCGGCTGTGATCGACGTTGGCCCGGCACCTGCCCGCGCCGATTTCGCCTCGGAAGCCGAGTTCAATGCCGCAAGCCTCAAGTGGCAGCGCGAAGTTGCGCTCCTCAACTGGAACACCATTGTCGAAGCCTCGCTTCGCAAGGCGCTCCCGGAAGGCTACGACATTACGAGCCGCGAACTTCTCGCGATCCCCGAAACCAATGCCCGCCACGCCATTCGCGAAAAGTTCGTCAGCGATCCCTCGCTCCTCGGCCAGACCGTCGAAGTCGATGTGCTCGCCTCGGCCAATACGGCCAACTGGGTCAAGGGCAATATCGATCGCTCGCTTGGTGATACCCAACAGCAGCTTTCGGCGCCAACCCGTGGCCTGATCGACATCTTCGAAGAAAACGGCACCATCACCAATGGTTTTGCCTGGTCGATCTTCACCAATGTCGATAGCCGCTCAGCGCCTGCTTCCGCTGGTCTCCTCGGCGCCTTTGTCGGTACGCTCTGGATGATGCTGATCGTTGTCGTCCTCGCCGTTCCGATCGGCGTTGCCGCAGCCATCTATCTCGAAGAGTTCGCGCCAAAATCGCGCCTCACCGATCTCATCGAGGTCAATATCAACAACCTCGCGGCCGTCCCCTCGATCGTCTTCGGTCTCCTCGGCGCCGCGGTGTTCATCAACTGGTTCCACCTGCCGATCTCCGCCCCGCTCGTTGGCGGCCTGGTGCTGACGCTGATGACCCTTCCCACCATCATCATCGCCACCCGTGGAGCGCTGATGGGCGTCTCCCCGGCCCTGCGCCAGGCAGCGCTCGGCATGGGTGCCTCGAAAACCCAGATGGTGTTCCACCACGTCCTGCCGGTGACCTTTCCGTCGATCCTCACGGCAACCATTCTCGGCGTCGCCCATGCCCTTGGCGAAACCGCACCACTGCTGCTCATCGGCATGAAGGCCTTCGTGGCGTCGGTCCCCGCGACCCCGCTCGATCAGGCCGCCGCCCTTCCCGTCCAGATCTATCTCTGGCAGGGCAATGAAAACCGCAATTTCTTCGAGCCCCGCACCGCAGCCGCCATCATGGTGCTGCTTGGGGTAATGATCCTGCTCAACGGCGTGGCGATCTATCTCCGCTCCCGCCTTGAAAAGCGCGCTTAAGGAGTGTGATCCAAATGGATATGCTTGCCGGCAAGGTAAAGAAGACCTCCCAGAACCTGGACTCCGCTATGAACCCGACTGACGTGCTTGACCGCCCTATCCGCCTGACCGCCCGCGACGTCACCGTCCACTATGGCGCCAAGCAAGCCCTGCACGGCATTTCGATCGACATTCCTGACCGCGCCGTCACCGCCTTCATCGGGCCATCGGGCTGCGGCAAGTCGACCTTCCTGCGCTGCATCAATCGCATGAACGACACCATCGAAGGCGCCAAGGTCGGCGGCACTATCAAGCTCGATGGCGAGGACATCTATGCCCAGGATCTGGACGTGGTCGAACTGCGCGCCCGCATCGGCATGGTCTTCCAGAAGCCCAATCCCTTCCCCAAGTCGATCTACGACAACGTCGCCTATGGCCCGCGCATCCATGGCCTCGCCCGTAACAAGACCGATCTCGACGAAATCGTCGTGTCATCGCTCCGCAAGGCCGGCCTCTTCGAAGAAGTGAAGGATCGTCTGGCCGAGCCCGGCACCGGCCTCTCCGGCGGCCAGCAACAGCGTCTTTGCATCGCGCGCGCCATCGCCGTTGGCCCCGAAGTGATCCTGATGGACGAGCCCTGCTCGGCCCTCGACCCGATCGCCACCGCCGTCATCGAAGAGCTGATCGACGAACTGCGCGAAAACTACACCATCGTCATCGTGACCCACTCGATGCAGCAGGCCGCCCGCGTCAGCCAGCGCACCGCCTTCTTCCATCTGGGCAATCTGATCGAACAGGGTCAGACCGAAGACATCTTCACCAATCCGGTGAACAAGCAGACCCAGGACTACATCATGGGCCGCATCGGCTGATCGCGGAACGAGGAGCCAACATCATGCCCACCAATAACAACACGTCCGACCACATCGTCTCGTCCTTCACCGACGAGCTCAACACCCTGGCCCAGACCATTGCCGAAATGGGTGGCCAGGTCGAAGTCGCCATCGAGAACGGCACCAAGGCCCTTCTCAAGCTCGATCGCGAGCTGGCCGACCTCACCATCATCGCCGACCAGCGCATCGACGACATGCAGCGCAAGATCGACGAAATGGCCGTCTCCCTGATCGCCCGCCGCCAGCCGATGGCGAGCGACCTGCGCTCGGTCATCACCGCCGTTCACGTCGCCAACGATCTCGAACGCGTCGGCGATATGGCCAAGCAATTGGCTCGCCGTTCGCTCAAGCTCGAAGGCATCAACCTGCAGCCGACTTTCTACAATGGCGTCAAGAACATGACCGCCCTTGTCCTCCGTCAGCTCAAGGATTCACTCGACGCCTATGCCAATCGCGACGCGGCAGCCGCCGTCGAAGTCTGCAACCGCGACGACGAAGTCGACGCCATGCACACCTCGCTCTTCCGCGAACTCTTGACCTACATGCTGGAAGATCCGCGCAACATCACCACCTGCACGCATCTCCTCTTCTGCGCCAAAAACCTCGAGCGCATCGGCGACCACGCGACCAACATCGCCGAACGCGCCTACTACCTGCAAACCGGCAAGCAACTCACCGCAGACGTGCAGGAACTGCACCGCACGCAGATCAAAGCGTAAACCCTTCCTTCCCCTCCCCCTCTTTCAGGGGGAGGCCGGGTGGGGGTAAACCACAAGAACCATGACTTTCGGCCAGACGTTGAGGCCGATCGATGGAGCACGCCTATGCCCGCGACCATTCTCGTTGTTGAAGACGAGGGCGATATCGCCATCCTCTTGCGCTATAATCTCGAAGCCGAAGGCTTTCGCGTCGTCACGGCCGAAACCGGCGACGAAGCCCAGCTCGCCATTCAGGACAAGCTGCCGGACCTGATCCTGCTCGATTGGATGCTGCCCGAAATCTCAGGCATCGAACTCTGCCGCCGTCTTCGCGCCCGCGAAGAAACCCAGCGCATTCCCATCATCATGCTCACTGCCCGCGGCGAAGAGGAAGAGCGCGTCCGGGGTCTCTCGACCGGCGCCGACGACTATGTGGTAAAACCCTTCTCGGTTCCCGAACTGGTCGCCCGCATCCACGCCCTCCTCCGCCGCGCCAATCCGAACCTCGTAACGGCAGCGCTCAAGGTCGGCGATCTCGAACTCGACCGCACCACCCATCGCGTCCGCCGCTCTACCCGCGACGTGCACTTGGGCCCGACCGAATACCGCCTCCTCGAATATCTCATGCGCCATCCCGGTCGCGTCTATTCGCGCGAGCAGCTTCTCGATGGCGTCTGGGGCAATGACGTCTATGTCGACGAGCGCACCGTCGACGTCCATATCGGCCGCCTCCGCCGCGCCATCAATCGGGGCCGCGAGAGCGATCCGATCCGCACTGTGCGCGGCGCCGGCTACGCGTTCGACGAGCGCTTCGGCCAGCCAGCCTGACCCTCAGGCGGCAGCGCTTGCTGCCGTCTCTTCTTCCACATGCAAAGCCACGCGGTTCCGCCCGCTCGACTTAGCCGCATAGAGCGCCGCATCCGCGCGTGAAAACGCTCGCCGGGGCTCTTCGCCGGGCTCATATCCCGCAATGCCGAAGCTCGCCGTGACCCGGGCATCCTCTGCCAGGGCGCTGTGCCGCATGCCGGCATATTTCATTCGCAGGCGCTCAGCCTCGATCGCCGCCACTTCGGGAGCGAGGTCCGGCAGGATCAGCGCAAACTCTTCGCCCCCAAGCCGCCCCGCCGCAAAGCCGCTGGCTTTCAGGAGATCGGCAAAGGCACGCAAAGCCTTGTCCCCTGCGAGATGGCCGAACCGGTCGTTGATGGATTTGAAATGATCGATATCGCAAAAAATCACGCTGCCGCCCGTTTTGCCCGCTGGACTTGCGAGCCTATGAAACGCTTGGTGGTTCAAAAGTCCCGTTAGGCTGTCCATTTCCGAAAGGCGCCGATAGTCGTAGATCACGCCATTGATGATCCGCGCCAATGCGAGGAATAATGCGGCAACCGACAAGATTGCCGACACTGTCAGCGTGGTTCTCTCATGGTCGCTGGCGCTGATCGTCACATATTTCGTTCCAACGCTGAACATGATCGGATAGGCAAAAAACCGGTAGACGAACATTGCCGCAGTTCCACCGACAACCACGCAAAGCGCATATTCCGCGGCCCCACGCCCCTTGTATTTCCACAGCCTGAACAGGCAGTCGCCAAGCGCGAGGGCGCAGGAGGCCTGAAAAATCGACGTCCGATAGACGAATGGAACGTCAGCCAGGCGCAACGCGACACCAAGGCAGGTCAGAACGGCGACCACGGCATAGAGGCGCCAGTGTTGGTCTTTCTGGCCGAGCGCTTCGCGGATGCATTGTCCAAAAGCCAGATATGCGGCTGGCGTCAGCATGGAAATGGCGATGGACGAAGCCATATCGTTCGCAGCCACGGCAAAAAACACGGTCTGGATCGTTGCGGCAACCGCGGTCGCGGCCAGCCAGGCCAGCGATTTGAGATGGCGCATACTGATGAACACGCACACACAGAGCGTCGCAATAATAGCAAAGCCTGCTGTCGTCACCCAACTGAGGCTGACCATTTATTTCCCCGGGATCAAGTCTGAAGCGGGTGTCTAACGCCGCTCACGCACGATGGGCCTATAAGCCCGTGAACGTTATTCGAGACCAGTTAATGCAAGGCTTATGGGCTTGATACCATTGCGTCAAACACCCGAAGCAGGCTAGCTGAGGCTAACGCTTCCTTACCGTTCGAAAGCAAGGCAATCCGGCATGTCTGTCCAGTTCCTCGTCACCCATTCTGGCGGATTTCATGCCGATGAACTGCTCTCGAGCGTCATCCTCACGCGCCTCTTTCCTGAGGCCAGCATCGTGCGCACCCGCGCTCCGGATTGGATCGCCCCAGCCCCCGATCGCATCATCTACGATGTCGGCGGTGCCTATGATCCAGCGGCCAATATTTTCGATCATCACCAGCGCGGCGCGCCCCTCCGCGACGATGGTCAGCCCTACAGCTCCTTCGGTCTCGTCTGGAAGCACTTTGGGCGCGACTACATCGCCGCCCTCGGCACCCCAGCAAACCATTTGGACAGCATCCACGAGAGCTTTGACGGCAGTTTCGTTCTGCCGATCGATCTCGTCGATAATGGCGCGCAGAGCCCGTCGGGCCCCCTCGCCGGCCTGTCGCTCTCTTCGCTGCTCGAAACCCTGAAGCCCGATTTCGACGACACCGATACCGATGCCGACGAAAAGGCCTTCATGCAGGCGCTTGCCGTGGCGCGCAGCTTCGTCGAAGCTGGCGTCAAGCGGGCAGCGGCAAAGCTGCGCGCTGAAAGCGTGGTTCTTGCCGCCATCGAGGCAACCGGGCCAGGCCGCGTTCTGGAATTGCCCATGGGCATGCCGTTCCGCCCGGCCATCGAAAAAGCCGGCGCCGACCATCTGCTCTTCGTCGTCCATCCGCGCGATAAGGATTGGTGCCTAACAGGCATTCGTCGCGGCGAAGGCTTCGAGCTTCGTGCAGATCTGCCTGCCGCCTGGGCTGGCCTCGTCAATGAGGATCTGGAAAAGGTATCCGGTGTTCCCGGCGCCACGTTTTGCCACAACGGCCGTTTTATCGCCGCTGCGCGAACCCGCGCTGCCGCCCTGACAATGGCCGAGCTCGCGGTGGCCGAGGCTCTGAAGAGCCACGCGGCCTAAAAGTCGACGGGCCGCGCTATCGCGCGCGGCGCGCTTGCCCGATGGTTTCCATCTGGCTGTGAAGGGTCCGGATCTGGTCCGGTCCGAGCGTTTCGCCCTCGACCTTGAGCATTGCACCGCGCAGGCTGACCGGCGCCGCCTGCTCCATGGCAAAGCGTACGGCCTTGGCCGCCGACGAAAACCGGCGCCCGCCCTGGGCAAATGCATTTTCAACATTCGTGCCGAGGAACAACTGTCCCGGCATATTCAATATCTGCGTATTCATTCTAAACTTTCTTTCGGCAAAACGCCGACGCTCGGCGCACAACGGCGCCGAATGATTTGTATTGGACAACAATAGCTGTCGATTATTTCAGCGCGACGACAGCGCGTGGCGAAGCCTCCGCAGCGAGAACGCCGCAGGATCGAAACCCACATATGCGCTGATCAAGGCGGAACGAACTAGCGTTTGTTCACGGCAATGCTGAAGACGCTTTGAGCCAGCGTGCTGGTCGCCTTGGTGGCGTTGCTCGGCGACAGGTCGACTTCATCGACCACCCGCTCAACGCTTTCACCGCGCGATTTCACCCGATATTGCACTGGGCCACTATCATGCGGCAGGCAGGCAATGACTTCGCAGGGCCCATTGGGCCGATTGCTGTGGCGGGGAGCGGATCGCAGATCGACCATCTCGCCGACCTTAAACAGATGAGACATCAGACGCTCCTGAACGCCGGGGCAGTGCTGCCCCGGCAAGATCTGCTTTAGGCAAGCTGTACATTGATCGCGGACTCACGACCGTCGCGGCCGCGTTCCAGATCATAGCTTAACTTCTGGCCGTCGGCGACGCTGGTCACGCCAGCGCGTTCGAGAGCCGAGATATGAAGGAAGGCATCCTTGCCGCCGTCATCGGGCGAAATGAAGCCAAAACCCTTGGTGGAATTGAAGAATTTTACAGTACCATTGATCATGGGATGTCTCTGAATTGGCTCGAAGCTGTGCAAGCGAGCATTTCTCCCGCGCGATATGCATCGGGAGATACCAACGTTTGCAGTTCGAAAGGAAAGCCAATCAACCGGCTATACCGGGAAGGTCAGGTCGCCACGCGGGCAGAAAACGTATGATCAGATATATCGCGTTCAATGCGTCAAAGTCAAGGCAGCGTTCACTTATATCTAACGGCGCTTGGCGCGCTGCACGGCAGCATCGAACTGTTGGAGGAAATTGGAGCGATCCTTTGCCGTGAAACTGGCATTGATCCCGCGGCTTTCGCCGGTCTCCCTAAGATGTTGATTAAGCTCGCGCATCGCCATTGCCATGCCGATCGAGTCGGACGTAAACAGTTTCCCCGTCGGTCCGATCGCCACCCCATCCTTGGCCAGCACGCGGCTTGCCAGCGGAATGTCGGAGGTCACGACGAGGTCCCCCGCTTCCACCGCCTCGACGATCCAGTCATCAGCCGCGTCGGCCCCTTGCGGCACCATCACATTGCGCACCATCGGGTCGCGCGATGGCCGCAGCCCGAAATTGGCGACATAGGTGATCATGAGCCCATGCCGCTCCGCGACGCGCAGCGCTTCGTCTTTGACCGGGCAAGCATCGGCATCGATATAGATCGCGACCATCAGGCACCAATCTCAGGACTATCGCGCAGCGGCGTCGTATCGTCGAGCGGCACGGTCTGCCGCTCGATCATCCGGTGCACATGCGGTAGTCCCTCACCGCGATGCAACGCCCGCAATTGCTCGGTATTGTCCGCATCCGCCTTGGTGCGCCGCAGGTTGTGCCGGACATAGTCGACCCATGTCGGCACATGGTAACTCTCAACCCAGATGTTCGGCTTTTCGAGATCGCGCAGCAGCGACCATTGCCGCGCGCCGTCCCGGATCCTGATCCGGCGCCGATCGCTCATCAGCGCCAGAAACCGCGAAATGTCTTCCTGCGCGATTTCATAATCGATCATCACCATGATCGGACCACTCCGCGGCCGGAGGTCGAGCTTGAGCAAGGGCTCGTTGAAGGTCCCGAGCGGATTGAGATCGCGATCGTTGAACTGCGGCAGCGGCAGCACGAAGCCCACCCCGCAGCAGACGAGCAGCACGCCACCGGCCACGACCAAGGCCCATTGCGGGTCCGTCGCGTCAGCCGTCAAACCCCAGATCCAACTCCCGCCCGCCATGCCACCAAACGTCGCCGTCTGATAGAGCGACAACGCCCGGCCAACCACCCAGCGCGGCGAAGAGAGCTGTATCGAGACATTGAACAGCGAGAGCGACAGCACCCAACATGCCCCAGCCGGCAGCAAGACCAAATGGCTCAGCAAGGCGTCGCGGCTGAACCCCAACCCAAGGCAGCTCGCTGCAAAACCGAGACAGGCGAGCCTGACGATCACCTCATTGGAAAACCGCTGCCGGATCCGACCATTGAGAAACGCCCCGCCAATGGCCCCAAGTCCGAAACAACCCAGCAGCGTGCCATAAACCAGCGCCCCGCCGCCCACATATTCCTCGGCGACGGACGGCAACAGCGCCATGATGACGATGGCGGCAAAACCGAACAGGAACCCACGGAACAGCACGGTCAGCAGGTTCGGCGAGAGCGACATGTAGCGCACGCCCGCCAGCATGGCGCTGCCGAAGCGCTCGCGCGGCAGGCGCGATTTCGTCCGCTTGGGCTGCCACCGCCAGAGCGCCGCAATCAGCGTCAGATAAGACAGCGCATTGACGGCAAAAGCCGCGCTCGCCCCCGCCAGCGCCACGATCATGCCGCCTACCGCCGGCCCGACGCTGCGCATCATATTGAAACCCATCGAATTGAGCGTCACCGCTCCGGGCAGGTCGTCGCGCGGCACGATATCGCCCATCGAGGCCTGCCACGACGGATTGAACAGCGCCGTCCCACAGCCGATGAGAAAGGTAAAAGTCAGCAGCAGCCATGGATTGAGCAGCCCCATCCACGCCGTCACCGCCAGCATCAGCGACACGACAGCCATCCCGGCCTGCGCCACGAGCATCACGCTCCGCCGATCGAAATTATCGGCCAGCGCACCCGCCGCGATCGAGAACACCATGATCGGTAGCGTCGTCGAGGCTTGCACCAGCGCCACCATATTGTGCGAGGTGGTCAGCGTCGTCATCATCCAGCCCGCGCCCACCGCCTGCACCAACCCACCCAGGTTGGAAATCAGCGTTGCAGCCCAAAGCGTCCGGAAAGTCTCGTGACGAAAGGGCGCCAGGATAGATGTGCGCTCAGCCATATGATTCAGCTCCTCGCCCGTTCATGAGCCAGCCGGTTGACCAAGGCAAGACCAAACTCGGCACCGCCCCATCACCCGCCCGCCCTCCTCCATAAAGCAGCGCTAGGCGGAAACGATCCGGCCACAAACACGATCTTTCTGCGCAGAGCGGGCAATCTCCTTCCGAGGATGCTGTTGGTCTTCCAAAGCCTCACCAACCACCATCCTTCCCTCGGGCTCGACCCGAGGGCCAATGCGGCAGCCGCAAGGGTTTTGACCGCGACCAGTGACCCTCGGGTCAAGCCCGAGGGAAGACCAGTGGTTTGGCTAGTACATCTAAACGGCACGTGGAGAAGTGACCCCACAGCGGGGATGAACCCCAACCCACAAACGCATACACTTCCTAGAACCATCCTCACTCGAATCGCGCCCATGACCCCATCCCAGACCCAGCGGCCAAACCCGCTGCACCTCCTTGCGGCCTTTGCCAGCGGCGGCCTTCTGACCCTCGCCATCTTCGTCAATGGCGAAGCCGGGCGTCTGGGCGGCGCACTCTTCTCGTCGTGGCTGGCCCACGGCGTCGGCACCGTCGTCGCCGTCGCCGTCCTCGCCCTCATCTGGCGCCGCGAACGTGCCGCAACCAAGATCGCCGAGGCCCAGCACGGCAAGGCTCCGCTCTGGGCCTATCTCGGCGGCATCTTCGGCGCCGTTACCGTCATGCTGACCTCGACCGCCGTCAACTCGCCCCTTGCTTTGGCCGGCACCCTCGCGCTCGGTCTCGCGGGCCAGGTCGTCCTCAGCCTCGCCGCCGATTATTGGGGCCTCCTCGGCCTCGCCCGCCGCCGCCTCGACCTACGCGATGCAGGAGCCGTCATCCTCATCGCCGGCGGCAGCCTTCTCATCATCCTCTTCGGATTTGGTGCCGCATGATCCTGCCGCTCATCGCCGCCTTCTCCGCCGGTGTCCTCGTCATCCTCAGCCGCCAGGTCAATGGCCGCATGTCGATGTCTTCGACCCCGATGATTTCGTCATTCTGGAATCACGTCGTCGGCTTCGTCGTCCTCACCCTTATCGGGCTCGTTGTCGGCGGACTTATCCCCGCCAATATCGGCGAGATGCCGTGGTGGATTTTCACCGGCGGCGCCATCGGCGTCGTCTTCGTCGCTTCGGGCTCCTGGCTCATCACCCGCATCGGCGCCGTCAATTCGACGCTGCTCGTCATCGCCGGCCAGATGGTCTTCGGGGTGATCTTCGATCTCATGCGCGGCGCACCCGTGACGATCTGGGCCTCGGCCCTCGGCATCATCATGATTTTAGCGGGAATGGCGCTCACCCAACGTCGGCGATAACGGAATGCTAACAAAAACGGGGCCAATTGGCCCCGTTTTCACATCCAGATTTTGCGGCCTTTAGCCGGCTGCGGTGTAAGCTGTCTTCACGATAGTGAAGAACTCGGCCGCGTACTTGCCCTGCTCGCGCGAGCCATAGGACGAGCCCTTGCGCCCGCCAAACGGGACGTGGAAATCGACGCCTGCGGTCGGCACATTGACCATGACCATGCCCGCTTCCGAGTTGCGCTTGAAGTGCGTCGCATACTTTAGAGAGGTCGTGACGATGCCGGCCGACAGACCGAATTCGGTGTCGTTTGCAGTCGCTAGCGCCTCTTCATAATCCTTCACGCGAATGACCGCAGCCACTGGCCCGAAGATCTCTTCGCGCGCAATCCGCATCGAGTTGGTCGCTTCGGTAAAGAGCGTCGGCTGCAGGAAGTAGCCTTCCGTGTCCTTGGTGACGCGCTCGCCACCAGCGGCAATCTTGGCACCCTCTCCTTTGCCGATCTCGATGTAATCGGTGTCCTGCTTGAGCTGGCCGGGATCGACCACCGGCCCGATTTCCGTATTTTTATCAAGGGCATCGCCCACGCGCAGGTTGCGCGTGCGCTCGGTAAGCGCCTCGACGAACTTGTCGTGGATGCCTTCCGTCACGATCACGCGGCTCGACGCCGTGCAGCGCTGGCCGGTCGAGAAAAATGCCGACTGCGCAACGCTTTCGACAGCGACCTTGAGATCGGCATCGTCGAGCACGATTGTTGGGTTTTTGCCGCCCATTTCGAGCTGGAACTTGCGGCCAACCTTGACCGAAGCCTCGGCAACGCGCTTGCCCGTCCCCACCGAACCGGTGAAGGAAATCGCGTTGACATCAGGGCTATCGAGCATGGTCTGGCCGACCACCGAACCCTTGCCCATCACGAGGTTGACGACGCCCTTGGGCAGGCCGGCGCGCACGAGAATATCGACGATCGCCCAGGTCGAACCCGGCACGAGGTCGGCCGGCTTGATGACGACCGTGTTGCCATAGGCCAGAGCCGGCGCCATTTTCCAGGATGGGATGGCGATCGGGAAATTCCACGGCGTGATGATGCCGATAACGCCAACGGGCTCACGAGTGATTTCGACCGTCAGACCCGGACGCGCGCTGGGGAGAATTTCCCCCGCAAGGCGCAGCGTTTCGCCGGCAAAGAAGTCAAAAATCTGCGCAGCGCGTGTCACTTCGCCAATGCCTTCAGGCAGCGTCTTGCCTTCTTCGCGGCTCAGCAACTCGCCCAGTTCCTGCTTGCGCGCGAGGATTTCCTGGCTTGCCTTGGAGAGGATTGCGTGGCGCTCAAGGATGCCCGAGCGCGACCAGGCCGGGAAGGCGGCCTTGGCGGCAGCAATGGCCTGTTTGGTTTCTTCGGCAGTGGCGCGCGCATACACGCCAACCACTTCGTTGATATTGGACGGATTGATGTTTTCGACACCATCGGCGCCGACCCACTCACCATTGATCAGGTTCTTGTGCAGTTCGCTCATATCGAGGCCTTTCGGGTTATTCAGGTTGTGCCGGCAGAAACGCGGCAGCTAGAGGAGGTCAGCGCGGGCAAGATCCCGCAGCAGATGGCTGGTGCCATAAGTCCAGGGCGGACACTTGGTGGAGAGGTTGACGGTATTGGTCAGCGTACCGAGCGAAGGCGTCGAAATGGAGACAATGTCCCAAATCTTGTGGGTAAAGCCCTTGCCCGCCCCGTCGCGATCCTTCACCGGCGCAAACATCGTGCCGAGGTAAAGCACCAGCCCGTCCGGGTATTGATGGTGGCTGCCGATCGTCGCTGCCACCAGCGATTCCGGCGTGCGCGAAATCTGCGCCATGTTCGACGCACCCTCAAGCACGAAACCATCCGTGCCTTCGACGCGCAGCGCGATCTCAGAATTCTTGACGGTCTCGAGCGTAAACTCGCCATCGAAGAGCCGCACGAGCGGCCCGAGCGAAGCCGAGGCATTGTTGTCCTTGGCCTTGCCCAATAGCAGTGCCGAGCGCCCTTCGACGTCGCGCAAATTGACGTCATTGCCGAGCGTCGCGCCGACGATTTCGCCCTTGCTCGTCACCAGCAGCGCCACTTCCGGCTCGGGGTTGTTCCAGCTCGAAATGGGATGCAGCCCGACCTCGGCACCAAAGCCGACCGAGCTCATGGTCTGGCTCTTGGTGAAAATCTCGGCGTCCGGCCCAATCCCCACTTCGAGATACTGGCTCCAAACGCCCTTATCGATCAGCGCCGCCTTGACCTTCATCGCCGGCTCCGAGCCCGGCACGAGCTGGGACAGATCGGTCCCGATCAGGTCGAGAATTTCCGTCCGCAGCGCATCGGCGCGCGACTTATCCCCGCGGGCCTGTTCTTCGATTACTCTCTCGAGCAGCGAAACGACGAACGTAACCCCCGAAGCCTTGATGGCCTGGAGATCGATGGGAGAAAGCAAAATCGGCAAATTTTCACTGGTCTGACCAGTGCGCGAATTTTCAACGATCGCATCGACAGCGCCGAGCGTCTTGCCGCTCGCCGCGCGAACATGCTCGGCCGCGCGGCCACTCTCGGCAATATCGCGCACCGTCGCCATGCCCTTAGTGGTAATATCAACCAGCTGACCATCGCGAACCGTGACGATCCTTGGCTCGGTAAATCCGGGGACTTTGGCACGCCCAAGCAGAATACCTTCGGGAATGATAGTCACGTTCATCGTGCCGCCCTCTGCTGAGATCATGGCTGTGACTACCCCGTCAGAACAGCAGGGCGCAACCCTTGAGAAACAAATAATCATACTTATTGGCAATGCCAAGGGGCGCGGCGGGTTTAAGCGATAGCTTTCGACCGACTGAACGGAAAGCTTTGGACAGGTTCAAGTCCCGTTCATCTGCGCCGCAATACTGACGCATTGGCTGGGGTATGGATGACCCCACCGAACACTCAGGAGTTTGCCATGCGTTTCGCGACTGCCCTTGCCCCCTTCGCCCTTTTTGCCGCTGCCGTCCCGGCCTATGCCGGCACCATCACCATCGAAGGTCGTGGCGAGGTCCGCGCAGCTCCGGACATGGCCCTCATCAATTCCGGCGTCACGACCCAGGCCGAAACCGCCCGCGCTGCGCTTGATGCCAATACGGCTGCCATGGCCGAGCTGATCTCGACCCTCAAGGAAGCCGGCATCGAGCCGCGCGATATCCAGACCTCGGGCTTCTCGGTCAATCCGAATTACGTCTATTCGGAAACCCGCGACGACATGGGCTACACCCTCCCGCCCAAGATCAATGGCTACCAGGTGTCCAACACGGTCACCGTTGCCGTCCGCGATCTCAAGGAACTCGGCAATATCCTCGATAAGGCCGTCAATGTCGGCGCCAACACCATCAATGGCGTGAACTTCTCCGTCGCCGACCCGACCGAGCTTTACAACGAAGCCCGCAAGCAGGCCTTCGCCGATGCCCGCGAAAAGGCCGAGCTCTATGCCACTGCCGCCGACGCGACGCTCGGCGAGCTCGAAGCCATCTCGGAAAGCCAGAATATCAACAGCCCGCTTCCGATGCCGATGTACGCCCGTGCTGATGTAGCACAGGCTGCCGTGCCAGTCGAAGCGGGCGAAATGACCTTCGAAATCGGCGTCAACGTTCAGTGGGAACTGGACAACAAGACCAACTAATATTCTCAAAGGCCTTGAACCGGCCACCTTGATCACCGACGTCCATCCTGAACCGGCGCCACCGGTTCAGGCTTTCGAGCCTTTGAGGCGTCGAGTTTTCCGGGCTCCTCTTTTTGCGGGGCTTGGACGGTGGGGGCGGCCCCAAACCGTAGTCACCCGCCCCCACCAGTCTATCCTGCCAGCACTTTCCAGAGCATGTTGAGCCCCACGACGACGAGGAAAGCGGCAAAGACATATTTAAGCGTCCGCTGGTCCATCCGGTGCGCCAGCGCCGCGCCCAAAGGCGCAAAGGCGGCGGCCGTCACCCCGACCAGCACCAGCGCAATGCCGTTGACATAGCCGAGGCTGAACGGCGGCAGTTCGGCCCTGCCCCATCCCGAAATGACGAAACCCAGCGTGCCCGAAAGCGCGATGGCTACACCGATTGCCGCCGACGTACCGACCGCAGCGTGCATCGTTTTGCCGAACGCCACCAGCGTCGGCACGGTCAGCGAGCCGCCGCCCACGCCCATCAGCGACGAGATATAGCCCACGATCGCCGCCGCGGTCCGGTGCACGGGCTTTGATTCCTTGAGGTGCCCCATCAGCCTCGTCTGGAATGAGAAGATGATATTGGCCGCGATGAGAAAGGCCATCACCGCAAAGACCACGCGCAACACGTCGCCCGAGTACAAGCCAGCCATCAGCCCGCCGATAAACGTGCCAGCCACAATGAACGGCGTCCAAAGCTTCAGCACCGCCATATCAAGCGCCCCACGTTTCTGGTGCGATCGCGCACTCATGATGCCCGTGGGGATAATGATAGCCAGCGACGTCCCGACCGCCACATGCTGCACCACGTCGGAATCATAGCCCATCAGCGACAGCGCCGTACTGAGCGCTGGCACGATCACGGCACCGCCGCCGATGCCGAGCAAACCCGCCGCAATGCCCGAAACGACGCCAGTCGCGAGCATGCTCAAAACGAAGGGCCAATAGCTGGCCAGTATTGCCCAATCCATGCTCATCCCCCCAAAATATGCAACACGACGTCCCGGCTATGGGGCCGGCGCCTGTGCTCAAAAAGATAGATGCCCTGCCAGGTGCCAAGCACCGCGCACCCATCGACAATGGGGATGGCAATCGAGGTCTGCGTCAGCGCCGATTTGATATGCGCCGGCATATCGTCCGGCCCCTCGAGCGTATGGACCAGCCAGTCCATGCCTTCCGGCACCAGCCGGCGGAAGTAACCCAGAAGGTCGACCTGCACATCCGGATCGGCATTTTCCTGGATCAGCAGCGAACAGGACGTATGGCGCACAAAGGCCGTCACCAGCCCCGATGCAATGCCCGCCTTTTCGATTGCTGCCTGCATCTGCCGGGTGAACTCGTAAAGAGCCTGCCCGTCGGTTCTGATTGTGAGATGTTCGATCGTCTGATGCATGCAAGCGGGCCTAGCACGAAGCGGCTGGGACCGCGAGCGCTCCCGCTTCGACCGGCTATTCCATGCCGCAATCCAGCCAAAATCTGCCACGCGCAACTTCATCATTCGATCTGCGGAACCGTCCGGAAACCTCCGGCGTTTGGGGCTTTGCGGGGATGCTGGGCCGCGGGATGAAGCTCGGCTGATCATTCAGCCTCCGTTCAGATAGCTCCCACGATGCTCAGCACAACGTGGCACACACGACGAAGGATAAAATAATGCGCCTCAGAAATTGGCTCTTCGCCGGCACCAGCATGACGCTGATCAGCATGGTCCCGAATGTGGGCTTTGCACAGGATGCGCCTGCCGAACTGCCCCAGGTCTGTATCGACCAGGGCTTTGCAACGCTGGAAGAATGTATCGCCGCTCAGCCCGCTGGTGCCGCCCCCGCTGCACCGGAAGAAGCTGCCCCGGCTCCTGAAGCTCCGGCTGAAGAAGCTGCGCCCCCCGCAGCAGAAGAACCCGCCCCCGCTCCGGAAGAGGCAGCCCCTGCCCCTGAGCCGCAGCCTGAAGCGGCACCCGAACCAGAACCGCAGCCCGAGGCTGCTCCCGAGCCGGAACCCCAGCCTGAGGCCGCTCCTGCCGAGCGCGCGCCAGCGCCGGAAGCTGCTCCTGAAGAGCCGGCACCTGCCGAAGTCGCACCTGAGCCAGAAGCTCAGACCATGCAGACCGAAGCCGAACCTGAAGCAGCACCAGAAGCTGCTCCAGAGCCCGCTCAGCGCCAGGTAGCCCCTGAAGCTGAACAGGCTCCCGAAGCTCAGCCTGAATCCCCTGTTGAAGCGCAGCAGCAGGCTCCGGAAGAAGTTGCTCCTGCCGCCGAAGAACGTGCGCCAGAACAGCCCGCTCCGGCTGCCGAAGAACGCGCCCCTGCTCCTGACATCGCCGCCCAGCTCACCGCTCAGGTCGATGCCTATAATGCTGCCGTTGCCGAACTGTCCGCAGGTGGCGATGCCGCCGGTGCCCAGTCGCGCATCGACGCAGCACTCGCCGAGATCAATTCGATCTGTTCCAACGCCGGCCTGCCCGATGTTGACTCGTGCCTTGCTCCGCTTGGCCTGAGCCTCAACCCGCTGCCCGACGTGCAGGACCTGACCCCAGCGGCTCCGGTCGAAGGCCAGCCTGCTGATCAGACTGCCCCTGCTGACGGCACGGTCGATCCCAACACAGCGCCTGCTGCCGAAGGTGAAGTCACTGTCGATGGCCAGCCTGCCGAAGTTATCGAAGATCTTCCAGAAGGCGTAACGCAGGACCAGATCGCTCCGGTTCTCGATAGCGCCAAGGATGTTGTGCTATCGCCCGATGGCCAGGCTCCTGCCGAGCCGGCAGTCGATGCGAATGCCGAAGCCACGACCGACGCCAACGCGTCGGCCCGCATGGCTGTGCCTGAAAATGATCAGGCCGCTCAGTCCGAAGAAATTCGCACCATGGCTGTCGACGCTGCTGCCATGTCGGCCACTGCCGAACAGGGTACCGAAGTCACGGCGACTGAGAACACGACGGTCAACCAGACCGTGGTGAACAACTACATCACCAACATCACCAATATCACCAACAACAATTCCGGCACGACGAACAACACGACAATCAATAACAACACGACGGTTGTGGACAATTCGCAGACCAATATCGGCCAGCAGAACAACATCACTGTTGTCGAGCAGGTGCCGGTGCGCGAAGCGACTGCCGGCGATCTGGTGACCCAGGTGATCCTGCAGGTTGGCACCCAGCTGATCGTCAATTCGATCGGCCAGGATACCGACCGCTTCTATGATCCGCAGCAGGACGAAGTTTACTACGAAAACCTCTCCAATGGCCGCGTCCGTGAAGTCGTATCACGCCCTGATGGCAGCCAGGTCGTAACTGTCCGCAACCGCAACGGCGACATTCTGCGTCGCTCGCGCATCACGCCCGATGGCCGTGAAATCGTCCTTGCATCGTTCGACGATCGCTATGACGAGCAGCTGCTGTCCTGGCGTGACCCGGGCCTTGACCTGCCCCCGCTGCGTCTCAACATCCCGGCCCGTGACTACGTGCTCGATGCCGCCTACGCAGATGAGAACGAAGTTTCTAGCTTCTTCCGTCAGCCGCCGGTGGAACAGGTTCAGCGCCTCTACTCGATCGACGAAGTCAAGCGTTCGGCTCGCGTTCGTGACAGCGTCCGCCGTCTCGAAGTCGGTAATCTGACCTTCGATACCGGTGCTGCCACCATCGATCGCAACCAGGTTGCTTCGCTCTCCAACGTTGCCAAGGGCATGCTGGATCTGCTGGCCGCCAACCCGGCCGAAACCTTCCTGATCGAAGGTCACACCGATGCCGTCGGTTCGGACATCTCGAACCTGCGCCTCTCGGATTTGCGTGCCGCAACCGTCGCCCGCATCCTGACGGACTTCTATGGCGTCCCAGCCGAAAACCTGGCCACCCAGGGTTATGGCGAGCGCTACCTGAAGATCCGCACGGAAACGGCCGAGCGCGAAAATCGCCGCGTCACCATCCGCCGCATCACCCCGCTTGTGACTGTGGCAAGCAACGGCTAAGCATCCCACTTACCGCGAAGGGGCCGGACGCAAGTCCGGCCCCTTTTTTATGGCTGCGTCATTGAGGCTGCTTGCCAGCCGTCATGGACTTGATATCCGTGCGCGGTCCTCCTGGAGCGCGCCATGAAACGCCTGGAAATCTTCGTTGAAAGCCTCATCCTCGCGTCGCGCTGGCTGCTGGTAGTCTTCTATATCGGCCTCGGGCTCGCCCTTGCCCTCTACGCTGCGACATTCGGCTTAAAACTCTGGGATTTTGCCACCCATCTCGTCGGCATGGACGAAACTGAGGTGATCCTCAAAATCCTCGGCCTTATCGATGCCGCGCTGATTGCAAGCCTCGTCGTGATGGTAATCATCTCGGGCTACGAGAATTTCGTCTCGCGCTTCGACAATGAGCGTGATGTGCACTGGCTGGGCCAGATCGATGCCGGATCGCTCAAGATCAAGGTAGCCTCGACCATCGTCGCCATCTCCTCGATCCACCTGCTCCAGATCTTCCTCAACGTGCCGCATTACACCAATGAGCAGATTTTCTGGTACACCGTGCTGCACTGCACCTTCATACTATCGGCGCTATTTCTCGCGCTGATCGACAAGATTTCGAAGAAAGATAGCAAGTCCAAAGAGCTCGATCTCTAATAGGCCATAGCAACCATCTGATCTTTCGAGGTCTTTTCAGCGCCACAATTGTTTTTGGTTTGTGATCACGGAATGGGGAACTGACTGCGAACTGCGGGCGTTCTTCACCCAGAATTTCACTTGCAAGGAGCAAATGATGGCTACCCCAGAACGTGATACTATCTATACCAACGACGGTAACCGCACTGTCTACACCCGCGAAAGCAATGGTACGGGTTGGTTTGTCGGCATCATCGTCGCCTTGGCTCTGCTCGCCATTGGCTATCTGGTCTTCTCGGCCAACTCGGGCCCGTCCACTTCGGTTGACGTGAACAGCACGACACCAGCCGTTGAGACCACCGCGCCGATGACTGAAGCTCCGGCCGCAACGCCTAGCGCTGCCCCAATGACCGAAGCTCCAGCCGCTACTCCTGCCCCGGCAACTGAAGCCGCTCCTGCTGTTGAAGCACCAGCTTCGACAACCACGACGACGGCCCCAGCCACGACGCCGGCCAACTAATAAAGCACCTAACGGCCTCGACCCCCTCCCCTTGAGGCCCTTCGAGCCCCGGTTCACGCAACCGGGGCTTTTTGCTGCCTGCGGCACAATGGCATCCGCGCCAAACTTGCAAGGCACATCGCTGATACCCATTTCCAGTCCAGCAACACGGGAGCGCCAATGTTCAATATCGATCAGATTATCAAAGCCATTCAGACCGATCCCAATAGCAAGCGCACCGCAGTGACAGGTGCGGCGGGCCTCGCGGCCGGCTTGCTGATGTCCGGCGGAAAGCCTACCAAGCTCCTAGGCAATGCGGCCAAGCTCGGCGCGCTCGCGGCCGTCGGGGGCCTCGCCTACAAGGCTTGGCAGTCCTATCAGGCCAACCAGACCAATCAGAGCGGTGGCGCCGCGCAACCCGTGCGCGAAGACGCCTTCATTCCGGCTCCAGGCAATGAGGCCGCGCAGGAAGAGCTCGGCAAAACTCTGGTGCGCGCGATGATCGCTGCGGCCAAGGCAGACGGCAAGATCGATGCCGAAGAGAAAGATGCCATTTTTGAACGCCTGAAGACCATGCCGCTTTCCGCAGAGGAAAAGGCCTGGGTCTTTGACGAACTCTCGACCCCGCTCGACATCAATGCCGTCGCCGGCCGCGCCGATACGCCTGAGCACGCGGCCGAAATCTATGCAGCCTCGCTTGTCGCCATCACGGCTGACACTCCGGCAGAGCAAGCCTACCTCGAAGCTCTTGCCGCCAAGCTGCGCTTGGATCCCGCTCTCGTCACCGAGATCCATAAGGCTGCAGGCGAAAAGGCTCCTCAGCCGGCACCAACCCCGCCGCAGCCTTGGGCCTACACACCCACGACGGTCAACCGCTGACCATCGAGATACCGCGCCTCCACGGGCGCGGTATCACCCATGTGCGTTCTTGATGCTCGACCGCAGCGCCGCCATGTCTTTCCGCAAGGAGAATGCCATGGAACTCGGACTTTATTCTTTCGCTGAAAACACCCCCGATCCCCTTAACGACGGACACGTCCAGTCGCCCGCCGAACGTCTGCGCGATCTGATCGAAGAGATCGAGCTCGCCGATCAATTGGGACTGGCTTTCTATGGCCTTGGCGAACATCACCGCCCCGATTATGTCGCGTCCTCGCCCGTCACCATCCTCGCCGCTGCGGCCGCACGCACAAAGTCGATCAAACTCTCGACCGCCGTCACGGTGCTCAGTTCGGAAGATCCCGTCCGCGTCTGGCAGCAGTTCGCAACGGTCGATCTCCTGAGCAATGGCCGTGCCGAGATCATGGCAGGCCGCGGCTCGTTCATCGAAAGCTTCCCGCTCTTCGGCTACGATCTCAACGACTACGACGATCTCTTCGAAGAAAAGCTCGAAATGCTGCTGACCCTGCGCAAGGGCGGCAAGGTCAACTGGGCCGGCAGCAAGCACACCCAGGCGATCAACAATATCGCTGTCTACCCCGAGCCCGTGCAGAGCCCACTACCGCTCTGGATCGCCGTCGGCGGCACACCGAATTCGGTGGCCCGTGCCGCCTATTATGGCCTCCCGCTCATGATCGCGATCATCGGTGGACGCCCGCGTCAGTTCGCGCCCTTGGTCGACCTCTATCGCGACACCGGCAGCAAGATGGGCCACGACGCCTCGCTCCTCAAAATTGGGGTCTCTGGCCACGGCTTCATCGCCGAAGACAGCCAATCGGCGCGCGATATTGCTTTTCCCGCCCACAGCGCCACCATGAGCCGCATCGGCGCCGAACGTGGCTGGCCGCCGACCACCCGCGCCCAGTTCGATGGCGGCGCAACGCCGGAAGGCGCCTACTACATGGGCTCGCCGCAGGAAGTGATCGACAAGATCCTGATGCAGCACGAGTGGTTCAAGCACGACCGCTTCGGCCTGCAACTCAGTGTCGGCACCCTGCCCCATGATAAGATCATGAAGGCAATCGAGCTTTACGGCACAGTCGTGAAGCCCGCCATCGACAAGGCGCTTGGCGCATAAAATGGACGCGGCGCTCTACGCAGAAATCGTCGAGCGCCGCCGTCAGTTTTCCTGGCCCGGTTACCAGAGCTATGCCGACGCTGGATTGGAAGGCGACTGGATCACGCCCTACCACCTGTCCTCAGCCAGCGTCACCGGTCCGGTGCTACTGACCTACAATTTCCTCGACGCCCCGACTGCCATAGCCGAACGCTGGCGCTTGCGCGAAACTGGCTATCTCGCCGAGATGCCGTTCAATCGTGTGCTGGATTTGGGACTGGCGCTGGCCGGCCTCAAGCGCAGCGAAATTTACGTCACCCACGCGTTCCACCTCCTCGCCCGCCAACGCTCGGAGCGTATTCCCAACGCAGCGCTGGACGCCTCGTTCGACGCCATCGCATGTCATGAGCTCGTGGATCGTCGGGTCATTGCCCTGGGTGACGCGGCCAGCCGCCAATGCAGCCGCCACGCCATTCCTCATCAGCGCACCCCGCATCTCAGCGCCCGAGGCCTCAGTTTTGCCGAGCGTGCCGAACAGCTTGCAGCCGCGCTTAAGTCTGCTCTCTAGCCGCGGCCGCGATAGGGCGGAACGCCCTGATCGGGCAACCAGACACCGTCGGGCACTGGCCCAGTCTGCCAGAACACATCAATGGGGATGCCGCCGCGCGGATACCAGTAGCCGCCGATCCGTAGCCAGCGTGGCTTGATCGCCGCGACGATCCGCATGGCCACATCGATCGTGCAACCTTCATGGAAGGCGCCGTGATTGCGGAACGAGGTCAGAAACAGTTTAAGCGACTTTGACTCCACCAGAAACTGATCGGGCACATAGTCGATGACCAGATGGGCGAAATCAGGCTGCCCCGTCACCGGACAGAGCGAGGTGAATTCCGGCGCCACATAGCGCGCGACATAATTCACATCCGGATGCGGATTGGGCACCGGGTCCAGCACAGCCTCGTCCGGATGCTGCGGCACCTCCACATCCTTGCCAAGCTGCAGGGTTTCCGAATTCATCTTACTTGCCCGAGCGCTTGATCGACTTGATCGCCAGCGGCGGCATGCCGGACTTTTCGGAGATGGCGCGGTCCTGCTCTTCGATCGCAGCCTTGGCTGGTTCGTCGCCATCAAGCCCACCCAGCAGATTGGCATCCACCTTGCGGTTTGAGCGCTGCGAGCCGTCTTCATAGACGATGTCGAACATCACGAATTCACTGCGGGCGGTTGGCTTCTTGGCCATGACGACAATCCTTCAAAAACAGGACCGCGAGCCGATTGGCCCGCGGTCATAACTAAAAATCCTGGCTCGGCTTAGCGGTAGATGCCGTCGCCTTGTTCGTCGATGATCTGGCGGCCTTTGTTGAGAGCCAGCGCGATAAGATCATCTTTCGATCCCATACGGTCGGCGCGAATGAACTTGTAGCTCTTCTGCTCGCCGCCGATTTCTTTCTCGATCGTCCCGGCCAACTGATATTCGCTGCCGACGCGCATCTCGATGGCCTTGATCAGATGCCCCTTGTAGCTTTCTTCGCCGAGGGACTTGTCGCCGGCTGGTGTCGCCTCGTCAGCGCCGCCACCACCAAAAAGCTTCTTCCAAAACGACATCGAAAACTCCCTTAACTTCGTCTCGGCGGCCGGGGCCGTACCAACTCGCCGCGCTTGTCCATCTCCTCCTGCAGCCATTGCGGTGAGATGTCAAAATAGTTTGGCCAGATGGGCGTGCCATTGGCGAGCTCCACCTTGGCAAAATAGGCCCGATCCCGCAGCGGCTCCGTCCCCTCTCCGCGCTCAGCCAGCATGGGCGCGGCGTTGAACACGCCATGCGTCCCATCGGAAAAAGTCACCGCCAGCTTGAACGGAACAGACGCGCGAATAGCCGTTATCTTGAGGCGAGGAGCAGCCATGAGCTGCTCCTAGTTGTCGAGGAAGCTCCGCAGCTTGCGGCTCCGGCTCGGGTGCTTGAGCTTGCGCAGGGCCTTCGCTTCGATCTGACGGATACGTTCGCGGGTCACCGAGAACTGCTGTCCGACTTCTTCGAGCGTGTGGTCGGTGTTCATGCCGATACCAAAACGCATACGAAGCACGCGCTCTTCACGCGGCGTCAGCGAAGCGAGAACGCGCGTCGTCGTTTCACGCAGGTTCGACTGGATCGCCGCATCGATCGGCTGGATCGCATTCACGTCCTGAATGAAATCGCCGAGGTTGGAATCTTCCTCGTCGCCGATCGGGGTTTCGAGCGAGATCGGTTCCTTGGCGATCTTGAGCACCTTGCGGACCTTGTCCAAGGGCATCTGCAGCTTTTCGCTGAGTTCCTCTGGCGTCGGTTCGCGGCCGATCTCGTGCAGCATCTGGCGCGAGGTCCGGACGATCTTGTTGATCGTCTCGATCATATGCACCGGGATACGGATGGTGCGCGCCTGATCGGCGATCGAGCGGGTGATCGCCTGACGGATCCACCAAGTCGCATAGGTCGAGAACTTGTAACCGCGACGATACTCGAATTTATCGACGGCCTTCATCAGGCCGATATTGCCTTCCTGAATAAGATCAAGGAATTGCAGGCCACGGTTCGTGTACTTCTTAGCGATCGAGATCACGAGGCGAAGGTTCGCTTCAACCATTTCCTTCTTGGCGATAGCAGCTTCGCGCTCGCCCTTTTGCACCTTATGCACGATGCGGCGATATTCAGCGATATCGAGACCGGTCTCGGTCGCAAGCGTCGCGATCTCGTAACGGATGTCACGAACGGTATCGACTTCGCGACGTGCGAATTCAGCCCAGCCCTTGCCATCGAAACCATCGAACGTCGTTTCCCAGGTCGGGTCCAGTTCGCGGCCATAATAGTTCTTGAGGAACACTTCGCGCTTGACGCCATAGCTCTCAGCCAGGCGCAGCAGACGACCTTCAAGACGCACGAGGCGCTTGTTGATGTCGTAAAGCTGTTCGACGAGGCTTTCGATACGGCTATTGTTGAGCGAAAGCGACTTCACGTCGGCAATCACTTCACCGCGCAGCACTTCAAGCTTCTTGCTTTCCGCGTCGGAAACCGTGGCGGTGCGATCTTCGGCATGCCGATCCTGCATGACGCGCATCTGGCCATAGGCCTCGGCGATACGATCGAACGTCTCGACGACCTGCGGCTTCAGTTCGGCTTCCATGGCCGACAGCGACAGCGCGTTGTCGAATTCGTCATCGTCGTCTTCTACCGGATCCTGCGGCGCCTGCGGCTCCTCAGGCACGTAGTCGTCGTCGCTATCCGAAGACGCAGCGCGGCGCGGCGCTGGCTTTGCAGCAGCCTTTACCGGCTCCTGCTCCACTCTCGGCGCCGGCACGGGGATTTCAGGCGCCGCTTGCTTGGCGTCGGGGCCAGCATAGGTCGCTTCGAGATCGATAATGTCGCGGAGCAGAATCTCGCCCTCGGCGAGCTGATCGCGCCAAATGATGATGGCCTGGAAGGTCAGCGGCGATTCGCAGAGGCCTTCGATCATGGTCTCCCGACCGGCCTCGATGCGCTTGGCGATGGCGATTTCGCCCTCGCGGCTCAGCAGCTCGACCGAACCCATTTCGCGCAAGTACATGCGTACCGGGTCGTCGGTACGATCCGAGCCAGATTTGGTGTTGGACGTATTGGCCAGAGCGGTGCCGCCGGAAGGCGCAACTTCGCTGCCGGTTTCTTCCTCGTCCTTCTCGACTTCGGTCTCTTCGACCTCGTCTTCGTCGACGACGTTGATGCCCATTTCCGAGAACATGGACATGAAGTCCTCGATCTGCTCGGAGCTGGTTTCGTCAGCCGGCAGAACGGCATTCAGTTCTTCATAGGTCACATAGCCGCGCTTCTTGGCGACCTTGATCAGCTTCTTGACCGCAGCATCGTTCTGGTCGATCAGAGGACTGTCATTGGAGGCCTCCGGAGCCCCGGATTCGGGCTTCTCGGTTTCCTTGCTGGCTTTGTTCGCTGCCTTGGTGGCCATATGCTACTCCTCGGGACCCGCGGGCATCTCGGGCGCCGGACTTGTCATAGGTGGTGACAGCTCAAGACAAGGTAAAGGTTTGGTCACCAAGGCGTTAACACCTCAGCATCATGATGGTTCGCTTCGGGACGACATGACGTAACCGCCATATGCGAAATCGCGCGTCTTCGCCGGTCTTTAGAGTTTTCTCTAAAAACTGCGAGTCGCGCGTCCAGATAGCGAACCAAATCCTTCGATCAATGCCTCTGTGCCATCGACAGTGGTAATCTGGTTCTTGATGTCTCGCAGCCTTTCAAAGGTTTCATCGCTCGGGTCTTCGCCCAGCGCCGCTTCGGCTGCGTTGAGTTCCCTATTTAGCTGAACTTTCTTGTTATGCAAGGCCAGCGCATGACTTAATCCTGTTTCTGCGTCAGTGAGCGCCGTATCCGACCCCACCTGCCAGACCCCCTGCCGCACCAGTGTCTCGGCCATTCTCGCCAGCGTCGGTCCATGCCCGCGCACGCCAAGCGCGTCCTGCAAATCAGGCGCCGAAATATCGTGATGCCGCACGACAAGGGCCAGTATGTCACTCAAAACCTTCTGGGCAGTCTGCGTTTCACAGTCGAGCGCAGCAAGGATTTCGAACTTGTCTTCGACGAGAGCCGGATGGTTGACCAGGGTCTGGATGATTGTCGCCTCGCGCGGCGTTGCTTCCATCCCGGTTGAACCGCGCATCAACCGCGAGTTCCTCAGCGTATCCGACACGACAAGACGCGGCGTCCCACGCGCGGGAAATCCGTAAGCGCCGCTCTGACCATAGTTCGGCCGCCCGGCGCGCTGCCCGTCCCAAGGCTTCCGGATCGGCGCAAAGAATGCTTTCAGCTTTTCATCAAACGCCTGCTGATAGTGAAAGCGGACAGTCTGGTCCTGGATCGAATTGGCCCGCTCCCGCAGCCGCGCTTGCAAAGCGGCGCGCTCTTCCGGCGCATCGGGCACCAATCCGCCGGTCTCGAGGCTCCAGAGCATATCGGAAAGGCTGCGCGCCTTCTCGATCACGTCGGCAAACGCCTGCCGGCCCTGCGCCTTGATCAGATCGTCGGGGTCCTGCCCCTCAGGCAGTGTCGCGATCTTCACCGTCTGCCCCGGTTTGAGATGCGGCATGACCAGATCCATGGCCCGCTCGGCAGCCTTCAAACCCGCCTTGTCGCCGTCAAAGCAGAGAACTGGCACCTCCGCCATCCGCCAGAGCAACTGCAGATGCTCCTCGGTCAGCGCGGTGCCAAGTGGCGCCACTGTCCCTTCGAAACCCGCAGAAACAGCGGCAATAACATCGAGATAGCCTTCCACCACGATAACCGTGGCTCCGTCCCGCGCCGCCGCCCGCGCCGATTGCCCATTGTAAAGCGTCTGCCGCTTGGAAAAGAGGCTCGTCTCCGGCGAGTTGAGATATTTTGCCGGCACATCGGCGCTCAGCGCCCGGCCACCAAAGGCGATGATCCGGCCTCGAAAATCCATGATCGGAAACATCACGCGGTTGCGGAACCGGTCATAGGTCAGCGGATCGTCGTCACGACTGGTAACTAGCCCCGCATCGAGCATCGCCTGCGCCGAGACACCATTCGCGGCGAGATGCTCCTTGAGTCCATTGCGGCTATCGGGCGCAAAGCCGATGCGAAAGCGCGTCTGGCTCGTCGGCGACACGCCGCGGTCAAAGAGATAGCCGCGAGCCCGCGCGCCGATATTATGCGCCAGCGCCGCCTCGAAATATTTGGTCGCGAGTTCCATGACCTCGACGAGGCCCTTTTGCGCGGCCTCGCGTTTTTCGCTGCGCTCATCGCGCGCCGGCATCGGCACACCGGCCATGCCGGCAAGCTTTTCGACCGCCTCGGGAAAGCTCATCCCGGCTTTTTCGGTCAGAAACCGGAAATGATCGCCCGTCGCGCCGCAGCCAAAGCAGTGATAGATGCCGCGCCGGTCATCGGCATGAAAGCTCGGGCTTTTCTCGGCGTGGAAGGGGCAACAGGCCCACATGTCGCCCTTGCCCGGCTGCGATTTGCGCTTGTCCCAAAGCACGTGTTCGCCCACAACCTGCGTAATCGGCAGGCGCTGGCGGATTTCATCCAGGAACGTATCGGTAAAGCGCATGGGTGTTACCTAAGCACTCCCAGGGCCGAAGTCACCTCACGACCTAGGAGCTTATCCACAGCCATGCCCAAGACGACGAAAATGCCGATGGCCGTATTGCTGGCGCTGACCCTTGGGCCGGCTATCGCCATCGGCGCGACGCTTTGGTTCGTGGCAGCAGCCATTCCAGAGTGCTCGGTCAACGAAACCGAGCGCCTGCCCTCGCCCGATGGTCAATTTGACCTCGTCATTTTCTCCAGGGACTGCGGCGACACCGACCAAAATACCCAGGCAGCGCTGGTGCCACCGGGCGAAGACGTGCCATTCGACGCCGCAAGCTTCTATTCCGTCGGCGCAGGCGCTGATCCTGATCCCCGCTGGCTCTCGGCCACCGCAATCGAGATCACTGTGCCGCCCAAGGCAACGATCTATCGGAATGACGCGACCGTGGCCGGCGTCTCGGTGACCTACAAGCCCGCAACCTAAACCTTGCTCGACTGATAAAGCCGCCAAGCCCAACCAAAGAGGCCAATGGCAAAAAAGATCAGCAGGATGCCGCCAAGCATCACGCCCACCGCTGCGGTCAAAACCGGAAACAGCAGGAAGACCAGCCCGAGCAGCACATAGGACGCCCCGGACAGCACCACCGGCCAGATCCGCGCATAGCTCTCACGCTCGCGGACCACGACGAATATCTGCATGGCGCCTACGAAAAGTGCGGCGAGCCCAACGATCGTGCCGAGGAAAGTTGCCGTAAAGATCGTCGCGATAAACGGCTGGATAAAGAACAACACACCGAGGATCAGTGACGCCGCATTGGCGATGATATCGAACCAATAATTGCCGCTCTTGCCACCACCAAACGTCAGGCTCCAGAGCCCCAAGGCGCCATCGACGATCAGCAAAACGCCGCCGAACAGCACCAGAACCGTGAGCGCATCGCCCGGGAAGATCAGAGCATAGAGCCCCGCAACCAGCATCAGCACGCCGCGCAATGCTGTCGCCGCAGCAAAACGCCTTTTGGTACCCGAAGAAACCGCCATTTCACTTGCCCTCCATGGGACTCAACAGCCCGCCAAAGAGAACGTTAGCGCCAGCTCTGCGGTCACGCCAGCACCATGGGTTGAGCTTTTCTGAAATGGCCCGCGCAAAATATAGATTGTGCCACTTTCGGGCCTATGGAAAGACACGCCCTCCACCGAGGCCGCCTCCCGGCGAATACTGCATGTCCCTGCCCCTTATCGCGCTTTTCCTCGCAGCCTTTGCTTTTGGCACTGCTGAGTTCGTCATCGCCGGCATTCTTCCCGAAGTCGCCACCGGTCTAGGCGTAACCGTGCCAGTGGCTGGTTATCTCATCTCCGGCTATGCGATCGGCATCGCCGTTGGCGGCCCACTTCTCGCCGTTGCCACCAAGAAGATGACGCGAAAGTCGCTGATCCTGCTGCTGGGCGGCATTTTTACCCTGGGCCAAGTGCTCTGTGCCATTGCTCCGAGTTTTGAACTGCTGATGGCCGCCCGTGTCATCGTCGCCGTGGTCCACGGCACGTATTTCGGCATCGCAGCGATCGTGGCGGTCAGCCTCGTGCCGCCGGAAAAACGCGGCTTCGCGGTCGCACTGATCCTCTCGGGCCTCACCGTTTCTAATATCCTCGGCGTACCCGGCGGCACGGCCATCGGCAATGTTCTGGGTTGGCGCGCCACGTTCTGGACGGTCGGAATTATCGGACTGCTGGCGACGTTGACCGTGGCCTTTTTCCTGCCGCGCGGTGCCGCCTCCGCCACCACCGCTGGGGACTTCGCGCGTGAATTCAAAGTGTTGGGCCGGCAGCAGATCGTCGCCTCACTGCTCATAGTTATCCTGGTGATGATCGGCCAATATAGCCTCTTCACCTACATCACCCCGCTCCTGACCAATATTACCGGTCTGCCCACGGCGACCGTCCCATGGCTCTTGCTGCTCTATGGTGTCGGCTCGACCATCGGCGTCTTTGTCGGTGGCAGATTGGCCGATTGGAAGCTCATGCCCTCGCTGATCGCCATCCTCACGCTACAGGCCGTAATGTTTGCGACGATCTTCTTCGTGAGCCCCTACGCCATCGTCATGGCCATCGCCACGATCCTGTGGGGCGGCGTCAACTTTGCCTTCGGTTCACCGGTGCAGTCGCGCGTGCTCGCCTGGGCTGCCGATGCACCGAACCTCGCTTCGGCCCTCATTCCCACCGGCTTCAACATCGGTATAGCCATTGGCGCCATTCTCGGCGCCAACGTGATCGCATCCGGCCCCGGCTACGCCTACCTGCCGCTCATTGGCGCCATCAGCTCGGCGCTCGCCGCTTTTGTCGCGATCGTCTCCAACATGCTCGATAAACGCCAGGGTCTTTTGCCGCCCGTCGCTATCGCCGCGGAATAGAGCTTGGGGAAAAATACAGTCGATAGAATTCAAACGGAAATGTAAGGGAGCGTTGTCAAATTTGACTTTATGACTGCCCGACCGTCGTGGGGTGCACCATGATCATCGACAATGCAACTCTACTGATCGGCATCGGCTTTTCGAGCGCCTCATTGCTGCTCGCGCTTTTGATCGGCTGGTTCAACTCTCGCAGCGAGACCTATCTCGTTCTTGGCGCCACCGGCATGGCGCTCATCGTCGTCGCCCTTATGCTTATGGGCCTGCGCAACGGCGCCTACACGCTCTTCTTCCAGCTTGTGCCCTTCGCGCTGATCCTGATCGGTTTCAGTTGCGTCTACGCGGGCGCCCGTCGCTTCAGAAACAGCAAGGCGTCCCTTTGGCCCGCCGCTGTGGTAGGCGCTCTTTCGGCCATTGCGACCGCGGTACCCCTTCTTCTTGGACTATCGGGCCTGGGCACACTGATGCTTAATGCCACGGCCGCCGTTCTTATGCTCCTATGTGCCTATGAGCATATCCGCAGCGACGACCAGCTTCGCTTTGCGCTTGCCGCAATCGGCACACTTTACGTCGTCACCGCCATCTCATTCGCCTGTTGCGCCCTCATGCTGGCCCTTGACGGCAATTGGGTACTCTCCGCGCCGCCAAAGAACTGGGCTGAAGACTTCAATTCCATCATGTCGCTGGTGGGACTGACGGGCATCGGTGCCATCACCCTGACCCTTCACCACGCGCGCGCCGCCCACCACCATCACCAGGCAGCAAACACCGATTCCCTGACCGGCGTGCTCAATCGCCGGGCGCTTTTCGATCGCTTCAGCAACGCGCCGCCCGGCCGCAACAGCGCCGTGTTGATGTTCGATCTCGATCATTTCAAGCAGATCAACGACCGGCTTGGCCACGCCGAAGGTGATCGCGTCCTAAAACTCTTTTCCGATGTATTGCAGCGCGAGCTCGGACCTCTCGATGTCATTTCCAGGATCGGCGGCGAAGAATTCTGCGCTGTTCTGATCGACGTCGATCAGGAAAAGGCCAAGGCAGTTGCCGAACGCGTGCGCAGTGTCTTTGCCGATTTGACGCTCGTCATCGAGCAAGGCCAGCTGCACGCCACCGTCAGCGTGGGCCTTGCCATGTTCGAGGGCGATGAAGACTTCCCCGCCCTCCTCAACCGCGCCGACGCGGCGCTTTACCAAGCCAAGCACAATGGGCGAAACCAAGTAAAACTCGCCGCGCTTCGGCTTGTCGCGTAACGCCAAAAAAATCTCAGAAAAATAGTCGATCGCCTGTCGGCAGAGGCGTCGTCCTCACATCCGCATGGAGTAAGCTTGTGCAAAGCGAGCTCTGAAGAGGCGGCACTAGGAGGATTTTATGACTGAAAGAACGCTCTACTATACGCACAACATCAACCCGCGCGTCGCGGTCGCCGTCGCGCGCCATCTCAAGTCACCAGTCGACTACATCCGCTACGAGCCGATGGGCGCCGACCGCGAGAAATTCTTGCCGCTCAATCCCAATTCGCTTGCCCCGCTGCTCGTCGAAGATGGCAAGCCGCTGTGGGAAGCCGATGCCATTTCGCTGCGCCTTTCCCGCCTTGCCGGTGGTGCCTTCTGGCCCGATGAATTCGCTGTCGAGATTATGATGTGGGTGAGTTGGAGCGCCCACCATTTCACCAATGCCGGTGCGGCCCTCGTCTGGCACAACCACACCGCAAAGTCGTTCATGGGCGATCCGGATCCGCAGGTCGTTGAAGATACGACGAATGATTTCAAGCGCTCCGCCGCGATCCTCGATTCAACGCTTGCGGACCGCGATTGGCTTGTCGGCGGCAAACTGACCTATGCCGATTTTCGCGTCGCCTCGGCCCTGCCCTATGCCGAGCGCGGCCTGATCCCGCTCGATCTCTTCCCCAACATCCGCGCCTGGCACGATCGCCTCAACGAGATCGAAGCCTGGCGCGAACCATTCGCCGGGCTTTCCTGAAACGAAAAGGGGCGCCTCTCGGCGCCCCACATTCCATCAACCCTGCGCTGCAAGAGCGCTTCGCACCTGCTGGCTCACCTTCCCGAAGTCGATTCGTCCGGGATAGTTCGCCTTGAGCTCGGCAATCACCTTGCCCATGTCCTTGGGACCTTCGGCGCCGCTGGAAGAAATGGCCGCCGTGATGGCCGCAGCGACTTCTTCCTCGGTCAGTGGCTTGGGCAGAAACTCGTTGAGAATATCGATCTCTTCCTTTTCCACCGTCGCGAGATCGGCGCGGCCGGCCTGGGCATAGATGGCAAAGCTCTCTTCGCGCTGCTTCACCATCTTCTGAATCATCGCGAGGACTTCGTCGTTGGTCGCCGGCCCCTTGCCATCGCCGCGATTGGCAATATCGCGGTCCTTGATGGCCGCATTGATGGCGCGCAGCGTCGCCGTACGCCGCTGATCCCGGGCTTTTAGTGCGGTTTTGAGGCCTTCGCTGATCGTTTCGCGCATCTTGGTGTGCTCCTTGCCATGCAGATTCTTGCCCCCATATAGGCATGAAACGCGGACTGCGCCACTTGCGCTCTCCGGCTTGGCCTTCTAAGAGGAGGCCTCAACCGACATCCCTCGCACCCACTGTAGCGGCTCACCCCGTTTGCCTGTGCGCGCGAACCGACGAACCAAGCATGGAGACCGACCGTGACCGGCTGGCAGCAATCCCCCGCGACCGCAGTTCTTATTCTGGCTGACGGCACGCGCCTTGAGGGCCATGGCATTGGTGCAGTTGGCCATGCCGCAGGCGAAGTGTGCTTCAATACGGCGATGACCGGCTACCAGGAAGTCCTCACCGACCCCTCCTATGCCGGCCAGATCATCACCTTCACCTTCCCCCATATCGGCAATGTCGGCACCAACGATGAAGACATCGAAACGGTGAACATGGCGGCGCTTTCGGGCGTCCGTGGCGTTGTCCTCAAGGCCGACATCACCAACCCATCGAACTACCGCGCTGCCGAAAAGCTCGACGCCTGGCTCAAGAAGCGCAACATTATCGGCATTGCCGGTGTCGACACCCGCGCCCTGACGGCTCGTATCCGTGAAAACGGCATGCCAAACGGCGTCATCGCCCATGAGCCGACCGGACAGTTCGACGAAGGCTCCATCAAGGCCGAACTCAACGCGTTTCCAGGCCTTGAAGGCCTCGACCTCGCCAAGGAAGTCACCACGGCCCAGACCTACCATTGGGACCAGACGAGCTGGCAATGGAACAAGGGCTACGGCACAGTCGAGAAGCCAGATTTCCACGTCGTCGCCATCGACTACGGTGCAAAGCGCAACATCCTGCGCTGCCTCGCCGACCAGGGCGCCAAAGTCACGGTCGTTCCCGCCACGGCGACAGCGGCCGACGTGCTCGCGCACAACCCCGACGCCATTTTCCTCTCTAACGGCCCCGGCGATCCGGCCGCCACCGGCAAATATGCCGTCCCGACCATTCAAAAGCTAATGGAAACGGGCAAGCCCATGTTCGGCATCTGCCTTGGCCACCAGCTCCTCGGCCTTGCCCTCGGCGGCACGACCAGCAAGATGCACCAGGGCCACCATGGCGCCAATCACCCGGTCAAGGATCTGACGACGGGCAAGGTGGAAATCACCTCGATGAACCATGGCTTTGCCGTGGACACCGAAAGCCTGCCGGCTGGCGTCACCCAGACTCACATTTCGCTGTTCGACAATTCCAATGCCGGCCTCGCCGTCGATGGCAAGCCAATCTTCTCGGTGCAGTACCACCCTGAAGCCAGCCCAGGACCACAGGACAGCCACTACCTCTTCACGCGCTTCCTCAATCTGGTGCGCAAGGAAAAGGGCTTGGCAGAGCTGCCCGAGCACAAGGCACCCGGCGAAGCCGCCTAAAGCATTGAAAAGGGCAGCGCCAAAAGCGCTGCCCATTTTAATTCTGGTTGCTGCGTACGACTTCGAGCTCGGTCAGCCCGCACACTTCAAAGCCCCGATCCCGCGCCATGATGCCAAACGCCTCGGCGCCAAGGTGCAGCTTGTACGGCGTCTCCGCGAAGCGCACGCCCGCCTCGATTACCCTCCGCTCGATCAGGACAAAGCTCTCCCCAACTCCATCCAACGGCAAGACCGCAAACGCCTTCTGATGCCCAAGATAAGTCCGGAAAGCCAGGTCCCGGCGCACCGCGCCATCTCTGCCGCCATCTTTATACAGCACCTTAAAGGGCGCCGCTTTTTCATAGCGGAACAACTGGTCATCGCCCGGCGCCCCGGTCTCGTCGACGACATTGGCTGAGACCACCGGCCGCTCTGCGCCCAGCATTCTCTGGATCGCATCAGGCGGAAAGTCCTGAATAGATCCATCGATCAGCAGCACCCAATCGGCCCCTGGCCCATGGCTGTCCAAAATGTCATTGTCCCGCGCCACGACGCTTGCATAATCTCCCGCGACGATCACCGCATTCAGCCCCTTCTTGGCCACCAGCGCGTCCAGACCTTGCACATCGGCACGATCCGGAACATGCAGGGTGATGGTCAAGCGATCGCGCGGATAGTCGAGGCGCATCAAGGCGTTCGCCAATCCCTCCGACAGGACACCATCTTCGAGCCGAACAGCCACGTGAACACTCGGCCGATCCGCCGAGGGACCGATATTCTGGTCGATATAGAGCTGCAGCGGATCGGGAATGACCACCTTGGCCAACGACGGATTGGCCAACTGCCGAAACTGCCATTTGGCCCGCGTCGGCGCCTGAAACAATGCATTGAACCGCTTGCTCCGCTTGTGCCAAGCCACCCAAGTCGTCATCCAGACATGCGACACCATTGGCTCCGCCCTCGAAACCACTGGAGCGACCGGCTCGAGCAAGGCGACGGCTTCGGCATCCGTCTTTGTCTTCCGCCCATCAACGAGCAATGGCGACCAAACCCTTGGCGACAGCAATGTTGGCCGCTCGTCACGCGGCAGTCGCAAAACCGCTGCCGTCACCATCGACGGACCCGTGGAATAAAACGTCTCCTGATCCACCAGCGACGGCATTCTCTCGATCATATCCAGCCAAAGCCGATGCTCCGGGACCGAGCCCATAAAGGCATTGGTGATCAGGAACGGCACGCCCTGATGATGGCGATCGGGAAAGATGTGTTCGAGCGGTTCAATCCCAAGGAAACACTCATGCTGCAGCAGTTCATCGATGGGCCGGAATGGCTCGACATCGAGATCAGCATAAACGCCACCCAGCGCTCCAAGCACGAGATAGCGAAACGCGTCCGCCCGCTGGATCATCTTGGGATAGGCATAATAAGTAGCGAGAAAATCCGGATATGTTTCTTCAACGAAACCCCGCATGGTCTCGTCGGTCCAAAGCCGAATGTCCCAATCCGGATGCAGGCTGCGCCACGCATCGTAATAGGTCTGCATCTGCCGTGGCAGTTCAGTGGATTTCCAGGTGAAGTGCAGAATTTTGGGGATCATGACGGCCCATGCGTAAAACTAGGCAGGGTTTACCCAACCCTGCCCTACGCGGCCACCACTATCTCACGCCTTGACGGTCAACCGGCTAAAGCCAATCCTCTCAGCCATCAGGCTAGTCATACGTATCTTCATTCGCGCCAGCGGACAGCGGCCCCTCGGCGCCCGGTAAATCCTCGTCGCGCGATCCCGTCGCAGCCTTCTTGTCCTTGTCAGGCAATGGTCGGCGGTCAGCCTCGGCGCGATTGGTGGCATCGGCTTGAGCGGTATTCGTTTCTTTAGGTTTGCTCATTTGCAATCTCCTTCAGTCTGAAGGAAATGCTTGAGCCACCCAAAGCGGTCCATCACGAATGCGCTCCTAGTTCATCCCCATTTGCTCAGCAGCGGACCGGCCTGACCGCCTACCGGATCGGTTTTCGGCAAGGCCGCCTGGGCGATCCGTTCATCCGCCCCCGGCCGCTCGCCAGGCTCGCCCTTCAATAAATCGGCACTCATCCCCGGCGGGTAAGCACCCACCACCAGAAAGTCTGCGCTCGATCCGAGATTTTTGTGCCCGACGCCCGCTGGAAGAACGATGACATCGCCAGCCACCACCTCGAACACCCGCCCCTCCGGCCCGCCAAATTGCAGCCGCGCCGAACCGCGTGCCACGCCAAGACACTCATGCGCCGTCGAATGGAAATGGTGAAAATCATAAACGCCATAGCGCCAGGCGATCGGCCAGCCATTCTGATCGAAGAGCGCCTCCATCGCCTCCGGCGACGGCTCGGCGACCGCCCGCCGATAGATGATCACCGGCAGGCTGTTGTTGGGAAATGTCCCATCATCGGCAAAATGCTCGATGGCGATGTCAGCAAGATTGCCCTGCATTCAAAACTCCTTGGCCGAGGACGCAACGCGTCTCCCGGCCAAGGGTTCGCTTAGATATTGCCCGAGAACGTATCGCACTGGTTCGGCTCGCCCGACCGATAGCCACGCTCGAACCAGGTGCGGCGCTGCGCTGACGTGCCGTGCGTAAACGTCTTGGGCACGGCATAGCCCTGCATCCGCTCCTGCAGCTTGTCGTCGCCGATCTGCTCGGCAGCGTTCAGCGCTTCGTCAATATCGCCAGATTCCAGGAGGTTCTGCTCGCCGGCAAAGTTCGCCCAAACGCCAGCGTAGCAGTCGGCCTGCAGTTCCACGCGCACCGAATAGGCATTGGCTTCTTCTTCGCTCATGCTCTGCCGACGCTCGTTGAAGTCAGGCAGCACGCCGGTCAGGTTCTGCACGTGATGCCCGATTTCATGGGCAAGCACATAGGCCTGCGCAAAATCGCCGGGCGCGCCAAACTGCTGGCGCAGCTCATCGTAGAAACTGAGATCGATATAGACCTTGGAATCGACCGGGCAGTAGAACGGACCCATCCGCGAATCCGCAGTGCCGCAACCGGAATCCGTCTGGTTGGTGTAAAGCACCACCTGCGGCTCGGTGTATGTCTCGCCCGCAGCGGCAAACACCTGGTTCCAGAGATCTTCGTTCTCCTTGACGACGACGCCGACGAAATCGGCCATCTCGTCCTGACCTTCGGCCGGCAATTGGCGTGATGTCGTGCTCGATGGCGCGGCGCCCGAACTGCCGCCCAGCATGTCCATCGGGTTCTGTCCCGTGACCAGCCAGACGATGCCGAGCAACACAACGATCCCAATGATGCCACCGATGCCGCCGCGCGAGCCACCGCCGCCACCCGTCGGCAGTCGGATGCCACCACCACGGCCGAATGGCGAGCTGCCAAAGCCGCCGGAACTACCCGCCTGCCCGCGTCTGTCTTCGATATTGCTGCTGCGCTCGCGCCCACGCCATTTCATGGAGATTGCCCCTTCACAACGCTGTTATTGCTACCAACAAGAGACAAGGGTGGGAACAGGTTGCATCCTGTCGTTCGCTGTCATCGCAATGTCATAAATTGACCGCCTGGTAAAACAATCCTAGCCTCCCTCCGCCGCCGTCACGGCACCGTCACCGAACGGAGGCAAGAGCAGGTCTCGCCCTTTTTTGGGAGCGGCCATAGCCGGTTAACCGGCAACCGGAGGTGCACTTCCGGAAACAATGGCAAATACTTGGAGAAGTCGATGAATTTTCACCCGAGGATATCCCGCCGTACCTTTCTCGCCGGTTCCGCCAGTCTAGGAGCCATCGCGGCGATGCACCCCTTTGCCGTCCATGCGCAAGCCAATCAGGCCCATCTGCGCATCATCGAGACCACCGATCTACACGTCGCGGCACTTGCTTATGACTACTATGCCGACGCGCCCAATGACACGATGGGCCTCGCACGCACCGCCAGCCTGATCGAAGCCATCCGCGCCGAAGCCGGCAATTCCATGCTGCTCGACAATGGCGACATCATCCAGGGCAATCCGATGGGCGACTACATCGCCTATGAAAAAGGCCTCGATGGCAACGTCCACCCGATTATCGCTGCAATGAACACGCTGGGCTATGAAGCCGCGACCCTTGGCAATCACGAATTCAACTACGGCCTCGAATTCCTCGACAAGGCTCTCGAAGGCGCCGAATTCCCCTTCGTCTCCGCCAACCTTGTCCGTGGCGATCTCGCTGCCGATCCGCTCAGCGACGACACGTACATCACGCCCTATCGCATCGTCGAAAAGGAACTGACTGACGGTTCCGGCGCTACCAAGACCATCAAGGTCGGCCTCATCGGCTTCCTCCCGCCCCAGATCATGACCTGGGACGCGACGCACCTTGAGGGCAAGGTCAACACGCGCGACATCGTCGAAACCGCCAAGGCCTACGTGCCGCGCATGAAGGAAGAAGGCGCCGACATCATCGTCGCCCTCTCCCATTCCGGCATCGCCGCCGACCAGACCACTGGCGCCGAAAACGCCTCGCTGCAGCTTGCTGGCGTCGAAGGCATCGACGTGGTCCTGACCGGCCACCAGCACCTCGTCTTCCCCGGCCCCGATTATGAAGGCATCGAAGGCGTCGACATCGAAGCCGGCACGCTCGCCGGCAAGCCGGCCGTCATGCCCGGCTTCTGGGGCAGCCACATGGGCCTCATCGACCTGCTGCTAGAGCAGGATGCCGATGGCAAATGGACCATCGCTTCGCACACCTCCGAGGCCCGCCCGATCTCCGAGCGCGTCGATGGCAAGGTGCAGCCGCTCGTCGAAGACGAAGCCGAAATCGTCAGCGCGGTTGGCGATGAACATCAGGAAACGCTCGACTACATCCGCCGCCCGGTCGGCGAAACCGCCGCCCCGCTCTATTCCTATTTCGCCCTCGTTGCCGATGATCCGTCCGTCCAGATCGTGAGCCAGGCCCAGACTTGGTATATCGAGCAGATGATGAAGGGCACAGAATGGGAAAGCCTGCCGATCCTCTCGGCGGCGGCTCCCTTCAAGTCGGGCGGCCGTGGCGGTCCCGACTATTACACCGACGTCCCTGTGGGCCCGGTCGCCATCAAGAACGTCGCCGATCTCTATCTCTATCCCAATACGATCCAGGCCGTCGTCATCACTGGCGCCGACGTCAAGAACTGGCTCGAACGCTCGGCAGGCATCTTCAACCAGATCGAAGCCGGCGCCAAAGATGCCGAACTGATCAATCTCGACTTCCCGTCCTACAATTTCGACGTCATCGACGGCGTCACCTACAAGATCGACCTCACCCAGCCCTCGAAATACTCTTCCGATGGCAAGGAAGAACCGAACCCCGATGCCAACCGCATCGTCGATCTGATGTATGACGGCAAGCCGGTCGATCCAGCTCAGAAGTTTGTCGTTGCGACCAACAACTATCGCGCTGGCGGCGGCGGCACCTTCCCGAACATCAATTCGGACGTGATCGTCTTCAAGGGCCCCGATACCAACCGCGACATCATCGTGCGCTACATCATCGAAAACGGCACGATCGATCCCAAGGCAGACAGCAACTGGTCCCTGGCGCCCATCGCTGACACCACCGTCCTCTTCGCCACCGGCCCCAAGGCCGCCGAACACGTCGATGATGTCACCGCGATCAAGATCGAAGCGACAGGCGAAACCAACGAAGACGGTTTCGGCATTTATCGCATCACGCTCTAAGCCAACAAAAAAGGGGAGCCGCTGGCTCCCCTTTCGCTATCGCACAGCGGCGTCGAGCCGCTCACGCAGCGCATCCAGCTCTTGCCGGAGCGCGTCGATGCTTTCGAGCGATCCACCGGTCCCTTCGACGACCGCCAGCGGGATGGCCAATGCCTTGGCCTCCATTCCGCGCCCCTCGTCCGTCAGCTTGATCCGGACTTGGCGCTCATCGACCTTATCGCGCTCGCGGCTCACCAGCCCCCGCGCCTCAAGCCGCTTCACCAAAGGGGTGATCGTGCCCGAATCGAGGAACAATCGCTCGCCCATGGTCTTTACCGTGATGTCGTCCTTCTCCCAGAGCACAAGGAAGACGAGATATTGCGGATAGGTGAGATCGAGCGCGTCGAGCCGCGGTTTATAGAACCGCGTGAAGGCGTGCCCGGCCGAATAAATGGCAAAGCACAGCATCTGGTCGATCGTCGGCATCTTTTTAATAACCATGCGCCCTCTCCAACTTCGATCCAACCTATCCCACAAATTTCTATTGCGCGCAATTTAATTGTGCTCTATTGAATTCAGTGTCACGAGATTTCAGCCCTCTCACAGGAGCAAAACATGTCGATCAAGTCTGCAGTCTATACCGCCCACGCCCACACCACCGGCGGCCGCACCGGCACCAGCAAGACCGATGACGGTCGTCTCGCCGTAACGCTCGACACCCCCAAGGCCATGGGCGGCAATGATGGCCCGGGCACCAATCCTGAGCAGCTCTTTGCAGCCGGCTATTCCGCCTGCTTCCTCGGCGCGCTGAAGGCCGTCGCCCGCGGCGAAAAAATCAAGGTTCCCGACGAAACCACGATCGACGCTTCCGTTTCGTTCGGCGAAAACGCCAATGAAGGCGCCAAGGGCTTCAACATTGCGGTCGAGCTCAAGGTCAACCTCCCCGGCTTTTCCAAGGAAGACGCAGAATCCTTGGTCCACAAGGCCCACGAAGTCTGCCCCTATTCCAACGCCACCCGCGGCAATGTCGACGTCACGCTGACTGTTGCCTAAAATACGAAGGGCGCCGCAAGGCGCCCTTTCTTTCTTCTTTCCGGCTGCAGCTAATTTTCAGAACAAAATGGCCAGCCCCATCATCGCCAGAATGACGATGAGACCGATGCCGAGCAGCATCAAAACGAAGATGATCTTGGCAAGGCCTGCCGCGCCAGCTGCGACGCCGGTAAAGCCCATGGCGCCCGATACGACGGCGACAACGATCAGAATAAGCAACAACTGCAACATGACGCTTCTCGCAGAATAGAACTCTGCAAAGAAGAACGCCGCGCACTGCGCGGCGTTCCAGCATGTTATCGTTCCTGAGCCGCAAAAGGCTCAGGAAAATAGAGACGCCACAGTCCTATGGCTTGAGGCTCATCGGTACTGGCGGCGCTGTCTTGATCACAGTGATCTTCACGCGCTCATTGGCCGCCATATAGGGATCGTTCGGGAAGAAGGGTTCATCCGTCGCCCGGCCGGACACCGACTTGATGCGATCATCGCTCAGCCCAAATTCACCCAACGTCGACCGCACGACATTGGCGCGATCGGCCGAAAGCTCCCAGGCGCCATAACGCGGATTTTCATAACGACCGCCAGCGGCCGTATATCCCGATATCGACATCTGCGCATTGAGCTGCTGCAGATAGGGCGCCATTGCAGCGATCGCTGCGCGCGTCGTTTCCAGCGGATATTTCGAACCCTCGGGGAACATGCGACGGCCCTGCTGGTCGACGATCTGGATATCGAGACCGTCTTCGGTCTCTTCGATCATCAGATTGTCCATGAACGGGGTCAGCTCAGGCATGGACTGCCAGGCCTGGCGAATGCTCGCTGCAGCCGAGTGGAATTCCTGCGAATCCACCGACTTGAGATTGAATTCGGAATCGCTCGTCGCCTGCAATTCGCTACCATTCTCTTTGGCCTGCCCGCCCACAGCCTTCTCGGCTTCACCCGTGGTGGCGTCAGACGGCGATGCCGGCTCCTTGGCCGTGATGTCGGAAGCCGAGCCGGACATGCTCGCGCCTTCATTGTCCATGGCCTGCCCGCCCATGACCCCGCCTGCCCCGCTCGAGGAAAGGCTGATCGATGGTGGCGAGAAGTAGTCGGCGAGACCCTGCTTTTGCTCCGCCGTCGTCATGTTGATGAGCCACATGAGGAGGAAGAAGGCCATCATGGCCGTCACGAAGTCGGCATAGGCGATTTTCCAAGCCCCGCCATGGTGGCCGTGACCACCCTTCTTGACCTTCTTGATGATGATTGGCTGTTCGAAATTGGCCATGGCCGCCCCGCAGAAAACTACTGCGCCGCCCCTCGGGGCGGCGCGTTACTCGAAAAAATCAGATCAGGTCGCAGCCGGGAGGGCCGCAGTAGCCTCTTCGACCTCGTTGAAGGTCGGACGCACATCGCTCATCAGAGCCTTGCGGGCAAATTCGACAGCCATCACCGGCGGCTGGCCGCTGATATGGGCCAGAAGGCCAACCTTCATGGAAAGGAAATACTTCGATTCAGCTTCAAAGATGCCGCGCAGCGACTGCGCCATCGGGCCAAAGAAACCGTAGGCGACGAACACGCCAAAGAAAGTACCGACGAGAGCGCCGCCGATGAGGTGGCCGAGAACTTCCGGCGGCTCGGTGATGGCGCCCATGGTCTTGATAACGCCGAGCACGGCGGCCACGATGCCGAGAGCCGGCGTACCGTCCGCCAGCGCCTGCATGGCGCCGACGAGCTGTTCCTGCTCCTGGTGATGGGTTTCGAGTTCCTCGTCCATCAGCGCTTCCATCTCATGAGCATTGTTCGTGCCCATGGTCACCATGCGCAGATAGTCGCACATGAATTCCACTGCGTGGTGGTTCTTGGCAAAGGTTGGGAAGCGATTGAACAGCTCGGAATCGTGCGGGTTTTCGATATGCGGCTCGATCGCCAGCACACCCTTGGCCTGGATCAGCTTGTAAAGGCTGAACTGCAGGCCAAGCAATTCTACGTAGGCCGCCTTGTTGTAGCGCGGTCCTTTGAACAGCGTACCGAAAATGCCGATGGTCGACTTCAACACCCGGCCACTATTGCCGATGATGTAGGCGCCGATCGCGGCACCCAGAATGATGACGAATTCGAAGGGCTGCCAGAGAACTTCGACGTGCCCGCCCATTGCGGCATAGCCGCCGAGAACGCAGGCAAAGACAAAGATAACACCGATAATGAGACGCATCGAACCCGACCTGACGCAATACTGAAACTCGCGGGGGGAGCAGACCAGGCCTGCCATCTCCGACAGGGCCATAATGGCGGTCTACGCTTAACGGGCGGTATATTTTGCCGCCCGTCTTGTAGTCGCCGCGATTTGAAGCAAATCTGCCGCACCCAGCCGATATAGGTCCCGGAGAACAGTTTATGCGCCTTGCCATCGCGGCTCTAGCCCTGCTTATTGCCAGCCCAGCCTTTGCCAGCGAAGAGCAGGTTTATGCCGACATCGAGAATATTCACGGCAATGCCGACGGATTTTTCGAGCTTTTCTCGGACGTTCAGCAGGCATCTACCTATAATCCGGTCGATTTTGCCGCCTTCGCCATCTATCCGCTGACCATCAATGCCAATGGCGAAACTTACGACATCCTCAGCCAGCAGGATTTCGAGGACAACTTTGACACCCTCGTCACCCAGGAAACGATCGACGGCGTCGCGTCTCAGGATGTCGATGATCTGATCGTCACCAGCGAAGGCGTCGGTCTCGCCAACGGCGCCATGTGGATCACCAATGTCTGCCTCGATGATTCCTGCGCGGATACGCAGTGGGGCATTTTCTCGATCAACAACTGAGCCCATTGCGGCCAAGGGATGGGCAAGCTAGGTCAGACGGATGACCGCCAGCTTCCCCATCTATCTCGTTTCGACTCCCGGCCTTGAAACGCCTCTTTGCGAAGAGGCGCTCGAAAATGGCTTCGACTCGGCGCGCGTCACCGATGGCGGCGTCACCTTCGAGGGCACCTGGGCTGATGTCTGGCGCGCCAATCTCGTCCTCCGCGGCCCCACCCGCATCCTTGCGCGCTTCGCTGAATTCCGCGCCATGCACTTGGCTCAACTCGACAAACGCTCGCGAAAAATCCCCTGGGGTGATTTCCTCAGCCGCGACGTTCCCCTCCGTGTTGAAGCCAGCTGCAAGCGCTCGCGCATCTATCATGCCGGCGCCGCTGCCCAACGTGTCGCCACCGCCATTACCGAAGAGTTCGGCGCGCCGATCAACGAAGACGCCGCCCTCCGCGTCATGGTCCGCATCGAAGACGACCTCGTCACCCTCAGCATCGACACCACCGGCGAGTCGCTCCACAAGCGCGGTTTCAAGGAAGCGGTCAACAAGGCGCCCATGCGCGAAACCATGGCGGCCATGTTCCTCCGCCAATGCGGCTTTGAGGGCGCCGAGCCTGTTCTCGATCCGATGTGCGGCTCCGGCACCTTCGTCATCGAAGCCGCCGAAATCGCCTCGGGCCTCATCCCCGGTCGCCAACGCAACTTCGCCTTCGAAAGTCTCCCCTCCTTCGACGCCAAGGCCTTCGCCGCACTGCGCACCGATAGCCCTGCCATCACGCCGACCGTTCTCTTCCATGGCTCGGACCGCGACGCCGGCGCCGTTCGCATGGCGACCGAAAACGCCACGCGCTCCGGCGTCGACGCCATCACCCGCTTCGAGCAAAAATCCATCGAAGAACTTGAGCCACCGCCCGGTCCACCGGGCTTTGTGATCCTCAATCCGCCCTATGGCACGCGCATTGGCGACAAAGCCCCGCTCGTCAGCCTTCACCGCACCCTTGGCAAAGTGCTCAAAACACGCTTTGCTGGCTGGCGCGTCGGCATCATCACCGCCGACAAGTCCCTCGCCCAGGCGACGGGCCTAAAATTCGAGCCGGCCTTGCCCCCGGTGCTCCATGGCGGCATTCGCGTAGCACTCTATCGATCGCAGCTCTAAGTAGAGCGTCAAGTTCAATTCGATACGGTTTTAGTAAAATCCTAACCATACTGACAGCCATGCTATCACCGCATGCAACGTTCAGCTTTCCACGGGCTTCCCTTTATGTCTGTGCGAGAGGGGAAGCCGATGTCGAATCTTTCCAAGATCCTGGTAGTCGAAGACAGTCCACTGCTTCTGCTTGATCTGTGCGATCAGCTTGAGGAGATGGGTTACACCCCGGTATCGGCGACGACCGCTGCAACTGCTGCGCGTCTGGTCGATGATACGATCACCGCAATGATCACCGATATCGAACTCGGGCTTGGCCCGGATGGTCTGGCTCTCGCCCGGCTCGCCGCGCAGGCGCGACCTGGCCTGCCGATCGTGGTCGTCTCAGGCGGCGTTATCCCGACAGCGGCCGATCTGCCTTCGGGCGCTATTTTCGTGCCCAAGCCCTATAGCCTCGATGCCGTTCTTGCCGCCTTACACAGCCAGAAAATGGCGACAGCAGCCTAAATAAGCAAAAGCCCCGGCCGAAGCCGGGGCAAATGGGAAGCCGCTTACTGGGAAGCTGGCGGTGTCGCCGGCGTCGTTGCCGGAGGCGTTGCTGGCGTAGTCGCCGGTGCTGGAGTGGTCGTGGTGTTCGACGGTGCATCTGCAGGCGGCGGAGCATCCCCACCACAAGCCGCAAGAGCCATAGCCGTGACAACAGCCAGAGCAGCAAATCGCAAGTTCTTCATATATACCTCATACAATGAATGATCGACTTTTGATCACGCCCATGTGAGGCGCCTAACAAGGCAGGTATTGGACCACTCTTGGGTCATTCTTGGGCAAAGATTAGGCAGGGATGACAGAAGCTAATCTCGCTGGTCGTGCAAATCCTGCACATAGAATTCTCGATTTGCCGCTAAGGTGGACCGCAACACGCAGTTTGATTGCGCTCCCCAATCGCCCCGCAGTTTACATTCTCCACGCCACACGTGGTGAGCAATGGACAAACGCACCGCAAAGCACTCCGCCCCTTCCCTTCCCGCGACTCTTCGGTTAGACAGCCCACCTAACCACCATGTTCGGTCTTCTTCCCCGCGTTGCAGCGCTCAGTTGCCGTGCGGGTTTCGCGCGGACAGGTGTGTCCGGGCGATTCCTCCCCTCGCCCGCTTCCAAATTGTTAGAGAGCGAGCGCCATGCCAAAACGTACCGACATCAAATCGATCCTGATCATCGGCGCGGGCCCCATCATCATCGGGCAGGCATGCGAGTTCGACTATTCCGGCACCCAGGCCTGCAAGGCGCTGAAGGAAGAGGGCTACCGGATCATTCTGGTGAACTCCAATCCAGCGACGATCATGACCGATCCGGATCTGGCGCACGCGACCTATATGGAGCCGATCACCCCCGAAGTGGTCGCCAAGATCATTGAGAAGGAACGTCCTGACGCGCTCCTCCCTACCATGGGCGGCCAGACGGCGCTGAATTGCGCCCTATCGCTGCGCAAGATGGGTGTCCTCGAAAAGTTCGGCGTTGAAATGATCGGCGCGACCGCCGAAGCCATCGACAAGGCCGAAGACCGCGAACTCTTCCGCGATGCCATGAAGAAGATCGGGCTCGAAACCCCGCGCTCCATGCTCGCCCACAACACCATTGAAGCCCTGCAGGCGCTTGAGGTCATTGGCCTCCCCTGCATCATCCGCCCGAGCTTCACCCTCGGCGGTACGGGCGGCGGCATTGCCTACAATCGCGAAGAATACCTCGCCATCGTCGAAAGCGGTGTCGATGCATCCCCCACCAACGAAGTCCTCGTCGAAGAATCCGTCCTCGGCTGGAAGGAATACGAGATGGAGGTTGTCCGCGATAAAAAGGACAACTGCATCATCATCTGCTCGATCGAGAACATCGATCCCATGGGCGTCCACACCGGCGACTCTATCACTGTCGCCCCGGCCCTGACCCTCACCGACAAAGAATACCAGATCATGCGCGACGCCTCACTGGCGGTCCTGCGCGAGATCGGCGTTGAAACCGGCGGCTCCAACGTCCAGTTCGGCATCAACCCTGCCGATGGCCGCATGGTCGTCATCGAAATGAACCCGCGCGTCTCGCGCTCCTCGGCTCTGGCCTCGAAAGCCACCGGCTTCCCTATCGCCAAGGTCGCCGCCCGCCTCGCCGTCGGCTACACGCTCGACGAATTGGAAAACGACATCACCGGCGGCGCCACCCCGGCATCTTTCGAGCCGACCATCGACTATGTTGTCACCAAGATCCCGCGTTTCGCGTTCGAGAAATTCCCCGGCGCTGACAACCGCCTGACCACTTCCATGAAGTCGGTCGGCGAAGCCATGGCCATCGGCCGCACCTTCCAGGAATCGCTCCAGAAGGCCCTTCGCTCGCTCGAAACCGGCCTCACCGGCCTTAACGAGATCGGCATTCCCGGCCTCGGTGAAGGCGAAGACAAGAACGCCATCAAGGCCGCCCTCGGCACCCCGACGCCAAACCGCCTCCTCCACGTCGCCGAAGCCATGCGCCTTGGCCTTTCCAACGAAGAAATCTTTGAGGCCTGCAAGATCGACCCGTGGTTCCTCGAACAGATGCGCGGCATCGTCGACATGGAAGCCAAGGTCAAGGAGTTCGGTCTCCCGCAGGACGCCGCTAACCTGCGCCAGCTTAAGTCCATGGGCTTTTCGGACTCCCGTCTCGCCCAGCTCGCTGGCGTTAAGACGTCCGACGTCCGCAAGCTGCGCCACAGCCTCGAAGTGCGCCCGGCCTATAAGCGCATCGACACGTCTGCTGCCGAATTCGCGTCACCAACTGCTTACATGTACTCGACCTACGAAGCCCCCTTCGGCGGCAAGGTCGAAGACGAATCCCGTCCTTCCGACCGCAAGAAGGTTGTCATCCTCGGCGGTGGCCCCAACCGCATCGGACAAGGCATTGAGTTCGATTATTGCTGCTGCCATGCAGCCTTCGCGCTGGCTGATGCCGGCTACGAAACCATCATGGTCAACTGCAATCCGGAAACCGTGTCGACCGACTACGACACGTCCGACCGCCTCTATTTCGAGCCGTTGACCGAGGAAGACGTCATCGAAATCCTGCTGCGCGAAAAGCAGAATGGCACCCTCCACGGCGTCATCGTGCAGTTCGGCGGCCAGACCCCGCTCAACCTTGCCGAGGCTGTGCAGAAGGCCGGCGTGCCGATCCTCGGCACCCAGCCCGACTCCATCGATCTCGCTGAAGACCGCGATCTGTTCATGAAGCTGCTCAACCGCCTCGAGTTGACTCAGCCCAAGAACGGCATCGCCTACAGCCTTGAACAGTCTCGCCTTGTTGCCGAGCGCTTGGGCTATCCGCTGGTCATCCGCCCGTCCTATGTCCTCGGCGGCCGTGCCATGGCGATCGTGCACAGCGCCAACGAGTTCGAGCGTTACATTCAGGATACCCTCACCGGCCTCGTGCCGCCCGATATCCTGCAGCGCTACCCCAATGACCGCACCGGCCAGATCAACTCTGTCCTCTCCGACAATCCGCTGCTGTTCGATGCCTACCTCTCCGGCGCCATCGAAATCGACGTCGACGCCCTCTGCGACGGCAAGGACGTGTTCGTTGCCGGCATCATGGAGCACATCGAGGAAGCCGGCATTCACTCCGGTGACTCCGCTTGCTCCCTGCCCCCGCGCAGCCTGCCGCCGGAAGTCATCGAAGAACTCAAGCGCCAGACCCGCGAACTCGCCTTCGCGCTCAAGGTCGGCGGCCTGATGAACGTCCAGTACGCTTACAAGGACGGCACGATCTACCTGATCGAAGTGAATCCGCGCGCCTCACGCACGGTGCCCTTCGTCGCCAAGGTCATCGGGGAACCCATCGCCAAGATCGCCTCGCGCGTCATGGCTGGCGAAAGCCTTGCAAGCTTCAATCTCACCGAGAAGAAGCTCAAGCACATCGCCGTCAAGGAAGCCGTCTTCCCGTTCAACCGCTTCCCCGGCGTCGATACGGTTCTCGGCCCTGAAATGAAGTCGACCGGCGAAGTCATCGGCCTCGACAACAATTTCGCCATCGCCTTCGCCAAGTCGCAGATGGGCGCCGGCCAGAAGGTGCCAACCTCAGGCAAGGCTTTCATCTCGGTCCGCGACGACGACAAGCAGTACATCGTGGATATGGCCCGCCATCTCGTCGAAGCGGGCTTCGAAATCCTCGCGACCGGCGGCACCCAGCGCTATCTCGTTGACAACAATGTGCCAGCGACCAAGATCAACAAAGTGCTCGAGGGCCGTCCGCATATCGTCGATTCTATGAAGAACGGCGGCGTGCAACTGGTGATCAACACCACCGATGGCCTCAAGTCGATCTCCGACAGCCGCGACATCCGCCGCACCGCGCTCTACGCGAAGATCCCCTACTACACGACCATCGACGGCGCCCTCGCGGCCGTAGAAGGCATCGTCGCCCTCCGCCAAGGCAGCCTCCAGGTCCGCGCACTGCAGGAATATTTCGCAGTTTGATCCAGCCTTGATCGTGCCTCCCCCTACCTGGGGGAGGTAGCGACGCTAGGCCCGAATGGGCTTAGCAAAGCTAGGCGGGGGTCCAACCTCGGACGCCGCGTTAATTCGCCGGACAATCTTCCGTCGTCGTCTGCGACGTCAGCTTCCCATTGACAACGCTGACGACGCTGGCCTCAATGCTCCGCTGCCCCACACTGGCATCGCAACTATCGATATAGACATCGGGCAGCGTCTGGATCACCTCGGGCGCGTCGCCGAGCTTGACCGCACTGAGCCCGATCGCCATCGTCCCCATATTGTAAAAGCTCCCCTCGCCCACGAGCTCATCGATCCCGTCCCCGTCGAGATCAACGGCCACCACGGGCCGCGAGAACGCCGCATCCTCGGGCAATGCCCAATCGGCCACCTGTTCGTCGCCAGCAAACACGACGAGACGCTGATCGAGCTTCGGGAAGGGATCAGTCGCAGCCGGCGATCCATTGCTCACGAGATAACCGATCTCGTCCGCCCCGGCCTTGGTGAAAGCCCCCTTCACCTCACCAAGCACCTCGACACCGCCCCCAATCTTTTTGGCAATCGGGCTCCATTGCGCCGTATCGGCAATATCGAGAGCATTGCCGTCATTATAGTCGATCACAACCTGGTCCTGTGCCAAGGCTGGCCCGGCCAACAGACCAGCCGCTACAATGATCGTCGTCGCACGAAACATCATTTTGCTACTCCCTATCTTTCGCTCAGCTTTGAGGACCCGCACGGCAAAACCAAGGCTAGCCTGGAAAACTGGTGGCGAGCACGATCAGCCAGCTCACGACGGCGCCAATCCATAAAATGAGAAGATAGGTCAGTCGCCGCGGCCAATCCCCGACGCCCCGCTGCTTGAGCGCATAGCCAACGGGACCCGCCAAAAGAAAGCCAAACGGCCAGATCAGCCCCACCGCGATCAGCACCGGCCAGACCCAGGGCCCGTTCCAGTCATCAAGCGGCGGATAAAACATCGAGACTACCGGAAACGCGACGCCATAAAGCGCCATGCCCAGCATGCCGAGGCTTGCAAAACCGCCGATCAAAAACAGCAAGAAGGCCAGCACCGACCATTTGATCGCGCCGATATAGCCAAGAACAGACCTGAGCATGGGCAGCTCCTCCGTGCTCCCCTAATGGCAGACCGCACCCACTGGTTGCCGCCAAACCCGTTTGCCATCAGGCGAAAAACCGATCCACCAGCGCCAAAGCGCCATCGATATCTTCATCGGTGACATCGAGATGCGTCACCCAACGCTGCTGTCCATAGCGCCCCGTAATGCCGACGCCATTCTCGCCAAGATAATGGCTAAGCCGATCGCCCAATTCGGGCTCCGCCTCCACCCAGAGAATATTGGTATCCGGCATCGTCAACTTCAGCGCCTTATGCCCTGCCAGCCCCTCGGCCAGCCGCTTTGCCCGGCGATGGTCTTCGGCCAAGCGCACCACATTGTTCTCGATCGCATAGAGCCCCGCCGCCGCCAGCATCCCTGCCTGCCGCATACCCCCGCCCAGCATTTTCCGGTGCCGCCGTGCCGTGTCGATCAGATCTTTGCGCCCAACGAGGACCGATCCAACCGGCGCCCCCAACCCTTTGGAAAGGCAGATGGAAACCGTATCGAACGGCGCCGAAAACTCGGCGATCCCCAAGCCCAACTGCGTCACGGCATTGAACGCCCGCGCGCCATCGAGATGCAGCCCCAACCCATGCTTACGCGCAATGCCGGCGACCTCGTCCATATAGTCGACGGTAAGCACACGGCCGCCGAAGGTGTTTTCTAGTGCGATAACGCGCGTGACCGCGAAGTGGCTATCGCCCGGCGCCTTGATCGCTGCCTCGATTTCCCTGGGGTTCATCGTGCCGTCGGCCCGGTGCGCAATCGGCTGCGGCTGGATCGAGCCCAGCACAGCCGCGCCGCCCGCCTCATATTTGTAGAGATGGGCATTCTGCCCAGCGATAAACTCCTCGCCACGCCCGCAATGGCTCATCAGGGCGAGAAGATTGGACATCGTCCCCGAAGGCACGAAAATAGCGGCCTCCTTGTTCAAGAGACCCGCCATTTTCTGTTCGAGCAGATTGACTGTCGGATCATCGCCAAAAACGTCGTCGCCTACTTCGGCCGCAGCCATGGCGGCGCGCATGCCCTGGCTTGGCCTTGTCACTGTGTCGGAACGAAAATCGTGGCGAATGCTATTCATGGGAGCCTCCAGTCGGACGCTCCCCTTGTGCCAAGGCGAGAGAGATTTGGCTAGGCGGCGACGTGGTCGCCGGCTTCGCCGTCATTGGCGGCGGTCAGTTCGATCATCGGCTTCTGCGCTACGACCAGGATGCCCGTAATCGGCGCTCCCCGGTCCATCCGCAAGACCGCGGTCTCAAAGCGAAGGATATCGAGTCCCGCCACCACCAGCGCATCGCGCGTCGCGGCAACGCCATGGGCATAGCGAAGGCTTGGGCGGAGGAAGAGCGCTTCCTCCCCATCATGCGCCTCGAGCGAAAAAGCGACGAGCCCGCCGGGCTTCAGCGCCGGCACCAAGGCCGACAACACCGGCTGCAGCGCGCCGCAATAGATGAAGACATCTGCCGCCGTCATCAGGTCAGCCTCGGCGCGCCGCGTATTCAGCGCGGCCACCAGCTCTGCCTTCTGCAGGCTGTCATAGATCCCCTTGCGCGCAGTTTCGGCAATCATCGCTGCAGAAATGTCGACGCCTTCGAGGAAATCGACCTTCTGCCGCAGCCGCTCGCCCATCAGGCCCGTGCCGCAGCCAAGGTCCACCGCCTTGGCAAAACGGGCGATCCCCAGACGCCCCATTTCCTCGACCACCATAGCGTCGAGAATTTCCGGCACCCGGTAGCCCAGCTTGCCGACCAGCGCATCTTCGAACTGCGGCGCATATTGGTCGAACAGCGCTTCGACATAGCTCGTCGCCGTGCCCTCACCAGCCGCACCTGCGTCATGAGCCGCGAGCTTCAGCCGCGCGCCGAACACACCTTCGTCATCGAGCGCTTCGAGCCGACGCCAGGCAGAAATCGCGCCCGAAACATCGCCGGTCTTCTCGCTATAGGTCCCGAGCAGGTCCCAGCCGGCTGCCCATTCCGGCGCCAGTTCCAGCGCCTGCCCCATCAGTTCGGCCGCTGCGGCGTAGTCGCCACCTTCGGCCAGCATGCGGGCATAGTCCGCCCGTCGGTCGGCAATGACATCGCCGGAGGAGTAAAACGCCTTGGTCAAGACGAGGAACTTTCGAGAAAACCGCCAACCTTGCGCGGCGCGCGGGGTGTGCCGGAAAAGCCGGGTCTTGGCAAGATAAATGCGCGCAACATCGTCGTGATTGCGTGCGTCGAGGCTTTCTATCGGCACGGCTCTAGGCTACAACACGCCCAGTTTGGGGAGCCCTCCTCAACCTCTCCAGGCGCGCCAGCCTCCCTGACGTCCTGGATTGCTCCGCTGAAACCGGAGCGTTGCGGCATTGATATCGATTGCAGCCTGGCAGAAATTCAATTCTGCTGGGCCATACTTGTTGGAAAAACCACATATTGTCGCAAGGTTTGTTTCACGCTAGGGTGAACGGATCGAATATTGCGGCCGACTGATTTAACGACGCGAATGCCATTCGCTAATGCTGACGTCACTTTCCGAACATTCGATATCGTCTAGATCCCGGTCGGGTGCATCGATTGGGGTCATATTGCAGCGACTGCACGAGGGAACGCGCATCATGGCAACGGGCACCGTTAAGTGGTTTAATGGCCAAAAAGGGTTTGGCTTCATCCAGCCGGATGAAGGTGGAGCGGACGTTTTCGTCCACATTTCCGCCGTCCAGCGTTCAGGCCTGAATGGCCTGGATGAAGGCCAGAAGATCACCTACGAAATCGTCAAGGACAAGCGGACGGGCAAGTCTGCCGCCGACAATCTAGTGGCCAGCTAAGCCAAGGTTCGTCCAATCGATGGAGCGCGTCCGCATGCGGGCGCGCTTTTGTTTTGGGTTGATGGAAGCCTATTGCCCGTCGGGCGCCACGCGGATCAGCCTGCCGTTTTCAGCGTCGGTCAGCAGATAAATCGCGCCATCTCCGGCCACACGCACATCACGGATGCGCCCGAGTTGTCCTTCGAACAGCCGCTCTTCGCCCACCACGGCATCGCCATCCATATCGAGCCGCACCAATACCTGCCCGCTTAAGCCGCCGAGTAGCAAGTCACCCTCCCAATCAGCCAAAAGCGTGCCTTCATAGAAGTCGAGGCCCGACGGGGAAATGGATGGATCCCAATAGTGGATCGGCTGCTCCAGCCCCTCCTTCTCGGTTCCCTCGCCGATGGACAGGCCCGAATAGTCGACACCATAGGTGATGATCGGCCAGCCGAAATTGTCGCCCGCCGTGGGCCTGTTGACCTCATCCCCGCCGCGCGCCCCGTGCTCCACGGTAAAGAGTGCACCGTCCGATGGCCTGATCGTCGCGCCCTGCGGATTACGATGTCCGATGCTCCAGAATTCTGGCGCCCACCCTTCTGGTTTCGGATTGTCCGCTGGCACCGACCCATCGGGTGCGATCCTCACCACGCCACCCGCGAGATCCTCAGCATCCTGCGCCCGGTCCATCGTTCCGCGGTCGCCAAGCGTAACGAAGAGGTTGCGGTCCTGCCCGATGGCGATACGCGAACCGAAATGCCGTGTCGAATTGTCAAAGTTGTTCATGCGGAAGATCACTGACTGATCCCCCAACCGCGCTGCGCCATCCTCCAAGACAAGATTCGCCGCTAACACAGCCGTCCCCGTTCCCCGCTGCAAACCCGCTGATTCTGCAGGCTCTGAGAAGGTCATGAACAGCCGGCCACTCGTCTCGAAGTCCGGCGCCAGAACGACATCCAGCAAGCCGCCCTGCCCGCGCGCCACGACTTCGGGCACTCCATCGACGGTGATCCGCCCACCGGCATCGTCGAGGACCAGCAACTGCCCGCTTCGCTCGGTCACGAGAAACCGCCTATCAGGCAGGAAGGCCAATCCCCATGGATGCTCCAAGCCATCGGCCACCACCGTCGCAGTGAGCGATCCGGCGCTACTGTCCACAGTCTGTGCCTGTGCGTTCGATGCGACCGAAAGCATCAGGGAGAGGGTAACAAGCGGCAGAACTGGCAGGGAATGTCGCATGAGGCATAGCCTTTCTGGTGTTTTGCGGAATGTGCCCTTGAACAGTGGCATAAAGCGAATATCTCACTACACACACTGGCTTGACCGCAACGCGTCGCGCGGGCAAGTTGGCCTCATCTCCCTCAAAACTTATCGTGAAGCTTTGGCCGAACGGCGTTTGGCGGGAGACATCATGCAGGGTCGCGATCGCACTGGTCGGACCCAACCTACAACCTGATCAAGGCGCGCGGTGGCGTTTCCATATGGAATCGTCAGGGCGCGCCGGATTCATTTGCCTGAAGCCCATTGGAGGCGAGACGATATGGATAAGGTCCCGATGACCGTCCAGGGACACAAGGCCCTGACTGCAGAGTTCGAGCACCGCACCAGCAACGAGCGCCGTCGCATCATCGACGCCATCGCTGAAGCCCGCGCTCACGGGGACCTTTCTGAAAACGCCGAATATTCGGCGGCCAAGGAACAGCAGAGCCTCAACGAGGGCCGCATCAAGGAGCTCGAAACGCTCCTCGCGCTCGCCGACATCATCGATGTCAGCAAGCTTTCGGGCTCGTCCGTCAAGTTCGGCGCGACCGTGACCTATGTCGATGAGGATACCGAAGAGGAAAAGACCTATCAGGTCGTGGGTGACCCTGAAGCCGATGCTTCTGGCGGCCGCATCTCCATTTCCTCGCCCATCGCCCGCGCAATGATCGGCAAATCCGAGGGCGATTCGTTCGAGGTTGCGGCGCCGGGCGGCTCGCGCAGCTATGAGATCGTCAAGATCAAGTACGTCTGACGCGGTTTTTGCGGGCTGAGGCCCAATATACTGTGTCTTTCCAGCACTTTCACGGGCCCCGAACGGGGCCCGTCGTCATAGTGCCTTGAAACCGAACCTCATCGGCTCTTAATTAGGCCCTGAGGGAGTTTTCCTTTTTTATTTGAGAGGCGTCGCGATGCACGCGAAAGTCATCATCATTGGCTCCGGTCCTGCCGGCTATACCGCCGCGATTTACGCTGCGCGCGCCATGCTCGAGCCGGTGATGATTCAGGGCCTTCAACCGGGCGGCCAGCTCACCATCACCACCGATGTCGAAAACTATCCCGGCTTCGCCGACGTCATCCAGGGCCCCTGGCTCATGGACCAGATGAAGGCACAAGCCGAGCATGTCGGCACCAAGATGGTCAACGACATCATCACCCATGTCGATTTCGACCGCCGCCCCTTCGTCCTCACCGGCGATAGCGGCGATACCTACACCGCCGACAGCATCATCATCTCCACCGGCGCCCAGGCCAAGTGGCTGGGCCTGCCGTCCGAGCAGAAGTTCCAGGGCTTTGGCGTCTCTGCCTGCGCCACCTGCGATGGCTTCTTCTATCGTGGCAAGCAGGTGCTCGTTGTCGGCGGCGGCAACACGGCTGTCGAAGAAGCCCTCTTCCTCACCAATTTCGCCGAGAAGGTGATCATGGTGCATCGCCGCGGCGAATTCCGCGCCGAACGCATCCTTCAGGAACGCCTCTTCAAGAACCCCAAGATCGAGGTGCGCTGGCACCACGAGATCGCCGAGGTCAACGGCACGCCCATGCCGCCATCGGTCAATGCGGTCACCCTCAAGGACAACGCCACCGGCCGCGTCTATGAGCAGCCCATCGACGGTGTCTTCGTCGCCATCGGTCACGCGCCTGCCACCGCCATCTTTGCCGGCAAGCTCGACATGAAGCCGGGCGGCTACCTGCAGGTCAAACCCGGCAGCACCGAAACCAACATTCCGGGCGTCTTTGCCGCCGGCGACGTGACAGACGATGTCTATCGTCAGGCCGTCACTGCCGCCGGCATGGGCTGCATGGCCGCGCTCGACGCGGAACGCTTCCTTGCCGAACACGAACTTGCCGAAGCGGCTGAGTAGGCTGCGTCAGTATGTTCTGTGAAAAAGACACGACCGTCATAATGAATGCCCGACTTTTGGCTAAGCCGGGTCTGCTGCAGCTCACCGGCTGACCGTTAACGAGAAAGCGTCATGAAAATGCTCGATTGGGACAAGCTTCGGATTTTCCACACGGCCGCCGAGTCGGGCAGTTTCACCCATGCCGCTGAAAAGCTTGGCATGAGCCAGTCGGCCGTTAGCCGGCAGATTTCAGCGCTCGAGGACGATCTCGGCCTCAAACTCTTCATTCGTCACGCGCGCGGCCTGGTGCTCACCGAAGTCGGCGAGCAGCTCTTCCGCACAGCCCACCGCATGCATTGGGAACTGCAGCAGGTGGAAACGCAGATGTCCGAAAGCCAGGACGAGCCCACCGGCCCCCTGATCGTCACCACGACAGTCGGCATCGGCTCCACCTGGCTCTCCTCGCGGCTCGATGAGTTTTTGAAACTCTATCCGCTGATCCAGCTCGAAATTCGCCTCAACGATTCCGAACTCGATCTCGCCATGCGCGAGGCCGACGTGGCCATCCGCCTCCACCGCCCCAATCAGTCGGAAATGATCCAGCGCAAGCTGTTCACGGTCCACAACTACTTCTACGCCAGCAATTCCTATATCGACGAACACGGCATGCCGCGCTCGCTCGACGATCTCGACAATCACCGCATCATCAGCTTCGGCGAGCCCGTCCCGTCCTATCTCGGCGACATCAACTTCCTCGAGCGCATGGGCCGTTCGGAATCGAGCCCGCGTCGTGCCTCGCTCAAGGTCAATGCCATCTACGGCATGATGCAGGCCTGCCGCGCCGGCATCGGCCTCGCCATGCTCCCGGCCTATGTGACCGAAAAGGAAGATGGCCTCGTCCAGGTCCTCCCGGAAGTCGAACTCCCGGCCTACGAAGCCTATTTCGTCTACCCACCCGCCCTCAAAAACTCCAAGCGCGTCGGCGTCTTCCGCGATTTTTTGGTCTCGAAGGCGAGAGAGTGGAGCTTCTAATCCTCCCAAGCGGCAATTCGCCCCTATGGAGCGATTTGAGATCAAAAGGGCATGATGGCTACTGGATCCGCGGTTATGACACAGGCACTTTACCCCCTTGACCGTCACCCCGGCGAAGGCCGGGGCCCATCCCGAGAGACGCAAGTGAACCTCGGGCCCCCGCCGCGAGCTCATCTCGGAAAACGGATCCCGACCACGTCGCGCTAAATTGGTGACCCAGCAATGCGCCACAGTCTTGCCCTGACGATCGCCCTCTGCACCCTCGCGACCCCGGCCCTCGCCGCGCCCTTCTATACCGTCCCCTCGTCCTCGATGATGCCCACCCTCGGCGAAGGCGACACCTTCCTTGCCATCCCCTACGCGGCCGATAAGCAACGCGGCGATATCATCGTCTTCTCCATGGGCACCGAAGTCCATGTCAGCCGCATCATCGGCGTTCCCGGCGACACGGTCACCGTCATCGGCGGTATTGTCTTTCTTGACCGGACACCCTTAGCGCAGACCCAACTCGCCACGCCCATCGAAGCCGGCTGCCCAGATCTCAGCCCTCCCGCGAAGAAATGCGCCTTTTATCGCGAAGCGCTCCCCGAAGGTTCCAGCCACGTCATCATCAGCACTGCGACCGACGCCCATTTCGACAACACGCAAGCGCAAAATGTCGGCGAAGGTCAGTACTTCGTCCTCAGCGATAACCGAGACAATGCCGTCGATAGCCGCTTCTTCGGCCCCATCGACGAGAGCGCCATTCTCGGCATTGTTCATAACCTGACCTTCAGCCCTCGGCCCGGCTCGCGGACCGACCGCCTCGAAGGCTTTCCAGACGCGAAATGAACCCACCCCGCATCACCACGATCGCCCTCGATGCCGACGACACGCTCTGGCAAAACGAGCAGTTCATCCGCCTCACCGAACAGCGCTTCATCGATCTTCTCAAGGATTATACCGACGCGCCTAATCTCAGTGAGCGCCTCCTCGCCTCGAGCGCCAAAAACCTGCAGTTCTATGGCTTCGGCATGAAGGGCTTTACGCTCTCGATGATCGAGACCGCGCTTGAAATCACCGAACACCGCGTCCCCGCTACGGTGATCGCCGAGCTCCTCGCCGCCGGACGCGAACTCCTGACCTACCCCATCGAAACCCTGCCCTATGTCGATGCCGCCTTGGCCGATCTGCAGCAGAACTACCGCCTGATCCTTGTGACCAAGGGCGATCTCTTCGATCAGGAGCGTAAGCTCGCCGCCTCTGGCCTCGCTGACTTTTTCTCCGCCATCGAAATCGTCGCCAACAAGGATGCGAAGACCTATGCGCGCATTTTCGATTCCCACACCGATGGCCCCGAACACACCGTCATGGTCGGCAATTCGCTCCGCTCCGATATTCTTCCCGCTCTCGAAGCTGGCGCTTTCGCCGTCTACGTTCCGCATGACCTGACCTGGTCCTATGAACACGCCAAAGAGCCGGCAGATGAAGCGCGCTACGCCCGCATTCCGCACCTTGGCGAGTTGCACGCCGCCATCGCCGCCTTCGAGCAAATGCGCTAGGTTTGGCGCCGCCACGCCAAGCGGAGTTCAATCATGCTGCGTCTTGTTCTCACCGCCATGGGCCTGTTGCTGACCACTGGAGCAGCCATGGCAACATCTCCCACGCCCGCTGACTTCGGCGAGGCTTTTTGCCGCGCGAGTCTTGATGGCGATATGTCGCCGATCGAAGACGCACTGTCTCCGACCTTGTCCGTCATCGTCGTCGACGCCTGGGCCAAGAGCGATGCACTGCAAGCAGCCGCGCCCGACGAAAAACCGCCCCTCGGCGATGGCCTCCCGTGGCGGAGTTGGCAGGACTATGCCGATGGCTGCGATGTGGGTGCAATCGAGAGCAATGCAGATACTGCAAAGGTCGAGATCAGCTACAGCTTTACCAGCGATTCCTCCGCCAACTATTCCGACCGTCTTAATCTCATAAAGACCGACAAGGGCTGGGTTCTGGACGATATCGAATACGACACCGGCGACACGCTGCGCACTTCGTTGGCAGCGTCCTTCGCCGATCAGCCCATAAAATAGGCTGCGTCAGCACGCCGCAGATTGAGGCTTTGCCGTTGATTCAAATGAGAAATTCGGCGTGACATGCGCATATCGCATGCCTGACATGTCAGTACCCTGGTTGGCGAATGGGCAAGGCGCTCATATATCGAGCACATCACAGCGCGGATGTTTCTCCTCCTCCCTTGCAACGCGCTGCGTTCCCTCCTTCGGGCTTCGGCCCGACCCTCTAAGGCTTCGCTCTCCCCTCGGGCGAAGCCTTTTTCTTTTCCCCCTTCTGATTTCATAACGTGGCGCTTGTGGCTTTTGCCGGATGCACGCGTTTGCAATTTTTTCAGCAGCCTTGCAAAAATGCATGGCTGACATGTCAGTCGCCGTATTGCCGACTAAGTCAGTAGAGTACATATAGGTCGTGTCGCTGAGACGCGCTCCGAACTCCTCCTCCCTCGGACCCCGTATCGCGACACCGAGCTAAGGGTCTTTTCCTCCTCCCTAGACCCAAGGCTCACGGCAGATGGCATATCCTCCTCCCTTGCCTCTGCCCCACTTTCGATTTGGCTTCGGCCCAGTCATCAGGCTCCAACTTCGGTTGGAGCCTCTTTTTTTGCCCAAATGCATTTAGACATGCCAGCCACCTCGCTGGCGCTAGCCTCCTCCTACCGTTCCCATCTCGAACTCAATTGTCACCCCGGCGAAAGCCGGGCCCATACTGAGATGTCACCCAGCACGAACACTCTCCGTACAGTCCGGGGCCAACTCCCCTTTGTCCCTTCCGGCACTCAACTCTTCCACCCACCGAACTTCCCTCGGGCTTGACCCGAGGGCCCACGCGGAAGCCACGAACATCAGTGCCTAGCGGAGTGCCCCTCGGGTCAAGCCCAAGGGAAGCACGGTGGGCGGAGTGCGCCGGAGGCGGAAACACCCGCTCAAGGAGCTAGCGGCCTTCGCCCGACCCCACCTCTTCCATCGCCTCCGTCACACCCCTTCCATACAAGCTGCTCAAATTTTGGACAGAATGTCGCTGTGCCTATTGCATAGCTGACATGTTGGAACCCGTATTGCTGACCAAACGGTCAAAATCTATATTCGGTCTTGTCGATGCGACGCCGCTCCTTATCCTCCTCCCAAGGACCCGCGACGCCCGACACCGGGTTGTAACCGTATCCTCCTCCCTCGGTTATGGCCCACCGGTTTGGTGCAAATCCTCCTCCCTTGCATCGGGCCAACACTTGCGATTTGGCTTCGGCCCTATCATCGGGCTCCAACTTCGGTTGGAGCCCCTTTTTTTGCTGTAGCGATTCTGCATGGCAGCTCTTCTTATTGAGCGTTTGTCGTCAAACCGACAAAGTCAGATAGTCGGTCTTGAAGGTGGTGTACGTGGTGTACCACCCCTCCAAGGTCAGCGGCTCTGCCGAAGACCCCTGGCCCCACCCATCCCCTCGGGTGGGGCCTCTTTATTTCTCCCCTCCCTCGATACAATTTGCTCAGCGCACCCGGCAAAACATGCCGTCTGGCCAATTCGTCTATTTCTACATCGTTGATTTCAAACGTAAATTAAACGGCACAAGGTTTGCTTAACCATTGGTAGCAAGGAGAACGCTGCCATGGTCGCCATCACCAATTCCTATTACACCGCCTATTCGACCGCGACATCGTCGGGCAGCGCCTCCGCCGCAACGACGGCAACCGCCAGCGCCAAAACACAGACGACGACCACGGCAACCGCCACATCATCCTCTGCCACCTCCATCACGCTGTCAGACGCGGCAAAAGCAGCCCTCTCCGAGCGCTCCTTCGCCGCAGTCCTCGCCGATGCGCGCACCAAGCTGACCGAATTGCTCGAAGCCGCCGGCCGTAAATCGCCGCTCCAAAACGGCGAATTGGCGCTGGATATGTCGAGCCTTGATTCTCGCGAGCTTTATGCGATGGCGAGCGACAAGAGTTTTGCAGCCGACCAGAACGAAGCCGCCAAGCTCGAAATGCAGCGTCGCATGGAAGCGGCCCTCGCCGGCCCGCTGTCCATTGCCAAGGTCACCGGCAATTACACAGGCCTCTACAATGCCGCGGCGACCTTCCTCGACGCTCTCGGTCCCGAGGAGAAGGCCAGTGCCGATTGGCAGGCCTCACGCGCTGCGGTTACCGAAGGCCTCAAGCAGCTCCAGACCGATTCCAAGACCTTGCCTGAAGCTGGCGGGAATGATCCCGTCGCAACCTATATCAAGTTGCTCGAAACCCGCGGCGCGCTCGACCAGTCCATGGCGAGCCTTGCGACCAACGCCCGCACCACCATCGACAAGCGCTATGCCGACGCCACCGCCGCAGGCAAAATCCCGACCTTCAAGCCCAACGGCACCGGCGCCTTTATCGATTTGTCCGATCTATCGAGCCGCACGCTCTCGTCCATCGTCCTCGACAAGGAAGGCCAGTTCTCGTCCCAGGAAGTTGCGGCCGCAAAGTCCGAACTGCGCACGAAATCGAGCGCCGTGCTCATGGCCGGCCTCAAATCTGCGTCCAAATCCTCTGACCCCACCGCTTTCAGCCAGAATGTCATCTCGGCATTCTCCTCGCTCAGCGCCGAGGAACGCCAGGCCGCCGGCTGGTCCGACAAGCTTTATGAGGCTGCAGTCGCCAACTATTCTTCATCCAACAAGCTCATGGAAATGTTCAACCAGTTGGGCGCCAGCAGCGGCAGTGCCAGCAAGTCCACGCCAGGCTTCAGCCTCGCGGGTCTCCTCGGCTAAACCCCGAGACGTTTGAGCGTCACGATTGGGCTGAAACCCACAAGCTCGATCGTGCGCACCTCGGCAGCCTGTTGTGTCGGCCACATCGTATGCGCCAGCTCAAGCGCCGCATCCGCATGCCCCGCCGTCTGCAAGGTCGCATGCGGCACCCAGGCGTGAGGCCGATAGTGCGGCGCAATGGCAGCATCCCCCACCAGCGACGCGGCCTTGGCCTGTAGCTCCCGCAGCCCCGCCCCCTCGACGCCAAGCCACACGACATCGGTGTCGATAAACCGCCCCGGCGGCCCCAGCGTGAGATTGAGCCGCGCATCTTGCGCCAGATCCGGCAACGCCCTATCAAGCTGCCCCGCCAGCCCCTCATCCTCGACCACGATCAGCGTCAGATGCGGCGGGTAGTGCAGATCGAGCATGCTCGAACTGATCCCCAGTTCCGCCATCCGATGCCAGATTTCCCGCACCGAGGCGGTGGCAACCGGATCGAACAGCAGCGTTACGGCAACCGCCACGCTCAGGAAATTCCCGCGCAGAACTGCTGGATGCGCTTGATCGCCTCTTCCAGTTCCGCATTGCTCGCCGCATAGCTCAGTCGGAAATGCCCCGGCAGGCCAAACGCCGTGCCATGCACCAGCGCCACCCCGGTTTCCTCGAGCAGCGCCATGACGAAATCCTCGTCAGTCTCAAGCTTGGCCCCACCGACCGTAGTCTTCCCCAACAGCCGCTTGCACGACGGGAACACGTAGAATGCGCCCTCGGGCGTCAGGCAGTCGAGCCCGGTATTGGCATTGAGCCCCTTGACCACCAGGTCGCGACGCTCCTGGAACACCCGGCGCCAATCCGCCAAAAAATCCTGCTGCCCGTCGAGCGCCGCCACCGCTGCCCATTGCGAAATCGAGGTCGGGTTCGACGTCGACTGCCCCTGCAGCTTCGTCATCGCCGCCAACAGCGGCCGTGGCCCCGTACAATAGCCGATGCGCCAGCCCGTCATGGCATGCGACTTCGACACGCCATTCATCGTCAGCGTCCGCTCCTGCAGCTTAGGCTCCACCTGAGCCAGCGTCGCAAAGCTGCCGCCATCGTAAACCAGCACTTCATAGATATCGTCGGTGAGAATATGCAGCTGCGGATGCCGCAAGAGCACATCCGCCAACCTGCGCAATTCCGCTGCCGAATAAGCGGCGCCCGTCGGGTTCGACGGCGTATTAAGCAGCAGCCACTTGGTCTGCGGCGTGATCGCCGCCTCCAGCGCTTCCGGCGACAGCTTGAACCCCGTTGAAGCATCAGCCATGGCAAACACCGGCTCCGCCCCGCAGAGCCGCACGATCTCGGGATAGCTCACCCAATAGGGCACGGGAATGACGACTTCATCACCTGGATTAAGCGTCGCCATCAGCGCGTTGAAAATGATCTGCTTGCCGCCCGAGGATACGAAGCAATCCGCCGCGGTCACATCGAGCCCATTGTCGCGCTTGAACTTGCGCGCCACTGCTTCCTTCAGTTCGATAATGCCGTCGACATTGGTGTAGCGCGTCTTGCCCTCGTCCATGGCCTTCTTGGCCGCGTCGCGCACATGCACTGGCGTGTCGAAATCCGGCTCTCCAGCGGAAAGCGCAATAATGTCCCGCCCTTCCTGCGCCAACACGCGGGCTTTCTGGGTAATCGCCATAGTCGCCGATGTGGCGACGCGTCCCAGTGCGTCGGAAAGAAAAGCCATGTCTGCCTCCGGTCAATGCCGGCATGAATAAGCAAAGCCGCCGCGTCCGGCAACTGCCCACCGTACGAGAAATCGCTGCCGCATTTCGGACAGAAAATGGTCAAGCCATCATGGCGATCCGTCACACTCGAACCCCATTTGCGTGGTTAGCTTCCGCATCTTCACTGATGAGACGCCTATCCCATGCAAACTACTCCGTCTCGCGGTCGTAAGAGCCTCAAGATCAAGGTCGCAATCGCATCAGGTTTTGCTGTTGCCCTCGGCCTCTCCGGCGCCCTCCTCGCCGGTGTTACGCCCGCCTTGGCGGCCGATCTTGCGGCTCAACCCGATGCGCAGGTTGCCGTCTTCATGGTCCCGCTGACCATTCTGGTTTTGACCATGATGTTCGAAGTCAGCCGTTATGTCTGGCGCAACCGCATTCCTGCTTCCGTGCCGCCCCGTCGGCGCGTCACCAATTGGTCAGCGCCCAAACAACGCTGATCAGTGCCTGCCGCGAGTTGCCCTCTGCGCGGCTTTTCTCCAAAGTCCTCAGGCCGGCTCAGCCGGCCTTTTTTTTGCGCAGACGGTCGCGTCAATAGACGCGAATCGAGGAGAGATTGCGCACGAGATATTGGTCCATGACCGGCTGGCTCTCGATGATCCGCTCGCAATAGGACTGAAAGCCACGATCCCGGCAGGCCGCAACCGACACGTCACCGGTGATCTCGACCGAGCTGAACCGGTTATCATGGCCATAGAGCTTGAGATCGGTGAAGACCTGCCCCGGCCCCGCACACAGCGATGCGCCCGAAAAATTCCGCCCCTCATAGAAGCAGACGCTGCCTGGCCCACCAGCAGGGTAATTGGGCTGAATTGAAAACAACGGGCCTTCCGGCGTCTTGCCGAAGCCGACAGCCTGACGGCTCGTCCAGCCGCGCTCCGGGCCGCTATCGACGAGGCACCAGTTCACCTGGCAGCGCAGCACGCGGATAGCGGTATTTTCAGCAATGCTGCCGGCTGGGCCATACGCCGCGCCAGGACCCTTGGAGAGGGAAAGGTCGACCAGCGCCCAGCCATGCGATCCGGTATCGGAAAAAGCGGAGGCAGGCGTAAAGCTCGCCAGACCCATCAACACAGCCAGTCCTAACCCAAGCAGTCGCTTCATCGATTCTGTCCACCAATACTGTTTGGCCGGACACTAGCCTATTCGCCTGTGCCCAGCCAATTCCCAATAGAAAAACGGCGCCCTGTGTTTAGGGCGCCGTTGGTTCATTTAGCGGATGCGGATCGAAGCGACGTAATCGTCATAGTCGTTCAGGCTCGATGCGCTCGTCGTATAGGTCCGGCAATTGCGATAGTTCGGCTCCGAGCAGACCTGAACCGAGTAACCGCCTTCGTTCTGGATCGAGGAGATACGGTCGGTCCATTCACGCAGGTCACGGATGTTGTCGCCCGGTGCGAGGCAGAAGCTTGGGCCGCGATAGCGCGAGCCATCGTAGAAGCAGACGTCATCGCTGACCGGCTGCGGGCGCGGCGGCTGCACGACGGGCGGGGTCACCGGAGGACGCGGCGGCTGCTGGTTGCCGACACCGATATTGACGTTCGGGCCGTTGGGGCCAAGGTTGAAGCCGAAAGAAATGCCCGGCTGCTGTGGGTTCACGGCGCCGCCATCAGCGCTGAGATAGCTGGCGGAAATCCAGCCATCCGGACCCGGCTTGGCGATATAGCACCAGGAGCCCTGGCACTGTTGCACGTCAACAGCCTGGCCGCGGCGCACGGTGTCGACCACGGCGTAATTGGTGCCGGGACCGGACCGCACATTGACATTGCTCGTCACGGTACCTGGGGCAGCCTGCGCGGCAGGCAGGAAAACGACAAGTGCTGTTGCACCCACTGCAACGGCAGTGGTCACATTGAGCAGCATTTTGCGGGTGTGGCGGTTCATGGTGAGTAGTCCCTGTGTGCCGCGTCCCGGGTGACGCAGTGCCCCGGTGCGGAATTGTTATGAGCTAGAAACGGAGTGGCCTGAAAAAGAGTTCCGGAGCCGAAATCGGAATCCGAATGCTAGTAAACCTCTAGCGAGCGGACGCGACGGTCGAGCCCAGAGGGCAATCGCGAGGAATCCGAGCGCAGCGTCACGCAGCGTCCATAAAGGTCGCTGTCAGTGCATAGATCGACCTCCGCATCGCCGAAAACTTCGACCGAGCGGATACGCTGATCCCAGCCGCGCGGCAGGCGCGGATATTCCTCGCCCACATCGACGCAGAACGAGTCGCCGCGGAAATTGCGCTGTGCGTAAAAGCACGCGCCGGCATCTTCATAGTCCGGCGGCGGCACTGGCTGTGGCCGGGGCGGTTGCGGAACAGGCTGTGGGCGTGGCGGCTGCGGCTGATAGCCTCCAAAAGCCAAGGCGCCCTCTTCCACCCAGCCGATGAATGGCCCGCTTGGCCCATTGCCATTGACCTGGCACCAGCCGCGTCCAAAGCAATTGGCATCCACCGTCAGGCCGCGATTCATATAGTAGCCCGTCGCACCATACTGCCAACCGGGCCCGCTATAGACTTCCACTGTCGTGGTCGCGAAGGCAGGTTCGGCCTGAGCGCTGGAAACGCTGGCAAAAAGACCGAGTGCAGCAGCGGCAGCGAGAAGAATGGCTTTCATGGTGTGGCTCCCCACGAGCAAGGCGATGTCGTGCTGCCTTTTTGGCGCGGCGTGGCTGAACGGAGGCTGAATGCAGAATTCAGGCGGGCGGGATCGGACGCTTTTGCCCATTGTCGTCGAGCGACACATAAACAAACCGACCCTCGGTCACCTTCTTGCGGTCGTCGAGCCTGTTGCGCCGCACCCAGGCTTCGAGCGCTATGGTGATCGACGTATTCCCGATCCGCTCTATGCTCGTATAGACGCAGAGCACGTCGCCGACCTTCACGGGCGCGATGAAGGTCATCGCCTCGACCGCCACGGTCACGACGCGCCCCTTGACCCGCTCGACCGCCGCAATAGCGCCAGCGATGTCCATCTGGCTCATCACCCAGCCGCCGAAAATATCGCCTGCCGCATTGGTGTCGGCCGGCATCGCCATAGTGCGAATGGTCAATTGGCCCAGCGGTTCGTTCATTGCGTCATCCATCATCGCGGTCCTTTCACCGGCCAGCGTCCCACGGCTTCTTCCCAATGCTTGCGGCAGAGCGAGAGATAGACCGATTTTTCGATCGATACCTGATCGCCATCGGTCAGCACCCGTCCATCCATGCTTTGCCGCACGACCATAGTCGCCTTGGCGCCGCATGTGCAGATGGTGCGGATTTCCCGCATCACGTCGGCGACGGCAAGCAGCTCCATCGAGCCGGGAAAGAGTTTGCCCTGGAAATCGGTCCGCAGCCCAAAACACATCACCGGAATGCGTAACCGGTCGGCAACGCGCGCCAATTGCCAGACCTGGTCGCGCTCGAGAAACTGCGACTCATCGACGAAAACGCAATCGACCTTCGACTCTTCGTGGAGGTCCTTGATCGATTGGTAGAGATCGTCTCCCGCCGAATAGAGTTCGGCCGGCTCGCTGATGCCGATGCGCGACGAAATCAGCCCGACCCCGTCCTCGACATAAAGCGCCGAGGTAAAAAGCAGCGGCCGCATGCCGCGCTCGCGATAATTGTAGGCAGCCTGCAGCAGCAAGGTGGATTTGCCGGCATTCATCGCGGCATAGGAAAAATAGAGTTTGGCCATCGTCCGCCCCAAAAAGCTGCGAACCACTCTGGCAATCCGCCGAGGCGCGTTCGAGCCCTTTTTGGCGCAGCCTGCAGGCCGGCGCGAGGACTATTCCCAATGGTCCACAAAAAAGGGCCGCCCGAAGGCGGCCAAAGCAACGATGCGGTGAGGTCGAAGACCTCGGGGGAACGCCCGCCGGGCTATGGGAAGGCGGGCGGCGCATCCGGCGATGCATGGGATGCCTCCGGAGCATGTTCACCGTAGGCCTTCTGCGTGACATCCCGATGAACCGCTTTCGGTGTTGCGAACCGTTCAGCCGCCATTCACCTCTGCGCCCGCAAACTCTGCCTCAGTTGCCGGAGAACATCATGCCCCGCTTGTCTGCCCTTTTGCCACTCGCCCTCGCCGCCTTCGTCGCCACCCCGGCCCTTGCCTCACCCAATGGCGTTTGGGAATTGGATAGCAAGGACACTCGCTTCAAGTTCGAACTCTGCGGCGACGGCAACCAGCTCTGCGGCCAGCTCGTCTGGCTCAGCGACGTCGACTACAACGAGCAGTATAAGCCCTATCTCAACAAGCCCATGGCCAACCGCCTGCGCCCGTCCGGCAGCAATGCCTGGAAGGGCAATCTCAAACTCTTCGGCTTCAACATGTCTGGCACCATCACCCAGCACAGCGAAGACCACATGACCCTTCAGGGTTGCGCAGTCCTCGTGGTCTGCAAGAGCTACGAGATGTATCGCGTTAGCCAGTAACTAAGGGTGTGTAGGGATTTAGGTCAGGGCGGAGCCTAGTTGGTGGCCAGGACCTCGGGCAATTGCCGGCGCGCCAACAGCGCCGGCACGGCTTCTACCAGAACAATTGCTGCAAACAGCAGCGCCGCCCCGGCATAGCCCACAGCCGGCAATCGATCGCCGAGCACCACTGCCCCACCCAGCGCGGCAAACAGACTTTCCGCCGAAAGAATGATCGCCGCATTGGCCGGCGGCACATATTGCTGCCCCACCGCCTGCAGCGTAAATCCCACAGCCGTCGACAGCACCGCAGCATAGGCGAGCTGCACCCACACACCCGAAATCTGCGCCAGCGTCGGCGCCTCGGTCGGCACGGCAATGGCCAGCGCCACGACACCCGCCACGAGGAAACTGATCGCCGAAACGAAGATCGGCAGCCCCGTCTCCTTGGCGATATGCCCCAGCGAGAGCACATGCATCGCCCAGAACACGGCACTGAGCACGATCAGCCAGTCGCCCTGGTTGAAGGCCGAAATCCCACCGCCATTGAGGAAATAAATCCCCACAAGCGCCATCGGCACCCCGACATAAACAATCGGATGCGGCCGCACCCGCAGAAACACCAGGCCGATCAGCGGCACGAAGAACACATAAAGCCCGGTCAGAAACCCGGCATTGGTCGCCGTCGTCGAGGCCAGCCCCGCCTGCTGCAGGCACGAGCCCATGAAAAACGCAAAGCACAGCACGCCGATCAGCAGCCAGTTGTTCCGCGTCAACGTCACCTTCCGCCGCTTCCACTCTCCCAGCGCCAACGGCAGCACCAATAGCCCACCGAGAATATAGCGCACCCCGGCAAAACTCAGCGGCCCCATCGTCCCCATGGCCGACTTCTGCGCCACAAAGGCAAAACCCCAAAACATGGTGCAAAGCAGCAAAAGCAAAGCTGCAAGTGGACGCGACATTTTTTGTAACTCGTTTTTTAGTTTAGGCCCGGAGCCCGTCACGAACTCGATTGTCACCCCGGCGAAAGCCGGGGCCTAACCCAAGATCTCAAGATGGATCCCGGCTCAAGGCCGGGATGACATCCGACGTTGTGAGAAGTGAATCAGTCTCTACAATTCCGCGTCTAGTGCCTTGATGAGACTCTGGATTTCCTCTTCGCTCGTGTAGTGCACGAACGACAATCGCAGCACCCCATGGTGCGGATCGATCCCCAGCGCCTCCATAAGCCGCCAAGCATAAAAATTCCCGCCCGAGGCCATCACGCCATGCTTGGCGAGGCGCTTCGCCACCTCGATCCCCGGCTCGCGATGCCGCAGCGCAACCGTCGGCGCCCGCAGCTCCGCATCATCTGGCCCCACCAGCGAAACATCGTTCCGCCCCTTGAGATAATCGAGCAGCGGCCGCGCCAGTTCGATCTCCTGCGCCCGCATCGCCTTATGCGCCCGCCGGAATGGATTGCCCTCGCCCCCGGCAATCTCGGCAACCTGCTCGAGATAATCCGGGATCCCCGCGCAAGCCGCGATCTGTGCATGATCCGGCCCGGCCGGCGTCAACCGATAGCGCGGCTTGGCATCGTTGAAAAAGTGCCCCTGGTTCGGCAGCGCCATCGCCAGTTCCGGCCGCACCGCCATCACCCCCTGATGCGGCCCATAGGTCTTGTAGGCCGAGAACAAATAGATATCCGCGCCCAACTCAGCCAGATCCGGCAGGCCATGCGGCGCATAGCTGACGCCATCGATCGCCACCACAGCCCCAACCGCATGCGCGCGCTTGGCGACTTCCCTCACCGGATTGATCTCACCCACCACATTGGAACAATGCGGCGCCGCGACGAGCTTCACCTTCTCATCGAGCACGGCGTCGAGCGCGCCGAGCGCCAGCCGCCCGGTCCGCGGATCGACGCTCCACTCGCGCACCTCGATGCCCTTCTGCGCCAACCGCCGCCATGCGCCGGTATTGGCCTCGTGATCCTGATTGGTCACGACAACAGCATCACCCGGCTTTAGCCAGCCCCCAAAAGCATTGCCCAGCACATAGCTGTTCGCCGAGCTCGATGGACCAAAGTGGATCCAGTCCGCCGTCACATTCAGCGCCGCCGCGATCCGCTCGTAGCTCAGGTTCATCGCCTCGCCCGCCTCGATCGAAGCGGGATAAACGCCATAGGGCTGCACCTTGGTCGCCCGATAAAAATGCTCCAGCCGATCGAGCACTACCTTGGCCGTATAGGACCCACCGGCATTCTCGAAAAACGCCTGCCCCTTTAGGCTCGGCTCGGCAAAGGCGGGAAAAAGCGCACGAATGCGGGCGGTGTCGAGTGGCAGCTGAATCATGGTCAATCCATCAAAGGCTGATCGATTGGTAGTCGAGCCGCACTCAACCAGCAACGAAAAACCCCGGCCGTTGAGGGCCGGGGTCCGCGGACGCGATGGACTTCGGGGGCAAATCGCGCCGCTCATCGGCTCCGCACCGAAGGATGCGCGGAGCCGGAAAAGCGTTTGCTGCTTAGGTCTGCGGCAGAGCTTCTGTCGGTGCTTCGGCAGGAGCGGCAGGCTGATCAGGCGCACCCATCTGGCCCGGACGACCATGCTGACCCTTGCCGTTCGGCCCGCCATGCTGGCCAGGGCGGCCCTGCGGACCAAAGCCGGGTTCGCCACGCTGCGGCGTAAGCTGGGCCTGCTGCTCGGCGGTCAGGCTATCGAAGAAAGCCTTCGCCGACGGCTGCACGGCTTCGAGCGCTGCAAGCTGCGCCTTTTCCATCGCAATGCGATTGTCGAGCCGTTCGGTGAACGTCGGCGGCGTCGGTGCAGTCGCAGTCGTGCCTTCGGCAGGCGGGGTCGGACGCAGACCCTCGGTAGCCGTCGTAAAGGTCTCAGCCGCCGCCAGCGCGTCGGTCTTGAAGGTCTCGAGCAGCGTCTTCTGCTCAGCGGTCAGGTCGATACGGTGGCTGAGGCGCACGATGGCAATTTCGATGCCTTCGCCGCCACGGCCAAAGTCGAGAAACCCTTCGCCACCACCACGGCGCGGTCCGCCGTCATGCGGACGATGGCCGGGGCCACCCATCGGACCATTGGCATCGGGCGGCATCGGTGCATCGGCCGTCGGCGGCTGCGGAGCGGCTGGAGCCGTCTGCGCCATGGCTGGTGCAATGGCACCCAGGCCGATCACTGCGGTCACGGCAGCAACGATGGCTTTTTTAGAAATCGAGGTCATGGTTTTTTCCTTGCATGGGAAACCGGTCGAACCGGAATGACACCAACCTACAGGCACCGGGCTGGCCCTGAGGTTGCGAGGGCATGAACTCTTGGCAAGGTCGGTAATGTTAGCCGCGCTCGCCGCTTGCAAAGCCCGGAAATCCTCGTAATTTCAGCGATCACAAATTGAACCGGCGGCCAAATTTCCGTGCTTATCCATGAAGGCGATCAGCGAACGCCTGCAATCGACGTCAAGCTGGCGGTGCTTCTGGCCGGTATCGCCGGCGCGCTCAACGCCTCAGGTTTTCAAGCCGCCGGCTTCTTCTCCGCCAACATGACCGGCAATGTCTCCGCCCTCTCCGATCAGATCGGCCTCGGCCGCTTCGGCCTGACGGGCATCTTCCTTGCCCTCATCGTCGCCTTTATTACCGGCGCCTTCTGCTCCGGCCTTCTCATCGAAACCGGCCGCCGCCACGCCATTCGCGGCATCTATGCCTATTCCATCCTTCTCGAAGCCGCCCTGCTCGCCGTCCTCGCCGTCGCCGATCTCACTATCCCGAGCTTCGGCCCCGGCCTCCTCACCGGCCTCAGCTTCATCATGGGCCTCCAAAACGCCGCGACGACGCGGATCAGCGATGCCCGCGTCCGCACCACTCATGTCTCCGGCATGGCCACCGATATCGGCCTCGCCCTCGCCTCGCTCACCTATGGCAACGGTCCCCAGCGCCTTAAACTCCATCTCAGCACCCTCGCCGCTTTTCTCTTGGGCGGCATTGCCGGCGTCGTCATCTATCTCGCCATAGGCGGCTGGCTTTTCCTCCTTACGGCGCTCCTTCTCCTGGTCATCGTCCTCCCCGAGGTCCGCCGCGCCCGCGCATGACGGGCACCTGCCATGCCGCCCCGCCACTGGCCAGCTCCGCCTCCGGCGCGTATGACAGTTTTATGACCAGAACCATTCTGCAGGCCCTCGCCTGGCTCGCCCTCATCGGTATCGCCATTGCCACGCTCTCGCCCATCGGCCTGCGCCCGCGCCTGCCCATGCTCCCGGTCGATATCGAGCGCTCCGCAGCCTTTGTGGTTGTCGGCCTGCTCTTCGCACTCGCCTATCCGCGCAAGATCTGGCTCGCTTTGCTGATCGTCATCGTCGGCGTTTTCGGTCTCGAATGGCTGCAGGAGCTTCGCCCAGATCGCCACGGCCGCTTCGCCGATGCCATGGTCAAATCCGTGGGCGCGCTGATTGGTCTCTCCGCCGGTTGGGTCCTTTTCCGCATCGCTGAAACCATCTTCCCATCCCTGTCCTCGGACACGCCTCGCACGCGTTAACAATCTGGTAAGACGCCCGGAAAACCGGTATTCTCAGGCCGCCTGCGGACATTGGGGACTAGCATGCTCCGCCGGCTTTCAGGGGGAACATCAATGCCAAAAATCTCGCATCTCTTCTTTCGGGCCGGAATTCTCTTTTTGATCACGGGCATAGGCCTCGGCCTCGCCATGTCGATCAGCCAGAACCATGACGTCATCGGCGCCCACGCCCATATCAATCTGCTCGGCTGGGTCACGAGCGCCATCTTCGGCGGCTATTACGCGCTCAATCCTGCCAAGGCCGAAGGCCGCCTGCCGCAGATCCATTTCTGGGTCTATACGGCCGGCGTCGCCATGATGAGCGTTGCGCTCTATCTGCTCCTCAAAGGCAATACCGGCGTCGAAGCCTTCGTCGCCATCGGCTCGCTGCTGACGGCCGCCGGCGTCCTCATCGGCGCCTATGTCTTTTTCACGCCCGCGCCAAACGCCGCCACCCGCATGCAGCCTGCCGAATAACACCACCGCGCAAACGCCGTCGCCACCCGGCTTGTCCGGGTGGTCCATCCAGCGTCAAATGGATCGCGCCCGCGAAGCACTTGCTTGCAATTGCGCAATCATACTCGGCGTTTGCCTTAAGGATTATCCCTTATCCTGCCTCCGTCAGACAGGCGGGGCAGCATGCAGGACGTCGTTTATCTATCCGAAGTCGTCGGCGCGCTCAGCTATGCGCTCGATATTACCGAGGGCCAGCCGGTCGGTCACAGTCTTCGCTGCTGCTGGATCGGCATGCATATCGGCATGCGGCTTGATCTCTCCGAAGAAGAGCTCTCCGACCTCTATTATACCCTTCTGCTCAAGGATATCGGCTGCAGTTCCAACGCTGCCCGCATCTGCAAGCTCTATCTGGCCGACGATCTTAACTTCAAGAATTCTTACAAGAGCGTCGACACCAAGCTCCCGGAAATCCTGCGGTTTCTGATCTCCAACACCGCCCGCAAATCCGGTTTCGTCGAACGCCTGCAAACCATGATCAATGTTGCCCGTAACGGTGGCGAGATCGCCCGCGAGCTCATCGAAACCCGCTGCCAGCGCGGCGCCGATATCGCGCGAAGCATGCGCTTCTCCGAAACCGTCTGCCAGGGCATCCTCGATCTCGACGAGCATTGGGATGGCACGGGCCAACCTTTGCGCCGCACCGGCAACGAAATCTCCCTTTTCGCCCGCATCGCCCTGTTATCGCAGGTGGTCGATGTGTTCTTCATGCGCGGTGGCGCCGAAGCCGCCGTCGCCGAGGTCAGCAATCGCGCCGGCCGCTGGTTCGAGCCAGGCCTTGTGGCCATCATCCAGGACCTCGCATCCGACGCCAAATTCTGGCAGGTCCTCCTCGCCAACGATCTCGATCATTGTGTCGCCTCGCTCGAGCCGCGCGCGCGCATGCGCGAAGTCGACGAAGACTATCTCGACGACATCGCTGCTGGCTTCGCCCAGGTCGTCGACGCCAAAAGCCCCTTCACTGCCGGCCATTCCGATCGCGTCTCGATCTTCGCCGATCTTATCGCCGAAGAACTCGGCTACGCCCCCGACCGCCGCCGCTGGCTCAAGCGCGCCGCGCTTCTCCACGATATCGGTAAGCTCGGCGTTTCCAATTCCGTCCTCGACAAAAATGGACGTCCCGACGAAGACGAGTGGGTCCAGATCCGCCAGCACCCCGAACTCGGCCGCGTCATCCTCTCCAAAATCTCCGCCTTCCGCACCATGGCCCGCATCGCCGGGGACCACCACGAACGCCTCGACGGCAAAGGCTATCCTCACGGCATTTCCGAGGCCTCGATCGACCTCGACACCCGCATCGTCACCGTCGCCGACATCTTCGACGCCCTGACCGCCGACCGCCCCTACCGCAAAGCCATGTCCGTCACCGACGCCTTCGCCATCATGCAAAAAGACCTCGGCACCGCCATAGACCCCACCATCTTCGCCGCCCTCCAACGCGGCTTCGTCCACATCGAAGACATCACCAACCCAGAGGAAAATCGCGCGGCCTGATAAGCGCGATGATCTTGTGTGGCAAACGGAGCCCTCCGCGCCCTCTCCGCGTTATCTGGGTACGGAGGACCCCATGACCCAAAACCACTACATCGTCTGCGAACGCGACGGCGCCTGGCAGCATACCAATCGCGGCAGCATTTCTGCACCATTCAAGACCCGCGAAGCGGCGATCGAGTCCGCCATCGACGAGGCGCGCGAATCCGGACAATTCGACGCCGAAGTCATCGTGCAGGATCCCGAGACCCAATCGCGTACCGTCTGGCGCCACGGCGAGGCCGGCCAGGCTTCCTCGCCCGCCCCCGATCCACAATAGCGCGTTTGCTTGCCTTTGGCCGCGTGCTAGAAGTCGTGATCATCTCCCCTGCTGACATTGCCTGACAGGACACCCATCTAGTGGTTTCCCTGCCCGTCCCGTCCTGCTGAAGAAGAGCCCGCGCCATGGCCCCCAAATCCACTCGCCCCGGCAAAGCCGAATTTTCCATCGACGAGTTCTTCGCCGAGATCGAAAAGGCCGAGGACATCCAGGCCAGCAAGCCGCTCTATGCCGAGCGGATGAAGAACAAGCGTGCGCTCGACCGCGCCGAGGCGGCCGAAAGAGAGTCCGCAACGCCCAAAACGCCGCTCGAAAAGCGCCGCACCACCAAGTCGAGCCACGACACCGCCACGGGCATGGCGAAGAAGTCGGGGAAGACCAAGATCAATTCCGTCGATCGCGTCGATTTCGACGGCATGGGCGAAGCGCCGCAAGCCGGCTTCAACCACATGCCCAGCAAAGCCGTCACCGCGCGCGAAATCTCCCGCGCCGCCGCTGCCGATCCCGAAGCGCAAGCCAAACTCCGGGAAGCCCTCGACGCCTCGGTCAAAAAGAACAAGGCGAAAAAAGGCGAGTCCCTCGAAAACGCCACCACCGTAGGCATCACCGCCACGGTGAAAGCCCTCGAGCAGATCATTCTCCATGGCCGCAAGGAAGTGGAAGGCTCCTCACCCTGGGTGCCCCATCGCCCCGAGCGCCCGGCAAAACTCGAAGGCGGCAAGGCCTTCAAGCTCGTCACCGACTACGTCCCCGCCGGCGACCAGCCCACCGCCATTGCCGACATCGTCGAAGGCATTTCCAACGGCGAGACCGATCAGGTCCTCCTCGGCGTCACCGGCTCGGGCAAGACGTTTACCGTCGCCCAGACCATCCAGCGCACCCAGCGCCCCGCGCTGATCCTCGCGCCAAACAAAACCCTCGCCGCCCAGCTCTATGGCGAGTTCAAGCACTTCTTCCCGGAAAACGCCGTCGAATATTTCGTGTCCTATTACGACTACTACCAGCCGGAAGCCTACGTTCCGCGCACGGACACCTATATCGAGAAGGAATCCACCATCAACGAGCAGATCGACCGCATGCGCCACTCGGCGACGCGGGCGCTGATGGAGCGCGACGACGTCATCATCGTCGCCTCGGTCTCGTGCATTTACGGCATCGGCTCGGTGGAAGGCTATTCCGCCATGATCATCGACGTGCACCAGGGCGAGAGCATCGACCAGCGCGAAATGCTGCAAAAGCTCGTCGCCCTGCAATACAAGCGCAACGAGCAGAGCTTTACCCGCGGCTCCTTCCGCGTCCGCGGCGACACCGTCGAAATTTTTCCGTCCCACTATGAAGACGCCGCCTGGCGCGTCTCCCTCTTCGGCAACCAGATCGAGAGGATTGTCGAATTCGATCCGCTGACCGGCAAGACCATTGGCGAGCGCAAGTTCATCCGCATCTATGCGAACTCGCACCACGTCACCCCCCGCGCCACCACCACCGGCGCGATCAAGCTGATCCGTTCCGAACTCGCCGCGCGCCTGCAGGAACTCAACGGCGCCGGCCGCTTCCTCGAAGCCCAGCGCCTCGAACAGCGCACCCTCTTCGATCTTGAAATGATGGAAGCCACCGGTTCCTGCGCCGGCATCGAAAACTATTCGCGCTACTTCTCCGGCCGCCGCCCCGGCGAGCCGCCGCCGACGCTGTTCGAATACCTGCCCGACAACGCCCTCGTTTTCGTCGACGAATCCCACGTCACCATCGGCCAGCTCGGCGCCATGTATCGCGGCGACCTTCGCCGCAAGGCGACCCTCGCCGAATACGGCTTCCGCCTGCCAAGCTGCATGGACAACCGCCCCCTCCGCTTCGAGGAGTGGAACGCCATGCGCCCGCAATCGGTCTATGTCTCGGCCACCCCCGGCTCATGGGAAATGGAGCAGGCCGGCGGCGTCTTTGCCGAACAGGTCATCCGCCCCACCGGCCTCATCGATCCCCCGGTCGAAATCCGCCCCGCCACCCATCAGGTGGACGACGTCATCGACGAGATCCGCCAGACCATCAAGCGCGGCTATCGCACCCTCTGCACGGTCCTCACCAAGAAGATGGCCGAAGACCTCACCGAATATATGCACGAGCAGGGCATTCGTGTCCGCTACATGCATTCCGACGTCGACACCATCGAGCGCATAGAGATCATCAGGGATCTCCGCCTCGGCGCCTTCGACGTGCTGATCGGCATCAACCTCCTCCGCGAAGGCCTCGACATCCCCGAATGCGGCCTCGTCGCCATTCTCGACGCCGACAAGGAAGGTTTCCTCCGCTCCGAAACCTCCCTCATCCAGACCATCGGCCGCGCCGCCCGCAACGTCGATGGCCGCGTCGTCCTCTATGCCGATAAAGAAACCGGCTCCATGGAACGCGCCCTCGCCGAAACCAACCGGCGTCGTGAGAAACAGATCGCCTACAACCTCGAACACGGCATCACGCCACAAAGTGTGAAGGCCCGCATCAACGACATCGTCGACAGCGTCTACGAACAAGACCACGTCACTGTCAGCATCGGCAAAGGCAAGGACGGCAAAGAAAAGGTCGTCACCGGCGACAATCTCGCGACAGTCATCAAAGACATTGAACGCGAAATGCGCGAAGCCGCAACGAACCTTGAGTTCGAAAAGGCGGCGAGATTGCGCGACGAGGTCAAGCGACTGCGGGAAATGGAGTTGGACACGTTGTCGGGCGAGGTGGATTAGTCCGACAAGAGCCCTCAGCCGAATTGCTCACTTCCGCTTTTTGTGCCACAAATGCGGAAGGAAAAACGGAAGTGAGCGATTCGCATGGCCAGCCCTTGCACAGTAGTGATCGACCCAATTAGTGTTGAGCAACGTCTTGGTGAGCTGGGCCTAACACCAGCTATCCTTGCGGATGTAGCGAAGCACTACGCCAGGACAGTACTTGGTATGTCGCCTGACCATCCCTCATGGTGCACCGGTATTGCCCCGGCTGGTGAAGCCGTTTACGCACTCCGTCAGCTAACTCGTCCCCTCGGATGGACGCGCGAGGAGTTAAGAGGCTTCGCGTTAACCATTCATCCTAAGGGTCTGTTAGCGGTAAATGTCGCAAAGGGTGATCTTAATACTGGTAATCCAGAGCATGAGCCGACCAGTCACTCTGAAAAGGGTGTTTGCACGGTTGAAGCTCTCGCCGAAAACCAGATCCCGTTCGATTTTCTTGAAGATGCAATTTTGGAAAGTGACCCGGATTCAAGAGCGACTTGGTACTTGCTGATGCGGGTGACAGAGAAAACCGTAAAGTATGAATTCTCGCTTCCGGTTGGCCTATCTGCCGACAGACACATATCCAAATGGGCGGAGAGGCTCATCTTTTCGGACATTAGCATTGAAGATATTGGGAAATTCTCTTCTGACGATCAAGCGGACAACGCAGTAGATATTAGGCCAATTATTACAAGAAAAAATGGATAAAAAGAAATTTAGCCCCGACAGACTGATTTGGGCAAGAAAAAGAAAAGGCCTAAATCAGTCATCTCTGGCTAAAATTCTTGAGGTTGATAGCCGGGCTGTCCGTGCATGGGAGGCCGGGGAGTACGAGCCAACTGGTGCAAATTTCGTAGCATTGTGCTCCGCGCTAGATGTACCAGAGCAGTTTTTTACGCTTCCTGCGATGACGGGTCCTGAACCAGAGCAGGCCAGTTTCAGGTCTCTTTCAAAAATGTCAGCAACTAAGCGAGATATTGCGCTCGCCAAAGGCGCTTTCGCTTTTGAATTCGCATCTTGGTTGGAACGCAGGTTCAATCTCCCTGAGCAAGATATTCCTGATCTTGGGCGCGGTATTGACCCAGAAACCGCAGCTATCGCCTTGAGGGAGTATTGGGGACTTGGCCAACGCCCCATAACAAATATGGTGCATCTCCTTGAAGCAAAGGGAGTGCGGGTCTTTTCACTCTCCATTGATGCAAAGGAGGTTGATGCATTCAACGTATGGGATGGCGCTATCCCATTTGTTTTTCTAAATACAAAAAAGACGGCGGCGCACAGCCGCTTTGACGCTGCTCATGAACTAGGTCATCTAGTGTTGCACCGGCACGGAGAATATAGCGGCCAGATCAGTGAAAAAGAGGCAAACGACTTCGCCTCTGCATTCTTGATGCCCAAAAGTGACATCCTGGCCTTGGCTCCCAAATTTCCTACGGTTGCATCGCTGATAAGTTCAAAAAAGCGATGGGGCGTCTCGGTTGCCGCCTTAACAGTGAGGCTTCATCGAGTGGGAATGCTGTCAGACTGGCAGTACAGGACCCTTTTCAAACAAATCTCTCAGGTGGGGCTACGCACGAAGGAGATAGATGATGAGGTACGAGAAAAGTCCAGTATATTAGAATACTGCCTACAAGATCTAATGCGAGATGGAAAAACAGTTTCGCATATTTCTCAAGAATTAAACTTCTCTGAGACAATTATAAAAGATCTTATTTTTGATCTCGCGATAGTTTCTATAGAAGGTAGCGCGACAAATCCAACCCCAAACAGATCAGGTTCTCCCCGACTTGTAGTAGACAACACAAGACGTTGAAGATTTCTGTTCGAGCGATCGAATTTGTTTTAGATTCGAATTCTCCAAAAACTCGATACCGCCCTCCCCCTCCAGGGGGAGGCTAGGTGGGGGTCCTGAACCCAGCCTAAGAAAAAGACCCCCCACCCGGCCTCCCCCTGTCAGGGGGAGGAGAAGCAAGGGCGGCGTCCGGCTCGCCCAAAACCCCACGCAGCACTTCAAACACCCCGTCGTCGCTGCCCAGCACATCCTCATTGGTAAAGCGCAGCACCGAATAACCGAGCCGGCGCAGATACGCCGTCCGAACGCTATCGCGCGCCATGCCCTCTTCGGAATAGTGGCTGTCGCCGTCGATCTCGACGACCAGCTTCTCCCGCTTGCAGACGAAATCAACCACAAATGGCCCGATCGGCGCCTGCCGCCGAAAGTGCCAACCGGCATCGCGCCATGGCTCCAGCAAGACCCAAAACCGCCGCTCGGCCGGCGTTTGGTCCCGGCGCAGTTTTCGCGCGAAGGTGGTTTGGTCGTCCATGTGTGTCCCCGGCAGAGAGGATAGCGGCGAGGTCGGATTGGAGAGATTGGGAGTTTTACTGAGGCTACCCCCACCTAACCTCCCCCTGGCAGGGGGAGGACGCAGCGGTTCTTGCCGCAATATCCGGGCCACCACCGGCCGATCCCTCCCCTTCCTAAGGGGAGGCTAGGTGGGGATCAAAAATGCCGAGACAATCGGAATCACCCGGTTCCATTACGCCCTTACACCACCTACGCCAAACAACGCATTGCCTCCCGCCCGGCCCTGCGCCACCCTGTCCTCATGACCACCCTCTCCAACGACGGCCCGCCGCTCGACGATGACGACTCCCATATCCCGCCCTGGGGCAAAAACGGCATCGGCCGTTATTTCGAATGGGCCCATGCAAAGAAGCGTGCCTTCGACGTGCCCTTCGACATCGCAAAACTTCGCGCCCAGCGCGCCGCCCTGATCGGCCTGACCTACGAGGAATATGTGAGCGAAATCCTCGAACGCGGCCGCTATCTCAATGCCGGCGACACGATCCGCATCGCCGAGATCATCGCCAAGCGTCCGGTGCGATACTAGCCCCACTTATCCCCCACGCCCGCGCCGCCCCTATTCTCGTCTCTCCAGCAAGGAGAGACCGACATGAGCCGCACCCCCTATCTCAGCCAGCGCCGCATCTGCGCCTATAATCGCCTGCAGGTCGATGTGATCGCGATGACCTATATCGTGCGCTTCCATAAGCCTAAGGGTCCGATCGGCGAGCACACGAGAGAGGCCTGCAATTCCATGATCCAGCAGGCGTTCAAGCTCTTTCGCCGCGAAGCCGGCATGCCGCATTTCCGCGTGCTCATCCCCGACGAGCCCTTTACCCTGGCCGATCTCGCCATTCTCGTGACGCGCCTGACGGCCGCCGGCATCATGTTCGAGGATCGCTATGCCCACTATAAGGCCAATGGCAAATTCCATAAATCGTTTCGCGTCCTTGCGCCGGCTCTCGATGCCGATGGCTTTCCCTCCAAGCACACCTGAGCCTGGGGTCCGCTCAATCCACGCCCGCAACAAGGCCGCCGCGCCCGCCAGGCGGCCAAAAAATCCAAATATCTAAAAATCTATCCCCGGCCCCAAAAGCCTGCCCCATACTGCAGCCATCCCGTCAGTTACGCGGTCCCGACGCAGGGCCGGATGGGAGGCCGGTGGATGGGGGCGCCTGTCCGGGCGGGGAGTTGAAATACGGCAGCCGCGACTGAAATAACGTTCGCGCCTGAATCCGGACCCGCTGCAAACTCCGGAGCCGTAACGGGCGGCCCTTGGACCGTTCTACCATAGTCAGAAAGGCCCAATGGCCGCCCGTTATCGTAAGCGAAACCGCGACGCCGCAAGGCCGGGCGGCATTTTCTGCTGGGCGCCTCTCTGTGGCCCCTGCGCCACGCGCAAAAAGCACATTCGTTCGGAACCGGAACCTTCGCGAGGGCTCGCCAGTTGTCAGCCCATTGCCAAAGGCGAAAGCCAACGGAGACTAAAATGAAGAAGCTTTTTATTGCCCTTATGGCCTCGACCCTCGTCCTGGCCCCAGCCATTTCCCAGGCGCAGATCATCAAGGATCCCAATGAGCAGGCCGCGGGCGGCGCGGTCGTCGGCGGAGCTGCCGGTGCTACCACGGGCGCCATTGTTGGCGGCCTGATCTTTGGGCCCATCGGCGCAGCCATTGGCGGCTTTACCGGCGCGACCATTGGCGCAGCGGGCGGCGTTGAAGCCAGCTCGGTCGATTATGTCCGCATGCACCCGACCGATCCCGTCGTGATCGATGGCTCCATCGATGTCGGCTATGCCGTCCCCGAAGCCATCGTCATCCACCCGATCGAAGGCGATCCGACGCACGGTTATTTCTACACCAATGACCGCGTCTACTTCGTCGACCTCAGCAATCGCGCTGTCGTCTACTCGCCCGGCCTCGTCGTAGCCGCGCAGTAATTACTGTCGCCGCGCAGTAAGCGTCGGATTTTTCTGAAAGCGGCCGCCTCCGGGCGGTCGTTTTCCTTTTTGGGCCAGCCGCCTTGTCTAGGCCACGCCGCTGCGGCAAGAACAGGCAAACCCAAGGATTGCCCCATGCGCGCCCTGCTCGTCCCCGCCCTTCTGGCCCTCGCCGTCACCCCCGCCCTCGCCGAACCAACCGCCCGCGTCAAAGGCGGTAACATCGCCGTTCGCACCGGCTCCGGCATGGAATACGGCATCGTCGGCCGCATCCCCGACGGCACCGAAGTCACCCTCGATTATTGCACCCGCAACGATCGCTGGTGTTTCGTCACCGACACCGGCTGGGTCGACGCCTCCTGGCTCGTCGGCTGGTCCGCCAAGATCCGCGCCACCCCGCCCGATTTCAGCGGCCCAGGCTGGTAGCTATTACAACCACCCGCTCAGCTCACGGCGAACCATGGATTCAATCATGTCCATGCCGCCAGGGCTGTCGTTGAGGCATGGGATATAGGCATAGTTTTCCCCGCCCGCCTCCATGAAGGTATCCTTGCCCCCCATGGCGATCTCTTCGAGCGTCTCGATACAGTCCGCCGAAAACGCCGGCGCCAGGATCGCGACTTTCTTGATCCCCTTGCCCGGCAGCGCCTCGAGCGTCTTGTCGGTATAGGGCTGCAGCCATTCCGTCGGCCCAAACCGGCTCTGGAACGTGACCATCAGCTTCTCCTTGGGCCAGCCGAGATATTCCCGCACCAGCCGCGTCGTCTTGTAACACTGGCAATGGTACGGATCGCCTTTCTTGAGATATTCGACCGGCATACCGTGATAGCTGGTGATCACGAGATCAGGCTCGAAATCGAGCTTGGCCACCCCGTCGCGGATCGAATTGCCGAGCGTTTCGATATACTTGGCGTCCTCGAAGTAAGCCGGTGTCGTCCGCACAGCCGGCTGCCACCGCATCTGCTTGAGCGCATCGAACGCCTTGTCATTCGCCGTCGCCGTCGTCGTCGCCGAATAATGTGGATAGAGCGGCACGAGCAGAATCTTTTGGCACCCTGCCGCCTGCATTTTCTCAAGCACGCTCTTCGTCGAAGGATTGCCATAGCGCATGGCATAGTCGACCATTACGCCATCGCCCGACATACGCGCCGCCAGCGCCTCGGTCTGGGCCCGCGTGATAACCCGCAGCGGGCTCTCATTGCGCTCTTTGTCCCAAATCTGCGCATAGGCATGGCCGGCCTTTTGCGGCCGGAAATTGAGAATGATGAGGTTGAGGATCGGCCACCAGATCAACCGATTGGTATCGATCACGCGCCGGTCGGATAGAAACTCTTTGAGATAGCGCCGCACGCTCCAGAAATCGGTCGCGTCAGGCGTGCCGAGATTGAGCAGCAGCACGCCCACCTTTTGCTGCGGAACGGGCGGGTGATCTTTAGGCAGGTGGTCGGACATTTTGGGGGCCGGTCGTGGAATGAGTCCAGATTTTGGCCGCACCATAGCCGCTTCTCGCCCTACCGCAAGGCGGCACTGGGTCGCGCTCTAAAGGCTCGCCATCAGGAGGAGAACACCAAACATCAGCACGAAAGCCGCGCCCGCCAATTCGGCCCACCAGACGATGCGCTGTGCCAAGACGCTCTCGCTACCACCAAGCCGGCTCACGAGCCCCTTTGCGCCAACGGCCAGCGACGCCAGCACCGCAACGGTGATCGCCGTACCCAGCCCCATCAGCAAGACGGAAACGACGCCTGCCAGCAGCACACCCTGCGACAGCGCAAAGACCATCACCACCAATGCGCCGGAGCACGGTCGCAAGCCTACTGCGAGCACAACCCCCAGCTTTTCGCGCCAATTACCCTTAAGATCAGCCGGCGCCACGGCATGGTGCATATGATGGTGGTGCTCGTGGTCATGCCCGTGGTGATCATCATGACTATGCCCATGATCATGGTCATGCCCCTGATGATGGTGATCATGGTCGTGGTCATGATGCTCATGCGCGTGCCCATCATGATCATGCCAGATATCGCGGCGCACCGGTTTCGGCTCTGGATTATGGTGGTGGTGATGCCCCCAGCCAAGAATCTTGCGCAGCAGCAGCCATACACCAAGCAGCGCGACCATCGCGTAGCTGAGGATTTCGACCCAATAGGCCGCGTCGCCAAGCGCTGTACTCGTCAGCCGCAACACGCCGGCCAGCAACAAAACAAAGACGATGGCCACCACGGATTGCAGCAGCGCCGACACCGCACTGAGCGCAATCCCCTGCCGCAACTGACGCTCATTGGCGAGCACATAGGACGAGATAACCACCTTGCCATGTCCCGGGCCCGCCGAGTGGAACACGCCATAAAGGAAGCTCAGTCCGCCAAGCAGCCAGAAGGTCGTCCAATCGCTGCGCATGCGGTCGAGCGCCCCGGTCATCGCGGCGTAGAAATTGCGCTGCTCCTGCTGGATCCAGCCGAAAAAACCGGTGCGCGGCAGATTGAGCCCACGCTCCGGCGGCGGGCCACCAAAAGGCGCCGTCGGCCGCGCCTCGGCCACGTGCTGCGTCGCCTCCAGCGCTGTCGTCGGCGCCGGTGCAGGACCACATGCAATGACGATCATCCCCTGCGTGCCGCGCATCGCGGCCGCCAGGTCTGGCGGCAATTCGAGAACATCCGGACCCAGCGCATAGAGCCGGTCCTCGGTCGCTTTGTCCATCGGCGCCGGCGGCACCAGCCGCGTCGAACAACTTGCCGGTGCATTCACCAACTGCACCGCCGAAGCATCGGCAAAGCTGATCGCCACATAATATTCGGCGTCAAAGATGCCGAGCTCGAACTTCGATCCTGGCGCGACGGGCTCGGTGGCATTGATCGAATAATCGAGCGTCACCCGATTGTTTTCATAGCGCATCCGCTGGTCGCCGGCCGGTGTGAACGCCATGCCATCCCCGGCATAAGTGTAGAAATCGTACTGCGCGAGCCCGTTCATGTTGTCGTCGGCAAGCGGCTGCATCTCTTCAGTGCTGACCGTGCCATCGCCATTGGTGTCGAGCCCCTGCACCATCCAAACGGAAAAGGCAGTGTCGAATGTCCAGTGGTGCCGCAGCGCCGCAATGCGCCCGGCGTCGTCAAAGACAACGTCGACCTTTGCATCGATGAAAATATGAGGATGCGCGAAGGTGGGCTGAGCCAGCCCAAGAACCGCAAGCAAGAACACCGCAAGGCGCAAGGCCTGGGCTCGGATAGCAGCAAGAGTCACGCCAGCAGAATCCGTCAGTTGATCGGGTGAGTGGCGAACCAGTCCACCAGATGGTCGATCAGCGCCCGCACCTTGCCCGCCAGATGCCGCCGATGCGGATAGACGGCCTGCAGCGTCTGCCCCGTGGGCAAAAAGCCGGGCAGCACCGGCACGAGCTCACCACTCGTCACCAGCGGATCAGCGAGGTACGAAGGCAATACGACGAATCCAAGGCCCATCGCCGCCGCCTTGCGCGCCGCCAAAGGCGAATTGACGCGCAGCGGCCCGTTGACCGGCACCGAGATGGTCTTGCCGTCCTCGACGAATCGCCAGTTCGATTGCCCCTGCAGATTGACGTCGATAATGCACGGCAAATGCCGCAAATCCTCAGGGTGCTTGGGCGCACCAACCGCCTGCAGCAGCGATGGCGCCGCACCGACAACCACATGCATATCGGCGATCTTGCGCGCGATCAGCGAGGAATCCGCCAGCGTCGAAATCCGCAATGCCACATCGATCCCTTCATCGACGAGATCGACATAGCGATCCTCCAGCCGGAGATCGAGCGACACTTTTGGGTACTTCTTGAGATATTCGAAGATCGCGGGCGCCAGCGTCGACTCGCCGAAATTACGCGGTGCTGAGACCCGCAACATGCCGCGCGGCTCTGCCGTCTGGTCGGTAATTGTCGCGTCGAGATCGTCCAGTTGCTGCAGCAGTGACGAGGCTTCACGATAATATGCTTCGCCCGCTTCGGTGAGGCTAAGCTTTCGCGTCGTGCGATTCATCAACCGAACGCCGAGATAATCTTCGAGATCGGTGACATATTTGCTGAGCAGAGCCTTGGAGCGCCCGTGGAGCCGCGCGGCCGAAGAAAAACCGCCTGAGTCGAAGACCTGCACGAATGCACGAATGCGGGCCAGATCCTGCATATTTGGTCCCTCGCTGCTCGCACGCCGCGGCGCGCCGCCCTATGCCAAGACAAGCGCGATTGCATCGCTCAGCCCTGCAAATCGACGCATAACTCATCTGCGCTGAGTGAACAATAACGGGTCTTGGTCGTTGCCTGATTAACGATAGGATAGAAGCATCATCGACGCGTAACTGGAGTTCGGACTATTTTCCCGCTTATGTCCAAACCTTCACCCAGCTCCGTGCTCTACCGGCTCATCGCCGCCGGCCAATTGGCACACAAAGCGCTGCTCGTGCCGCTCAAGGAACGCGGTCTCGAGCCGGGTGATGACGCCGTGCTGTTCGAGCTTGGTCGCTCCGGCACGACGGAACAGGCCCTTGCCGATGAACTTGGCCTCTCCCTCGAATCCCTCAACCCTCGCCTCAGCCGCCTCATCGAGCGCGACTTGATCGATCGGCGTGCGGTCGGCCCGGAGCTGGTTCCCGGCGTTGCGCTTACCGAGCGCGGCATTCGCATCCGCAATAGTCTCGCCGATCATTGGGCCCAGCTCGAAGAAGCGCTTCTCGGCGAACTCAAGCCCAAGCAACGCAAGAAGTTCGGCCAGATCCTCAAGCGTTTTACCGATCTGCTGCAATTTTAACGCGGACACCCTGTCCGCGAGCAACGCCGCGCCATTTCGCGCATTTCTCCAATCAACGCACCGTGAAACGTCTGGGCTCTCTGAAGTCTAAAGGCTTTGTTCAGTCTGGGTTCATCCACAATGCGCTTAATTAGTCCCAGGCAAACAAAGCCAACGACAGGGAAAGGAGAACTCCCATGGCCTTCAATCGCAAGCTCATAGCCTCCACGCTCGCAACCCTGGCAGTACTGGCAACCACCGCTGCGGCTTCGGCCGCTCCTGCAGTCGCAACCAGCAATGTCAACGTCCGCTCCGGTCCGGGTACCGGTTATGGTGTCGTCGATGCATTGCGCCGCGGCGAACGTGTGGACGTCCAATATTGTCGCGGTAGCTGGTGCTACATCGAAAAGCGCGGCCCAGATGGTTGGGTCTCGGCAAACTATCTCTCGACCGGCGGCGGTGGCGGCTGGAATGGTGGATGGGATGGCGGCTATGAGCCACCTCCGCCACCGCGTCCTCCCCACTGGAACCAGCCGCGCCCGCCGCACTGGAACCCCGGCCCACCGCCGCGTCCGCCACACTGGAATCCGCGTCCGCCGCGTCCTAACTACCCCTACCCGAGCAATCCGGGCGCCAGCTTCTGCTACAATGGCCCCAATGGCTACTTCTGCGTCGGCCAATAACCGACCCTGACATGATCAAAGGCACCGGGCTTCGGCTCGGTGCTTTTTTATTCGACGATCAACCGCTCGACATCGATCCCGTGCCGCTCCAGCGGCGCCCGCGCCCTGCGCGCCAGAAACTCATTCAGACCATAGGCCGCAATCGCGCCGACCAACATGGCAATTCCAAAGCCGCGCCATCCGTCATGGCTCGCAATCGCAATGGCGGAAAAAAGCGTTACCCCGCCAACACCAAGCAGAAACCAGGTCCGCTTCTCACTCGCCACCCGATAGTTCCGCGCTCCGGCATGCAGTAGATCGCGCAACTCGCTATCGCTCATCGCCACGAGATCTGCATTGCGTCGCTCTCGCCTGATGGTTTCGATATAGGCGTCGACACGGCGCAAGGTCAGCGCATCGCGCTCCCGCGTCACCTTCTTGCGAGTGAGCAAAGTCCAGCCACCGCCGATCAACAGCAGGATCAAGGCAATTTGGAGCAATCCCATAGTCCGTCCCCTCGGGTGCGCAGGTATCCTCGACACATGCCCCTTCACATGGGCTACTGCAAGTGATCCAGAACGCAATGCGCCCCGTTTCCTGAATAGTTTTAGGGGAGGCTTGCCTTGACCAAATATCTCATTCTCTACGGCGCCATTGCCATCGTGTTTTTCCCGCTCGACTTCATCTGGCTTTCGACCATGGGCAAGAATTTTTACATGCCCGAACTCGGCGGCCTGATGCGCGAGCAGCCCAATCTCGTTATCGCCGGGTTGTTCTACCTCGCCTACATCGTCGGCATCGTCGCTCTCGTTGCCGCGCCAGCCGATGGCGATGTGGTCAAAGCTCTCGTCCTCGGCGCCATCCTGGGCTTCGTCGCCTATGGCACCTATGATTTGACCAATCTCTCGACCATTCAGGGCTTTTCGCCCAAGGTCGCCATGGTCGACATGGCCTGGGGCACAACCCTGACCGCCGTCAGCTCCGCCGCCGGTGTCTGGATTTCGAGATTTTTCGCCTGATCTGATCGGCTTCCTGCACCCACACACAAGATGTCGCCCCGGCCTTGAGCCGGGGCCCATCCTGAGGTTTTGTGGCGCCGCCCTAGGCCTCTCCCACCGGCGCCACCACCACGGCCGGAATCTTCTTCTTCCGCTCCCGCGCCATGACAACCAACCCGGCAATCACGATATTCCCCGCGCCCATCAGCGAAACCGGATCGATCCAGTGCCCGAACACAACGACACTGAGCACGATCGCCCAGGGCAGCGAGAAGTAGTTGAACGGCTGCAAGACGCTCGCCGGCGCCATGCCCAGCGCATAGACCATCACGCCATGTCCCGCGCAGGTGGTTATCATCACGAGCACCACCATGAGCAGCGCCTGCCACTCCATCGGCTGCCAGAAGAAAACGCCGACCATGCTCGAGAGAACCAAGCCCACGCAGGACGCATAGGCAAGGCTGGTTCCCGCGCCATCAGCCTTCGACACCTGCCGCGTCAAAACAATGTAGATGGCGTAAAACGAGGCCGACGCCAGCGCGAAGACGACGCCCCAGGTCATCGGTACCCCGCCCGGCCGCAGGATCACGAATGCGCCCACCAAACCGGCACCCACGGCCGCAAACCGGAAAATCCCGACCTTCTCGCCAAGGATCGGAATGGCAAAAACCGTCACCAAAAGCGGATAGACGATCACGATCGCCTGCAGCTCTCCGAGCGGCACCGTCTGCAGCGCGATCGCAAAACACCAGATATCGGCCATCAACAGCACGCCACGCAAAATCTGTCGCTTCGGCATGGCAGAACGGAAGGCCTGTCGAATCGGCCCTTGTCGCGCCACCATCACCAGCGCAAACAGGGCGAAGCCCCAATAGCGCATCATGGTGATCTGGAACGGGGAGTAATCTTGCACGAGAAGCTTGGACACCGCATCCTGCACGCCGAAAACGGCAATGGTGGTGAGCGTCAAGGCAATGGCGCGCCCGAGATTGTCGGGGCTCTGGTCGGTGGGGGAGGACATAGTCACATCGAAGGCAGGAAAAAACGCCCCACAAATCGCAAAGCGTGCGGGGCGCGTTCAAGCTATCGCATGGCCCTACCCTTGACCATGAAAGACTTCACCGTGCCCACCATCGCCGTTAGCGCGCCGCCGATGATCAAGGCTACCGCACCCTGCCCGGCAAGCGCTCCCAAATCCATGGCGCTGGTCGCCGATGAAGCGCCAAGAAGCGTGTCAAAATTGGGCAAAAGTCCCGTCAGAAACGTGCCTAATACGCCCCCGATTGCACCAACTATGCTATCGCCCACCGGTCCAAGGCTGAGCGATCGCGCCAATTGCCCCAAGACACTCCCGCCAGCACCACCGGCGATAAGCTGCACCACTATGGGTACTAGAACGTCCATTTTAGTCCCCTCTCTCATGTGCGGATTTCCCGTCCGCATAACCCAGGTTAACCCCGCGCCTGACGCGGCGAAAGGGCAAGCTGCTGCCGTAGTCTGACAAATCTTTCCAATACCGACAGCACCTTGGCTGTCGCGTCAGCCACATATGTTAAAGGGGGTCGCGAAGGCGGCCTGTTGATCTCCGATGTCCCAGCAACCGCATATTTTCCCCGACACGCCTGGCGTAGCGCTCATCACCGGCGCCAATGACCGCATCGGCGCCACCGTCGCCAGGGCGCTGGCCAAACAGGGCCATGCCGTTGTTATCCATTATCGCTCCGGCGCCGACGGCGCTGGAAAAGTCGCTGCGCAAATCACCGCAACGGGCGGGCGCGCCACGACCGTGCAGGCTGACCTCTCGAATCGCAAAAGCCGCGCCGTTCTGATCGCCGAGGCGGCCAAGTCCTTCGGCCCCCTCACCATTCTGATCAACAATGCCTCGGTGTTCGATCCCGACAGTGCCCAGGATGTGAACGAGGAACTCTGGGACCAGCACTTTTCGGTCCATGCCGAGGCCCCCATATTCCTTTCACGCGACTTCGCCGCGCAATTGCCCGATGGCGTCGAGGGAAACATCATCAACATGATCGACGAACGGGTGCTGCACCCAAGCCCGGCCTATTTCAGCTACACGCTTTCAAAATCCGTGCTGTGGACCGCAACGCGAACCATGGCTCAATCCCTGGCGCCCGCCATTCGCGTCAATGCCATCGGCCCCGGGCCTGTCCTGCCCCACAAAGGCCAGAGCGATCAGGATTTTGCCGACAGTGTGAAATCCTTGCCGCTCAAGCGCCACGCAGACCCCGACGCCATTGCCCAGGGCGTCCTCGCCATTCTCACCATGCCCGCGTTCACCGGCCAGATGCTGGCCCTCGATGGCGGCAAACATCTTGACTACCCCGCCCGACGCGGTCCAACCCCTAGGGCCTGACCACCGACAAGGAGTTGGAGCGCCCAACGCGGCTCCAATCACGAAAACCGCTTTAGACCATGACAGATACGCCTAGCCCACAACCTGCCGGCCCGGAGGTCATCCGCGCCTTCGTCCGCACCCTGCCCTCCGCCCCGGGCGTCTACCGCATGGTCGATGCCAATGGCGAGGTCATCTATGTAGGCAAGGCGCGCTCGCTCAAGTCGCGGGTCACCAACTACACTCGTCCCGAGGGCCTGCCCGTGCGCATCCAGCGCATGATCGCTGCCACGGTCAGCATGGAATTCGTCCGCACCGAGACCGAAGCCGAAGCGCTCCTTCTTGAAGCCAATCTTGTCAAGCGTCTGAAGCCGCGTTTCAATGTCCTCCTCCGCGATGACAAGAGCTTCCCCTACATCCTGATCGCCACCGATCACGAAGCGCCCGAACTTACCAAGCACCGCGGTAGCCGCCGTCGTCCTGGCCACTACTTTGGCCCCTTCGCGTCCGCTGTCGCCGTCAGCCGCACCATTGCGAGCCTCCAGAAGGCCTTCCTCCTCCGCAATTGCTCGGATAGCTTTTACGCAGCCCGCACAAGGCCTTGCCTGCAATATCAGATCAAACGCTGCGCCGGCCCCTGCACCCGCGAAACCAGCCTTGAGGCCTATGGCGAACTGGTCGAAGACGCGCGCCTCTTTCTCACCGGCAAATCCCAATCAGTCCGCGACCACCTGCAAAAGGACATGGCATCCGCCGCCGAGAATCTCGATTTCGAGCGCGCCGCCCTGATCCGCGATCGCCTCTCGGCCCTTGCCGTCGTCCAATCACAGGGCGGCGACGCAACCGCGCGCAATGTCGAAGAAGCCGACGTCTTCGCCATCCACCATGAAGGCGGCCAATTCTGCGTCCAAGTCTTCTTCTTCCGCGCTTTCCAGAACTGGGGCAATCACGCCTTCCGCCCCAAGGCAGACGATTCTCTCACCGACGTGGAAGTGCTCGAAGCCTTTATCGGCCAGTTCTACGAAGATCGCACGCCTCCCAGCCTCGTGCTCCTCAGCCACGAGATGGCCGAGCGCGAACTGCTTGAAGAGGCGCTTCGCAGCCGCGCTGGACAAAAAGTCCGCGTCGAAACTCCGCAACGCGGCGAAAAACGCGACCTCGTCAATTACGCGATGCAGAACGCCCGCGAAGCCCTTGGCCGCCAGCTCGCCGAAGGCGCATCCAATCGCACCCTTCTCGAAGGCGTCGCCAATTGCTTTGGGCTAGACAATCCCCCGCGCCGCATCGAAGTCTACGATAACTCCCACATCTCCGGCACCAACATGGTCGGCGCCATGGTGGTGGCAGGCGAAGAAGGGTTTTCCAAAAAGCACTATCGCACCTTCAACATCAAATCCGACATCGCCGCCGGCGATGACTTCGGCATGATGCGCGAGGTCCTGACCCGCCGCTTCGCCCGTCTCGCCGCCGAGAGCGAAACCGATGCCGAGGACGAACAGACCGGCATGCCCGATTGGCCCGATATCGTCTTCATCGATGGCGGCGCCGGCCAGCTCAATGCCGTGCGACAGGTCATTGCCGAACTGAACCTGCCCAAGGAAGTCACCTTCATCGGCATCGCCAAGGGCGAAGAGCGTGACGCTGGCCGCGAAAAATTCTTCATGGAAGGCAAGGACGCCTTCATGCTGCCGCACCGCGATCCCGTCCTCTATTACGTTCAGCGCCTCCGCGACGAAGCCCACAGGTTCGCCATCGGCACCCACCGCGCCAAACGCAAGAAAGAGCAGATTTCCAATCCGCTCGACGAGATTGAAGGCATTGGCCCAACGCGAAAACGCGCGCTCCTAAACCACTTTGGCTCCGCCAAGGCTGTCGCCCGCGCCAGCCTCATGGACCTTGCAGCGGTCCCAACTATTTCAAGCGCAATGGCGCAGCTCATTTACGATCACTTCAATCGAACGTGATCTTGCCCAATTGAGGCCGAACTCTGCCTGCAGTTTCCGCGCATCTTGAACGGTCAGTGGAATCTGCCATGCGTCTCATCCTGTCGATTGCCCTTCTCGCCGCCCTCCCCGTTTCCGCCTTCGCTCAGGTGAGCGATACGGCCAAACCGGAGGAAGTCGTCATCGAAGGCGTCGGCTTGACGCGCACCGTTCCCTGCGATGGCCTCGATGTTGGCATCTATGGCGCAGATAACCAGATCGACCTGACCGGCACCTGCGGCCAGGTCGTCGTCCACGGCGATGGCCACACGGTCCATGTCGAAGACGCCGCCACCATCGCCATCTCCGGCATCGGCCACACGGTCAACGCCGATAAGGTCTCGACCCTCTCGATCGACACCACGGAAAATACCGTCAATGCGACGATCGAAGCAGCCGACGATGCGGCCAAGGTCTCCATCAATGGCGCCGAACAGACCGCCAACCTCACCCTAAAATCCAAGACGACGATCGACGTCCAGGGCACCGAACAGGTCGTCAATTGGGATCTCGGCGAAGGCGCGCCGGAACCGCGGATCGACATTGGCGGTATCGACAACGCGGTCAATCGCATCGAATAGACCAGTGCCGGGCCCGTCCCGGCACTTTCTTTTCCGCCCCGTTAGATTTTTTGTCGAAGTGCGCCTCCTCGGTTCGTCTTATTGTCAGAACCCAAACAGGAGCGTCCGATGAAATTCCTCACCATGGTCAAGACCCTCAACCCCGAAACCGCCAGCCAGCCGCCCGCCGCCCTGATGCAGGCAATCGTGCAACTCGGCATGGAAGCTGGCGCGAAGATGATCGAAACCGGCGGCATGTCGCTCGCCGGCACCGTCACGACGCGCCAGGGTCAAATGGTCACCGATGGCCCCTTTGCCGAAGCCAAGGAAATGGTCGGCGGCTATGCCGTTTATGAGCTCGAGACCGACGCCGAGATGGTCGACTGGACCGAGCGTTTTGTCGAACTGCACCGCAAGCACTGGCCGGAATGGGACGGCGAAGTCACCGTCCTGCAGCTGCAACAGTTCAATATGGCCGGATGATAATGCCCCCAAAGCGATGTGATCGCTTAGTCTTTCACATCGCGGCAACTTCCCGCCTGTCTGGCCGTTCGTCTTCCAACTCATAGGAGCCGAACCATGACCGAAGAAAACAACCACACCCTCCCGGCCGGCGAAGCCATCGACCGCATCTGGGAGCTGGCCGAGAAAATCGACATCTGCATGTTCACCACCTGGGACGGCAAGCAACAGCGCAGCCGCCCGATGTCCGCCCGTGTGCGCCGCGAAGAACATGCCATCTACTTCCTGACCGATCTCGAAGGCCATAAGCTCACCGAGATCGAGAAGTATCCGCACGTCTCCCTCGCCTGGGCTGACAACGGTGGCCACAAATATGCTGTCATCGCCGGCGAAGCCGAAGTGCTCAACGACCGCGCCAAGATCGCCGAGCTCTGGGAAAAATTCGACAAGGCCTGGTGGGACGACGAAAACGATCCTCAGATCCGCCTCCTCAAGGTGACGCCGGACGACGGCGAAGTCTGGGATAGCCCGAACATGGTCGTCGCCACCGCCAAGATGCTCGTTGCGGCCGCCACCGGCGCCAAGCCCGACATGGGCGCCAACGCCAAGGTCGATCTCTAGGCTTCGGTAATCCCGCACCAAGGCCCGCGTCGCATAGACGCGGGCCTTTTCACATAACCTATTCTCCAGCCCCGAGAATCGTCTAGCCTCGCCCCGCCTCTGGGGAGGGGAACCATGGCTATCATCTCGGCCTCGTCAGTCGAAAAAATCTTCCGCCAGCCCAAGCGTCAGTCGGGTTTCGGTGGCGCCATTCGCGGCCTCTTTTCGCGCGACTTCACCGAAATCCGCGCCGTCGACGGCATCTCTTTCACGATTCAGCCGGGCGAAGCCGTCGGCTATCTCGGCCCCAACGGCGCTGGCAAATCCACCATGATCAAGATGATGACCGGTATCCTGGTCCCATCTTCTGGCACGGTCCAAGTCCTCGGCCGCGAACCCCATACCAACCGCATCACCAATGCCGCCGAGATCGGCGTCGTCTTCGGCCAGCGCAGCCAACTCTGGTGGGATCTCCCCGTCCGCGACAGCTTTGACCTCAACCGCCACATCTACGACATCCCCACCGCCCGTTTCGCCGATAACCTAGCCCGCCTCACGACCATGCTCGACATGGCGAGCTATATCGATCGCCCCGTCCGCCAGCTGAGCCTCGGTCAGCGCATGCGCGCCGAAATCGCCATGGCGCTGCTGCACGATCCCAAAATCCTGTTCCTCGACGAACCCACGATCGGCCTCGACGTCGTTGCCAAAGACGTGGTTAGAAAATTCCTCGCCGAGGTCAATCGCGACCGCGGCACCACTATCATCCTCACTACCCACGACCTCGTCGACATCGAGGAAATCTGCCCGCGCCTCATCATGGTCGACGACGGCAAACTGCTGTTCGACGGCGAGCTCAAACACCTCCGCCAAACCCTCGGCTCCCGCCGCCGCCTGAAACTGGAATTCGGCACCGATCCCGGCCCGATCACGCTCAAAAAAGCGCAACTTGTAACCGACGACGGCGCGGCAAAACACTTCCTGCTCGAAAACGAGCAAACGTCCATTCTCGACGTCCTCACCGAACTTGGCTCTGGCCACGACCTCATCGACATCAAACTCGAAGAGCCCAATATCGAGGAGGTGATCCGCACCTTCTACCAGAACAAGCCCGCGCTCGCCGGAGCCCGGCCATGAAGGCCGCCGCCTATCCCGCCTTTGCGCTGACCGCCTTCCAGTCCCGCCTTGTCTACCGCAATCAGGTCTGGGCCAGCGCCTTTGGCGATCTCGTCAGCATTTTTGCGCGCATCGCCATCTGGACCGCCGCCTTCGCCGGGGCAACCCAGGTGGACGGTATCACCCTGCCCGAAATGGTCACTTACGCGCTGCTCTCGGGTCCTCTGCTCTACTGGGAATATTCCCGCGTCCTCTACGATGTCGGCGACGCCGTCCGCACTGGAGACGTCGCGGTCTTTCTCCTGAAGCCGCTGCACTATCCCAGCTATCTCCTCTCGACCCATTTTGGCCATTTCGCCTTCGAATGCGTCGCTATTGTCGTGCCCGTGGCCCTCATCGTCGGCTTCACCGTCGGCCTCCTGCCGCCCGCGAGCCTCTTCCACGGACTGATGTTTTTCCCTTATTGGGCCGTGTCCTGGCTGATCCTCTTCACCCTCGCCTGGCTCTGCGGCCTCCTCGCCTTCTGGCTCCTCACCGCTTTCTCGCTCGAGTGGCTTCTCATGGCGATCATGTCGCTGTGCTCCGGCGCCATCATCCCCTTGTGGTTCTTGCCGACGCCCCTTGCCACCATCTTCGGCTACCTCCCCTTCGCCTGGATCAGCTACTATCCAGCCGCCGTCTATCTCGGAAAACTCGATCCCACCGCCACCTGGCTCCATCTCGGCATCGGCCTCCTCTGGCTCGGCCTGCTGACCGCTGCCGTTCTCGCCCTTTGGGGTAAGGCACGCACCCGCCTCGTCGTGCAGGGAGGCTGAAGAAATGTCCCGCTCCCTCGCCGTCGTCCCGCATCTCGTCCGCATGTATGTGCGCACCCGCATGGAATATCGCGGTGCCATGCTCCTCGCCTGGGTCGCCCAGGCCCTTAGCTACGCCGCCACTTACACGGCCATCGCCCTTCTTCTGCTCCGCTTCGGCAATCTCGGCGGGTGGACCTGGAGCGAAATGGCTTTGCTCCTCTCATTTCACCTCCTCGCCTATTCTGTCGGCGCTTCGCTGAGCTTCACCCAATTCCGCGACATCGAAGAAAAGGTTCGCCTCGGCACCTTCGACGCCGTCCTCATCAAGCCGGTCAGCCCCTGGGTCTACCTCGTCTTTTCCGGCCTCAATATCGGCTATGTCGGCCACATCCTTCTCGCCGTCGGCCTCATGGCCTGGGCCGTCACGCAAGTGGGCGTCAACTGGTCAATCCTCACCGCGCTCTACTTCCTCGCGGGCCTCCTCAGCGCCGCCATGGTCACCGCCGCCATCATGACCATGATCGGCGCCACAGCCCTCGTCTGGGTCCGCTCAAAACACCTGTTCTCGATCTTCTTCGGCTTTTGGGAATTGGCCCGCTACCCACTCAACATCTTCCCTGTCCCGCTCCAGATCCTGATGCTGACCATCGCCCCGCTCGGCTTCCTAGCCTTCGTCCCGGTCGCGGTAACCCTGGGCAAGCCCGTCCCCGTCCTCGGCGACTGGGCCGGACTGGCGTCCCTCCTCGCTGGCCCGCTCGCCGTCCTCCTCGGCGCCCTCCACTGGCGCCACTGCATCCAAAACTACCAAGGCGCTGGCGGATAGCTTGCTCCTTTGCCTCCCCCATCGTCATTGCCCGGCTTGTCCGGGCAATCCATCTCACCTCCGCATGGACCACCGGGACAAGCCCGGTGGTGACGACGATGCGGAGCCCGCGAAAGGCCATACGCACACCTCCTAAAGTCGGGACTCGACAAGCCCCGACTCCTCGGCTAGCTTCCTCGCCATGATCAACGCAGCGACCTTTTATTGGTATTTTAGCTATCCGCTCCCGGCGGAGGCTATCGCGCGCGTGTCCTGATCCCGACAAGACCAGACCCAAATCGCAAGCCAGCCGCCCGACTTCCGAGGCGGCTTTTTTCTTGGCCCCTCGACTTCAAAACCGAGAGACCGAAGAAAATGCTCAAATCGACCGACGACCTTCGCATCACCGAAATAAAACCGCTGACCACGCCCATCGAGGTCATGCGCCAGCATCCGCGCACCGACGCCGCTACCCGCACCGTCCTCGCCGCCCGCCACGATTTCCATAATATTCTGACAGGCCAGGATGATCGCCTCGCCGTCATCGTCGGCCCCTGCTCGATACACGATCCCAAGGCCGCTATTGACTACGCCAAGCGCCTCGTCGCCCTGCGCGGAATCCTCGGCGATCGCCTCGAAATCATCATGCGCGTCTACTTCGAAAAGCCGCGCACCACGGTCGGCTGGAAGGGCCTGATCAACGACCCCGATCTCGACGGCAGCTTCAACATCACGCAGGGCCTCCACACCGCCCGCACCCTGCTGCTCGACGTGGCCAATCTAGGCCTCCCCGCCGCCTGCGAATTCCTCGACATGACGACCCCGCAATACATTGCCGACCTCGTCTCCTGGGCCGCCATCGGCGCTCGCACCACCGAGTCGCAAATCCACCGCGAACTGGCCTCCGGCCTCTCTTGCCCCGTCGGCTTCAAGAACGGCACAGATGGCAACGTGAAGATCGCGCTTGACGCGGTGCTGTCAGCCAGCCAGCCTCACCATTTCCTGGCGGTCACTAAGGATGGCCGTTCCGCAATCGCCGCCACGACGGGCAATGAGGACTGCCACATAATCCTCCGCGGCGGCAAAACCACCAATTACGACGCCCAGAGCGTCGAGGCCGCGGCCCAGGCCGCAGTCAAGGCTAGTCTCAACCCGGCCATCATGATCGACGCCAGCCACGCCAATTCCTCCAAGAACCCGGAAAACCAGCCCTTGGTCCTCGCCGATATCGGCGCCCAACTCGCCGCCGGCGACAAGCGCATTATCGGCGTCATGATAGAGTCAAATCTCGTCGCCGGCCGCCAAGACCTCATCCCAGGCCAAGACCTCGTCTACGGCCAATCCATCACCGATGGCTGCATCGATTGGGACACGACCGTCACCACGCTCAACGCCCTCGCCGAAGCCGTCGAAAAGCGCCGGGCGGTGAACAATCAGGCCGTCGCTTAATCCACTCCATGCACCGAACTACAACTCCCCCTTAATGGGGGAGGTTGGGAGGGGGTGAACGGCGATCTCCACTTCAACCACCCTTGACCCCCCGCCCCCATTCCTGTTCTCTCGCCCCATGGCCAGAAACCCGCTTACGCTCGTCCCGAACATCATCACCATTGCCCGCATCGCTGCGATCATCCCGATCGTCTGGTTAGTGATGGATGGCGACATCACCTTGCGCATCATTGCGCTGGTTCTCTTTGTGATTGCTGCCGCCAGCGACTGGGTCGATGGCTATCTCGCTCGTGCATGGGATCAGTATTCCGATCTCGGGCGTATGCTTGACCCCATCGCCGACAAACTCCTCGTCGGCATCCTGATCTCCGCCCTCGCATGGGACGGCAGCTTTTCCGGCTGGGACATGATCCCCGTCGTCGCCATCCTCTTCCGCGAATTCTTCATCTCAGGCCTGCGTGAATTCCTCGGCAACACCTCCGTCGTCCTGCCCGTCAGCAAGCTCGCCAAGTGGAAAACCACCATCCAGCTCGTTGCCCTCGCCGTCGTCCTCTTCGAGCGCATCGTGCCCGGCTTTGGTCTCATCTCCGACATTCTGCTTTGGGCGGCCGGCGCCATTACGCTCTGGACAGGCTGGAACTATCTCCGCGCCTCCTGGCCCCATCTCGTGGGCACGACGGCGAAATGAAAATCCTCTATTTCGCCTGGCTCCGCGAGCGCCTCAACCGCCCGAGCGACGACGTCACGCCGCCGGCTGATGTCGTTACCCTCGAAGATCTCGTCACTTGGCTCCGCGCCAATGACGAAAGCCTTGATCTCGCCATGGCCAATCCCAAGCAGTTCAAGATCTCCAAGAACGCCCGCATCGTTCCCTGGAACACGCCGATCGATGGCGCCGAGGAAGTGGCTATCCTGCCGCCGATGACCGGCGGCTGAGATGATCATCATCTCCAACGCCCCCTTCGACCCCGGCGCACTACTCAGTCAGTTCCTGGCCAACCACCCCGAAGCCGGCGCCGCCGTCACCTTCACGGGCATGGTCCGCTCCCTCCCCGATCGCCCGATCACGGCGCTCATCCTCGAGTGCTATCCCGACCTCGCCCAGAACGAGATCGCCGCCATCCGCGCCAATGCCATCGCCCGCTTCAACCTCATCGACGCCGCAATCCTCCACCGCTACGGCCGCCTCGTCCCCGGCGAACCCATCATGCAAGTCATGACCCTCGCCCCCCACCGCCAAGCCGCCTTCGACGGCGCCCAATACCTCATGGACTACCTAAAAACCGACGCCCCCTTCTGGAAACAGGAAGAAATGGCAACGGGCACGGAATGGGTAGAGGCGAAAGCAACTGACGACGTGGCACGGGATCGCTGGAGGAGGTAGCCACCCTCACCCGTCTCGCGCTGCGCGCGATCCACGCTCTCCCGAGGGGGAGAGGAATAGAGGGGGCCACCTCTGATTCTTCTCCCCCTCGGGAAGAAGGTGGCGCGCAGCTCACCGAATTCGCATTTGCGAATTCGGTAGGGATGAGGGGATACCCCCACACGCGAAACAAAAAAGCCGGACATCCCTGCCCGGCTTCTTCAAACTCAATTCAGCGAAACTACTCCGCTGCCGCCCGCTTCGGCTGAACTGCTGCCGAATAGGCGTCGATCAGAGTCCGGCAACCTTCGCCCGGGGTGAACTTATAGTCCCCAATCAGCGAAACCGGTGTCACTTCAGCAGCGGTCCCCGTCAGGAAGCACTCGTCGAATTGCGATAGCTCTTCCGGCATGATGTGCCTTTCGGTAACGGTAAAACCGTTTTCCTTGGCCAGCGCGATCAGCGTCTGGCGGGTGATGCCGTTGAGGAAGCAATCCGGCGTCGGCGTCGTAATGTCCTTACCCCTAATGAAGAACACGTTGGCGCCCGTGGCCTCAGCCACATAGCCGCGATAGTCCAGCATCAGTGCGTCGGCATAGCCATTGGCCATGGCGGCGTCCTTGGAGAGCGTGCAGATCATATATAGACCCGCCGCCTTGGCCGAAGACGGGATCGTCTCAGGCGACGGGCGCTTCCACTTGCTCCACTCGAGCCGGATCCCCTTGAGCTTTTCCTCGGTCGAGAAATAGCTCGGCCACACCCAGGCAGCGATCGCCACATGCACCTTGTTGTTCCGCGCTGGCACCGAAAGCTCTTCCGAGCCGCGCCAGGCGACAGGACGCAGATAAGCGTCAACGAGGCCATTCTTGTCGAGCACGAGGCGCTTCGCCGCTTCGATCTCGTCGACCGAATAGGGGAAGGGCATATCGAGCGTTGCCGCCGAACGGATCAAACGCTCGGTATGCTCGCGCGATTTGAAGATTTCGCCACCATAGGCGCGTTCACCTTCGAATACCGAGCTGGCATAATGAAGCCCGTGCGTCAGCACGTGAATCTTCGCGTCCTTCCACGGTTTGAGTTCGCCATCGAACCAGATCCAGCCATCACGCTGGTCCATGGGCACGCCTGCCATGATCCTCTCCACAGTCTTTGTTTTTGCCGTTCTTACACGAACCGCACGTTTCTCTAATCATGCCCCAAGGGCCATGCCCTTGGCAAACCACAATGTCTTTGGGATAAGACGAAACGCCGATGTGATGGAGAGACAATGGCAGAGGCCCAAAAAAATGTCAACAAAGCTGACATAAATTCTGCTGCGATCGCGCAGTCGGTGCTGCCGCTCGATATCATGGGCCTGTTCTTTTTTGCCTATCGGGATTTTACCGGCGACGCCGATGCCCTGCTCGAGCGGCAAGGTTTCGGCCGCGCGCATCATCGGGTGCTCTATTTCGTCAATGTACGCCCCGGCATGCCAGTCGCGGACTTGCTCGACATCCTGAAAATCACCAAGCAAAGCCTGGCTCGCGTCCTCCGCCAGCTCATCGACAATGGCTATATCGAGCAAAAGACCGGCCACTCCGATCGGCGTCAGCGCCTGCTTTTTGCCACCGACAAGGGCCGCATGCTGTTCGCCACCCTATCGGCCACTCAGGCCAGCCGCATCGATGAAGCCATCGCCGCCCTGCCGCCCGAAGGCGCGCACATGGTGCGTCAGTTCCTCGTAAGCATGGTCGAGCCAACCGATCGCTCTGTCCTCGAACGGCTCAACCTGACGGTCAATCTGTAAAAAAGCCGATTGCCGAACAAATGCTCATCCCGCACGCTGACACCAACTGAACTTGGAGCGTGCGGAGCGTAGAATTCTCGACCTGATCCACTATCTCTCGGAAGCGCGACGCCTGGAGCAGCAAGGCGAGGTCATCGAAGCAATCTGGTGCTACGATACGATCCTCAAGGATCCATTTGTCGGGCAAGACCCGCCTACCCTTCAGGCCGCCGGGCTTGGGCTCGGCCAAATATTGATTTCGGAAGTTCAAATCAGCGATGACAAAGATCGCATCGGCCGGCTGCTCAACCGCGCCATTCAGGCCCTCGGCCTAGCCCACAGATCCGATCAGAACGATCCGCAAATCGCACTCGTCCTCGCCGAAGCTCATGGCGAGCGTTTCCGCCACAAAAATCAGTCGGCAGACGTGCTCGCCGTCAATCTGCTGCTCGATCGGATAGGCACCCCACCCGAGCTGCAGGATCGCATCGCCACGCTTCGATCCCGTATTACGAGACCGCCAACTGCCCTTTCAAGGCAGGGTTAAGCAGCAACTGCTATCAGCCCTGCCCCAGTTCCTCGCTGCGCTTCCGCGCGGCCGTAACAGCCCGGTCCATCACCGGCCCCAGCCCATCAGCGCCCATCAACACCTCGAGCGCCGCCGCAGTAGTGCCATTGGGCGAGGTCACATTCTGGCGCAAGACGCTGGCCGGCGCCGGATCGATCTCCAGCAAACCCGCAGCGCCAATCACCGTCTGCCGCGCCAGCGTCATGGCTACATGCTCTTCGAGCCCCTGCGCCACGCCTGCCGCAGCCAGTGCCTCGACGAGATTGAACACATAAGCCGGCCCCGAACCCGAAACCGCCGTCACGGCGTCGAGATCCCCCTCGGCATCAAACCAGACGACGAGCCCCGCCGCCGATAGCAGCGCTTCCGCCGCCGACCGTCCCGCCGCATCGACGCCCGCTCCGGCAACGACGCCAGTAACGCCCTTGCCGATCTGCGCCGGGGTATTAGGCATGCTGCGCACCACCCGATCCGTGCCCGTGCCCGACGCCAGCCGATCCAGCGAAATCCCCGCGGCGATCGACAGCACCAGCGTATGCGTGCCAATCACAGGCTTCAGGTCATCCATCACCGCCGAGATCACCTGCGGTTTCACCGCCAGCACCAGCACAGTGGGCTGCAGCCCAAGCGCCGCTTCGTTGATCACAAGGTCATAATCGGCCGCAAAAGCCTTGGCCTCGTCGCTCGCCCGCGGATCGACCAGCACCAGATTGGTCGGCGGCAATCCGGCATCGAGCCAGCCCGAAGCCAGCGCCATGCCCATCTTGCCCACGCCAACCAGCATGACCGGCCCAATGGATCGCAAATCGGTCATCACGCCTCGCCCACGGTTTCAAACATCACATGGCTCAGCGCATCGGCGGCCGATTTTCCGGCCCAGACGACAAACTGAAACGCCTGATAATAGAGATCGCAGCTATCGGTCGCCGAGCGCAACAGCGCCTCGCATTGCTGCGGCGACACATCGGCCCCGCCGGTAAGAAGATGCGAATTGCGGAAGAGCACAACGCCTTCCTTGTTCCAGATATCGAAGTGCCCAATCCAGAGTTGCTCATTGATCAGGCTGATCAATTGGCGGATTTCGCTGCGCCGCCCTTCGGGCACCTTCAGATCGAAGGCGCAGGCGATATGCAGGCTTTCGAGGTCTTCCATCCAGTTGAACGAGACGTGATAGTCGCTCCAGCCCCCGCGCACCGAGATCGAAATCTCGTCCGCGTCCTGGCGCTCAAAATTCCAGTCGTTGATCGATGCGATGTGCTCGACCAGGTCCACCGGGTGGGACGAACGATCGGGCTCGTGGGCAATCAATGACATGGGCCGGTTCCGTGCTGGCATGGCGCTCTGGGACACGACAACCGCCGTCACCCCTCCACTGCAGACCCAATCTCACGCGTCCTCCTGCGTTCGAATCGTCCACATCACAAACCGTACACTGCAGTTCCGATTCCAGCAGTTCAACTGACGCCCAAGCGCCCAATCTCTTGTGGAAGACGGTAACCTCTCGTTAACCCGAGAGATCCAAGCCAGCGCATCTGTTGTGAAGCGCTGGCGAAATTTGGCCGATTGAGTGAGGCGGCCGTTAGACGGTCTTTGCAGCCTTGAGCGCCGCAATCTCTTGACGCAGCGCGTCGATTTCTTCGCCCTGGACCTGCACCAGCTCACGCAGCGCATCAAAGTCCTCGCGCTTGACCAATTCCATATCGGCCACGATCCGCTGCGCCTGCGACTTGGCAACGGTCTCGACTTCGCGCCGCACGCCGTCGGCGACACCCGCCGCTTCGTTCATGATCCGGCCAAGACCGTCAAAAATCCTGTTATTGCTCTGGCTCACGATAATCCCATTATCTGCAATTGCGTTTGCCCACCTATGTAGGCCACCCCCGCCGCATTGACCAGTGCAACCATTGGCCGCGCCTCCCCATGAACCGAACCGCCCATCCACGCGTACCTGCTGGGCAAAGGGAGAAATGGCAATGAGCGACACCATCATCATCGTCGGCGGCGCGGGCGGCATTGGCTCGGCTCTCGCGAAAAAGTCCGCCGCTCGCGGGTTGGTTCCGCACTTGATTGGTCGCAGCCCCGATGCCCTCGCGGCCCTTGCTGATGAAACCGGCGGCACCTGGGCGAAAGCGGACGTCACGGATACCACGGCCCTGACCTCTGCGATCCAGCAAGCCCCTGGCCCCGTCGCCGGCCTTGCCTATTGCGTCGGCACCATCAATCTGAAGCCGCTAGCCCGGCTCACGATCGAAGATTTCGCCCGAGATTTCGCTATAAGCGCTGCAGGCGCCGCCATGGCGATCCAGGCCGCCCTGCCCGCTCTCAAACAATATGAGGGGACCGCATCTATCGTCCTCTTCTCTTCCGTCGCCGTCTCCCAGGGTTTTAGCGGCCACGCCTCCATCTCCATGGCCAAGGGCGCCGTGGAAGGCCTCACCGTCGCCCTCGCCGCCGAAGTCGCCCCAAAAATCCGCGTCAACGCGGTGGCACCCTCTTTGACAGCCACGCCTCTGGCCGAGTCCCTGACGTCAAACGAAGCCATGGCCAAATCCATCGCCCAGCTTCACTCCCTCCCCCGCCTCGGCACCGCCGAAGACAGCGCCAATGCCGCCGACTTTCTCCTGTCCGACGCGTCGAGCTGGATCACTGGCCAAATCCTCGGCGTCGATGGCGGCCGCTCGACCCTGCGCACCAAGGGCTAGATCCCCGCATCGGCGATGTCGGGGAAGATATTGCGCGTCTCGTCGCGCGCAAATCTGCGCGTTGCCGGGGTACAGTTTGCGTCTGCAAAGGTGATCATATCGGCAAGAATGCGTCGCGCCTCGTCCACACGACCGGCCCGAAAATTGAGCTTGCCGAAGGTAAGCATCGCACTCACCCGCGGCCCCGGATCGTCACCGGGAACACTGAGCTCATAACTACGCGTCCCAAGGGCCAGCGCCTTTTCCATATCTCCCAGCGCCTCGTAACAAGCGCCCATCAGCCCGACCAATCGCCTCAGTTCCGGATTGTCGGCGCCGTAATGCTGCTCAGCATCGGCAAGAAGCGGCTCATAAGCATCGAGCGCACGCCGCGGACCATGCACCGTGTTATTATAGACTCCCAGATTGAGCCGGATGAAAAACGCCTCCCCGATAGGCTGCTGTAGCTTGGCATGCAGCTCAAGCGCCCGCTGAAGATGCATTTCCGTACGCGGCCCGCCCTTCCAGGCCGTCCCGACATCGCCGCACTGCATATGCATGAAATAAAGCGCACGATCATCGATCGCCCGGGTCTCCGCCTGCGCCGCCAGCGCCCTGTCGGCATGCTCGAGACAGATCAACTCGTCCCGTTTCGCCTCCAACACGGCGAGCTCGCGAAACAGCCACGCCTCCGCCGCGCGATCGGGGATCAACGGCTCCAGCGCCAACAGATCATCCCGCATATCCGCACCATGAAAAAGCGCTTCCGGATCGCTCAAAACCTCGAACAGCGGCTGAAATCGTGCTTCAAATTCCGACATACCTGCTCCCGCCTGAAAACATAGAGCATGCAATCGGATGTGTCCTGACTGTGGCGCTGTGCAGCAAAAAGCTAGCCCATCATACTGACACATAAAACAAAAGAGCCGGTCCAGTTCAATGAACGCACTCACGATCCGCCCAGCATGCGGGGAAGACCTCCCCGACCTCCTTTCCCTTTACCAGCACCTCACTCCTGGCGACGCCGTCCCGTCGCTCGAACAAGCCTCAGCCAATCTCGAATGCCTTCGCCTGTACCCCGGCAGCGACATACTGATCGGGATTGTGGACAATCATCTTGCCGTCTCGTGCACACTCATCGTCGTGCCCAACCTTACGCGCGGCGGCAAACCCTATGCGCTGATCGAAAATGTCGTGACCCATGCCGATTTCAGGCGGCGCGGTTTTGGCCAACAAATCTTGGACGCAGCATGCGAAGCCGCGTGGACCACAGGCTGCTACAAAACCATGCTCATGACAGGATCTAACAAGCCGGACGTACTGGACTTCTACCGTCTGGCTGGGTTCGAACAGTCCAAAACCGGCTTCCAGAAACGGCAACTGCCGGCGCGCCAAGGCTAAGGCCATCAACCGGTCTTCGGTCGCTCAACGTCAATAGCGCCGCACCGCCCCTTTCTTCGCCTTCCCCCTTGCGACCCATGCGCGCCAAGGCTACGGCTTTCCCGCCACCCTGCACTGACCCTGCCGGAGAAGGATAGACCTTGCCCTTTCCCAATATCGATCCCATCGCCTTTGCCATCGGCCCCTTCGCGCTCCGTTGGTATGCGCTGGCCTATCTCTTCGGCGTCATCCTCGGCGCCGGCTATGGCTATTTGCTGCTGCGCAACGAGCGGCTCTGGTATCGCGGCACGCCGCCCTTCCCGGCCAAGGATATTTGGGATTTTGCCTTCTGGGCCATGCTGTCGATCGTCATCGGCGGCCGCACGGGCTATGTGCTCTTTTACAATCTGCCCTATTACCTGCAGAACCCGCTCGAGATCATCAATACGCTCGATGGCGGCATGTCCTATCATGGCGGCATGGTCGGCCTCATGCTCGCAGCCATCCTCTTCACGCGCCACAAGGGCGGTTATTGGCTGTCCTCGCTGGACCTGCTCGGCGCCGTCGCCACCATCGGCATTTTCCTCGGCCGCATCGCCAATTTCATTAATGCCGAACTCTATGGCGCGCCGACCGACCTACCCTGGGGCGTCATCTTCCCGACCGATCCGCTGCAGGTGCCGCGCCACCCGAGCCAGCTCTATGAAGCCGCGCTCGAAGGTCTTTTGCTTTTCCTCATCATCCGCGTCGCCACCCACGTTTTTTATGGCCTCCGGAAGCCCGGCCTCGTCGCCGGCATTTTCGCCATCGGCTATGCACTTTCGCGCATCTTCGTCGAGACCATCCGCCTCCCCGATGAGCAGCTCGGATATCTCTATGGCGGCTGGCTCACCATGGGCCAGGTCCTCAGCCTGCCTATCCTTCTTGGTGGCGTCATTCTCGTCGTCTATGCCCTGACCCGGCCGACCAATAAACTGCGTGCTTGAGGAGCCAAAAAATGAATACCCAGCTCCCGCTTGCGCAGCAGATCGATCTACAGATCTCGACCACCGGCCCGATGTCGGTCGCCACCTATATGGGCCTCTGCCTCACTCATCCGACCCAGGGCTATTACAAGGGCACCGATCCCCTTGGTGCCGCCGGCGATTTCATCACAGCCCCCGAAATCTCGCAGATGTTCGGCGAGCTGATCGGCTTCCACCTCGTCAATGTCTGGCAACAGATGGACGAGCCCAAAAGCTTCAACCTCGTCGAACTCGGACCCGGCCGCGGCACGCTCATGGCCGATATCCTCCGCGTCGCCTGCCGAGCCCCCGGTTTCCGCGATGGTCTCAAGCTGAAGCTGTTCGAGACCAACCCGGCCCTGACCGCCCAGCAGCGGAATCGCCTTGAAAGCTACGAGCCGCAATGGCTTGAAAACTTTGAGCAATTCTCCGAGGGGCCGATCCTAGTCGTCGCCAACGAGTTCTTTGATGCGCTGCCGATCCGCCAATTCGTCCGCAAGGCCGATGGCTGGCACGAACGCATGATCGGCCTCGCCGATGGCAAACGCGCCTTCGGCCTCGCACCGACACCCATCTCCAACGACGCGATGCCCACAGCCGTCGCCAATGCCGAAGAAGACAGCCTCTTCGAAGTCTGTTTCGCCGGCAGCGAAGTCATGTCCCGGGTCGCCAAGGCCATCGCCAAGCAAGGCGGCAGTGTCCTTGCCATCGATTATGGCTACGCTCGCACCCAGACCGGCGACACGCTGCAGGGCGTCCGCAACCACGCCTTCGCCGACGTGCTGGAAAACCCCGGCGAAACCGATCTGTCCGCCCATGTCGATTTCGCCGCCCTCGCCGCCGTCGCTCGCGAAGTCGGCCTCGCGGTCCAGCCTCTCGCCACTCAGGGCGAATTCCTCACCCGCCTCGGCATCGCCGAACGCGCCGCCGCCCTTTCCGGCGCCAATCCCGGCTCTGCTCCCGATATCCGCGCCGCTTTGGAACGCCTTACCGCTAGGGATCAGATGGGCGACCTCTTCAAGGTCTTCTGCGCCCACTCCCCCGGCCTCAATCCGCCGGGGTTTACCGCATGATCGAGTTCCACACCGTCCAACCCTTCACCGACACAGACACCGTCCACCACGGCTTCTTCGGCCGCCATGGCGGCGTCTCGACCGGTGAGTTCGCCGGGCTCAATGCCTCTCAATCCACCGGCGACGCGCCCGAGCCCGTGGCCGAAAACCGCCGCCGCATAGCCGATGTGCTCGGCGGCAACACGCTCGTCACTGTCAAACAGGTCCATTCCAACCGCGTCGTCACCGTCGAAGCCGGCGCCCTGCCTGACCCGACCGTCGAAGCCGATGCCCTTGTCACTCGCCGCGGCGATGTTCTCCTCGGCATTCTCACCGCCGATTGCGCCCCGCTCCTCTTCGTTGATCCCCATGCCGGCATCATCGGCGCGGCCCATGCCGGCTGGCGCGGCGCCGTCACCGGCATCCTCACCAATACCGTCACCGCCATGGAGGCCCTTGGCGCCCAGCGCCGCCGCATTCTTCTTGCCATCGGCCCCACTATCTCCGCGGAAAACTACGAAGTCGGCCAAACCTTTAAGGATGATGTCCTGAATCAAAATGCGAATGCCGAATCTGCCTTCATCACCCCGCCCGGCGGCACCCCGCATTTCGATCTGCCTCTCTTCCTCGCCGAAGAGGCGCAAGGGCTCGGCCTCACCGGCATCACCGAAACCGGTCTCTGCACCTATGCCGAGCCCAGCCGTTTCTTCTCCCATCGCTATGCGACGCACCAGCAAACGCGCACCGGCCGCCAGCTTTCCGTCATCGGTCTTGCCTGAAACGAGGTGCGGTTCGCGCCTTAAACATCGCGTGCTGCACTACTCTTAATTTACGCATGTGATCGAACGGGCGTTGCGGTCACAAAAATGACTCGCTAAAGCTGCCCGCGAAACTGGAAGGTCCCCGTCCTTGGGATCGGTTGAGACAGGATCGCGCCCATGAAACTGGTGACCGGCAATTCCAATCGTGCCCTCGCCCAGGCCGTCGCCAGCTACCTCGAATTGCCCCTGACGGATTGCACCGTCAAACGCTTCGCCGACAAGGAGGTCTTTGTCGAGCTCCATGAAAACGTCCGCGGCGAAGACGTCTTCATGCTGCAATCGACCAGCTTTCCCGCCAATGATAACTTGATGGAATTGCTGATCCTCACCGACGCGCTGCGCCGGTCCTCGGCGCGCCGCATCACCGCCGTCCTCCCCTATTTCGGCTATGCCCGCCAGGATCGCCGCGCCGCCGGCCGTACCCCCATCTCGGCCAAGCTCGTGTCAAACCTGATCACCGAAGCAGGCGTCCACCGCGTCATCACGCTCGATCTGCACGCCGCCCAGATCCAGGGCTTTTTCGATATCCCGACCGACAATCTCTATGCCGCGCCGATCATCACGCGCGACATTCTCGACAATTATAAGCTCGAAAACACCATGATCGTCTCGCCTGACGTCGGCGGCGTTGCCCGCGCCCGCGCGGTCGCTCAGCGGCTTGGCACCGATCTCGCCATCGTCGACAAGCGCCGCCCCAAGGCCGGTGTGTCCGAGGTGATGAACATCATCGGTGACGTCTCGGGCCAGGCCTGCATTCTCATCGACGATATCGTCGATTCCGGCGGCACCCTGGTCAACGCCGCCGAGGCCCTCCTCAAGGCCGGTGCCAAGGAAGTCTCGGCCTATATCACCCACGGCGTCCTCTCCGAAGGCGCCGCCGAGCGCATCGCCGCCTCAAAGCTCAAGGAACTGGTCGTCACCGACTCGATCCAGGAAACCGAAGCGACCAAGGCCGCGGCCAACATCCGCCGCATCGCCATCGCCCCCCTCCTCGGCGAAGCCATCGCCCGCACCGCCAGCGAACAGAGCGTCTCGAGCCTCTTCGACTGAGAGGTCGAACCGCTCCAGTGGAGCGATTGGCAGGCGCGTTCCCACACACCGAATGTCACCCCGGCGAAAGCCGGGGCCCATCCCGAGATCTCAAGATGGATCCCCGCCTGCGCGGGGATGCCCCCCAGTGGGCCTAGCGCTCTACTTCAAAACCAACTGAATCGTCCCCGCCTCGAACGCCGCCTTGCAGTCGCTGGCGTCGTGCATGATATCGTCCTCGATCAGCGGCGTTGACGTCATGCCGGCGCCTTTGAACCGCATGTCGTCGCATTCGCCGTCCTTGGCATATTCGCCCTTGTTATCGCCAAATTCCGGGACACCATCTTCCGACACGCCGCGCAGCGAAATCGTGCCCGAGGCATAGGCCTCGCCGCAGTCGGTCGCATCGTTCAGAATGTCGTCGCTCAGCAGAGGCGTCGTCGTCATGCCCTTGCCCTCAAAGCGCGGATCGTCGCACTCGCCGTCATTGGTATATTCGCCGCCGTCGGTCCCGAACGAAAACTTCGGCGCCGCATAGGCCGGAACGGCAAAAACCACGAGCGAGGCAAGAGCAAGGACGACGGCAGGTTTCATGATCGAATCCGGAATGCTGATGACGAAAAAACGAGCACTATCAACACTTGGCGCTATGACGAAAGTGTGACCACGCACTTTCTTGTTCTCGCCCCCGCCGAAAGCCTCCGGAATTCCCGTCTGCTTCCTTGCCGCCGTCCCCCGCTTAAGCTATAGCGCACCCCATGAAGTGCCCGTCACCCCTGGAGGACGGGTGCGTATGCCGTCGCGAAGACGCCATACACCAACCCAATGGATGCTTTCCATGGCTCAGAATAAAGTGCTCAAGGCACATGCGCGCAACGGAGTGGGCAAGGGGGCCGCTCGCGAAGCTCGTCGTCAGGGACTCGTTCCTGCAGTTATCTATGGTGACAAGAAGCCCCCCGTCGCCGTTTCCGTGGCCTATAAGGACGCGCTGAAGTTCATCTATGCCGGTGGCTTCAAGTCGCACATCCTCGACCTCGACGTCGATGGCACGATCCACCAGGTTATCCCGCGTGACTACCAGCTCGACGTCGTCATGGATCAGCCGATCCACATCGACTTCCTGCGCGTGGCCAAGGGCTCGAAGATCAACGTTCAGGTCCCCGTGCACTTCGAAAACGAAGATGCGAGCCCGGGCCTCAAGCGCGGTGGTACGCTCAACATTCTGCACCACACGCTCGATCTGACCGTGCCGTCCGACAACATCCCGGAATTCGTGACCGTTGATCTCACCGGCCTCGAAATCGGCGATACCGTCCACATCTCCAACATCAAGCTGCCCAAGGGCACTGCCGACCACAGCCACGAAGAAGACGTGACCATCGCAACCGTCGTTGCGCCGTCCGCTCTCAAGGCCAGCGGCAGCCTTGATGACGAAGAAACCACCGAAGAAGGCGAAGCATCGGCCGAGTAATCGGCTAGAGCTTTTCCAGAGCATTGAGGGCGGCCTTCGGGTCGCCCTTTTCATTTGCCCCTTTGATGCGTTATGCCCTCTTCGAACATTTTCGGCAAAAGTGGCAACGGTTTTGCCGTTCGGAAACGCGACCACCAAAGACTTGGACCAAGAACGAGCGCGCCATGAAACTCCTCGTCGGCCTGGGCAATCCAGGCAGCCAATATGAAGGCAATCGCCACAATATCGGCTTCATGGCCATCGACGCCATCGCCCGCGCCAATGGCATTTCCGGCTGGAAATCGCAGAATTCCGGCCTCCTCGCCGAAGGCACGATCGGCTCCGAACGCGTGCTCCTGCTCAAGCCCCAGACTTTTATGAACAAGTCCGGCGACAGCGTGCAAAAGGTCGCGAGCTTTTACAAAATCCCGCCCGCCGACATCGTCGTCTTTTATGACGAACTCGACCTCGCGCCCGGGAAAGTCCGCGTCAAGATCGGCGGCGGCAATGGCGGCCACAATGGCCTGCGCTCGATCGATCCCCAGATCGGCCTCGATTACAAGCGCGTCCGCCTCGGCATCGGCCACCCCGGCAAGGAATTCGTCACCCCCCACGTCCTGGGCGATTTCGCCAAGGCCGACAAAGCCTGGCTCGATCCCCTCCTCGACGACATCGCCCGCCACGCGGGAATGCTCCTCGCCGGAGATGACGCCGGCTTCATGAACAAGCTGGCGCTGGCAACCAAGGGCAGCGAAGAGCCAAAGCCTGCTCCCAAAGCCCAAAGCCACATCCGCCAGGCCCGCACCAGCAAGCCCCAAGCCGAAGTCCCCAAATCCGGCCCCATGGCGGATATGCTCAACAAACTGTTTGGCAAGGGGGAGTAGTGGCTACCCTGCCTCGCCCACCCACCGCCCCTCCCCTCGCCCCTTGTGGGAGAGGGACCGACTTTTCGCATCCAGCGAAAAGTCAGGGTGAGGGGTATCCCTCCTCCGCAGAGGAGCGAGTGACACACGCAGCAAAAATACCTCTCATCCGTCGCTGCGCCACCTTCTCCCTCATTGGGAGAAGGTAGGATCGTGGCTCGCCTACTCTGCCCCCCAAAAAAAGCCCCGGCGTTTCCACCGAGGCCCACCATCTCATCACTTGGCAACTAGGTTGCGTGAGCAGTTGAGTCAGAGCGCGTCGAAAATGGTGGTCTTCGAGAACCGGAGCGCAGCGTACGTTCGTACGTGAGCACCGGAAGCGGAGAAGACCGCCATTTGCAGGCCGCTATGGCCAACTGATCGCGCGACCTAAGCCACGCGCTGCTTGCGCGGCCCGCGTGCCCATTCCGGGATCCACGTGCCATGGGCTTCTAGCAGATCATCGACCACGTTCCAGATCTGCTCGAGATCCAGTTCCGCCGCCGTATGCGGATCCATCATCGCGGCATGATAGATGTGCTCGCGGTTTTCCTCGATCAGCGCACGAACCGTCAGCTCCTGCACATTGATATTGGTGCGGATCAGCGCCGTCAGCTGCGGGGGCAATTCGCCGATATAGGTCGGCTGCAGCCCATTGTCGTCGACGAGGCATGGCACTTCCACCGCCGCATTGTGCGGCAGCGAGGTAATGACGCCGTTGTTGCGCAGATTGCCGTAGATCACCGAAGGCTCGCCGGTCCAGACCGAGTTGACGATGGACGAAGCGTATTCCTTGGACTGCTTGACCTCGATCCGGTCAGCCTTCTTGTAGTCTTCCGAAGTCTTCTTCCAGTTCGCGATCTGCTCGACGCAGCGCTTGGGATATTCATCGAGCGGAATGCCGAATTTTTCGATGATGTCTTCGCGGCCTTCCTTGATGAAGTAGGGCGTATATTCCGCAAAGTGCTCGGAGCTTTCGGTCACGAAATAACCGAGCCGCGTCATCATCTCGTAGCGCACCTTGTTCGGGCAGCGCGGGTTCCAGGTCGGCTTGGGCGCGCGGCCTTCACGATAGGCCTTGAAGAGCTCTGGATAGAGATCCTTATACGAGCCATCGGCCTGGCGATGCTCGAACTTGAGGTAGAAGGCCATGTGGTTGATGCCGGCCGAACGATATCGGATTTCCTCATAAGGAATGCCGAGATCATGAGCCAGTTCAGCCGCCGTGCCCTGCACCGAGTGGCAGAGCCCGACCTGCTTGATCGTCGGATATTTTTCCGAGATCGCCCAGGTGTTGATCGCCATCGGGTTCACATATTGCAGCATGATCGCGTCCGGAGCGACCTGCAGCATGTCTTCGCAAATGCTCCACAGATGCGGCACGGTGCGGAGGCCACGCATGATGCCGCCGACGCCGAGCGTATCGGCAATGGTCTGACGCAAGTTGTACTTCTTGGGCACTTCGAAATCGACGACGGTGGAAGGCTCATAGCCACCGATCTGGAAGCAGACGACGACGAAATTGGTGCCGTCGAGCGCCTTGCGCTGGTCCGAGAAGGTCTCGACCGTCGCAGAAACACCAAGCGTGTTGATCAGCTTCTGCGCAATGATCTCGCTCTCTTCAAGCCGCGTCGGATTGATATCCATCAGACGGATCTGCGCGCCGGCCAGCGCTGGACGCTGCAAAATATCGCCCACGATGTTCTTCATGAACACCGATGAGCCGGCACCGATGAAGGTGATTTTCGGATTTGCCATTATAAACTCCAGTCGTCAGGCAGCTATTTCGAATGCGGCCCGCACGAGACGCGCCGTATATTCGGTTTTGGGGTTGATGAGCACTTCATTGACCGGCCCCTGCTCCACGATCTTGCCGTGCTGCATCACCATCACCCGATGGCATAGGGCCCGCACGACCTTGAGGTCATGCGAAATGAAGAGATAGGAGAGGCCTTTCTCGTCCTGCAATTTGCGTAGCAGGTCGATGATCTGGGCCTGAACCGAAAGATCGAGAGCCGATGTCGGCTCGTCGAGGAGAATGAACTCGGGTTCGAGCGCGATTGCACGTGCAATCGCGATACGCTGGCGCTGCCCGCCCGAAAATTCATGCGGAAAACGCGAGAGGATATTGTCCGGCATACCGGCATCGCGCAGCGCCTGCCGCACGCGGTCGACGCGCTCGCGACTATTAGCGCCGATGCCGTTGACCACGAGCCCTTCCTCGATGATCTGGCGGATCGACATGCGCGGGTTGAGCGAAGCAAACGGATCCTGGAACACGATCTGCATCCGGCTCCGCAGCGGCCGCATGGCCTGGCGGTCCTTGCCATCGATCCGTTCGCCATCGAACCAGATCTGCCCGCCCTGATTGCCGATCAACCGCACCAGCGCCTGCCCAAACGTCGTCTTGCCCGAGCCGCTCTCGCCCACGATCCCGAGCGTCTCATGCCGCATCAACTTGATGTCGAGATTGTCGACCGCCTTGAGCTCAAAGAAGTCGGGTTTGAAGAACCCACCGCGCTTAAGGGTAAAGGCTACCTTCACCTGCTTGCCCTCAAGCACGGTGTCATGCGCCCCCTCTTCGAGTGGCAGCGCCGTGCCCTTGGGTTCGGAGGCCAACAGATGCTTGGTATAGGCGTGCTGCGGATTGGCAAACAGCGCCTCGGTCGCATTGTGCTCCTGCACGCGACCGTTCTGCATCACATAGACATATTCTGAAAACTGCCGGACAATCGTCAGGTCATGGGTAATCAGGATCACCGCCATGCCATACTTGTCTTTCAGGTCCTTGATAAGATTGAGGATCTGCGCCTGCACGGTCACGTCGAGCGCGGTCGTCGGCTCGTCCGCAATCAGCACATCGGGCCGGTTCGCGAGCGCCATGGCGATCATCACGCGCTGCCGCTGTCCGCCAGACAGCTGGTGCGGAAAGTTGTTCAGCCGCGCCCGCGGCTCCGGAATCTGCACCTCGGTCAGGAGCGCCTCGGCCCGCTTCATCGCCTCGTCGCGCGAAACCTTATTGTGCAGGTGAATAACCTCACAAAGCTGCTGCCCGATCGTATAAACCGGATTAAGCGAACTCATCGGCTCCTGAAAGATCATGGCAATGTCATTGCCACGGAGCTTGCGCATCTCCTTGTCGCCCATCTTGACGACGTCCTTGCCCGAAAGCGTGATGCGCGTATTGGGGAGGATAGTGGCCCGCTTGGTCAGAAGCTTCATCAGCGTCCGCGCCGTCACCGACTTGCCGGACCCAGATTCCCCCACAAGGGCGATAGTCTCGCCCTTGTGAAGCTGGAACGACACATCGCGCACTGCATGTACCGTGCCGCCTTCCACCTTGAAATCGACACCCACATTGCGCGCGTCGAGGATCAACTCGCGCCCGTGGGTACCAAGGTCATGCCGCTCGCTCGAAACTGGATTGCTGGGGGTCATGACACTGGCCTCAATAGGGGTCGACGGCGTCGCGCAGGCCATCGCCGAGCGCGTTGAACGCAAAGACGGTGATCAGCACGAAGATGACGGGCGAGAGGATCCACGGATAGGAACCGATGACCGAATAGGACGACGTATCTTGCAGCATCAGCCCCCAGGAGATCAGCGGCGGCTTCACGGCAAAGCCGAGGAAACCAAGGAAGCTCTCGAGCAGCACGACGCTTGGAATGGCCAGCGTCACCGCCACGATGATGTGGCTCAGCACATTGGGGAGAATGTGACGCACGACGATCCGTCGATCCGAGGCACCCACCGCAATCGCTGCACGCACATATTCGATCCGCGCGAGCGACAAAGTCTTTGACCGCACCTCGCGACTGAGCTGCGCCCACCCCAAGGCCGCGATCACGCCGATGACGAAGGCAATGAACACATTGGATGGCGCCGTTGCCGGAATAAGCGTCGTCAGCGCCAGATAGAGCGGCAACTGGGGGAACATCAAGATGAACTCAACTACCCGCTGCACCCAGGAATCGAACCGCCCACCAATATAGCCCGACGTAATCCCCACCAGCGTCCCAACGATCGTCGTCAGCGTGACCACCACCAGCGCAATAGTCAGCGTGATCCGTGCCCCGACAAAGCCACGCGCCAGAATATCGCGCCCAAACTTATCGGTGCCGAGGAAATGCACCGTCTTTTCAGGATCGACCGGCCCGAAGAAATGGATATTGGCCGGGATCACCCACAGCAGCCGATATTCATAACCCCGCACAAAGAAGCCAAGCTCGGTCGGGTTGTCATAGTCCGGCCCAACCAGCGGCTGGAAGGTAATGGGATCAAGCTCATCCCCTTCAGCAATCGGAAACACCACCGGAATGAGCGTAAAGCTGCCATCGCCCTTGAAAAAGCTCACGTGATCGGGCGGCGCAAAGCCGATATCGGCAGCTTTCGGGTCCTGCGGCGCGAAGAAATCGGCAAAGATCGTGACGACGATCAGGAGCACAACCAGCACAAGGCCGATCATGCCGATCGTCGAGCGCCGGAACCGCCGCCAGACGAGCGCCAGATAGCCCTCGTCGCTGGTGCTGCTCCATCGCGAATTGACCTCAGGCGTATCCGCTTCCTCCGCGGGCGTCGGCATGGGGCCGGCGGCATCGGGCGGTAGCGGAATGGAGGAGCCGGGATTTGGATCGTGATACCTAGTCAATTGGACTTCTCCCCGCCCAGGCGAATGCGCGGGTCGAGCAGCGCAAGCAACACGTCGGAAATGATATTGCCGATGATGAGCGTGACGGCGAGCACCATGACGAACGTCGCGGTCACCCAGACGTCACCCACACCCATCGAGCCCACGATTGCGGGGCCAACGGTGGCGAGGCCAAAGACGATCGCAACCTCGATTTCACCCGTTAGCATGTAGGGCAGTACGACGCCCTGATAGGCGACCAGGGGATGGAGCGCATTGGGCACGGCATGGCGCATGATCACGGCGCTTTCCGGCAGACCCTTGGCGCGCGCCGTCTCGACATATTGGCTGTTGAGCACGTCGAGCAGATTGGCGCGCATCACGCGCATATTATAGGCGAGCCCACCGATCGTCGCGACAAGCACGACCGGCCACACATGCGCGACGAGGTCGACGAACCGTCCCCAGCCCCAGGGCTGGCCGCCCCAATAGGCCGAGTTGAAACTGCCGATCTCGTTCACCCCGAGCCGGAAGACGAGAACATAGAGAATAATGATCGCGAGAAGAAAGCGCGGGATCGTCATGCCCATGAAGGAAATGAAGCCCAGCACCGTATCGACCCAGGAATATTGACGGGTCGCCGCGAGAATGCCGAGGCTGATGCCGATCACCGAAGCGAGGATATGGCAGGTCAGCGCGAGTAGGATGGTGCGCGGCAGGCGTTCGGCTACCACATCACCCACGGGTTTGTTGTAGTAGAGCGATTGCCCGAAATCGAAGCGGGTCACGACGCCGGTGATCCAGCGGAAATATTGCACGATCAGCGGATCGTTGAGCCCATTGGCAGCGCGATAGGCTTCGGCCATGGCCTGGGCCTGCTCGGCGGTGGCACCGGTGCGGTTGATCGCCATGGTGCGGATATAGTCGCCATAGTCGCCCGGAGGCGCCTGAATGATCAGGAAGGTGACGATGCTCAGCAGAATGAGGATGGGGATGGCCCCCAGAATCCGGAATACGAGGAAGCGCAGCATCACACTCTCTTCTGGCAGAAACTTTTTGGGTCGAAGTCCGGCGGCAGCGTGCCGCCGCCGAACCTGTCATTGGAGAGGGATCAGTTGGAAATCGGTCCGTTACCCACACCCGGCGTATTGGGCAGGGTGTTCGGATGCAGTTCGTTCGTGGTCTGCTTGTCCGCCGGTACATAGAGGCGTTCGCGGATCACGTTGTCTTCGGCCCAGTTGAACTGGAAGATCGGGGCGCCGGCCGGGATATTGGCGAAGCGCTTGTTGATCAAGAGAGCACCCGGATACTGGGTCAGGCCGATGGCATAGAGGTTCTGCGTGTAGATCTGCTGGTAGGTCTTCATCAGGTCAGCGCGTTCCGCATTGTCGGCGCTGGCGATGAACTTGTTGACCGTATCCACCATCTCTTGCTCGAACGGCATCAGGTCGAGCGTGCCGTCAGTGCCGGCGCGGTGCGAGAAGGCCGTACGCGGACCAACCGGGGCAAGCCCAGCCGTACCCTGAACCACCGAGACGAGATCCGAACCATTGCGGAGGATCGCCCAGTCATACTTGCCGCCCTGCTGGTATTCGGCCAGCGAGTTGCCGCTCACAGTGTCGAGGATGACGCGGATCCCAAGGGCTTCCATCTGTGCGAGCACACCTTCGGCAAGGCTCTTGTCGGTGGTGTAGTCGGCATTGACCAGCATGGTGATCTGGACGTCCTGACCACCCGCCGTGCCCGATGGGAAGTTGACGACGCCATTGCCATCGGTGTCTTCGAGGCCGGCCTTGGCCAGGTATTCCTTGGCCTTGTCCATGTCGTAGCCGAAGAAGGCGGTCGAGTCCTTGTCGTAAAAGCTCGTGCCGGCATAAAGGCCGCCCGGATATGGCGTCGTGAACGGCCCCTTGACGAGGGATTCACCGAGGCTCTTGCGGTCGATCGCATAGGTGATCGCCTTGCGGAAATCGATGTTCCGATTGAGCTCGCGCACAGCCTGGCTCAGTTCGTTCGGTTCACCCCAACCATTGCCCGAAAGGTTCGGATAGAGGGTGTAGCCGATGGTGCGGGCGCCGAACTGCAGGCGGGCCGGAGCGGTTTCTTCCGCCGCACGGCGGAGCGATTCCACGAAGTTTTCCGGCTGTTCGAGGTTCGAGAAGTCGGCCGTGCCGGCAATGGTCTGCACGTCGCGATCTGCCCAGGTCGAGAGGCGATAGCTGACTTCGTTGAGATAGGGCAGCTGATTGCCGTTCTCGTCGACCTTCCAGTAATAGGGATTGCGGCGCAGCACGATCACGTCGTCCGGACGGTATTCAACCGGTACCCAAGCACCCATAACCGGGAAGTTCAGGAATTCAGGCGGGAAGGCGTTCTTGTATTGGTCGTAGTTGTTTTCCGAATATTTCGGATGCTGCGGCTTGAGGATATGCGCCGGCCCTGGGCAGAACGTGCCATAGGCCATGGCATAGAGGAACTGCGTGGGCTTGGCCTGCTTGAAGGTCCATTTGACGGTCGCATCGTCGATCTTTTCGAGCGTCGTGCCTTCGCCAAAGCTTTCCGGGGTCGCGCCACCTGTCGGGGCGACATTGGTGTCGAGAACGTTGTCTTCCCAATAGAACATGACGTCGTCGGCGCCGAAGGGCTCGCCGTCAGACCACTTCGCACCCTCGATCAGGTGCATGGTCAGTTCGTGGCCATCTTCGGACCATTCCCAGCTCTTGGCCAGGTTTGGCAACGGCTCAAGTTCGTCGGCCTTCACCTGGAACAGCGGACCGGTACGCGTCAGACATTCGTACATGCCGATGTCGATGCCGCCCCAACCCTGGGTCGCGCCACCGATATAGTTCCAGCCGTCAGGACGGCCGCCAATGACGTGGCGCATCGTGTCGCCATAAACGCCCATGCCGTCTGGCATGTTGGGAGTCTTGAAAACCAGTGGTTCCTTGGGCAGGCGCTCGGCGACCGGCGGCAGCTTGCCGGCATCGACGAATGCCTTGACGAAGTCCGGCTCATGATATTCCGGCAGCGCCTTGTATTCCTGGATATCAGAACCGCTCACGAATACCGGTTCGCTCTGTGCGGCGAATTCCGGCGGATCTGGTGGCGTGGTCCACTCGGTCTGAGCGAAAACGGCGGACATGGAAACGGACAGCAAGAGTCCTGCCCCGCCAAGGGCATAGATAGGCTTTCTCAATAGAACCTCCCTTCGCAACGGGCTAGCGCGTGATGCGTCGAGTCAGTTTCTCCTCGCTGACTCTGGTCCCGTGCACGATCTCAACCTACGACTTGCCAGCGATGATGCAATCCGGAATGATAGAGACTTATTCCGGTTTTCTAAGAAGCCCGCTGATTAGTATGACAGTTGTTTTGTCCCAAATGCGCCCCCGCGAGAAGGCGCCCCGCCCGACCCCGCGTCCGGACCGCAGCTTTTATGCTTCGGGCAAGGCTTTTGGCCGCTTCGGCATCCGCGCCTTTCCGCCCCAGATTATGTCCGCGCCCCATAGTCATGGGCATATCGAGTTCAATTGGCTGACCTCGGGCCAGATGGACTATTCCTTCGACGGCGGCCCCATCACCGTTGGTGCCAACCGCCTCGTCGCCTTCTGGGCTGGCATTCCCCACCAGACCGTAGCCCTTCACGACGTCGCCGATGCGCGTCAGCTCAATATCTATCTGCCGATGGACGCCTTCCTCGAAATGCCCCATCTCGGCCGCCTCACCGAAACCCTGATGGGCGGCGGCGTCATCCAGCTCACGCCCGAATGCATCGGTCTCGACACGCTCGAACGCTGGCATGCCGATTATCGCAGCGGCAATTCGCTCCGCGCCGACCTCGTCCGCACCGAAATCGGCACCATGTTCCGCCGCGCCGCCATCACCGGCTGGGATACTCTCCTCCCCGCCTGGCTCGAAAAATCCGGCATCCGCACGCGCACCACGACGCCAGTGCGCTACGTCGTCCGCATGGTCCGCCATATAGTTGAAAACATTACCGATCCCCTCTCCGCCGAGGACATCGCCAAGGTTGTCGGGCTCCACCCCAATTACGCGACCAACTTATTCACCAAGGTGATGCACATCTCGGTCCAGAAATTCGTCACCCGCATGCGCCTCATCCGCGCCCGCTCCCTCCTCTTCGACGGCAGCCTCTCCATCGCCAACGTCGCCTTCCAGTCCGGCTTCGTCAGCCAGACCCAGTTCTACGAACATTTTCGCAAAGCGTATGGGATGACCCCGAGCCAGATGCGGAAAGACACTATCGAGGGCTAGGGCCCGTCCCGCAGGGCGGGCAGCTCTCGCGCTGCGCCAGTCTCACACTCGATTGTCACCCCGGCCTTGAGCCGGGGCCCATCCTGAGATCTCAAAATGGATCCCGGCTCAACGCCGGGATGACATCCGCTTAGCAATCAACTCTCCGGCGTCTGCTGCCGAAACCGCAGCGGCGAGACCCCCATCCGACGCTTGAACCGTTGCGAAAAGTAGAACTGGCTCTCAAACCCGGCACTCGCCGCCACCTGCTTGATCGGAAAACTCGTCCGCCGCAGCAAATCCGCCGCCAGCTGCATCCGCCGGGCCTCGATATGTCCCTGCACCGTCTCCCCTGTTTCCTCCCGAAACAGATGCGCCAATCGCGACGCCGACAAGCCCACCGCCTCAGCCACATCATCGATAAGCAGCTTCTCAGTCAGCCGATCTTGGATGAAATCCAGTGCCTTGCGCACGCGCCCATCGCCCGCCTGATCCTTCCGCCCATTATAGGCGTCACACCCGAGCAACACCGCCTCCAGCGCATTGAACGCGAGCGCCTCCCGCCGCCGCTGTGAACCACTGAGCATCGCATGCACTGCCGCAAACTGTGCCGCCAAACCGGCGTCCTCGATCCGTAAATGCATCAGCCCACCCGACACGACCGGCCAAACGAGCCAGTCCAGCCATTCCGTCCGCGGTTGAAAATGCGCCCAGACTAACTCCCATCGTTCGAGCGTCGCCTCGACCCCATAGTCATGCGGCGTTCCCGGTCGCAAAAGCACCCAGTCTCCCGCCTCGGCGATCAATTCACCACCGGCATACCCAAACCGCCCACGCCCACCCGTCGTCTGCACCAGCAGCCAATCGCTCACACCGCGCCGCCGAACGGCGCGATAGCCCGATGTCTCATCAAAATGCCCCGTAAGAAGCCGCCGCGCCGACTGATACGGGCTTTCTGCCATTTCGCTCATAGCAGGATATTACATATCATCGGCAGCATGTTCCATGGCCAGCAGCCTGCTCTCGGCCTAATCTTCCTCAAAAAGGGAGGTCGGAATGACACATGCTTTTCTCAATGACACGCAGGCAGCGCAGTTCGAACGCGACGGCTTCCTCGCCGTCCGCGGCCTGATCACCCCCGAGGAAATCGCCGAAATCCGTGAGGCCTTCATGGACGCCGCAGCCGATGGCCCCGTCCCTGGCCTATCCGACACGCCGCGCGGCAACACGCCCAACGACCCGCTCAGCCGCTATCCCCGCATGATGCATCCGCACAAGCACCCCGACAAAGAGGTCGGCCAGCTTGCCATGCGCTACATGCTCGATCCGCGTTTGCAGCCAGTCCTTACCGATCTCTTCGGCGAAGAACCTTTTGCCTGCCAGTCCATGTTCTACTTCAAGCCCCCCGGCGCCCGCGGCCAGGATCTACACCAGGACAATTTCTACCTGCGCGTAAAACCCGGCACCTGCATGGCCGCTTGGATCGCCGTCGACGACGCCGATGCCGACAATGGCGGCATGATGTGCGTACCCCAAACGTCCATGCTCGACATCGCCTGCCCCGAACCGTCAGACCCCACCCGGTTCTTCACCACCGAACACGTCGAGCCCCCACCGGGCCTCGAACCGCAAATGATGCAGCTCAAAGCCGGAGACGTGCTCTTCTTCAACGGCAGCGTCATCCACGGCTCGACGCCCAACACCAGCCCCGACCGCTTCCGCCGCTCGCTGATTTTCCACTACATCCCAGCCAGCACCAAAGAGATCAGCCACTGGTACGAAGCCCTCAGCTTTGCCGGCGACAAACAAGACATCGCCATCAACATGGACGGCGGCCCCTGCGGCACCAACCAGCCGGCAATGGGCCCGCACTAAACCAGCGCGAGCCGGTGGGTCGCGTGCCCACCGCACTCAAGTGGCACAAACCCCATGCGCTCGTAGAAGGCAAAAGCCGTCTCGGGCGCATTGGTATTGAGATAGTCAAAATGCTCGGCGGCGCCGTCCCGGATCGCCGAAATCAGCGCCCGTCCAACACCATCCCGCCGGGCCCTCTGGGCCACATAGAGATGACGCACCCGCCCCGCTCGCTCGTCATCGTCATAGGGATCAACATTCCGCCCGCAGACGCCAACAAGCCTATCGCCTGACCAGGCGCCGAGCATGATTTCACCGGGAAACGCAAAACGATTGGACCCATTGGCCCAATTTTCGGCAAGTCGCAAAAGCATGCGATGCCCTTCGCCCTGGCTCTCGGCCAGCAGAGCGGAAAAGCCGGCCGCACCCGGATCGAATGCGGCCAGCCTGATCATCAGGTATTAAACTTGAACAGCATCACGTCGCCATCCTTGACGACATATTCCTTGCCTTCATCGCGCGCCTTGCCCGCTTCCTTCGCCGGAACTTCGCCGCCGAGGGTGACAAAGTCATCAAAGCCAATCGTCTGCGCTCGAATAAAGCCGCGCTCGAAATCCGTATGGATGACGCCTGCCGCCGCCGGCGCCTTGTCGCCCTTGTGGATGGTCCACGCGCGCGTTTCCTTCGGCCCAACCGTAAAATAGGTCTGCAGCCCCAGGAGGTCATAGGCCTCGCGGATCATGCGGTTGAGGCCCGGCTCATGCAGCCCCAGCGATTCCAGATATTCGGCCTGCTCGGCATCCGGCAACTGCGCCAGCTGCGATTCAATCTCGGCCGAAATGATCACGACACCAGCATCATTCGCCTTGGCATAAGCCTCAACCAGCTTGCTCATCGCATTGCCGTTTTCAGCCGACCCTTCGTCGACATTGCAAACGTAAAGCACCGGCTTCGACGTCAGCAACTGCAGCTCCTGAAACGCCTTCTCTTCCTCGGCGGACCGCTCGACAAAGCGCGCCGACTTACCATCGCGCAGCAGCACGAGCGACCGATCGATCAGGTCGAGCGTGACCTTGGCGTCCTTGTCATTGCCCTTGGCCTTCTTTTCCACGCCATTGCGGCGCTTCTCGAGGCTTTCGAGATCGGCCAGCATCAGCTCGGTCTCGACGACTTCCGCGTCCGCCAGCGGGTCGACCTTGTTGGCAACGTGGATGATATTGCCGTCTTCAAAGCAGCGAAGCACATAGGCGATGGCGTCGCATTCGCGGATATTGGCAAGGAACTGGTTGCCCAGCCCTTCACCCTTAGACGCGCCCTTCACGAGGCCCGCAATATCCACAAAGCTCATGCGCGCCGGCAGGATCGTCGCCGATTTGCCGATCGTCGCCAGCTTCTGCAGCCGCGCATCAGGCACCGGCACATCGCCCACATTGGGCTCGATGGTGCAGAACGGGAAATTGGCAGCAGCCGCCGCAGCGGTGCGGGTCAGCGCATTGAATAGCGTCGACTTGCCGACATTCGGCAGGCCGACGATGCCCATCTTAAAGCCCATGGGAAACTCCGGGAAATTGTTGGGTTTCAATTGGGTCGGTTTGAGGTGGATGTCAATGCTTCGAGGTGCCCCACAGGGTAAAGCGCCCCGGTGGAGCGCTTTAAGGCGAGAAGGCCATGAGAACTACGCTCGAAAGGCACGACGCCCGAGAGTCCCCCTCACCCGTCTCGCTCTGCGGGCGATCCACCCTCTCCCCGATGGGGCGAGGAATAAGGGGCACCCTGCCTACGCAAGCACCGATCCATTCTTCTCCCCCTCGGGGAGAAGGTGGCCCAAAGGGCCGGATGAGGGGGATGCTAGTGGCTGGCGCGATACCTACCTTCTCTGCTCAGCCCAAAAACTGAAGCGTCTGCACCGCCAACACCGTCCCGAACACCGCCAGCGCAACCGCAGTAATCTGCTCCACCCGCGCCGAGTTCAGCCACCCCGCCGCCCCGCGTTGCGCCAGCGCCCCCAGCGACATCCACCCAATCGCCGTCCCAATGACGAGCGCCGCGAACACGGCGTCATAGGGCAATCGCTCGACAAACCCCACGCCCGGAAAAATCGCAAAAGCAAACACCAGCGCCTTGGGATTAATCAGCGTCGTCGCGAACACCCGCGAGAGCGTAATTCCCCGCGCGCCCAAATCCGCCCGCCCCGCATTCCGCCAAAGCTTCCAGGCCGACCACAGCAAAAACGCCACGGCAATCAGCTTTGCGGCGACTGCCACCATCGGCTCTCGCGCCGCCACCGCTCCCACAACCTCGATCCAAACCGTGATCGCAATCGCGTAACCCCCGAGCTCCCCAACCAGCAAATGCAGCGATTGCCGCACGCCTCGTTGCGCCCCGCTTGCCGCCATCAGCGTATTTGTCGGCCCCGGCACGGCCAGCAATCCCAGCACGGCCAGGACAAACCCCGTCCAATCGCTCACGCCATGCCCTGCACGATATCCAAAAATTCCCGATGTCCCAGCGCCTGGTTCGCGGCCGCCCGATATTCCCTCACAAGGCCATCAAATGTCTGCTGCGCAAAGCGCCTGAGCTTTGGATCAGCCGCCATCTCCCTGCGCGCCAAGTTCTGGTCCAGGAGCCCCAGCCCATTCAGCACCGGATAATGCAGCTGCGTCTCGATATGCGGCAGGCCACCAAGATAGTTCGGAAAATCCCCATGCCGCGGCATCTGCTTTTGCCAGCGCGCCAGCCGCTCCTTAGTCTCGAGGTGGATGCGATTGGCCCGCACCTCACGCCAAAACGGCGTATCGTCTCGCTCGGTCATGTAGTGCGTATTGACGAACGTCCGGAAATCATCGACCTGCCGCCCTACCCGCGCGTTATAATCGTCCCGCGCCTTTTGGCTGATCTTGCTCGGCTGATCCATATAGCGCTGCGCAAACAGCATCATCTGCACGATGGTCCCATGGATCGACGTCGATTCCAGCGGCTCCAAAAAACTCGAACTCAGCCCGACCGCAACACAGTTCCCGATCCACGCCTTTTCCAGCCGCCCGATCTGGAACCGAATATCGCTCCGCACCTCGATCTCGTGGCCCAGCACCCGCTCGACCTCTTCCTTGGCCTGTTCCGGCGTCGAAAACTCATCGGAATAAACATAGCCGCAGCCAAAGCGTGTACGCGTCGGGATCTGCCACATCCAGCCCGAACTCTGTGCCCAGGCGCGCGTGTAATTGGGAAGCTCCTCCCCCTCCTTCACATCGATCCAGAACGGCAGCGCCCGATTGACCGGCAGTTCATGCGCATAGCTCTTCCAAGGGGCATCGAGCGCCTTGACGATGATCTGCTTTCGGAAACCCGTCGCGTCGATAAAGAAGTCGCCCTCAAGCCGCGAATTGTCGTCCAGCACCAGCGCGGAAATATCCCCGCTCTCGCCATCTCGCTCGACCCCGGCCACCAGCGCATCGACCTTCTCGACACCTTTCGATTTGCTGGCAAAAAACTTCCCCACCAGTGCCTGATCGAAATGATAGGCGTGGTGAAATGGCCCGAGCGGAATGAGCGACCCATCGGCCTTCAGCGCATATGGCGCCTTCTTCTGCTCCAGCAGCGGCTGGAACATATGCATTTCCTGCACCCCCCTGCCGGCCGCCACCGCATAGACATTGAGATAATCCGAAGGCGTCCCCGGCGGCGCCTGGATCACCTGATGCGGATCATCGATCGGCCCATAATAGGTGTAGCCTTTCCGCCGCCAGTCCTCATGCTTGATCCCGAGCTTGAAGCTGGCATCGGTCTTGCGGAAGAATTCGAACTCATCGATCCCAAAGTGCTTGAGGAGAACACGAAAAGCCGCCGTCGTCGCTTCGCCGACTCCAACAGTTGGAATCTTCGAGCTCTCAACCACCGAAATCCTGAAATCAAACCCGCGCCGCCGCGCCTCATCCTGAATGATGAACGCCGCGATCCACCCGGCCGTCCCCCCGCCCACAACCACAAAATGCGCTGGCTTTGCCATGTGTTAGTTCTCCCAAGTGAGAGGCTATGTGGCAACAGGCAAGCGGGCAAGTCGGACAAAGAAAACGCCAAGCGTTTTCTTGGAAAGCAGGAAGAAAGTCCGTGATGAGCGGACACGGCGCCTTATGGAGAACCGATCTCTCGCTGGTGTCGTATTGCGACGACATAAACCGTTTCCGTCGAAGGGTCGTACCGATATCGCGCCAGATAGCCACCATCGCCAAACGGGATAAGAATTTCTCGAAAGGGATCCAGATTTGGCACCGGACGCCCGGCCTGGGGTGTCTCAGTGACCGCGATGAGCCGATCGCGAATGGCAGCCACCGCCCGCTGGGCAGCACGCGGATTTTTATCAATCAGGAAGCGCCTCAGGCGGCTAAGATCAGCGATGGCCGCGTCGGTGAGCCTCAGGTGTGGCAAGGCGGAGCGTCCGTTTCCTCATCGGTACCCCATGTCTCCATCCACGCAAAAACCTCTTCGCCTGTCAGATGCAGACCAGTCTCCTGATAATCTTTCCAAGACGCCAGCGTCGCTTCATCCAAGCCAAGTCGCGCCTCTTCCTTCTCAACATAGGTGCGGATAGCCTCACGCATGACCCAGTGCGCAGAGCGCTGCTTGCTGTCTGCCAGCGACTGGATGCGCTCCCGCATCTCATCATCAAGTTTGACTGAAACCGCCATGGCGACCTCCGGTAGTACCTTTCGATACCATACACCCGTCAGGGCCTTCAGCAAACGCTGAAAAATACGTACACACCCTCAACGAAAATGGCCCCAGCTTTCGCCGGGGCCAAAATGACGCTTGGGAGGTCGCGTCAAACTTGATGGAGGCTAGTGGTGTGCGCCGCTCATTTCGCGGAGTTCTTCCACCGAGCGAACCTTCTTGCGGGCAGCACCTTCCCAGTCGCGCGTCTTGACCGTCGACTTGGCCACGCGCTCCTGGGCCGCCGGCACGGCGTCGGCATATTGCGGCAGCCACTTGGCTTGAGCGACCACCATCTCGTCGACCATGGCCCAGACTTCGTCCGGGGTGCAGATCGCCCCGACCAGTGGGTCGTGCAATACGGCAAGCTTGAGCGTATCGAGATTGCCCGTCATCGCAGCCTCGACCGAAAGACGCTGCACCGAAACCGAAACCGAGCACGTAGCGGCGCAAGCCGTCGGCAGGGTAATGCCCTCGATCATGTTGATCCCGAAGCGGTCGACATAGCCCGGGCTTTCGATGATCGCATCATCGGGCAGGTTGGTGATGATGCCATTGTTGCGGCGGTTGAAATGCCCGCGATAGGGCCGCCCGGTTTCCAGCGCTTCGATGATGTAGCTTGCGTGTTCGCTGGTCCGCTTGTGTTCGGACAGCGGCTTGTTCGCCTGCTCCTTGAACATCGGAAAATCGGTCTCGAACCAGTTCCGGCGCTCGGTCGAATAGCGCAGATAACCGCCCGTCTCGCCATGAATCCAGTCGCTCATGTCGATCCAGCGATTGATCTCGTCCGGACGCTTCCGGTACCAGGGCAGGTATTCGGAAAGGTGCCCGTTCGACTCGGTCGAATAGACGCCAAACCGCTTCAGCACGTCGATGCGCACCTTTTCGGTCTTGGAATAGATCGGGTGCTTCTCAAAGCCCGCGATCAGTTCTTCCTTCTCGATCTTCCGGCCCTTGGCGCGAATATCGATATACCAGGTCTGGTGATTGATGCCGGAGCAGACATAGTCGAGCTCGTCATCCCTCACCCCCAGCACCTCGGCAATCTGGTGTGCGCCATGCTGCACGCCATGGCAGAGGCCCACCACATTTACGCCGCCATAGAGATCGGCCGCCCAGGTGTTCATCGCCATCGGGTTGGCATAGTTGAGGAACAGCGCGCCCGGCTCGGCGACTTCGCGGATATCCTTGCAGAAGTCGAGGATCACCGGAATGTTGCGCTGGCCATACAAAATGCCGCCGGCACAGATGGTATCGCCCACGCACTGGTCGACGCCATATTTCAGCGGAATGGAAATGTCGGTCGCGAATGCCTCAAGTCCGCCGACGCGCACGCAGCTCATGATGTAGCGCGCGCCAGTCAGCGCTTCGCGACGATCGGTGGTCGCCGTCACCTTGGCCGGCAGATTGTTCACCGACACGATCGTCTCGATGATCTGCTTGACCATATCGAGGTTGTGCGGATTGAGGTCGGTCAGCGCAAATTCGCAACCGACAAATTCCGGCACCTTCAGCAAGTCCGAAATCAGCGTTTTGGTGAAGCCGACCGACCCAGCGCCGATCACAGCAACCTTGAATGACATATTTCCTCCCGTGCACCGCTCAACGGTAACGTAATGTTACCAATAGCTAGCTGCTGCGCACCCATTGGTGTAGAGAAAGCTTGTGCCATCATGGGTAATTTTGTGCTCTCCCAGCTTCTCGACCACGGCCACGATATTCGCTCGCTCAATCTGCCACGCAGTGCCGCGCCGCTGCATTGCATGAGTGTCAGCGCTGGTTACGAGCAGCGACGTAACGAGGTCTATTCCTGGGATGGCACCAAGCGCGGCACCGCCCCTTTCCTCGTTCTTCAGCACACGACCCTGGGCGAAGGCCGCCTTGATTATGCGGGCACGCGGCACCGGCTAACTCCCGGAAAAACCATGATAATCACCATCCCCCACGCGCACCGCTATTGGCTGGAGCGCGGTGGTGAATGGGAATATTTCTGGCTGCTGCTCAATGGCCGCGAAGCCCTGCGTCTTGCCCGCGAAATCATCGAAACCGCCGGCCCAGTCCTCGAACCCGCCACAGCGCAAGTCGACCGGCTAGCTGCCGCCTGTCTCGACGTCCTCGAAATGACCGACCCGTCACCCGGCCTCGCGTCAAACGCCGCCTATGCCGCCATGACCAGTCTCCACGACACCGTTTTCGGTAGTAGGCCGCCGGCGGAAAAGTCTTTTCCCTCAAGCGTTTCGCGCGTTCTCTCTCACATCGAAACCCACATTGCGGCCCCTCTCCCCATCGAGCGCCTCGCGGCAATAGCCGAGCTCAGCCGCGCCCATTTCGTCCGCATGTTCAGTGCCGAAATGGGTCTCGCACCCTCCGATTACGTCCTCGAAAAACGCCTAGAACGCGTCGAGCGCCTCCTCCTCGCGACCGAAATGTCAGTGGCCGAAATTGCTGGCGCAACTGGCTTTTCGGACGGCAATTATCTCGCTAAAGTACTGCGACGCCGCCGCGGTCTTGCACCGCTGGAATTCAGGGCGGCCGGCCGCCAGGCAAGTCTTTAGACCGCTCCCTGGTGGAAGTTGCGCATAAATACGATAGACACGGATCACCGCCCGTTAAGCCTGTAGTGATGAAGTTGTGGACCTTAACGGGTCTTAAGAACTCCCATTGCAATCTGGGGATGACAGAGGAACTCTTCCATGACTCTATTTCGTCTTCTTGCAGCATTCGGACTTGCCGCTTTCGCGGCCGCAGCCACGCCCTCCATGGCCCAGGATCTGCCCACCCTGACCGTGGTTGGCCCAGCAGGCACAGTCACTTACGACCGCAACGAGCTTGAGGCCATGGGCCTCGTCTCCGTCAAGACAAAGACCCCCTGGAATGAGGGCGTGGTCGATTTCGAAGGCGTGCCGATCGCGAAAATCCTTGAAGCCGCCAAGGCCGAAGGCACCACCGCCACGGTCGTTGCGCTCAACGACTACAGCGTTGATATCCCGACCTCGGATTTCACAGATTTCGGCACGATTCTCGCTGTTAAACGCAATGGCGACTATATGCCTGTCGACGATCAGGGCCCATTCTTCGTCATCTATCCATTTGATTCGGATACCAAATTGCAGGGACAACCCTATTACGGGCGCGCGGTTTGGCAGGTTAAGGAGATCGACGTCGAATAGGCAGAACGCCGTCTGACGCGACATTACACCATGGGATAAAGTCGCTCACCATGCGCTTCCTTCGCATAGCGCTGACCGTTGTGATCCTGGGCTTTCTGGCCTCGGCGATCTACATTTCCGCGCTATTTTTCCAGCGGCAAGCTGCGCTCGAAAGCGTTGGCCTGAACAATGTCACCTGGACCATTGCCCAGGTGCCAAGCGAATTCGCTCGCCTCCAGCAACGCGTCAGCGCCTATGGCATGGGCGACCCTGCAATCACCGAAGCCGAGGTGAAGCTCCGCTTCGACATCGTCGTTAACCGCATCAAGACTTTGCGCGATGTCGCCGTTCAGGAACTGATCCGCACAGACGATCGAGCCGCGAAAATCCTTGCCGATCTGAGCACGGCCATCGAGACGGTGCGGCCGCTGATCACGACGATCTCGGCACCGGACGCGCCTGCGCAAATCTCCACCATCCTAGAGCCGGTTTATCCCAAGCTGGTTCGTCTATCGACCGACGCCAACGTCTGGAACATCGATCGCATCGAGGCGGCACGCGCTGAGCTTTTCACCCTGCAGCAGGCTCTCGCATACGTTGCTCTGGGCATGTTCGTTTGCGGTTGCGCTCTGATTGCGCTTTTGCTGGTCCACAATGGCTTGTTGGGCCGCGCTCAGAAAGTACTTGAGCAAAGCGAGAGCAGTCTGGCGCTACAAAACGCGCGCTTCGACGCTGCGCTCGATGCCATGTCCCTCGGCCTCTGCCTCATCGATGGGCAAGAGCGCGTCATCGTCTGCAACCCGCAATTTCTCAGCCTATTCGGCCTGACCGAGGCGGAAGCCGCGCCTGGAATGGCCCTCCGCAACCTTATCGATTCCGATCTGCTGACAGACTCGGTCCATGAGCCCGGCGCCGCTGCCCGCGGCGACATTGCGCTTCTCAACGACCACACGCACCACCTGCCCAATGGCACGGTGCTGGTGGTCTCCCGTGAGCCGACCTCCGAAGGCGGTTGGGTCTGCACCTTTGAGGATGTCACTGAGCGCCATCGCGCACAAAACCGCATCTTCCATATGGCGCACCATGACAATCTGACGGGCATGCCAAACCGCCTGCTGTTCTGGGAGAACATCACCCAGGCGGTGCACGCCCTCTCCAAGAACCAGAAGCACTTCGCTGTGCTTTATCTCGATCTCGACCGCTTCAAGGAAGTCAACGATACCCTGGGTCACCCGGTCGGCGACGTCCTGCTGCGCCAGGTGGCTGAACGCCTGCGCCACGCGGCCTCAGAGCGCGACATCGTCGCCCGGCTCGGCGGCGACGAGTTCGCCGTGCTGCACTATTGCGAGAACAACACGACTGAGAGCACCGAAACGCTGGCGCATGCGATCATTGCGAGCATCGGCCAGCCATATCACGTCGATCAGAATGAGATCATCATCAGCACCAGCGTCGGCATCGCGTTAGCGCCCAAGGACGGTGTCGAGACCGACCATTTGATGAAGAATGCCGATCTCGCGCTCTATAGTGCCAAGAGCGAAGGCAAGAGCACTTATCGCTTCTTCTCGTCCAAGATGGATGAGGACATGCAATACCGGCGCCAGCTCGAAACCGATCTGCGGCGCAGTATCAAGCTTGGCCAGTTCCAGCTCTATTATCAGCCGCTGATCAGGCTCGACACCGGCCGCATCGTTGCCGGCGAAGCCCTAATGCGCTGGCGCCATCCCGACCATGGCATGATCTCGCCCGCTCAGTTCATCCCGCTCGCCGAGGAAACCGGCGCCATCGAAGTCCTTGGCGAATGGGCGCTCCATCAGGCCTGCCAGGACGCGCTGAACTGGCCTGAGCATGTTCGCGTTTCGGTCAATCTCTCGCCGGTCCAGTTCCGGCGCCCTGGCCTCATCGACATCGTCAAAGCTGTCCTTGCCACCAGCGAGCTCGATGCGCGGCGCCTCGAACTCGAAATCACCGAATCCGTCCTGCTCCAAAACAATGCCGTCAATCTTGAAGCGCTGCACCAGCTTCGCGCCCTCGGCCTCACCATTGCGCTCGACGATTTCGGCACTGGCTATTCCTCCCTGAGCTATCTGCAGCGCTTCCCCTTCGACAAACTCAAGATCGATCAGAGCTTCGTGCGCGATCTCGAAAATCGCCCCGATAGCCTCTCGATCGTTCAGTCGATTGCGACCCTCGGACGCAATCTTCGTATGCGCACCACGGCCGAAGGCGTCGAAACACTCGCCCAACTCGAAACCATCACCGCCGCAGGCTGCACCGAAGCGCAGGGTTATTATTTCGGCAAACCCATGCCGGAAGCCGAGTTCCGCAGACTTCTGACCGAGGATATGCGCGTCAAGGCAGACGCCTGAACCGCGACTGCTGCACCCTTGCCCATACGCCAGCGTCATGCGAAAAGGCGGTTGACGTATAGGGAAAGACGATGACCAATCCTGTCACGCGCGACCGGCGGCATTTTGAAGACCTGACCGTTGGCGAGATCATCACCCTTGGCCATGTGACCGTGACCAAGCAGATGATTTTCGATTTCGCCCACGAGTTCGATCCCCTGCCCTTCCACATCGATGAAAAGGCCGCCAAGGCAAGTCTCCTCGGTGGTTTGGCCTCAAGCGGCTGGCAGACGGGTGCCCTCAGCCTTTGCATGCTGGTGGATAGTTTTCTGGGCAACGTTGCCTCGGCCGGCGGACTGGGATTTGAAAATCTCAAATGGAAGAACCCCTTCATGGTTGGGGACACCATCGGCGGCAAAGTCACCATTGCCGAATTGCGCCGCTCCACCAGCCATCCGCAATGGGGCATCGTCACGCTCGATTTCGATATCCGCAATCAGAAGGACAAGCCGGTGATGACCATGCGCTTGGCCAATCTGGTGGAATGCCGCGAGGCCCTCGCATGACGCGTTGGTTCGAAGATATCGTCATCGACGAAATGTTTCCGCTCGGCAGCCACACCTTTAGCGAAGAGGAAATCATCCGCTTCGCCAAACTCTACGACCCTCAATATTTCCACGTTGATCCGGACCAGGCACGCCATAGCCACTTCGGCGGTCTCGTCGCGAGCGGCTGGCACACCGTCAGCGTCGGCCACCGCAAGATGGTCGATGCTCTCTTTGACGAGGCCGAACGTTTGCGCGGACTGGGGCAGGAGCCTGGGGTTTCAGGCCCGTCGCCCGGCGTCAATTCCATGGAATTCAAAGTGCCAGTACGCCCCGGCGACACCGTCACTTATGAATTGATCGTGACCGACAAGCGACCATCCAATTCGCTTCCGGGTTGGGGCCTCCTCTTCAATCGTTTGACCGCCCGGAACCAGCGCGACGAAATAGTTTATCGCGCTGAAATCGTTGGCTTTTCGAAGCTCCGGGATTACCGCATGCCCATGAAGCTGAAAGTGTTGCTGGCACTCACCAGCTTGCCCATCATCGGACCCAGATTGCGGCGCAGCACTTGAATATGGCTTAGGCCATCGGCACTCTCACGGCATGCGCCGATTCGCCCTTGCCCTATTGCTGTTCCCCGCCCTGTCCGTGCCATCGATGGCGCAGATCTACCAAGGCAATTGGAGTTGCCGCGACGCATCGACCAATCGCGTCGGCATCCTGACCATCTATGGCAGCGTCTACGGCTGGGCCTCGCGCACCGCCGGCGACCCCAATTCCGGAACCGGGACACTGACGCCCTACGAAGACGGCGCCGGTCTCAATGATGGCAATCTCCGCGGCAATGCCGGCATCCAGACAGCCCGCACCGTAAATGACCCGGTCAACGGCGTTGCGGTCCAGCTCGAAACAGCCGACGCCATTGTGATGCTCTGCACGCCGCGCTGAGCGCCGGCTGTTCCTTGCCAAGATTTCATCTGCCGGTAGCCATCCTGTCAGGCGCTGGCGGGTAGTTGAATTGCAGATCAAGGCATAGACCTTGACTGTATCAATGGCCCCACGGACAGGATCCCGAAGATGATCCATGACCACGACGACCACGATCTCGGCTTCCGGCACGATCTTCCGCGCCTTGTCAGCCGCCGAAGCCTACTGGCCCTTTTTGGTGGCGTTGGTGCCGTTGCGCTCACCGGTCTTCCCGCCTCCGCTTTGGAATGCATCGCCCTGCCATGGGAAACGGCGGGGCCCTACCCCGCCGATGGCTCCAATGTCCGCAGCGGCCAGGTGGTCAATGCCCTGACGCAAGAAGGCGTCATCCGCACTGATCTCCGCCCATCGTTCGGCACGTTGACGCCCGTTGCTGAAGGCGTCCAGCTCGATCTTGAGCTGACCTTGGTCAATGCCGACGGCTGCACGCCGCTCGCCAATCACGCCATCTACATCTGGCACTGCGATACGACCGGCCTCTATTCGCTCTACGACACACCCGATGCCAACTATCTTCGCGGCGTGGGCATTTCCGATGCCGAAGGCAAGGTGCGATTTACGACGATCTTCCCCGGTTGCTATGACGGGCGCTGGCCACATATCCACTTCGAAGTCTTTGAAAATGCGGAGAAAGCCGTTTCCGGCGATGCTTCTCTTCTCACCGCCCAAATCGCCTTGCCGCACGACATCTCGGCTGACGTCTATGCAGCCGACAGCCGCTACAGCAACGGCACCAGCAACCTCGGTCGCATCACCATCGCGACGGATATGGTGTTTCGGGATAATTCCGAAGCGGAAGTCGCCCAGCAGACGCTCGCGATCACGGGTAGCCCGACTGGTCCGCTCGCTGGAACGGTGACGATTCCAGTCGACCTCACCGCGACCAGAAGCACGTCTGGCGGCAGGCCGGCGGGTGCACCGCCGAGCGGCAATCCGCCGCCCATGCCCGGAAATTAAGGCGTTCAGCGCATTTACAGGCCCCCTCACAAGGGGGCTTGAACTTTTCTACGGTTTGAGCATTTTAGAGGGGCAGCGCCGGGCCCCTCTGGTCATGGTCCCCCATGACGATGTCGGAGCTGCTCCAACTTTCACATGGAGAAGGTCCGGCGAAATGGATTCGCTTCTTGCCGCCCTGACGGGCGAGTTCCTCGGTACACCCATCTATTTCTGGGTTGCCTTTATCACTATCGTTATAGCTCTGCTTGTTTTCGACCTCGGCATCCTGCACAAGGACGAGCACGAGATCGAAGCCAAGGAGAGCCTGCTGCTCTATGGCTTTTACGTTGCAATTGCCCTCGCCTTCGGCGGCTGGGTATGGTGGCAGCGCGGCGCGACCGCGGGCCTCGAATTCTACACCGGCTACCTGCTCGAACAGAGCCTGGCGATGGACAATATGTTCGTCATCGCCACGATCTTCGGCTTCCTCGGCATCCCCCGTCTCTATCAGCACCGCGTGCTGTTCTGGGGCATTCTGGGCGTCATTCTCTTCCGCGCCGTGCTCATCGGTGTCGGTGCCGCGCTCGTCAATCAGTTCAGCTGGATTTTGCTCGGCTTCGGTGCCTTTCTGGTGTTCACCGGCATCCGCATGTTCAAGCATCAGGACGAAGAACCGAACCTGGAAGAGAACAAGGTCTACCAGTTCATCTCCAAGCGCTTCCGCGTCACCAAGAAGCTGCATGGCCGAAATTTCACGGTCAAGGAGCCCGATCCCAAGACCGGCAAGATCGTCACCTTCCTGACCCCGCTTGCCGTGGCCTTGATCATGGTCGAAGTCGTCGATCTGATCTTCGCCGTCGACTCGGTTCCGGCCGTGTTTGCAGTCACCCAGGACACGTTCATCGTCTATACATCGAACATCTTCGCCATCCTTGGCCTGCGTTCGCTGTACTTCGCCCTTGCGGCGGCGATGAACCGCTTCCGGTACCTGCAGACATCGCTCGCCATCATCCTCGTGCTGGTCGGCATCAAGATCTCGCTCGTGCCGTTCCACATCCATATCGACACGCTGCTCTCGCTCACGGTCACCATCGCGATCCTGGCCGGCGGCATCCTGTTCTCGCTGTGGAAGACCCGCAACGAGCCTAATGTCAGCGCTCAGGAAGACCCCACCCAGGGTCAGCTCGAGCCTTGATCTAAAGCGTCGACAATCAAATCAGGACGGCCCGGTTGACCCGGGCCGTTTTCTTTTTGTAGACTCCGTCCTGCAATCGCCCAGGAGGCCCCGTCCAGAAATGAACATCTGAACCCGCACACCGGACGCTACTGACCGCTCTTGGCGCCCTCGCATCGAGGTCCCGCCGGTCATGTTTGCGCGTGTTGCGACGGATGATTTTCGGACGGCTTTGCTCTTCCCCTAATCCCAACTTTCCGCGCTGACGGCGTCGTCACTTCATTTCACTCGCGTTTGGTCTTCTGCACGCTTTGCACGTCTTCAACTGCCTTTGGCTTTCGCCGAGGCGGACAGGATTACTCATGCCTAAAAACCAATTCCAGCGCCCCCAGCCGATCAATCACACCCACAATGTGCCGCGGCATGGCCAACAACAGCCGCGGCCACCACAGCGCCCAAGCAGCAAGACCAGCGCGCAGACCCCGCCGACCGGCCTGCCCTCGCTTGGACAACTGCTGCACACCGATAAACGCCACTAACCAATCGGGCCCGGCGCATCAGCGCCGGGCTCTACTACAGCGACAATCGTTCAGCAGCAGGGCCAAACACCCGCGCTCTAAACTTGCCGCATTTGCTGTCTAACCCGAGAGAGACAACGACAAAGGATAAACGCAAATGGGTGTGATCCACGAGATCGTCTTCGATTGCGACAAGCCCGCCGTTCTGGCTCAGTTCTGGGCTAAAATTCTCGATGGCTATGACGTTCGTGCCTATGACGAAGACGAAATTGCGCGCCTCGCCGCCCTTGGCCTGACGCCCGAGACTGACACGACTGTCATGATTGATGGCCCCGGTCCGTCAATCTGCTTTCAGAATGTCGATGGGCGCGTCTTCGACAACAATCGCGTCCATCTCGATATTGAAGTCACCGATCGCGGCGCCGAAGTCGAGCGCCTCAAGGAAGCCGGCGCGACGGTCGATCGCGTCCTCCCCACCTATACGGTCATGCGCGATCCCGAAGGCAACCAGTTCTGTCTCGTCGACCCACGCGTCGTTCTACAGGCGGCTGCAGCTTAGGACGGTACTGACAGAGGCTGTCAGCGTCCGTGTCTAAGGTTTTCTCACCCTAGAGGAGATCCATCATGTCACTGACCGCGTCCTGCCATTGTGGCGCCACCCGCATCACCCTGCCCCGCATACCGACCGAGGCAAAAACCTGCAATTGCAGCTTCTGCCAGCGGACCGGTGCGGTATGGGCCTATTTCGAGGAGGGCGAACTCGGTTTCGATCAACTCAATGGCGACACGACCTATTCGGCCAGTGGCGGCATGAACCAGCACCACTTCTGCAGCCATTGCGGCATTCAGACTTGGGGTAGCTCTCCCGATTGGGCCTCGGCATATAATGCTGACGGCACTCCCAAGGGCGAACCCGGCGTCGTCCCCGAACGCCGCACCTATGCCATCAATCTCAACACGATCAATGAGCTTGATTGGTCCAAGGTCAGGGTCGAAAAGATGGATGGCCGCAGCAACTGGTAGCCGAAATAAAAATCCCCGCTTTCGCGGGGATTGTTTTGCGCAGTCTAGTTGGCCTTAGTGCCCGTCAAAGGCCATCAGCGAGCTAACCGCAACCTTCTCGGCCTGCAGTTTCGCCGCCCCGCCCAGTGCCGGCAGATCGATGACGAAGGCAGCGTTGTCGCAGGTGGCGCCGGTTCGACGGATCAGGCTGACGGCCGCAATTGCCGTCCCGCCCGTCGCGATCAGGTCGTCGACGATAAGCACCTTATGGCCGGCATGAAGCACGTCGGCATGGATCTCGATCGTGTCGACACCATATTCGAGCGCATAATTCTGGCCGATGGTTGTGCCAGGCAGCTTGCCGCGCTTGCGGACGGGCACAAAGCCGACGCCAAGGGCGATAGCCACCCCTGCCCCGAAAATGAAGCCGCGGGCTTCGATACCGGCAACATGGGTGAACCCCATGCCGCGATGGGCCGCCGCGATTTGCTCGACGCTTTCCTTAAAGCCTTCCGGATGCTCGATCAGCGTAGTGATGTCACGGAACAGGATACCCGGCTTGGGATAGTCCGGAATAGTCCGGACGAGCGACTTGAGGTCGATCGACATGGAAGGCCTTCAAAGAGAGAATGGGCTCAGGGGGTGCGGCGGCCGGCAATATGGCGGGCAATGACGCCGGCATTGTAGGCTGCCGAGCGCGTCGCGCTGATCGCAGCATCGCGCGCCTTCGGATTATTCGCCACGGCGTGAATGCCGGCGCGAACAACGGGATGGCGGCTGATGGTCATGGCAGCGGACACGACGGTGACAGCCAGGCGAATGGCGGACAAGGCAACCTCCTCCAAAGAACCGGTACGGTTCCATATTGCGGCTGACGGCGGGAATGACAAGACCCTTGCGTCGATGTGAGAGAAAAAGCCGCGCCATCGCCTCAAAAAGAAAGGGCTCCCGGAGGAGCCCTTAATCGCTAATCGCGGTGTCGAACTTAGTGCTCGATACCAGCCCAGATCTTGCGCTTTGTGCCATACATCAGGCCGGCAAACAGCACGAGGAAGATCAGCACCGCAAAGCCCGTCTGCTTGCGCGACACGAGGTGCGGTTCCGCAACCCACATCATGAAAGCGGCAACGTCGGTCGAGTACTGCTCGAGCGTCTCGGGAACAGCAGTGCCATTCTCGGCTTCGGCATAGTCGACAACACCATCGGCGAGCGGCGGAGCCATGCCGATAGCGTGGCCGGGGAAGTAGTCGTTGTAATGCTTGCCTTCAGGCAGCTGGAACGGCGTGCCGTCGCTGCTGTGCGGCGCATCTTCCGGCACTTCCTCGTGGTAGCCATTGAGCAGCGCGTGGATGTAATCCGGGCCGCCTTCCTGGTACGCGGTGAAGTAGTTGAAGATCCAGGTCGGGAACGGATCCTTGACGCCACGGGCCTTGGCAAGCACCGAGAAGTCTGGCGGCAGCGCGCCACCGTTTGCGTCGCGGGCTTCCTGATCGCTGGCGAAAGGCGAAGGCCAACGGTCGGCCGGCACCGCCGGACGGCGGCCACCATCAGCCGTCGCATCGTTCACTTCATATTCGAGCGCAAGCGCACGAACCTGAGCTTCGGAAAATTCCGGGCCGCCCTCATCCATCAGGTTACGGAAAGCGAGGAGGTGCGCACTGTGGCAGCTCGAGCAGACTTCCCGGAAAACCTGGAAGCCGCGCTGGAGCTGATTGGTGTCATAGGTGCCGAAGATACCGCCAAACGACCAGGCCTGACGTTCCGGGTGCGGGCCCGCTTCTGCTGCCTGGGCAACAGGAGCCATGGCAAGACCTGCGACAAGCGCGGCAGCGGCAATGATGAGCTTATGCATGTTCATGTTACCGGCCCCGATCACGCGTGTGCCTTGTTTCCGAGAACGCTCTCGGAAATGCTGGTTGGCAGCGGCTTTGGCGTCTCGATCCGCGAGAGCACCGGCAGAATGACCAGGAAGTAGAGGAAATAGAAGGCGGTGCAGACCTTGGCGAGCGTGGTGTAGGGCTCAGCTGCTTCCTGCGCACCGAGATACATCAGCGCGATGAAGTTGATCACGAAGAGACCGTAGAACCAGCGGAACATCGGACGGAACACACCCGAACGTACCTTCGAGGTGTCGAGCCACGGCACGACCAGAAGGCAGGCCATCGCACCACCCATGGCGATCACGCCGCCAAGCTTGGAGTCGATGAAGAGGATGTTGAAGTCGATGGCGCGGAGGATCGTGTAGAACGGCAAGAGGTACCATTCCGGAACGATGTGGGACGGCGTCACCTGGCTGTTGGCCATGATGTAGTTGTCGGGGTGGCCGAGGATATCGGGCGCAAAGAACACGAACCACGCAAACGGGATCATGAACAGCACCATCCCGAACAGATCCTTCATCGTGTAGTACGGATGGAAAGGAACGGTATCGCGGCTATCCTTGACGTCGACGCCGATCGGGTTGTTGTTGCCCGGAACGTGCAGCGCCCAGATGTGGAGCGCGACGACGGCTGCGATGATGAACGGCAGCAGATAGTGCAGCGAGAAGAAGCGGTTCAGCGTCGGGTTACCCACGGCAAACCCACCGAGAACGAGCTGCTTGATGCTGTCGCCGACGAGCGGAATAGCCGAGAAGATGTTCGAGATAACCGTCGCACCCCAGAACGACATCTGGCCCCAGGGCAGGATGTAGCCCATGAACGCGGTCGCGGTGGTGAGCAGGAAGATCACGACGCCGAGGATCCAAAGGATTTCGCGCGGCGCCTTGTAGGAGCCGTAGAAAAGACCGCGGAACATATGGATGTAAAGCGCGACGAAGAACATCGAAGCGCCAACGGCGTGGGTGGCCTGGATGACGCGGCCGCCGCTGATATCTCGACGGATATGCTCGACCGAGTCGAAGGCCAGCGCCACATTTGGCACATAATGCATGGCAAGGATGATGCCGGTGACGATTTGCACGCCAAGGCACATCACGAGAATGGCGCCGAAGGTCCACCAGTAGTTGAGGTTCTTCGGCGTCGGGAAGTCCATGAGATGTTCTTTGGCGAAACGCACCACCGGCAGGCGGTCGTCCAGCCACTTCTCAACGGCAGTTCCCGGAACGTAAGTCGAATGTTCTGACATCGGAAATGCCCCCACTAACCGATCTGGACCAGCGTATCGCTGAGGAATTCATATGGCGGCACGACCAGATTCTTGGGCGCGGGACCGCGACGGATACGGCCGGCAGAGTCGTAGTGCGAACCATGGCATGGGCAGAACCAGCCATCGAAATCACCGGACTGACCAACAGGGATACAGCCCAGATGCGTGCAGTTGGCGATCATGATCAGCCACTGTTCGTGGCCCGGCTTGGTGCGGGCCTCATCGGTTTCCGGATCCTTGAGGTCGGCCATCGGAACGGCTTTGGCCTCTTCGATTTCCTTGGGTGTACGGTGACGCACGAAAACCGGCAGGCCGCGCCATGTGATCGTGACCGACTGGCCCTCTTCGATCGGCGCGATATTGTACTGAATGCTGGCGAGCGCCAGCGTCGATGCGTCGGGATTGAGCTGATTGATCAGCGGCCATACCACCGCGGCAGCACCGACGGCGCCGACTGCGCCGGTGGCGATATAAAGAAAATCCCGCCGGTTTGTGGATGAGTGTTCTGCTTGCGTGGACAAGTCCGTTTCCCCGTACGAATGCATAAATGACGGAGCCGGCACCAGCCTACGACTACATAAGCAGAATCGATAGCCGGCCGCCCTCAAGCGGTCCGTCAGTTGCGGTTCTTTTTGCACTCTCGGCTGGCCTTGTCCAGTGTGCGCCCGATGACAGTTTGCCTTCGCGCAACTATATCTCTGCGCCAGACATGTTCACTGGACCCGGCGACGGCCGGGAATGATGCCCTTGCCCATCGATCTCGCGCTCTATCAGCCTGATATCCCTCAAAATACGGGGACGCTCATCCGGCTGGGCGCCTGCATGGGCATCACCGTCCACATTATCCACCCGGCAGGCTTTCCGATCACGCCCAAGGGCCTTGCCCGTGCGGGCCTCGATTATATCGAGCACGCCAGCATGCGCGAGCACGACAGCTTCTCCCAGTTCGAAGAGTGGCGCGCCGCCGAGGGCCGGAGATTGGTGCTTCTGACCACCAAAGCCAGTCAGTCTGCCTATGACGCGGCCTATGAGGACACCGACATTCTCCTTCTCGGGCGCGAAAGTGCCGGCGTCCCTGATTCTGTTGCCGAGCGCGCCGACCTCCGCGTCCGCATTCCCATGCGTCCCGGCTTGCGCTCGATCAATGTCGCCCTAGCGGGAAGCATGATCATAGGGGAGGCCATGAGACAGATTGGCCGCTTTACAGAGCTGAGTTAAAGGTCCATTTCCCCCGCCATGACCCTTCCTGCCGATATAGAAACCAAGAAAACCGCAGCCTCCGCCTGGTTCCGGAGTATTCGCGACCAGATCTGCCAGTCGCTCGAAGATCTCGAAACTGCGGTCAGTGGCCCCAACGCCAAAATGGCACCGGGGCGCTTCGAACGCACGCCTTGGGATCGCGCGGCCGGGGGCGGCGGCGAAATGTCGATGCTCCATGGTCGCGTCTTCGAAAAGGCCGGCGTCCATATCTCGACCGTCCACGGCAATTTCTCCGAGGATTTCGCGAAGCAAATGCCCGGCACCGAAGCGGGCACCGGTTTCTGGAGCTCCGGCATCTCGCTGATCATCCACCCCTGGAACCCCCACGTTCCGGCGGTGCACATGAACACGCGCATGATCGTCACTGGAAAGCAGTGGTGGGGCGGCGGCGCCGACCTGACCCCCGTGCTCGACCGTCGGCGGACGCAGGACGATCCCGACACGATCGATTTTCACGCCGCCATGCGCGCAGCCTGCGAAACCGCTCCAGGCGCGGATTACGACCGCTTCAAAGCCTGGTGCGACGAGTATTTCTACCTGCCCCACCGCAAGGAACACCGCGGCGTTGGCGGCATCTTCTATGACCAGTTCAACTCCGGAGATTGGGACGCCGACTTCGCCTTCACGCGCTCCGTCGGCGAAGCGTTCCGCACCATCTATCCGGAAATCGTCCGCCGCAACTTCGAAACACCTTGGACCGAGGCCGATCGCGACGAACAGCTTGTGCGCCGCGGCCGCTATGTCGAGTTCAACCTGCTCTACGATCGCGGCACGACCTTTGGTCTCAAGACCGGCGGCAATGTGAATTCGATTCTCTCCTCCATGCCGCCCGCGGTGAAGTGGCCCTGACATGACCCTCGCGGCGCTAGAGATCATCGGTTATCGATCGGTGCGCCGCATCCGTTTCCCCCTGCGCCAATTGACCGTCCTCGTCGGCGGCAATGGCGTCGGGAAAACAAATCTCTACCGCTCGCTCGAATTGCTGCAGAGCGCCGCCAAGGGCACGCTGGCCGACGAATTGGCCCGCGAAGGCGGCCTCTCCTCGGTCTTTTGGGCGGGCGGCAAAAACCTCACGGAAGACGGCAGTTTCGACCCCAAATTCCGCACCGACGGCTATCGCTCCGGCGAGCCCCAACGGCTGGCGCTCGAAGCGGAATTCAGCGAACTCGATGGCTTCCCGGACGGTTTGAACTACCGGCTCGAGGTCGGTTTCGCACCCGCCGAAAGCGCCGCGGCCTTCCCCAATGAAGCGCAGGTGAAAACCGAACTGGCGACGATGCGCCATCGGGGCAAGCCGGTCATGCTGATGGAGCGCAAGGGCAACATCGCCTGGGCGCGCGACGCCGATGGACGCCGGGAAGTCGCCGATGAAGACTTGCTGCCCAGCGAACCTGCCCTCTCCCGCCTGGGCGGACGTCCTGAAATCGCCCGGCTGCGCGACGCCATCCTCGGCTGGCGCTTCTTTCACGGCTTCCGCACCGACCCCGATTCGGCACTGCGCCGCCCCGCCCGCGCCGTGACCTCCCCGACCCTCGCCCCGGACGGCAGCAATCTCGGCGCCGTCTTCGCCACCCTCCGCCACATTCGGCAGGACACCACCGACCTCGACCGCGCCATCGCCGATGCCTTCCCCGGCGTCGCGCTCGAAGTCCCCCCAGTCGGCGAGCACGCGACCTTCGGCCTCCGCTATCCCGAAATGCCCAAGCGGGTGTTTCTGCCCCACGAACTCTCCGACGGCACGCTGCAGTTTCTCGCGCTCGCCGGCGCCTTGCTGTCCTATCGCCTCCCGCCCCTCATCGCCCTCAATGAACCCGAAACCAGCCTCCACCCGTCTTTGCTGCCGATCCTTGCGCGCATGATCGTCAAGGCCGCCGAGCGCAGCCAGATTTGGGTGGTGACGCATGACCGCGACCTGGCCGAATCCATCGCTCAGGAAAGCGGCGTCCTCAGCCGCGAAGTCATCCGCAACGACGACGGCACCTGGATCGACGGCCTCAACATCCTCGGCGAGTTCACCGACGACTAGGTGCGCCGCTGCAACCTATAAGTTTCTGAACCGTTTACCTTCTCCAATAGAGACGAAGGAGAAAACGACATGAAACGTTTTGAATCCGGTACGCTCATTCCCGGCTCAACCTGGAAAGCCGAGGCCGAAAGCGAAGCCGAAGTTGTGCGCCGCGCGGTCGAAAACCTGAAAAATTACCACGGCGAAACCGAAGTGCGACCCGACATGGTCGAGCGCATCAAGGAGCGCATCGTGGACGTTGATAGTGCCTGGGACACCAAGCACTAAATTTGGACGAGCAACTCGTCCTTACTCAAACTGAAGCCGCTCTCGATCCAGAGCGTTTCAAGCCGAGCCAGGGTTTTTCCAACCTCTGGCCCGGCTTTTATGCCTGAATCCAAAAGGTCCTTTCCCGAAACTGGCATCGTCGGGTCAGGCAAACGCCCCAGTTCCCGCGCTGATTCCATCAACCGCTCGCGTGGCCAGTTTTCCCTCGCAGCGGCCACGGCCAGCGCCTCGATGGCATCTTCCCGAAACGCATAGACCGCTCTCGCGATTTGATCCGCCGACGCCAGGCTCGCTGCAGCGGCTATGCGCTTTGCCGTATCGACCACAGCGTTAGACAACCGCCACCGCTCCTGAAATGCATCGAGATCGCCACCGGCCACGATTGACAGCCGCGCCGCCGCCCCTGCCCCACCCAGCGCCTCATATCGCACCAAAGCCGCCAGCGTGTCTCGCGACAGTGCCAGCAACCCGATCTCGCTCATCACTGCCAGCGTCAGCGCCACCTTGGCCAATCCAAGCATGCGCCACATCTCGGCGCCCACCCGCTCGGCGGAAATATGATCGAGCCTGCCCGCCGCATCCTGGCACGCCGCCAACCCCTCCGGATCAAGCCGCTCGCCCCCATGGCTCGCCGTGAACCGAAAGAACCGGAACACCCGAAGGCCATCTTCCGCAATTCTTTCAGTGGCTTGGCCGATAAACCGGACTCTCCCATTGAGCGCATCGCCAGCGCCGCCCAATGGATCGAACAGCGCACCATCCGACCCGCAATAAAGCGCGTTCATCGTGAAATCGCGACGCTTGGCGTCTTCCGTCCAGTCCGTCCCGAACTGCACCTGCGCGTGCCGGCCATCGGTTTCGACATCGCGCCGCAGCGTCGTCACCTCGACACTGGTCTCATTGAGTCGCAGCGTCACGGTCCCATGCTCGATGCCGGTAGGATAGGCCGCAATGCCATGCGCCTTGGCCCGCTGCATCACCGCGACCGGCAGCAGCTCGGTTGCCATATCAATATCGGAATCCGGCCGTAGCCGCCCCATCAGCGTATCGCGCACGATACCGCCCACCGCCCGCGTCTTGCCCTCGGCTCCATCGAGCGCGGCAAAAATCTGCTGCGTCTCTGACCGCTCGAGCCATTCCGCCGCCGGCAATCGGTCCGGAATCACGCCGCAACCTCGCCCAGCACCAAGTCCCGGAATTTTCGCGTCAGGTTCGCCGTTATGCCCCAGATCACGTGCCCATCGTGGTCGATCTGCCAGGTCGAATGTTCCTTGCCGCCGCGGCTGATGCGAAAGCGGCCATAGCTGCCGGAATCCAAAATCCGCTGCAGCGGCACTTCGAACACCGAATGCACCTCACCCGGATTGGGCACGAATGGCCCCGTCGGCGTCACCTCGGCAATAACCGGCGTGATCAGATAATTGCTGCCGGTAAAATAGGGCTCCATATAGCCGAGCACCTTGGCTTCGGCGGGGTCGAGCCCGATCTCTTCATTGGCTTCCCGCAGCGCCGCAGCCCCGGCGTCTTCATCGTCCGCATCGACCTTGCCACCCGGAAAGGCCACCTGCCCCGAATGCGAACGCAGATCCGGCGAGCGCTCGGTATAAAGCACCGTATGCCCCTCTGGCCGCTTCACCAGTCCAATAAGAACCGCCGCCAAAACAGGCGGCCGCGAAAATGGTTCGAGCGGCGCCCAATCGGGCACGAGATCACGCCCCTGCGGCAGGCTCGGCGGCGACGGCAATAGCCGCCCCGCGAGCATTTGGGCAATTGGGGTATCAGAAGACAAAGGGACGTCCGGACAATTGTGCATCGCTGGCCGCAGCTTACGCGACGGTATCAGCCGATGCACCCGTTTTTGCGCTCTACTTGCCGGCGTCGAAGGCCGCGATCGAGCCCTTAAGCGTCGTCGCCAATTCAGGATCATCGGCCAGCAGCAAAACGCGGCTCGTATCGACCGGGCCAGGGAACTGGATATTGCCCGGGGTCGTCGGCACCCAGCCGAGTGGGCAGTAATAATCCTGATCACCAACCAGCAACACGAAGTGTCCCTCGCCCCGCGCCAGCGCCCGCTTGCTGACTTCCCGCGCCAAAAGCTTGCCGGCGCCCCGCTTGCGGAAATTGGGATGGGTCGCGAGCGGCCCAAGGAGATAGCCCTTCATGCCGCCGACGCTGATCGGGGTCATCCACACCGAACCGCAAGCGGTGCCGTCGACCTCTGAAATCAGGCTCAGGCTCTGATCGATCGGAAACCGTTCGCGCACACGAAATGCGGTCCGGGCAAACCGGCCAGGGCCGAAGGCAATGGCCTGCAGATCGTCGACGAAAACATCGTCGGCTGGCGTCGCGGGCCGCACGGTGAGTTGACCGGAAAGAGGGGCAGCAACGGCCTCAGCCGCAACAGGCGTGTTCATGGGTCTGATCCAGGAAAGATTTCGTGCAGAAGAACAAGCGGTAGCCCCTCGGACACCGCGCGAAAACGACCAACTAGGGTCGTCGGAACATCTGCAAAACCTTCACCATCCTGGACGCCTCCACGTCTGAATCCGCATTAGCACCAGCGTGGTCACGCGTAAATGGGAATATCTGCGTCATGGCCGAAATTCCTCTCTCCAATGGATCGGTGTATCCCAAATGCACAACGCATTGTTGCGCGCGCGGTGCCTTATCGTTGTTGCCCCCCGCCTTTAAGTATCGGCCAGACGCAACGATTACCCCCACATGAGCGTAGAAAACCGACAGCAAGATGACCGAAAGGGACCAAAGATGGGACAGTTGATCGACGGCGAATGGTCGGACAAATGGTACGACACGAGCAAGACGGGCGGCAAATTCGTCCGCTCCCAATCCGGCTTCCGCAATTGGGTCACGGCCGACGGCAGCCCTGGCCCGAGCGGTGAAGGCGGCTTTGCCGCCGAAGCCGGCCGCTATCACCTCTATGTCTCCCTCGCCTGCCCCTGGGCTCACCGCACCTTGATCTTCCCCAAGCTCAAGGAACTCGAGAGCCTGATCTCGGTCTCGATCGTCTCGCCCAAAATGCCCGACGAAACCGGATGGAGTTTCAAGACCGACGAAGGCTCGACCGGCGACACGCTGCTGAACAAGGATTATCTCTGGCAGGTCTATACCGAAGCCGATCCGCACTATACCGGCCGCGTCACCGTCCCTGTCCTCTGGGACAAGAAGACCAAGACCATCGTCTCTAATGAAAGTGCGGAAATCATCCGCATGTTCAATTCGGCTTTCAATGAGCTGACCGGCAACACCGACGACTACTATCCCGAAGCCCTGCGCGGCCGCATCGACGAGATCAATGCCCGCGTCTATGACGACATCAACAACGGCGTCTACAAAGCCGGCTTCGCGACCACTCAGGAAGCCTATCAGGAAGCAGCCAGGAAACTTTTCGACGCCCTCGATTGGGTCGAAGGCCTATTGGGCGACAATGCTTACCTGACCGGTGACAGCATCACGGAAGCCGATTGGCGCCTGTTCACGACGCTGGTGCGTTTCGACGCCGTCTATTTCGGCCACTTCAAATGCAATCTCAGGCAGATAGCGGATTATCCGAATCTCTCGCACTACCTGAAAGCGCTCTATGAAGTGCCGGGCGTCAAGGAAACTGTCGATATCGGCCATATCCAGACGCACTACTACTGGAGCCACACGACGATCAATCCACACCGGATTGTGCCCATTGGCCCCAAGCTGGCCTTCATGGACTAAGCCGAGTTCGAGAAAGGATCGTTTGCAGAAAAGGGACGTTGTGCCACCGACACTTTTTCGGAGCACACCCCCATGTTGCGGTCCTTTCTCATCGGTCTCGTCGCAGGACAGCGCGGCATTAGCCCGCTTGCGGCAATCGCCATTGCCACTAATCGCCAGGAAATCGACGCTAGCCTGCCGTTCCAGAAACTCTTCCGCAATCCGGTCGTCACCGCAGGCGCGACAGCCTTCGCTGCCGCAGAAATGGCCGGCGATAAGATGAAATCGGCCCCTGACCGAATTGTGCCCATTGGCCTAGCCGTCCGGAGCATCACCGCAGCCTATGCCGGTGCCGCCCTTGCTCCGAGAGATCAACGCACCACGGGCGCGGCCCTGGCTGTCGTTACCGCCCTTGCATCATCCTATGTCGGCTGGCGCATTCGCTGCGCCGCCATGGAGCGCTACGGCCAGACTAAGACCGGCTTGGTCGAAGACGCTATCGTTTTTGGCACGGGCCTCGCCGTGGCCAACCCAAGTCTCACGCAAACCAAGCGACTGCCCGGCCGCCGCTAAGCCTCAATAACCCCACACATCGCGCTTGGGCGCACCGTCGAAAACCTCGTCGATGCGCTGCGACGTCGCGGGGGTTACGCCGTCCGGCAGCTTTGTGATCTCGAACCAGCCGCATTCGGCGATTTCGTGGTCCTTCTTCCGCTCGAAGGCAAATTCATGCTGCCGGGCGATATAAAGCAGAACATGGTCGCGGTTCGTCACGACACTGGTGTTGTGATAGACGCCAAAGAGCTCCATCGGCCCCGTTACCCGATGCCCGGTTTCCTCCAGCGTCTCGCGCGCGGCCGAAGCCTCCGCCGTCTCCCCCGGCTCGATCCCTCCGCCCGGAAACTGCCATCCGGGAATGAGTGTATGCTTGATCAGAAAGACCTTATTGCCATCGATCAGCATCACCTTGGTGCCGATGGTCATATGGCGGATAATGCCGATAATCGTCAGAAACACCTTGGCACGGACGCGCTGGAATCGGGTCAGCATCGGCAGTCGTTCTCCTGAAAACTGATCGAGGGGTAGCGTTTCCAGCGCAAAAGTCGATAGTTCATTTTGCTGGCTGCCATGCAGCCAAGCGGTTTCCTCATGCGTTTGCGCCGCATGATCCAAGTGGATAAAGCCGATTTGTCCTGAATTTCCCGCCCCAGGTCCCGATTGACCGTTTCCCTGCTGCCCAGCATCTGGCAAAACCCCATTCGATGATTACGCTCGCGCACATTTCGGACCTCCACCTGTCTCCTATGCCCGAAGTGGGTCTCAAGGACTTGGTGGGAAAACGCATCACCGGCTACCTCAATTGGAAGCTGAAGCGCCACGGTGAGCTTAATGCCGAAACGCTCTCGCGCCTCGTTGCCCATATGCAGGAGCAGAACGCCGATTTCACCGCCGTCACCGGTGACATGACCAACCTCGCTCTGCCCACCGAAGTACGCCGCGCTGGCGATTGGCTCAAAGCACTTGGCGGTTCCGATAAGGTTGCCGTCTGCCCTGGCAATCACGACGCCTATGTGCCCGGAGCCCTCGAAAATGCCCGAGAAGAATGGGGCAGCTATCTCGAAGGCGAAACGCTCGAGGGCGAAACCTACCCCTTCGTCCGCCGCGTCGGCGATCTCGCCATCGTCTCCTGCTCGAGCGCCGTCCCCACCGCTCCATTCCTCGCCATCGGCCGCTTCGAAGAAAAGCAGGCTGCGCGGCTCGATCGAATGCTCAAACTCCTCGGCGATGCCGGTTATTTCCGCGTCGTCATGATCCATCATCCGCCCAATCCCGAGCTGCAGCACCCCTCATTCGGCCTCAAGGGCCACCGCATCTTCCGCAAGGTGATTGCCGAACGCGGTGCCGAATTGATCCTCCACGGCCACACGCATCGCTCCTCGATCCACCACATCCCCGGCAACGAGCACGAAGTGCCCGTCATCGGCGTCGCAGCAGCGAGCGCCGCGCAGGGCGGCACGCTCGACGATCCGGCGCGCTACAATCTCTTCCGCATCGAAAAAGCCGGCAATGGCTGGTCCTGCACCATGCGCGAATACGGCTTCCAGCGCATCGGCACCGATATCGTCATGCGCATGCAGATGCGTATCTACTAAGGGCATGCGGAGATTCAGGTCAGGGCAGAGCGAAAACGGCGGTTTTCGAGAACCGGAACGGAGCGTACATTTGGGTACGTGAGTACCGGAAGCGCAGAAAATCGCAGTTTGCAGCCTGCCATCACCTGAATACCCACATGCCCTAAAGGGCCCACTCCCACCGTGGTCACAAATCACCTATATGAGTGGCCAAAGCCGCGTGAGTTGCCCGTGACCGAATCCTTCTTCATCGACCGTCCCAGTTTTGACCATCAAAGCGGCGAAGCTCGCTTCAGCTACCGGCTGAACGATCTCAGCTTCACCGAAGTTCTGGGTCTGCCCTCCGGCGCCGATGCCGCGAAGGCGCAAACACCGGCTTTCCGCAAACTTCTCGATCTGACGGCTTTCGTCCTCGGCGTGAGCTACTTCAAACTCCGCGCACCCTTTGAAATCGCTGCGCCCGACATCAAGCTGACCGAAGCCGAAAAGGCCTTCGTCATCGATGTCTATGAAAACGGCCTCGGCGAATTCTACGCCCGCAACGATCTCGCCCGCTTTGGCCGCCTGACGCTGACGACCGCACTCGACCCCGAAACGCAGAAACCGACGGTGTCCCTGCCCGAGCGCACCCTGCTCCCAATTGGGGGCGGCAAGGACTCCCTCGTCAGCGTCGAACTGCTCAGCCATGTCGGCGTCGACTTCACGCCCTTTGCCGTCAATCCCAAGGGGCCGATCCTTACCTCGGTCGATGCCATAGGCCGCGCGCCGCTCTACGTCACGCGCACCCTCGACGCCGAAATGATTCGGCTCGGCAAAGAACCCGGCTATTACAACGGCCACGTCCCCTCGACCGCGATCAATTCCATGATCGCCTCGCTTTGCGCCCTGTTGTTCGGCTACGATCAGATCGTTCTCAGCAACGAACGCTCGGCCAGCGAAGGCAATATCGAATTCGACGGTCGCGAGACCAATCACCAATATTCGAAATCCCTTGGCTTCGAGCTGCTGATCGCCGACGTGCTCTCGAATGCCACCGGCGGCGCCCTCAAGTATTTCTCGCTGCTCCGCCCCTATTCGGAAGCCCGCATCGCCTCGCTATTCACCCAGGGCGGTCGCTTCGATTCCGTCTTTTCGAGCTGCAATCGCAATTTCCGCCTCAACGGCAACGACGGCCCGCTCTGGTGCGGCGAATGCCCAAAGTGCCACTTCGTCTTCCTGATCTTCGCGCCCTTTATGGCCAAGGACCGCTTGCTGAAAATCTTCGGCAAGAACCTCCTCGATGAGCCCGCCAACGAACATTCCTTCCGCGAACTCTCCGGCCTCACCGGCCAAAAACCCTGGGAATGTGTGGGCGAAATCCTCGAAGCCGCCGCCTGCTTTTACACCCTCACCCGCCACGCCGATTGGCATCAGGATGCCGTGGTCCGCGGCATAAAGGCGGACCTTTTCGCCCAATATGGCGAGGAGCAATTGCAGCGCGCCATGGCCGAATGCCTGACCGATAGCCACGACCACCACATCCCGCCCGCCGTTGCAGCAAAGGTGGCGGCCCATGCGGTTTGATGCCCCGGTCCTCCTCTATGGCGCCGGCCGCGAGGCCAATTCCACCCGCCAGTTTCTAAAGCGCCTGCAGCCCGATCTTTCAGTCTTCGTCACCGTCGATAGCGGCACCGCCGATATCCCTGACACCCAAGCGATCACCCCCTCAGATCTCCCGGCCGCCATCGCCGAGCGCCGCTTCGGCACCATCGTGAAAAGCCCAGGCGTCTCCCGATACAAGCCGATCTTCGAAACCGCCCGCGCAGCCGGCATCGAGATCACTTCCAACCTCAATCTCTGGGGCGCCACTTATCGCCGGGGCCGCACGGTCATCGCCATCACGGGCACCAAGGGCAAATCGACCACCGCGACCCTTGTCCACTTGATGCTCGCGCGCTCCGGCCTCGATGCTGGCCTCGCCGGCAATGTCGGCCTCGCCCCCCTCGAAATCGCTGACAAACATGCCATCGTCGTCTTCGAGCTCTCAAGTTATCAAACCGCCGACATGGCTTTCACGCCCGATGTCGCCGCGATCACCAACCTTTATCCCGAACATGTCGACTGGCACGGCTCTGTCGAGCGCTATTACGCCGACAAGCTCAATCTCGTTGATCGCGACGGCAGTTTCGCCGTCGCCCTCGGCAAGGCGGCCGCGCCCAACGCGCTGGTCGCCAAAGCCGTCCGCGACCATCGCCGCCTGGTCAAATCCCTCAGCGAAGCCGAAGCGCGCGCGCTCGAAAGCGCCGTGTCGCGATCGCGCCTGAAGGGCGCCCATAATCTCGACAATGCCCAGCTTGCCGCCGAGATCTCTCTGGCCGTCGGCGCCAGCATGGATGGCATTATCGCGGGTATCGCCGCCTTCCGCCCGCTGCCCCATCGCCTTGAAGAGCACCGCCTCGGCGATCTGACAATCGTAAACGACTCGATCTCGACTACCCCCGAAGCCACCAAAGCGGCTCTTGCCGCCTATCCAGGCCGCCGCATCGCGCTCATCGCCGGCGGCCACGAGCGCGAGCAAGATTATGCCAAGCTCGCCAGCCTCCTCGCTCTGCGCGGTGTAACAACGCTGATCACGCTCCCGGTCACAGGCACGCGCCTCGCCAGCGCGACCCGGAAGATCGCGCCCAACATCAGCGTAACCGAAACGGAAAACCTCGAAAGCGGCATCGCCACGCTAGCGACCCAGCGCGATCGCTTCGATACGGTCATTCTGTCCCCCGGCGCCCCGTCCTATAATCAGTTCAAGAATTTCGAAGAACGCGGCACGCGCTTCGTCGAACTCTGCAAGACGACTTTTGCGGACCCCGCATCATGAATGGCGCCGCCTATCTCGCGATAGCCATTGTCGGCGAAGTCATCGCGACCTCCTTCCTCCGCGCCTCCATGGGTTTCACCCAACTCGTTCCCTCGATTGTTGTCGTCGTGGGCTATTGCATCACCTTCTACTTTTTCTCGCTGGCGCTGCAGACCATTCCCGTTGGCATCGGCTACGCCATCTGGTCCGGTGTCGGCATCATCCTCGTCTCGATCATCGCCTATTTCGCCTATGGCCAATCGCTCGATCTGCCTGCTCTGATCGGCATCGGCCTGATCCTCTCCGGCGTCCTCGTGATCAACCTCTTCAGCCACTCGAGCGGCCACTGATCAGAACGCGGTCACCAGCGACATTTGCGGCACGCCCGCTTCGGCCAGGCCCATCCGGATTCGATCGAGCAAAGCCGTGTCGGTGATCCGCCGACGCAATTGGGTAATGATGCCCCCCGCCCGGAACGACGGCACCTCCAAAACCCGCGGCAATTCCCTGGCCACTTGCTCCTCGTCGCCCTGACCTTGAGCGGCCAAGATCGCCAATATCGGCCCCACTTCCCGATCCGCCCGCGCATAGGTGTCGGCAAACTGCTCGGCTTGCGAGAAATCGCCGGTTTCCAATGCCGCAAGCGCTGGCACTCCATAATACCAATCTGGAATTGTCATCGGCCCGGACAGCGATCTTTCGGCAAGTGGCTCAGCCTGATCGAGCCGGCCAATAAACGCCAGATGCCGCGCATGCGCCGCCACCGCATCGAGATTGGCCGGGTTGGTCTGTAAAGCCGTGCCATAGGCAGCTTCTGCCAAGGCGTGTTCCGCCATGGCCTCATAAAGCCGTGCGCGCTGTTCCCAGACGAAACTGCTGGTCGGCAGCGCCTGCACGGCCTGCACCAACATATCGCCGGCCTCGCGATATCGGCCAAGCCGAGCTGCTGGAGTAACATCGCGATTGCCCGGGGCTTCCGCAATGATGCTCGCCACCGCCGCCAGAGCGATGCCGTTGTTCTGATCCTGTTCGGGCAAGGCTGCGTAACACGCCTGCGTCCGATCAGCCGCCGCCGCTGTCATGGTCTCGCGGTAAATGCTGAACATGATCCGGCAAACATAGGGGCTTTCGCCACCGGTCGGCGCGCCTTGCATCAGAAGATGTCGCGCCCGCGCATGAAGCGGGCCGCGCGCACTACCCAGGACCGACGTGATGTCGATGGAAAGCGCCTCGATCCGATTCGTGTCCGCAAGCTGGGAGCCGCTGACCACCATTGTACGATTCCAGATGACATTATTGGTCGCGACCTCGGTAACGAGCACGCTGTACTGGTAATTTACCTGGGTTGCTGGATCACGGCGCACGATTCCCGTCAGCGTATAGCCGTCCTTGGGCAGGCCCTGCCCGCCGATCTCCCCGCGCCCGCCATAATCCACATTGAGGAAATTGAGCGTCTGCATGCGATCGACGAGATCGACCGCCAGTCCCGCCACCGCGGCGGTAATCGTCGGGTCATCCGTCAGGTTCTGAAATTCCATGATGCGGATGCTGGGCTGCTGAATCGCCCCGTTGCGCGCGACCTGCTGGTCTTGCCGCGGCCCCCAGGTCGAAAGCGAGTAGGCAAGCGCTGCGGCGCCGATCGCAATGACCAGCAGAACGAGCCAGGAAACCGTGACATGTCCACGCCGCGATGCAGGTGGCGTCAGGTCGGGCTCGCTGCCCTCTTCATCCACGACACCTGCTGGCTCAACCACATGCTCAATAAAATCAGGCACATATCGTCCAACTGGCAACACGATACGAACCGTATCCTCTGCTCCCGGTCCTGCATAATATTGGTCGAAAAGCTGCCGCATCCGCCGCGCCTGCACGCGTACGATGGGATCGCTCTGCGGGTCGAAATCGGCTGAGCGGCCAAAGACATCGACGGCGATCGAATAGGCTTTGATGGATTGAATATCGTCATCGAGTCGATGTCTGACGATATAATCAAGGAAGCGGACGATCTGCGGCGACCGCGCCATATCGGGCCAAGCCGATAGCCGATCGAGTGCCGCAAGCACTTCTTCCCTCGTGACGCCGTCCTCGGCCATTTTACCCCCCCCTGGACGTTAATAGTGCCGCGTTACATGTAAAAAGCAAGCGCTACTTACCTGCACTTTACCCGGTGTTGCCTAGCGGCGCAGCGTCGACCCAGACATATGCCGGATGTCGGTGCAGTTCTCCCGGCTTGTTCCCTGTGGCTCTCGCCCCTGGAACGCGTTACGACCACCACAGTAGTGATTTCTAAACGGCATACAGCGCGGCGCTTCATGCCTGTCCAAGAGTAGCTTTGCCCGGAGCGGCGCCGGGCAAGAGGTAGCGTGTGTCCCTTTCAATCAAGCATTCACCCTTCATTGGGCTGATCGATGACGACTGCCATTCGGCACGTCTCTTCATGCGGATGCTTGCTGAAAACGGCGGCCCTGCAGTTTGTCACTTCGGCGATGGCGCAATCGGCCTTCAGGGTCTAACCCGCGTTTTGGAAGATCCTCTGGCGCAATGGCCGGATTTTCTGGTCATCGACCTGAAGGATCATAGCAGGGCGACCTTGGAATTTGTTCGTAGCCACCACGGCTGGCTTCGCCAAAAAGGCGTCGACATCGTGGTGATGGTCCCCCCGACAGATCGGGCGGGCCGATCCAGTTACCTTGAAGCCGGCGCGGCAGCCGTCTTCTTTCGCCAGCCCGAACTCGACGCCTATCGTTGGGAGCTTGATGGCATAGCGGAATTCTGGGTGCGCAATGAGCGCCTGGACGCCGTTGGCATGTAACTCCTGCGTCCACAGGTTACATGCCTCGACGGGAAGCAGAGCGGCCGGGCTGACTATCGCCCGGTATTTCCCAAGCCCTGCTTCCCGTCCTCGAATACGGGCGTCGATCTGCACCATCGACGTCTGGACGCCGGTTCAGCTCCAAGTGAACTGGCGAGGGGGCACGGTTGCGATACCTCCCGATCGCAACCGTACGGGGGGAGAAGTATCCGCCGGCAGCACATTGTCCCTCAATGCTGCCTGGCGACTAATATGCTTCTCCCCGCGGCCCGTCAGCGATTCAGATATCGCCAGGCAAAACCGGTCCATCCTTCTTGACCATCTGGTGGGACACGGCCCGCAGCGCGGCCAATACGATGACCGCCAACAGCGTTGTCCCCGCAGCAATCGTGTAAAAGCCAAGCGCGCAGGCGACGCCCACAGCCCCAGCAAGCCACATCCCTGCCCCCGTCGTCAGGCCCTGCACGGTGCCGCCTGATCGGAAAATGGCCCCAGCGCCCAGAAAGGCTATCCCGGCCGTAACGGCTTCGACCGCACGAATGGGATCGGCCTGCGTTCCCTCTCCCGTGCCGATGGTGTGGAAAATCTCGAACGCCAAGATGGTGAAGAGCGCGGCTGCCACCGACACCAGGATATGTGTCCTCAGCCCGGCCTCGGCCGTCCTGATCTGCCGCTCGAAGCCGATCACCGCGCCGCAGATCGACGCGATGATCAGCCTGATCGCAATAATATGCTCGGGGAGATAAGTGTCTGTCAGCCCGAAGCTATTACCGGTATCCATGCCCGCAATGTCCGAAAGTGACGCTTAGGTGACAATCTGCCGGACTTTGTTTGGTTCCGAAACCTAGCGCTCGAAGCGGATCTGCAGTTTGACATCGTCCGGGCGTGCTTCCACTGCCCGGTCGAATGCCGCCTTGGAAGCTTCGAAGGCAAACGTTTCGGAAATGAGCGGCTTGAGGTCCACCTTGCCCGAGGCAATCAGCGCGATGGCGCGGTCATATTGATGGGCATAGCGGAAGACATTTTCGATCCGCAATTCCTTTGTCGAGGCGCCGGCAATGTCGACCTTGACCGGCTCGACAGGCAAACCGACGACGACGATCGCGCCGCCCGGCCGCGGCAGGTCCATGATCGTTTCCCAAGCCTTGGGCGATCCTGAGCATTCGAAGACAACGTCCGCGCCCCATCCATCGGTGATCTCGCTGACCTTCTCGGCGATATTGGCGTTGCGGATATTGACCGGAATGATCCCCTGATACTGCGCCGCGATATCAAGCTTTGGCTGCGCCAGATCGGCAATGATCACGCGGGCACACCCACCTGCCAATGCCGCCAATGCCACCATCGTGCCGATTGGTCCCGCGCCAAGAACGACCGCGGTATCTCCGGGCGTGATCTTGGCCTTGGCCGCCGCCTGCATGCCGACTGCGAATGGTTCAACCATCGCGCCTTCGGCAAAACTGACATTGTCCGGCAGTTTGAACGTGTAATTTGCAGGATGCACGACTTCAGCCGTCAGTACGCCGTGGATTGGCGGGGTCGCCCAGAAGCGGACAGCGGGATCGACATTATACATGCCCAGCCGGCTCGCCCGCGAATTGGCGTCAGGAATGCCAGGCTCCATGCAGACGCGATCGCCCACCTTGAGGTGATCGACGCCCTGCCCGACCTCGACCACTGTCCCCGATGCCTCATGGCCGAGAACCATCGGCTCATTGACGACAAAAGGCCCGATCCGGCCATGCGTATAATAGTGCACGTCCGACCCGCAAACCCCGACCGTATGGATCGCGATCCGCACCATGCCCGGACCAACCTTGAGCGGCATGTCGATATCGCGCAGGGCGAGTTCGTGTTGACGTTCAAGCACCAGTGCACGGACCATAGCCATGGATCATCCTCCTCTATTCCCAGACAGATTTACTTGATCACTCGGGCGAGGAACAGACCGCAAACTTCTCCCAGGCGTCGCGGAAACCGTTGATTAACGCAAGTTACAATCTCTGATCACGATTCATCCTCCACTCATCGTCCTCACATAGATTTCTCAGTGCCTGACTGGAGCGCGCTATGTCGGTCAAAGACCGTTCGCATTTTTCGACCCGCTTTCTGTTGCTGCTGTTTGCGGTCGCGGTGATTGCGCTCGTCGGTCTCGGCAGCTTTCTGGTCTGGTCCGCCCAGCGGATCGATGCGGATGCCTATGGGCATGAAAGTGAACTGCTGAAACGCGGAATTGCTGAACTCGCGGTCAATATGAAAACCGCGCAGCAAGATATTGCCGTCTGGGATGAAGCCGTGTCTGCCTATGAACGCGGAGACAGCGCCTGGCTTGCCGAAAACCTCGGCAATTACGCCTATCAGACCTATGGCCACAACCGCCTTTACCTCGTCGATTCCGAGCATAACCCCGTCATGGCGGTGCACGAAGGCGGTCATGTCGCGCCAGAAACCTCCGTCGATACCATCGATCGGCTGAAGCCCCTCCTCCAGCAGTTGCGCACCCTCGACGTTCAGGCCGCCATTTCCGCCTTCAACGAGGGCAATACCGAAACGCCGCCCAACATCGTTGAATTCACCCTGGTCGACGGTCACCCGGCCTTGGTCGGCGCCATGCCTCTCCTGTCGTTGAGCGGCTCCAATCCATCCGAACTGGGGTCCGAAGCCATCTTCATCTCCGTCGTGCTGCTCGATGCCGAAATGGCGAACTACATGGGGACGGAATATCTCGTCGACAACCCGGCCTTCACCCTCGAAAAACCGGCAGGCACCACTGCCGTTCCCGTCGTCGACGGTTCAGGCCAGACGATCGCCTGGCTCGATTGGAATGCCTCCCGTCCGGGCTCTCATCTGATCAGCGACACTCTTCCCGCGCTCGTCGCCGGGGTGCTGATCATGGCGCTGATCATCGTGCAGCTCCTGCGCAGCCTGCGTCGCGTCCTCAAACAACTGCAGGCCGAACGCGAAGAAGCCCACGAACGCGCCCTGCGCGATCCGCTGACCGGCCTCGGCAATCGCAGCATGTTCCGCGCCACGCTCGAAAGCTGCTTTGCCCCGCCGAACGACAATCAGCCCCGTCTAGCGCTTCTTGCCCTTGATCTCGATCACTTCAAGGAGGTGAACGACAGCATGGGCCACGCAGCAGGCGACGAATTGCTCACCCTCGTCGCCCGACGCCTCGCACCCTTGCTGTCGCCCAACGATACCCTCATCCGGCTAGGCGGCGACGAATTCGCCGTGATCCAGCCGGGCATTTTCAGCCATGACGAGCCGATCGAGCTTGCAAAAAAGATCGTCGCTGAATTGTCCAAGCCCATGGAACTGTCCAGCGGCTCGGCAACCATCGGAGTCAGCGTCGGCATCGCGACGGCCTGGGATGTCGCCAAAAATGCGGAAGATCTGGAGCGCTTCGCCGATGATGCGCTGTATCGCGCCAAAAACAGCGGCCGCAACCGCTACTGCCTATACGGCCCCACGGAAATCAACGAGCCATCACGGCAGCAAAATGAATTGCGCGGCGCCTTCAGCACGCGCCGCGCCTGAAATGCCTCAGGTGGTCGGCGCAGGCATCATCATGTTGTAGATGATGAGAATAACCGCAAAAGCAATCACCACGCCGATAAGAGACACAACCAGCACGCGCATGTTCATCTTGCGCGGGCTTGCCTGCCGAACCTCGGTGGCGTTCTTGTTCGGATCGTAGGTTTCCATGCGTCAGCTCCCGAATGTGTTGATGATTCCAACGTCTTGCGCACATCAGGGTTCCTTTTGAGAGGGCTTGACGCAGCGCGCCGCCCGACCGACCCTCCCATATGACCACAAGAGAGCCTTTGCCGATGACCTCCCCTGCCCTCGTGACCCGCATGATCATGGCTGGACAGGGCAAGGAACCGGCCGACCTCGTCATTCGCAATGTCGGCATGATTGACGTCATCACCGGTGCGGTCACCGTCACGGATATCGCCGTCGTCGCCGACCGCATCGTCGGCACCCATGCCCGCTACGAAGGCAAGACCGAGATCGACGGCACCGGCCGCTTCGCCGTCCCCGGCTTTATCGATACCCATCTCCACATCGAATCCTCGCTCGTCACCCCGCTCGAATTCGACCGCTGCGTCCTCCCCCACGGCGTCACCACCGCCCTCTGTGATCCCCACGAAATCGCCAATGTTCTCGGCGCCGAAGGCATCCGATATTTCCTCGATAGCGCTGAGCGCACTGTCATGGATGTGCGGGTAAACCTTTCCTCTTGCGTGCCCGCCACTCCTTTCGAAACCGCCGGCGCCCAGCTCGAAATCGAAGACCTGCTGCCCTTCCGCAGTCACCCCAAGGCCCTTGGCCTCGCCGAGATGATGAATTTCCCCGGCGTCCTCAACGCCGATCCCGGGATTCTCGCTAAACTCGTTGCCTATCAGGACGGTCACATCGACGGCCACGCCCCCCTCCTCCTCGGCCAGGCGCTCAATGGCTATCTCGCGGCCGGCATTCGCACCGACCACGAAGCGACAAGCGCTGCGGAAGCGCGTGAAAAGCTCGCCAAAGGCATGGCGATCTTGATCCGCGAAGGCTCAGTCTCGAAGGACCTGAAAGCCCTCGCCGAAATCCTCGACGAAAACACCTCGAGCTTCGTCGCGCTCTGCACCGACGATCGCAATCCTCTCGACATCGAAGAAGAGGGGCACCTCGACAGTTCCATCCGCCGCCTGATCGCCATGGGACGCCCCCTTCACCATGTCTATCGCGCCGCAAGCCACTCGGCTGCGCGCATCTTCGGTCTCCGCGATCGCGGCCTCCTCGGCTCGGGCTGGCGCGCGGACATCGTCCTCGTCGATAGCCTAGAAGACTGCCGCGTGTCCGACGTCATCGCTGCCGGACGCCATGTCACGCCTGCCCTCTTCGACACGCGCAGCCATGTGGAGCCGGTTGGCCTCCTCTCCGTCAAAGCCAAGCCTGTTGCCGCCGAGACGTTCATCACCGAGGCCAAGCCCGGCCAAAATCGCGTACCGGTTATCGGCGTCAAACCCGGTCTCATCCTGACCTTCCGCGAGGAAGCGACACTCGCCACCACAGAAACCGGCCTCCAGCCCGATCTTGCCGCCGATGTCATCAAGGTCGCCGTCGTCGAGCGCCATGGCAAAAATGGCAATATCGGCCGCGCCTTCGTCACTGGCTTTGGCCTCAAGCGCGGCGCCATCGCCTCGTCAGTCGGCCACGATAGCCACAACATCACCGTCGTCGGCGCCACCGACAAAGATATGGCGGTTGCAGTCAATCGGTTGATCGAGCTGCGTGGCGGCTTCGTCGTCGCCGATGGTGGCAAGGTCACGGCCGAACTTGCCCTGCCGATTGCCGGCCTCATGAGCCTCAAAACCTTTGAAGATGTTGCGCACGATCTCCATATCCTCCGCGATGCGGCCAAGGATTTGGGCTGTGTCCTGCCCGAACCCTTCCTTCAGGTTTCGTTCCTCGCGCTGCCAGTCATCCCGCATCTCAAGATGACCGACCGCGGGCTATTCGATGTCGACAAGTTCGACTTCGTGAGCTGAGCCCATGAGCCTCTCTTCACTCTATTTGGCCTGGCTGGAAGATCTTCCGCCACGGCTCAATGGAGTAAAGAAAACGCGCGGCATTTCCGTGCCGATGGACGATGGCGTCCTCCTCAAGACAGACCATTACGCTCCCCGCGCCGATGGCCCGCACCCGACAATCCTCATGCGGCTCCCTTATGGCCGTCGCGGCTTTGGCGCCATTTGCGAGGCCTATGCCGAACGCGGTTTCCATGTGGTCATCCAGGCCTGCCGCGGCACCGAGCTTTCCGGTGGCGATTTCGACCCCTTCGCCAATGAACGCGCCGATGGTCTTGCGACACTCAAGTGGCTCGAGCAACAGCCCTGGTACGACGGCCGCATAGGCCTCACAGGTCCATCTTATCTCGGCTATGCGCAGTGGGCTATTTCCGACGCTCTTCCGCCCATTTCAGCCATGGCCACCAAGGTCACCACCTCCAATTTCCAGCCCGTCGTCTTTCCCTCTGGCGCTTTCCACCTCAATCTCTGGTTGTCCTGGGTGCAGGTCATCGAGGGTCTGCGGACCAATCCACTGGCAACTGCGGCTCGCATGTTCTCCGGTGACATCGAGCGCCGCACCGAGCGCGCTGCGAGCGTCCTGCCCCTGATCGACGCCGATATTGCTGCCGTGGGCCACCAGATCCCATTTTGGCGCTATTGGTTCGACCATGCCATTGGCAATGCCGGCTTCTGGAAAGAGATCGACCACAGCCACCGCCTATCCAAATCGACACCACCGGTCCATTTCATCTCCGGCTGGTACGACTTCATGGTCGATCCACTCTTGGCCGACTATCAGCGCCTCGTCGAACTCGGCCACACGCCATTTCTGACGGTCGGCACCTGGTTCCACATCGCCGAAGAACTGCAACGCGACAACCTCCGCGAAACGCTGATCTGGATGCGCTCCAAGCTTCTCGGCGATGCCTCTGGTCTTCGCAAAAATCCTGTCCGGCTTCACATCTCAGGTGAAAATGCCTGGCACGAGTTCGACCGCTATCCACCAGGTCCGCCGACCCCAGTCACTTACGCAATCGCGTCGGACAAGCGCCTTCTGGAGCGCCCAGAACCGTCAGCCGGTAGCGACAGCTATCGCTACGATCCCAACGACCCAACGCCCAATATTGGCGGCGCAATCTTTGCTTTTACCGGCGCCGGATCAGTCGACAATGCCCCTCTTGAAGCGCGCAGCGATGTCCTCGTCTATACAGGCCCGGTTTTGCTCCAGAAGCTGACAGTGATCGGCCAATGCCAGGTCAACCTCAGCATCAAGGCCGAGCATCCCAATGTCGATCTTTTCGTCCGCCTGAACGATGTCGGGCCCGATGGCATCTCGCGCAACATCTGCGACGGTCTCCTCCACATCACCCCGGACGGTTCATCCCATCCGGGAGGCGCACCCAAGCTGCACCTGAAATTGCATGCCACCGCGCACACGTTCCTCCCCGGCCATCGCCTGCGCCTTCTCATCGCCTCGGGCGCCCACCCGCGCTACGCCCGCAATCCCGGCACCGGTGAGCCGATAAATACCTCGGTCAATCTGGTCGCTAACACGGTGGAGGTTTTCCATGATGGCACCAATATCATCCTCCCGACCCATATAATCTGACATTGACGATCATCATTTCCTGACATAGTTCCGGCATCAACTTCGAGGGACATGTCATGGAAGAAAAAACACTGCTCCAGCCGACCGATGCCGCAGCATCGCGCCAGGCTAAGGACTTGATCCGAACCGCGCGCCACGGCGCGCTCGCAACGCTAGATCCGGCAAACGGCGCGCCGCAAGTGACGCGGGTCGGTGTCTCGACCGATTTTGACGGGGCTCCTGTACTTTTGATTTCGGGCCTCGCCGCTCATTTTCCCGCGCTCAAAGCCGATGGCCGCTGTTCGCTCCTTCTCGGCGAGCCGGGCAAAGGCGATCCCCTCGCCTATCCACGAATCTCCATTGCCGCCAATGCGACGATCCTCGACCGAGAAGCACCCGATAGCCTCCGCATCGCTGCGCGCTATCTGGCCCACCAGCCCAAGGCAAAGCTCTATGCCGACCTCGGCGACTTCCGCTTCGTGCGGCTCGACCCCATATCCGCCAGCTTCAATGCGGGCTTCGGCAAAGCCTATGCGCTGACCTCGGCCGATCTACTTTCCAATGCCGACCCGGCCTTGGCCGCTGCCGAGGCGCACGCCCTCGAACACATGAACGAAGACCACGCCGACGCGGTCGATCTCTACGCTCAACACTACGCCAAAGCCCCCAGCGGCAAATGGCTTCTCGCCGGCGTCGACGCAGAAGGCATCGACATCGCCCACGGCGACGACATCCGCCGCATCTGGTTCGAAAAGCCCATCAGCGTTCCGCAAGACATGCACATGGTTCTGGTGCAGATGGCGAAGGCGGCACGCTTGGCGTTGATGGAAGTCTAGGCCACTACCCATTAACCGTAGTCATTGCCGGGCTTGTCCCGGCAATCCATCTCACCTCCGCATGGACCACCGGGACAAGCCCGGTGGTGACGACGAATGAGGGGATGCGACCCTACTTCCCGTCCCGCGCCTTGACCTTGCGCCGCGCCGCATGCAGCAGCGGTTCCGTATACCCGCTCGGCTGATCCGCCCCCTTCAGCGCCAAATCCAGCGCCGCCTGAAACGCGACAGACTGGTAGTTCTCCGCCATCGGCCGATAGATCGGATCGCCCTCGTTCTGGCTATCGACCACCTTGGCCATGCGCTCGAAGACCGAGGTCACCTCATCGCGGCTCACCAGACCATGCCGCAGCCAGTTCGCCACCGCCTGGGAAGAGATACGGCAAGTCGCACGATCTTCCATCAGCCCGACATTGTTGATGTCCGGCACCTTTGAGCAGCCAACACCCTGCTGCACCCAACGTACCACATAGCCCAAAATGCCCTGAGCATTGTTCTCAAGCTCACGCGTGATCTCTTCGCGGCTCAACGAATAGGGCACCTGTGCCGGCATCGAGAAGAGGTCCGACAGTCCCGGCACTGCTTGATTATGCCGACGGCTCTGCGCCTCGAACACGTTGACCTGGTGATAGTGCAGCGCATGCAGCGTTGCCGCCGTCGGCGATGGCACCCATGCCGTATTGGCGCCAGCGTTTGGATGCCCGATCTTGGCATTCATCATCGCCGCCATATCATCCGGCCGGGCCCACATGCCCTTGCCGATCTGCGCGCGACCCGAAAAGCCGCAAGCCAGCCCGATCAGCACATTGCGATCTTCATAAGAGCTGATCCAGCGCTCGGACTTGATCTCGTCCTTGCGCAGCACCGCGCCTGCTTCCATCGACGTATGGATCTCGTCACCGGTCCGATCGAGGAAGCCGGTATTGATAAAGAACACACGGCTCCGCGCCTCATAGATCGCGGCCTTGAGGTTAGCCGAAGTCCGGCGCTCCTCATCCATGATACCGATCTTGATCGTGTTCGACTTGAGCCCCACGAAACCCTCGACCGACGCGAAAATCGCGCAGGCAAAGGCCACTTCTTCCGGCCCATGCATCTTGGGCTTCACGACATATATCGACCCGGTCCGCGAATTGTTGCCCTTGTCGTGCAACGCGCAAAGCGCCGTCACCGCAGCATCCATCAGCCCTTCGCCGATCGGCTTGCCATCCAGCAGCACCGCGTCGGTCGTCATCAGATGCCCGACATTGCGCACCAGCAGCAGCGAGCGCCCCTTGAGCACCAGTGGCTGGCCATTGGTGTCCTTATAGGTCCGGTCTGCCTTGAGCTTACGCGTGACGGACTGCCCGCCCTTCTCGAACGTGTCTTCGAGCGTGCCATCCATCAGGCCGAGCCAGTTGCGATAGACGCCGACCTTATCCTCCGCATCGACGGCAGCGACCGAATCCTCGCAATCCTGAATCGTCGTTAGCGCCGCCTCGACCACGACATCGGCAAGACCAGCCTTATGCGTCGATCCGATCTGGCTCTTTGGATCGATGACGAGGATCACGTGCAGCCCGTTATGCCGGAGCACGATCTCGCCCTGATCCTCGGTACCACCATAGCCGACAAAGCCGGATGGGTCGCGAAGCCCCGTGCGCCCCGCCGCCGTATCGACTTGCAGGTGTCGCTGGCCCTCAACGTTAACGAGATGGTACCCGATCACATCCGAATGGCTGCCTGTTGCCAGCGGAAAACTCTCGTCCAGAAACTGCGCCGCCCGCGCCACGACAGCAGCCCCGCGCTCCGCATTATACCCCTTGCTCGGCGCCAAATCGCCATCGCGGGATATGACGTCGGTGCCATAAAGCGCATCATAAAGGCTGCCCCAACGCGCATTTGCGGCATTGAGCGCATAGCGCGCATTGGACACGGGAACAACCAGCTGCGGCCCGCAAAGGCTCGATATTTCAGGATCGAGATTGTCCGTCTCAATCGTAAAATCCTGAGGCTCTGGAACGACATAGCCAATTTCGCGCAGAAAGAACTCATAGCCCTGCGGATTGTTGGCGACCGGCCCATATTTGTGGTGCCATTCGTCGATCTGGCTCTGCAGCTCATCCCGCTTGGCCAAAAGCAGAGCATTGGTCGGCGCATGCTCGCGCACCAGAGCAGTCAACCCATCCCAAAACTGATCGGCCGATACGCCAAGCCCGGCAAGCGCCTCTTTCTCGACGAAATCCACCAGCAAAGGATGGACGGACAAGCCGGATTTCGTCAGGTAGTCGCTCATGCCTGGAACCTCTCGATAACAGTTTGGCGACAGCTTTAGGCCATCGCAGGCGGCGTCACAACCCGCCTAAAGTGGACTTCGCCCTTGCGCCTGCCACATAGACTTCGGCGATCGCGCGGTCGTCGCCCAGCGTTTGCAGGACGAACATTTCCTCGACCAGCGTCTCGACACTCCCCATCCGCATCCGCATAGTCGGCGTCGCTCGCGCATCGAGCACAACTAAATCAGCCGCCCGCCCCGGCGCCACACTGCCGATTTTCTCTGCCAATCCAAGCGCCTCCGCATTGCCGCGCGTCGCCAGATGAAACGACGCCAGCGGATTAAAACTCTGCTTCCGCAACTGCAAAATCTTGAAGGCTTCGTCCATGGTCTTCAGCATGGAAAAGCTGGTCCCTGCCCCAATGTCGGTCGCAAGCCCAATGCGCACGCCATGCTTGAGGAGCCGCTCGCGGTCAAAAAGCCCCGAGCCGAGGAACAGATTCGACGTCGGGCAAAATACCGCCACCGACCCGGTCTCAGCAATCACTGCTGTCTCACGATGATTGAGATGGATCGAGTGGCCTAGAAGCGTTTTGGATCCCAGAAGCCCATAGCGCTCATAAATTCCAGTATAGTCCGGTGCCTCGGGAAAGAGCTCCATCGAATAGGAGATTTCGGCGTCGTTTTCGCTAAGATGGGTCTGCACGTAAGTGTCGCCGTGTTCAGCAACGAGCGCCTGCGCCATCTCCAACTGCGCAGGCGTCGAAGTGATCGCAAAGCGCGGCGAGATAGCATAGAGCCCCCTGCCCCGCCCATGCCAGCGCGCGATCAGCGCCTTGGTGTCGTCATAGCCAGACTGCGCCGTGTCGAGCAGATCGTCCGGCGCATTGCGATCCATCATCACCTTGCCGCCAACCATCAGCATATTACGCCGTTGCGCTTCGGCAAAGAAGGCGTCGACCGAACGCGGATGGCTTGAGCAATAAGCGACAGCCGTCGTCGTCCCATGCCGGATCAGCGCGTCATAAAAATCGACCGCAACCGCGTCCGCATGCCCCTGCTGGGAAAACTTCTGTTCCTCGATGAAGGTATAGGTATTGAGCCAATCGAGCAGCGACCCGGCATAAGACGCCATCATCTGGCTCTGCACATAATGGAGGTGCATGTCGATGAAGCCGGCCATGATCAGGTTCGGCCGATGGTCGACGATCACTGATCCAGCCGTATCGGCTTCGGCAAAATCACCGACGGCAATGATGGCGCCATTCTGGATGCTGACCGCGCCGTCTTCGAGATAAAGATAGCTACCCGTATCGTCGATGCCTTCGGGCGCCCGATGAAAACTGAGGACCCGCCCACGCAGGATCGTACGGCTCACGAGCCCGAACCCTCACGGAACCACTGAACGAGAATAGCCCTCTCCTCAGGCGTCATCTCGGTGACATTGCCCGGCGGCATGGCATGGGCATAGCCCGCCTGCATGGCGACATCCTTGGCATGGTTGGCAATGGCGATGTCATTATCGAGAATGACATTCTTCGGCGCCTCATAGACTCCTGGCCAAACCGGCTCGGCCGTATGGCACATGGAGCATCGCGTCTGAATTGTCTGGCTCGCCAGCTTGAAATGCTCAGTTGCCATGAACCGCTCGCCGGTCGCGCTGGCAACTGCTGGCGTATCGATGCCCGGCAATTTTGGCGCCGTCGAGAGCCAGGCAATGGTGATGAAGAGAATGACCGCAACAGCCCAGGTCCAGTGCGGATCGCCCTTCCGCGCGTGGCGGGTGTTGAAATAGTGCCGGATGACGACGCCGACGAGGAAGATCAGCGAGGCGATGATCCAGTTCCACTGCGTTGCAAAGGCCAGCGGATAGTGGGACGAGAGCATGAAGAAGATGACGGGCAGCGTCAGGTAATTATTGTGGAGTGAGCGCTGCTTGGCGATCTTGCCATATTTGGCGTCGGGCACCCGGCCCGCCTTCAAATCCGCCACCACGATCTTCTGATTGGGAATAATGATCATGGCCACGTTGGCCGCCATGATGGTCGCAGTAAACGCGCCCATGTGCAGCATCGCCGCGCGTCCGGTGAAGAGCTGCGTATAGCCCCAGCTTGCCGCGACGAGAATGGCGAACAGCACCAGCATCAGTCCGGTCGTCGATTGCCCGATCTTGGATTTGCAAAGCGCGTCGTAAAGCACCCAGCCTAGGACGATCGACCCGATCGAGAGCAGGATCGCGCCCCAGCTCGGAATGTCGAGCACATTGCGATCAACGAGATAGAGGTCGGCACCGACGTAGTAAATGAGCGCGAGCAGCGTGGCACCGCTCATCCAGGTCCAGTAGCTTTCCCATTTGAACCAGGTCAGGTGTTCGGGCAAAAACTCCGGCGCCACCAGATATTTGTTGATGTGATAAAACCCGCCCCCATGCACCTGCCACTCCTCGCCATGAGCCAGCGGCGGCAGGCTCGGCGTCTTGCGCAGGCCCAAGTCGAGCGCGATGAAATAGAACGAAGACCCGATCCAGGCGATGGCTGTAATGACGTGCAACCAACGCACGGCAAACATCAGCCACTCATAGAAAATTGCCAGATCGCCCATATTTCACCTCAACCACCGGGCCTCCCCTCGCCCCTTGTGGGAGAGGGTGGATCGCGCGCAGCGCGAGACGGGTGAGGGGTATACCTCAGCCATCGCAACCCCTCATCCGGCGCTACGCGCCACCTTCTCCCACATGGGGAGAAGGGAGAGGTCAGAGCGAGGGGCAGCACGCCGCCTCTCGCGATTCCAGCAAGACGTTACGCCGGCTGTTCGACGCCTTCGACATACCAGTCCATGCTCAGCAGCTCGGCGTCTGTCATGACGACGCCAGCGGCAACGCGCTCGGTGCCGGTGTTGTCCTTGATCGGGCCGGTGAAGATATGGAAGGAGCCGTCGATCTGCCCATTCTTGACCTCATCAGCGGCAGCGCGAACGTCTTCCGGCACCTTGGCGCCATATGGCCCCATCTGCACGACGTCTTCCTTGAGACCTTCCCAGGTATTGCCCGGCGTCCACGTCCCAGCCAGAACGGCTTCGGCGGAGGCAAGGTAATGCGGGCCCCAATGGTCGATGATCGCGGTAAGCTGGGTGTCGGGCGCAAAGGCCGACATGTCGGCACCCTGGCCGAAGCCACCAACGATCCCGCGCTCCGCAGCAACCTGCAGGGCTGCTGGGCCGTCGGTGTGCTGGGCAACGATATCGATGCCCTGGTCGATCATGGCGCGGGCCGCGTCAGCTTCCTTGGCCGGGTCGTTCCAGGTCGAGATATAGACCGGCTTGACGGTGAATTCTGGATTGATGCGACGGCCGCTCAGTGCCAGTGCGTTGATGCCCATGACCACTTCCGGGATCGGGAATGAGCCGATGTACCCGGCCTTTCCGGTCTTCGACATGTGGCCAGCGATCGTGCCGCAAACCGCACGACCTTCATAGAAGCGCGCATTGTATAGGCCGATATTCGGGCCGTTCATGTAGCCGGTGGCGTGCTCGAAAGCGATATCCGGGAACTGCGCAGCAACCTTGACCACCGAGTCACCGAAGCCGAAGCTCGTAGCGAAGATCAGCTGGCAGCCCTGCTGGGCCAGTTCGCGAAGGACTCGTTCGCAGTCCGGGCCTTCCGGCACGTTCTCGACGAATACGGTCTCGACCTTATCGCCGAGCTGTTCTTCGACGTAGATACGGCCCTGGTTGTGGGCATAGTTGTAGCCGTTGTCGTTGATCGAACCGACATAGATGAAGCCGATCTTGACCTTTTCGAGCTGCGCGAAGGCGCGCGAGCCCAAGAGCGGCAGCGCCAAGGCGGCGCCGCCGACTTTGACGAATGTACGACGCGAAAGTGTCATCTGATGTTTCTCCTGACTGACGTTCCTTGATCGAGATGATCGTTCCAATGTCATCTCAATTGGCGGGCAAGAACGGCTTGCCGAGGCAAGCCGGTGCATTGGTAGACGCATCGCGGCGGAGCGAAATCAGCACCAGCACGACGACGGTCGCGATATAGGGAAGAGCGGCCCAAAGCTCGGACGGCACGGCGCTCAGCGGCCCGCCGCCAGCCTTGGCATAAAGCTCGGTGGTCATGACAAGGCCGAAGAGATAAGCGCCACCCAATAGGCGGAAGGGTTTCCACGAGGCGAACACGACAAGCGCGACCGCAATCCAGCCGCGCCCCGCCGTCATCCGCTCAGCCCATTGCGGGGTGAGCAGCAGCGGGAAACAGGCTCCCGCGATACCGGCCATGGCGCCGCCAAACATGACGGCGAGATACCGTACCCCGATCACCGAATAGCCGATCGAATGCGCGGATTGGTCATTCTCACCGACGGCCCGCAGGATCAGGCCCGCGCGCGTTTTGTGGAGGAAATACCAGATGGCGACGACCATCACGAAGGAGAAGTAAACCGGGAACGAGTAGCCAAAGATGACGCGCCCGATTGGATTGGCATAGAATTCGGCAGGAAAGAGCGGCTGCATCAGCGTCACCGGACGCGCCGAATAGGACGATCCGGCAAGCGCCGAAAAGCCAGTCCCGAAAATCGTCAGAGCCAGCCCCGTTGCCGTCTGATTGGCCGAGAGCGAAAGCGTCAAAAAACCAAAGATCAGTGATGCCGCTGTCCCTGCCGCGGCGCCGCAGAGCAGCGCCAGGTATGGATTACCGGTGTGGAACTGCACGACAAAGCCAGCGATCGCGCCGATCAGCATCATGCCCTCGACGCCGAGATTGAGCACCCCTGCCTTCTCGACGACCAATTCGCCTAACGCTGCGATCAGAATGGGGGTCGATGCACCAACGACCGTGATCAGAATTGCGAGCGCCAGTTCCATTATGCCGCTCCCACTGATGGTTGCGGCGACACGCGACGCAACCGGTACTTGATCAGAATATCGCCGGCCAGAAGGAAGAACAGCATCATGGCCTGGAAAATACCGGTCGCCGCATTGGGCAGGCCAATGGTGGTCTGCGCGACTTCACCACCAACGAATGTGATGGCCAGCACAATGCCCGCAACGATGACACCCAGCGGATTGAGCCGTCCCAGGAACGCGACGATGATGGCGGTAAATCCGTAATTGGTCGGAAAGCCCGGCACCATGCGCTGGAAGGGACCCGCCACTTCCAGAACACCGGCGAGCCCGGCCAATCCGCCGCTCACCAGCATGGCGAGCCAAATGGTTTTGTTCTCGGAAAACCCGCCATAGCGCGCCGCATGAGGCGCAGCGCCAACGACGCGCATCCGATAGCCAAATACCGACCTCGTCATGATGAACCACGCGACGATCCCAACGAGAACTGAAATCGGTACGCCAAGATGCACAATTGTCCCCGGAATGATCGTCGGCAGGCGCGCCGCTTCCGAAAAAAGCCGCGTCTGCGGAAAGCCCATGCCCATGGGGTCCTTCCAGGGCGCGCGGATCAGATAATAGATCAACTGCACGGAAGCATAGGTGAGCATCAGGCTCGTCAGGATTTCGTTGACGTTGAGCCGTGTGCGCAGCAGCGCCGGGATAGCCGCATAAGCCATGCCCCCAAGCATGCCAGCCAGCACCATCAGCGGCAGGATCCACCAGCCGGTCATGCCATAGGTCAGGAGAGCGATGCCCGTGCCCGCTAGCCCACCAATAACATACTGCCCCTCGGCGCCGATGTTCCAGACATTGGCGCGATAGGCGATGGACAGGCCGACGCCGATGATGATCAGCGGCGCCGCCTTGATCCCCAGATCCTGCCACTTGTAGCTATTGGTCAGTGGCGTCAGGAAAATCTCGCGCACCGCTCCCATGCCATCATAGCCGATTAGCGAAAAGATCACCGCGCCGACGACCATGGTCAGGACCACGGCGACCACCGGCGTGATGTAGATCATAGCCTTGGACGGCTCGCGACGCTTCTCAAGCCGGAATTGCATGATCTGCCTCCGAGGCTCCGTGCACGCCACCCATCAGGAGACCAATCTCCTCTATGCTGAAATCCTTGACCGGCTTGGCGGCACTCAGATGTCCCATATTGATCACCGCCAGCGTGTCGCAGAGCGCCCGCAATTCATCGAGATCCTGGCTGATCACCACGATCGCCGAACCTGCCGAGGCGAGATCGACCAAAGCCTGGTGTATGGCCGCTGCCGCGCCCGCATCGACACCCCAGGTCGGCTGGCTCACCACCAGTACCGAAGGCTTCTGCAGAATTTCGCGGCCCATAATGTACTTCTGCAAGTTTCCGCCGGACAGCGATCCCGCCGTCGAACTCGGACCCAGCGCCTTGACGGCAAAATCGGCAATGACCTTGCCCGTATAGGTCTTGGCCGCGCCCGAATTGATCAGGCCCATGACGACCATGCCGAGCCGGTCGCGCGCCGTCAGCACCGAATTGTCCGCCAGCGAAAAATCACCCACCGCCGCATGACCATTGCGCTCTTCGGGCACCGCGCAAAGCCCGCGCTTGCGGCGCTCCGTCGTGTTCATCATCCCGATGCCAAAACCATCGATGGTGATGGCCTCGCGATCGTCGCCAATGATCTCGCCCGAAAGCGCATCGAGCAGCGCATTCTGCCCATTGCCCGCCACACCCGCGACCCCGAGGATTTCCCCGGCGCGAACGGTGAAGCTGACATTGTCGACAGGCACGTCGAAATGCCCTGTTTTATTGGTGCGTAGACGATTGACGACGAGCTTAGGCTGACCAAAGGCCCTGCCCTCTGCCTTGACGATATCCTTCAACCCGCTGCCGATCATCTTCTCGGCCATCGAGCGGCTAGTCTCCTGCTTGGGATCGCAGATATCAACCAGCTTGCCGCCGCGCAGGATCGTCGCCGTATCGCAGAGCACTTTGATTTCATGCAGCTTGTGCGAAATGTAGAGGATCGAACATCCTTCGGCTGCGAGCTTGCGCAAGACGGTGAAAAGCTGCTCCACCTCCTGCGGCGTCAGCACCGAAGTCGGCTCGTCCATGATCAGCAATTGCGGATTGAGCAGCAGCGCGCGGACGATTTCGATGCGCTGGCGTTCGCCGACCGAGAGTGTGGCAACTGTCCGGTGCGGATCGAGCACTAGCCCATAGGTTTGCATCACCTCGCGGATACGGCCCTCAAGCTCGCGCGAGGGAATTTTGGCATCCATGCCGAGTGCGATGTTCTCCAGCACCGTCAGCGCTTCGAACAGCGAGAAATGCTGAAACACCATGCCGATGCCAAGCTTTCGCGCGGCCTTGGGGTTGGGCACCACGATGGACTCGCCATTCCAGCGGATTTCGCCGGCGTCGGGCTGCATGATGCCATAGATCATCTTGACGAGGGTGGATTTGCCGGCGCCATTTTCGCCGAGGAGCGCGTGGATTTCGCCGGGTTTAACCGCGAACGATACCTGATCATTGGCCAAAACGCCGGGAAACTGCTTGGTAATGCCGGTCAGTTCGAGCCGATTGGGCATGTCAAAGTCCACTCACCACCCCCTGTTTTTCGGGGATAGGCACCTGCCCGTCCAAAGCTTCCCGTTGCCCAATTTGGACCATAATTTCGGCCGCCGCTAGTGCCGCAATGACGGATGGACGTTTATCCCCAAGCCCTTGTGCGCCTACGGGTAACACCAAGCGATCCAACGCAGCCCTGTCGCCCCCTTGCTCGAGAAACCAGCTCGCGAATTTCGCGCGCTTCGTCTTCGAGCCAACCATGCCGACATAGGGGCTGTCGAGCCGGCTGAGCGCCTCATTGGCGATCAAGAAATCGAGCGCATGGTCATGGGTCATGATCACAAAAGCGCTGCCGCGCGGCGCGGCGCGGACCACGGCCTCGGGCATCGCCACACGCCGATGCGCGATCCCGGGCGCCAAGAGATCAAGCTCCTCCTGTCGCGTATCGATCACCTCCATGCGGACCGGCAGCAGTGAAAGGATCTGCGCCAGCACCCGTCCAACGTGGCCAGCGCCAAAAACATAAACCTGAGGCGTCAGCGCATCCTCGGCCATCGTCCGCGCCACGACCTCCCGGCGGATCGCAGCATCCGCGAAGCGGAGAGACACCATGACCCGACCGCCGCAACACTGGCCAATCTCGGGCCCGAGCGGCACATCCATAGCTTCTTCGGCCCGCCCTTCGGCGATCAGCCGCCGCGCATGGTCGATGACCATATATTCTAGCGCCCCGCCACCGATGGTCCCGAAGATCGCGCCCAGGGCCACCAGCATAAATGTCCCCTGTTCGCGCGGCGAGGACCCGCGCACGGAGGTCAATTCGCAGGCGATGATGTCGGGGTTGGCAGCGAGGAAGGCTTCGAGGGCGGTGGAGGTCATGGCACGGCACCCTCAATCACCCACCGCGTCATTCCCGCGAAAGCGGGAATCTCGTAGCGGCAAATGGGATTCCCGCTTTCGCGGGAATGACGCTGAGACAGTTTAAATGTCGTGCGACGCCATTTACAAAAGCGCGATGCTGTCCCTCCCCCTACCAGGGGGAGGCTAGGTGGGGGTAAATCCACACGCACCGTTCTCACCCCCGCGCCTCCCGCTTCATCCGCTCGACGCCCATCAGCACCCGCTCCGGCGTCACCGGCATATCGAGCTGTGGCGCGACGGTGTAATCCGCCACACTCGCCACTGCCATGCCCAGCGCTTCGGGCACACTCATCGCCAACATGAAAGGCGGCTCGCCCACGGCCTTCGATCGCCCAATCGTCGGCTCCTTGTTCACGGACCACTCCGCCAGCTTCACATTGAAAATCGGCGGCACATCTGATGCCAGCGGGATCTTGTACGTCGAGGGCGCATGGGTCCGCAGTTGCCCCTTGGCATCCCAGACCAGCTCTTCCGTCGTCAACCACCCCATGCCCTGCACAAAGGCGCCCTCAACCTGGCCCAGATCGATCGCCGGGTTCAGCGACTTGCCGACATCATGCAAAATGTCGACGCGGTCGACGGTATATTCCCCCGTCAGCGTATCGATCGTCACTTCGCTGACCGAAGCGCCATAGGCAAAATAATAGAACGGATGCCCGCGACCCGTCGCCCGATCCCAGTGAATTTTCGGGGTCTGATAAAACCCAGCCGCCGAAAGCTGCACGCGGTTCATGAATGCCGACATGGCCAACTCGGCAAACGGCACGAATTTCGCGCCGGCCTGAAGGCCACCCTGCACCCATTCGCACTCGGCTTCGCTCACCTGATGCAATTTCGCGGCATGCGTCAGCAGCCGCTCCTTGATCTGCCGGCACGCGTCATAAGCCGCCGCACCATTGAGATCTGACCCCGACGAAGCCGCCGTCGCGGACGTGTTCGGCACCTTGCCCGTCGACGTCGCCATGATCTTGACCGTGTCGAGGTTCACCCCGAACGCATCGGCCACCACCTGTGCCACCTTGATATAGAGCCCCTGCCCCATCTCGGTGCCACCATGGCTCAGATGGATCGATCCATCTTTATAAACATGCACCAGCGCGCCGGCCTGATTGTACCAAGTCGCCGTAAAGGAAATGCCGAACTTCACCGGCGTCAGCGAAATGCCCTTCTTGAGCACCACATTGGTTTTGTTGAACTCCAGAATGGCCGCGCGGCGCGCAGAATAGTCCGATGACGCCTCAAGCTCATCCACGATCCGGTGGATGATATTGTCCTCCACCACCTGATGGTAAGGCGTCACATTGTCGGTATCGGTGCCATAGAAATTGGCCTTGCGAATATCGAGCGGATCCTTGCCCAGCGCATAGGCGATATCTTCGATCCAGCGCTCCGCCCCCACCATGCCCTGCGGCCCACCAAAGCCACGGAAAGCCGTATTGGAAACGGTATTGGTATAAAGCGGCTCCGACCGCGCTCGCACCGCTGGATACCAATAGGCATTGTCGCAATGGAATAGCGCGCGATCCGTCACCGGCCCCGACAGGTCCGACGAATACCCCGCGCGCGCGCCATAGACCGCATCCACCGCATGGATTTTCCCGGTCTCATCGTAGCCGACGTCATAATCGACCACAAAATCGTGCCGCTTGCCCGTCGCGCTCATGTCGTCGTCGCGGTCAGGACGGATCTTGCAAGCCCTGTTCCACTTCTTGGCCGCCAGCGCCGCCACCACGGCAAACAGGTTCCCCTGCGTTTCCTTGCCGCCAAAGCCACCGCCCATGCGACGAACATTAACAGTGACAGCATTGTGCCGAATGCCCAGCGCCTGCGCGACGATTAGCTGAATTTCGCTCGGATGCTGGGTCGAAGAAAAGAGCGTAACGTCCTCGTCCTCGCCTGGCACCGCCAGGGCGATCTGCCCCTCGAGATAAAAGTGATCCTGCCCGCCAATGGTGATCGCACCCTTTGCCCGACGCGGTGCGCCCGCCAGCCCAGCCTTCACATCCCCGCGCTCAAGCTTGAGCGGCGGGGTGACCAGCTTGCCGCCAGCCGCCTGCGCCGACCGCACATCGGTGAAAAACGGCAGCTCCTTGTAGTCGATTTTGGCAAGATGCGTTGCACGTCGCGCCTGATCGCGCGTCTCGGCGACCACCGCGAAAACCGGCTGCCCCCAGAAATGCACCACCCCATCGGCGAAAACCGGCTCGTCATGCATATGCGCCGAGCTGATATCCAGCACGCCCGGCACATCGTCATTGGTCAGAACGCCAATAACTCCAGGCGCCGCAAGCACCGCCGAAAAGTCCATGCCGGCGATCTCGGCATGCGGCTTGGTCGACAGCGCCAGATAGGCATGCATCGTGCCCACTGGCTCGATCATGTCGTCGATATATTCCGCCGTACCCGTGACGTGCTTCGGCCCACTATCGTGCCGGGTATTGGTATGCATTACGGCGAGGCTGATGGGCGCAGCATGCTTGTTCATCACGCCACCTCACGCTTCAGCCGCACATCCTGCCCCGAAACATCGAGGAAGAAGCGTTTGAGCAAATTCTGGGCCGTGAGCAGCCGATAGTCGGCCGAAGCGCGCATATCGCTGATCGGCTGATAATCCTCGGCAAAAGCCGAAACGGCCGCTTCGATGGTTTCCATCGTCCAGGACTTGCCAACCAGCGCGGCCTCGACCGCCTTGGCCCGCTTCGGCGTCGCCGCCATGCCGCCAAAGGCAATCCGAGCCATGCCGACTACACCGGCATCGCTGACAAAAACCCGGAACGATCCGCACAGCGCCGAAATATCTTCCTCCCGGCGCTTGGAAATTTTATAGGTCGCAAACTTTTCGCCCGCCGGCAGCAGCGGCAGCGTTACGCTTTCGACGAACTCACCCGGCTGCCGATCCTGTTTGCCATAGGCGACGAAGTAATCTTCGAGCTTGATTTCGCGCCGATGCTCGCCGCGACGCAGACTGAGCTTTGCTCCCAGCGCAATGAATGGCGGCGGCGTATCCCCAATCGGCGAACCATTGGCGATATTGCCGCCAATCGTCCCCATATTGCGGATCTGCTCGCCGGCAATCCTGTTCCAAAGCTCCCCGAGCTGCGGGAAGTTCGCCTGAATGACCGGGAGCGCTTCCGAGTATGAGACGCCAGCGTAAAACCGCACTTCGCTGGCGTTCTCGGCGATGCGCTTCAATTCCTGCAGGTGACCGATAAAGATCACCGGCCCGATATTGCGCATGAATTTCGTCACCCACAGCCCGACATCGGTCGAGCCGGCAACGATCCGCGCATTGGGGTTGGCCTCATAAACGGCAGCGAAATCGTCGAGGCTCGCCGGGATGATGATCTGCTTGTCACCCTCGCCAATGACGACGCGCCGCCCATCATTCAGCGCCTTGATCGTGTCCTTGACCGCGATCCGTTCGGCCCAAAGCACATCGCCCTGCGGCTGCCCATAGGTGCCCATGGCCTCGCCCGCGCGAATGATCGGCGCATAACCGGTGCAGCGACAAAGATTGCCCTGCAGCGCCTTCTCGATCGCTGGTCGCGTCGGGCTCGGGTTCCGCATCCACAGCCCATAAAGGCTCATCACAAAACCCGGTGTGCAGAACCCGCACTGCGACCCGTGGTGATCCACCATCGCCTGCTGCACTGGATGCAGCGCGCCATTCTCGCCGCGCAGGTGCTCGATGGTGACGACATGCGTCCCATGCAAACTTCCGACGAAACGGATACACGCCGTCACCGAGTCATAAATGACCTCGTCGCCCATCAACCGGCCGACCAGCACCGTGCACGCTCCGCAATCGCCCTCGGCACAGCCTTCCTTCGAGCCGCGCAAACGTCGCTCCAGCCGCAGCCAATCGAGCAGCGTCAGATCAGGTGCGACATCGGTGAGGGTGACTTCTTCGCCATTGAGGAGGAACCGAATGGCATCAGCAACCTCGACCATGGCTCAGCTCCCCCGATAGGTGGAGTATGAAAAGGGGCTCACCAGCAGCGGCACGTGATAGTGCTTGTCCTCGGAAATCGTAAAGCGGATCGGCACGACATCGAGGAACGGCGTTTCGATCTCGACCCCAATGCGCTCAAAATACTGCCCGACATGAAAGCGGATTTCGAACTCGCCCTGCTGGAACTGATCGTCCGCGAGGAGCGGCTGATCCACCCGGCCGTCGGCATTGGTATAGCTGTCGCCAAGGTGATGCGTGTGGTCGCCATGCACAAAGTGCAGTTCGAGCCGCATGCCGCGCGCCGGCTTGCCCGCCATCGTGTCGAGAACGTGAGTGGTGAGGCGTCCGCCGGCCATATGCTGCTCCTAAGCACACCGTCCGAACGTAGGGCGTTTCGGAGCGGCATGCGCAATTCGTTTCCCCGAAGAGCACCATAGAACTGCGATTCTGCTCTTGATACTCTCAAATTGGGAGCACTATGCTGCCGAAACGGCAACAACAAGTCCCACGATGACCGACAAGAGCCCGACAGCCGATCGCCCCCGCGAACACGCGCTTTCTGCGGGCCTGCTCGCCCGCGTGTTCCATCAACCGTCGCTTCTTTATTTCAACGCGGTCGCCACCCACCTGTCGATCCGTGAAGCCGCCCGCCGACTCAACGTGGCCTCGTCGGCCGTCACGCGCCAGGTTGCCCAGCTCGAAGATGCCCTCGGCATCACCCTCTTTCTCCGCGACAAGCGCCGCATGCGCCTTTCCCCTGCCGGCGAAATCCTCTTTCGCCATTCGCGCCGCCTCGCCGCACCAATGGAAGCCGCAGTCTCCGAAATCGAACTCCTCCGCGGCGTCCGTGCCGGCGTCGTACGCATCGGCACCGTCGAAAGCGTCGGCCTCTCCTTCCTGCCGCGCCTGATCTCAGATTTCGGCCAGCGCTATCCGCGCCTCACCATCGATCTCTCGATCATATCCTCGAGCGAAGTGGTCGAACGCCTCGTCGAAGAGCGCATCGACATCGGCTTTGGCTTCATCTCCAAGCCGCCTCGTCAGATCGACATCGCCTTCCGCCGCGATGTCCATATCGGGGCCGTCATGGTCCCAAGCCATCCTTTGGCCTCGGCCGAAAACCTAACCATGGACCAGTGCCTCGATCACGCTGTCGCGGTCGCCCGGCCCGAAATCTCCATCCGCGAAGTCATAGAGCCCTTCCTCCGCCGCCCGGGCCTCGCGCTGCCTCCGATGGTGGAAGTCAATTCCATCCGCATGCTGGTCGAATTGGCCTTGGGCGGCCATTACCTCTCGATCATGACCCCTATCGGCGCACAAAACGAAATCGCCGACGGCCGCCTGATCTTCAAACCGCTGCACGATCCCGATCTTCCGACGAACCGCTTCGGCATCCTCGTCCGCACCGGTAGCGCGCTTCATCTCGCCCCCGCCATCTTCTTCGATCACGCCAAAAGCTACTTCGATGGATTGCAACTGCCCGGTGCAATCTGACGACTGGTAAAATCACCCGTCCTGCGCTTACCCTGCCCTCAACGACACCGACGCATGAGACAGTGATGAACCGCTACCCCCGCGACATGCAAGGCTACGGCCGCAATGCCCCAAATGCCAACTGGCCCGGTGGTGCCCATGTCGCGGTGCAATTCGTGCTCAATTACGAAGAAGGCGGGGAGAACAACATCCTTCATGGCGACGCGGCCTCAGAGGCCTTCCTCGTCGACGTCCTCGGCGCCGCCCCCTGGCCCGGCCAGCGCCACGCCAATGTCGAAAGCATGTACGAATACGGCGCCCGCGCCGGTTTCTGGCGGCTCCATCGCATGTTCACCGAGGCCGCACTCCCCGTCACCATCTATGGCGTCGCCACCGCCCTGATGCGCGCGCCCGCGCAACTCGCCGCCATGCAGGACGCCGGCTGGGAAATCGCCTCACACGGCTACAAGTGGGTTCAGCACAAGGACATGTCGCTCGATGAAGAGCGCAGCCAGATCGCCGAGGCCGTGCGACTTCATACGCTGGCCACCGGCTCCCGCCCCCTCGGCTGGTACACCGGCCGCTCCTCGCTCAACACGGTCGACCTCGTCGCCGACTATGGTGGCTTTGCCTATATCTCGGACACCTATGACGACGACCTGCCCTATTGGAAAGTCATCCACGGCCACCCTCAGCTCATCATCCCCTATTCCCTCTCGACCAATGACATGCGCTTCGTCACCGGCCCCGGCTTCGACAATGGCGAGGAATACTTCCAGTTTTTGAAGGACACTTTTAACTGCCTCTACGCCGAAGGCCAAGCCGGCAGCCCCAAGATGATGTCGCTGGGCCTTCACTGCCGCCTCGTCGGCCAACCCGGCCGCTTCCAGGGCCTTAAAAAGTTCGTTGATTACATCAAGACTTTTGACAAAGTCTGGGTCCCGACGCGCCTCGATATCGCCCGCCATTGGATGCAAGAACATCCCTACACCGCGCCCAAAGTCACCCCCAGCCTGCTCCCCAAAGACGAGTTTGTCACCCGTTACGGATCGATCTTCGAACACTCGCACTGGATCGCCGAACGCGCCTGGGAAAGCGAACTTGCCCCCGCCAACGACACCGCCATCGGCCTCCACTTCGCGCTCCGCACCCAGTTCCGCATGGCAACGCCGGAAGAACGTCTCGCAGTTCTCCGCGCTCACCCCGATCTCGCCGGAAAACTCGCTGCTGCGCAGCGCCTGACCGCAGACTCCACCGCCGAGCAGGCCTCAGCTGGCCTCGACGCCCTGACCGATGCCGAGCGCGAAAAGTTTACCGCGCTCAACAATGCCTATACCCAAAAATTTGGGTTCCCCTTCATCGTCGCCGTCCGCGACCACGATAAGGCGAGCATTCTCGCCAATTTCGAAAAGCGCCTCGCCAATTCGGCGCAAGATGAATTCGACACCGCCTGCGCGCAGGTCGAACGCATCGCGCTGCTGCGCCTCAAGGCCATCCTGCCCTGAGCCACCCTGGAATGGCGGCCTACCCGTTCATATCGTCGGGGTCAGCGTCGAATTGAGGTTCGTCGCTGAATAGGCCCATGAACAAGGCCAGCGCTGCCAACCACGGCAGATGATGCTGCAGCCAGGTAGAGGATCCGACGAAAAGCGACACGCTTGGGTTACTCATGCCTTCAACCATCAGACCAAAAGTTGAAAATTTGGTAACCCTAATCGAACCTTAGCGCTATTTGTAGAAGCCCGCGCGCAGGTTGATCCCGTGCTCGACATAGACTTTCAGCGCGCACAGCATTCCCGTCCACCCCTCGCAATTGCCATAGGACGCCTTCTGCGCCGCCGCGTTATCGCGCCAACCGCTTTCGTGGATCGTCACCAGCGTCCGACCATCGTCCAGCCCGGCAAAGCTCATCGTCACCGTGGTCTCGTATTGCCCTGCTTCGTCATTACCATCCGCTGCACCCCATCGCAGGACGATCTTTTCGTCAGGCACGACCTCGACCACATGGACAGGAAACGCGCCGGGAAAATCGTGAAAATCCCAAGTCACCACGGCGCCGGTCTCAAGCCGCCCTTTCGCGCCGCCTGTCGTAAAATACCCCGACAATTCCTTGGGATTAGCCACTGCCTCGAACACCTCGTGTACCGGCTTGCTGATCCGTCCGGATACAGAAAATTCCGGGCTCGGACGCGGCCCCTTGCTCACGACTGCACGCATATTTCTCACTCCTCCGCTTGACCCACAAAACCATATGTTATAAAAATATAACATGTCAACCGACGACCAAGACGATCTGATTTTCAAGGCTCTGAGCCACCGCATCCGGCGGCGCATGCTTGATGTTTTGAAGACCGAACCCGCGACCACTGGCACGCTCTGCTCTGCGTTCCCCGAGCTCGATCGCTGCACGATCATGCAACACCTAGGCGTTCTCGAAGCAGCCGGTCTCGTCATTGCCGAGCGCCGCGGTCGCGAGCGCTGGAACCACCTCGATGCCCTGCCCGTCCACGCCATCCACGAGCGTTGGATCGGCCCATACGCCGCCTATGCCGCGTCCATGTTCAGCAGGCTTGAGAAGAACCTAGCCCTCAGCGAATAAGAGGCATGGCCTCATCCGTCGTTCCGCTCTAATCTTTTCCGGAATCGTCCAGAATTGACCCGAGCTCATGGTAACGACCTACGCCTCACCCATCGCCGGCCTGCCGACCCAGATGGCCCTCCACACCGGCCGTGCCACCTTCACCGAGGCCTATGCCCTGATCCCGCACGGGGTGATGCGCGACATCGTAACATCCTACCTGCCCCATTGGCGCGAGACCCGGCTCTGGGTCATCGCGCGCCCCATGTCCGGTTTTGCCGAAACCTTCTCGCAATACATCGTGGAAGTCCTGCCGGGCGGCGGGTCCGAACGGCCTGAGGAAAACCCGGAAGCCGAAGGCGTCCTTTTCGTCGTCGCCGGCCAGATCAACATCACGATCGACGGTCAGACGCATACGCTCAAGGAGGGTGGCTACGCCTTCCTGCCGCCCGGCTGCAAGTGGTCCCTCACCAATCATGCGACCGATCCGGCCCGCTTCCATTGGGTACGCAAACGCTATGAAGTCGTCGACGGTATAGACATCCCCCCGCCCTTCGTCACCAACGAGCAGGACCAGCCCATCCGCTGGATGCCGGGCACCAAGGACACCTGGGGCACGACGCGCTTCGTCGAGCCCACCGACCTCCGCCACGATATGCACGTCAATATCGTCACGCTCGAACCCGGCGCGGTCATTCCCTTCGAGGAAACCCACGTCATGGAACACGGCCTCTATGTGCTCCAGGGCAAGGCGGTCTATCGGCTCAATCGCGACTGGGTCGAGGTCGAGCCCGGCGATTTCATGTGGCTCCGGGCCTTCTGCCCCCAGGCCTGCTATGCCGGTCCCGAGCGCTTCCGCTATCTGCTTTATAAGGACGTCAACCGCCACGCCAAGCTGCCGTTCTGAGCCGAGGAAACCGGAATGACCGACACCATCTTCATCGAGCCGCTGACGCCAGATGCCTTCGCCCTCTTCGGTCAGGTCATCCAGACGGAAGGCGCGCACCACTATCCGATAAATGCCGGCAAGACCGAACGCTTCCATGATCTTGCCCGCGTCGAACTCGGCGGCGTCCATCCCCGTCCACTGATCTCGATCTTCCGCGGCCAGCCTTACGCTTTGCCGCTCAGCCTCACGCTTGTCGAGCGTCACCCCCTCGGCAGCCAGGCATTCTATCCCCTCGGCGACGCCCACTGGCTGGTCATCGTTGCCGAGGACGAGAGCGGCACGCCGATCAATATCCGCGCCTTCCGCCCCGGCCCAGGCCAAGGCGTCAACATCGCCATGAACACCTGGCACGGCGTGCTGACGACGCTCGATAAAGAGAGCGATTTCCTCGTCGTCGACCGCGGCGGCGACGGAAATAATCTTGAGGAGCACGTTTTCGCAGACCCCCTCATCGTCACCCATCGCGAACAGGGCGCTTAACCCCAAGCGCCACTTTGCCTCGCCAACGTCCTGCCGACCCGCTACGCTAAAACGATAGGGAGGATTGCCATGCTCACCCGGCTTATCTCGATCGTTATGTCGCTTCTGCTGCTGTCGAGCTCAGCCTTTGCGCAGAGCCTGTCGCTGACCGGCGAAGTCACCTATCGTGAACGGATGGCGCTTCCCGCTGGCGCAAGCCTTTACATCGGCCTCGTCACCTTGCCCGATGGCCGCCCGGTCCTTGGTGCCGGCTCCTCCGTTCCCTCAGGCGCCCAGCCGCCGCTCCAATTCGCGCTGGCCATCCGCTCGGATCTGACCGGGTCGAAAAAATCCTATGGCCTCGTCGCCGATATCCGCCTCGGTAGTACCATCCTCTTCCGCAACGACGTCGCCGTGCCGGTAGATCTCAACTCGCCATCGCCAACGACAATCGTCGTCTCGCGTTACACGGGTGCCCAACCCGTCGTTGAACCTGTCATCGAAACCGGTCTCATCGGTGCAACCTGGCAGGTCACCAGCATAGCGGGAACGCCCGTCTCTGGCAGCCGCCCCATAACACTCTCCATCGCGTCCGATCTGCGCGTGGATGGTCATGCCGGATGCAACGATTATTTCACGCAAGCCACGATCGAGAGCGGCGGCCTCCAGTTTGGGCTGCCTGCATCGACCAAAAAGGCCTGTAGTGCCGACCTCATGGCGCAGGAACGGGCCTTCTTCGCGGCTCTTGACGCCACCGCGTCTTATGATCTCACTGATGATAGCCTGCGCCTTCTCGATGGCGCGGAGATTCCGTTAATCGGTCTGATCAAGGCCAAGGAGTAGATTTTGGAAACGACCCGCCTTCTCCAGCGCTTTCTCGATGTCATCGAGCACGACATCGTGCCGAAAACCGCGAGGGGAGTGGCCGCAGGCAACAAGCTGTTCGGCGCGGCGATCCTCCGCAAGTCTGACCTGTCGCTGGTGATCGCCGAAACCAATAACGAAACCGAAAATCCGCTTTGGCATGGCGAAATGCACGCCATCAAAAAGTTCTTTGAATTGCCCGAAGATCAGCGGCCCGCAACCAAGGACTGCATATTCCTCACGACCCACGAGCCTTGCTCGCTCTGCCTATCCGGCATCACCTGGGCAGGCTTCGACAATTTCTATTATCTCTTCACCTACGAAGACAGCCGCGACAGCTTCGCAATTCCCTACGACATTCAAATCCTACAGTCGGTTTATGCCGTCCCTGATCCTGATCGCGACAAAGTGCCGGATGAGCGCCCGCTCTATAACCGAGAGAACGCTTTCTTCAAAAGCCGGTCGATTGGTGAATTGCTGGCAAGTCTTGATCGCGGACAGCGCGAAGAACTGCTCGCGCGGGTCGACGATCTACGGGCCGCTTATGGGGATTTGTCGTCGATCTATCAGCGCGACAAAGGCAGCAAAGGCATTCCGCTTGCCTGAGTTTTGCGCAGCGACTTCAACGGTCGCCTGACCAACGTTTCGATCCCAGCGCATTTTGGCATGGGAATAACGACCCGAAACAATTCAGGTCGTTGAAGCTCGCTTTGCGTTGCGCTCGCCTTATTCATTGCTCCCTACCGCAATTTGCGCATCCGTCACCGGCATTTCCGCAAACGAAGCCGCTAATGTTATGAAGCTCAGCGCCGCAACGAAGAGAGCGGTCAGCATCAGTTGCGACTGAACGGGCTTGGTGAGCATAGGACGCATTTGTTCTGGTAATCCCTCAACTTAGTCCGAACCGAGCTGTTCACCGGTTCGCGATCATAAAACGCAACAAAAGGCATATCGCTCCCAACCTGAGGTGATCACGAACGCGTGATTTAGATTTCGTTCATATTCCCGCCACGTGCATGTCTGCCGTGTGGCGCGAACTTTTCTTCTCCCGTGGCGTTAGGTCTCATGAGCCGTAATCCGAAGTGAGAGAAGTTATGAACGAAATGCTAATTCGGAATGGCGCCGAGCTGCCCGCGCTGGCCATCTTCACCGACTTCGACGGCACTCTAGTCGAAATCGCCGAGCGGCCGGATGCAGTTGTGGTGCCGAGCGATCTTGCAGAGCAGCTTGAGCGCGCCACCCAGGAATTTGACCACGCCTTTGCCGTCATAACCGGACGCGAAATCTCCGACATCGATCGCTTCCTGTCCCCACTCCATCTTCCCGTCGCCGGAGCGCACGGTTCGCAGCGCCGTCGCGCCGATGGCTCGATGGAAGAGCTGGACGAAGAGCTGATCGTCGGCGCCGAAAAGATCGCTCGCGCTATCGAGCCGCTCGCCATGGCGCATCCCGAACTGATCATCGAGCCCAAGGCCGGCGCAGTGGCTCTTCATTTCCGTCAGGCGCCGGAGCTTGAAGGCGATTGCCTCCGCGCGATGGAAGAGGTGCTGGAAAGCCATCCGCAATATTCCCTCGTGCCCGGCAAAATGGTGCTCGAAGCGCGTCCTGCAGCCTTCGACAAGGGCGCCGCGCTGCGCGCTTTCATGGAAGAAGAACCCTTCAAGGGCCGCACGCCGATCTTCATCGGTGATGACCGGACCGATGAAGATGCGTTCCTCGCCGCTCAGGAACTTGGTGGCGTCGGCATCAAGCTCGGCGCCGGTGAGACATCAGCCCGTCTTCGCATTGCCGATGTTGCTTCAGTCCACGCACTGATCCGTGGCCTCACCGATATGGCGCATCGCGACGATGCACCGATCCTGGCGGACACGACGGCCAACTGATCCGAGGTGTCGATTACAGCCTGAAACCACGCAAGTTCAGACCCGGGCGCACCAGCGTCCGGTTCATTGTTTTTCTTACTAGGGGGTCTACCTATGAGCCGCATCGTCATCGTTTCCAATCGTACGCCAGGCAAGGGTCCTGCGGCCGGGGGCCTTGCGGTCGCTCTGAGAAAGGTGCTGTCCAACCACGAAGGCTTCTGGTTCGGCTGGTCTGGAAAACTCACCGAAACTCCATCGTCAAAGACGCATTTCGAAGACATCGATGGTTTGAAGGTCGCCCAGATCGACCTCACCGCCGATGATCACCGCGCTTATTATGCCGGCTTTTCCAACTCGATCCTCTGGCCGAGCTTTCACCTGCGCCTCGATCTCGCGACCATCGAAGGCTATTGGTACGAGGGCTATCGCCGCGTGAACCAGCAGTTCGCCAAGGCGCTTATGCCGCTCCTTAAGCCCGACGACGTTGTATGGGTGCACGATTATCACCTGATCCCCCTCGCCAGCGAATTGCGGCGCCTCGGCGCAAAGAACCGCATCGGTTTTTATCTCCACATCCCCTTCCCCACGGCGGACGCGCTTTACGCTATCCCGCACCATGGCGATCTCATGCGCGACCTGTCGCGCTACGATCTGATCGGCATGCAGGCCAATCGCGACGTTGCGGCCTTCACCGATTTCGCCGAACACCAGGCACCCTCGACCTTCGCTACGGCGTCGACCGAAACCATCGATTTCTCCAAAACCGAAGTGACCGCCTTCCCCATCGGCTCGGACCCTGAGGCTTTTACACGTCTCTCGACCAGCCCGGCGGCCAAGAAGATGATCCACCGCATGCGCCGCGCCCTCGCCGATCAACGCCTGATCCTTGGCGTCGATCGTCTCGATTATTCCAAGGGCCTGCCACAGCGCATCGAAGCCTATGAAAAGCTCCTCGCCAACAATCAGCGCTTCCGCCGAAACGTGCATTTGCTGCAGGTCGCCCCACCCTCGCGCGACAGTATCAAGGAATATCAGGAAACCAGCGACACGCTCGACGCCATGGCGGGTCGCGTCATGGGCCGCTTCGCTGAACCCGATTGGGCTCCTCTCACTTACGTCAAGCGCGCCTATGGCCAACCCAGTCTCGCCGGCCTCTATCGCCTCGCCCGCGTCGGCCTCGTCACGCCCCTCCGCGATGGCATGAACCTTGTCGCCCACGAATATGTCGGCGCTCAGGACCCCGAAGACCCCGGCGTCCTTGTCCTCTCCCGCTTCGCCGGCGCTGCCGAAATCTTCCCCGAAGCCTTGCTCGTTAATCCATTCGATACCGACGAAACTGCCGAAGCCCTCCGCATGGCCCTCGACATGCCGCTCGAAGAACGCAAGCAACGCTGGCAAGCCCTCTGGGCCGCCGCCACCAAGCACAATGTCGACGACTGGGCCCTCAGCTTCCTCAAGCGCCTCTCCCCCGGCATCGAGGATCAAGCTCAGGTCGACAAAGACACCATCTACATGGCTTCGGTGGCGTAACTGCTAAAGTCGCAGCGCTGCGGCAATGACTTCATGGTGAGATGCGATGCCTTGAACCACTGAGTTGCAGACAGAATTGGCAAACAAAAAGGGCGGCCACCGGGCCGCCCTTTTCGTTTAACCTTCGCCGCGGCGATTGCGTGCTGCGGACTTTTTCGCCCCTGTGGTCCAACGCGGCTTGGCCTTCAGACCGTCAGCGCGCGGCGGCTTCACCGAACGAGATGGCGCCAGCGGATTGCGTGGGTCACGGGCCGGGCCAGCGCTCGCTTCGCGCGGAGCGTTGGCGTCGCGCGGGCTGCCGCCCCTGCCACGTTCGCCACCCGGACGCGGCGTGTTGAACTTGCGCGGATCGGGCTTTGGATTGCGTGCGGTTCGCTGCCCACCAGGAGCCCCAACAGTGTGCCGTGGCTGACGCGGCGCCGAAGCCGTCGCTTCTTCGACCATGTTGACGTCGCCCGAAAGCGGCAGCGTGCGGCGGATCAGCTTTTCGACATCGCGCAGTTTCGAGCGCTCGGTGCCGTCGCAGAGCGTGATTGCGATGCCCGTTGCGCCATTGCGGCCCGTACGGCCAATGCGGTGCACATAGTTTTCCGGATCGTCCGGCAGATCATAGTTCACGACATGGGTGATGCCGGGAACGTCGATACCGCGCGCGGCAATATCGGTCGCAACGAGAATGCGAACATTCCCGCTCGCAAAACCCTTCAGCGCGGCCTGACGTGCATTCTGGCTCTTGTTGCCGTGAATGGCAGCAGCCTCATGCCCATCGATGGCGAGGTTCTTCGTTACGCGGTCAGCGCCGTGCTTGGTGCGCGCAAACACGATGACGCGCTCCATGCCTTCCTTTTCGTCGTCGAGGAGGCCATTCAGCACATTGCGCTTGGCCTTAGCGCCGGAAAGGATGACGCGCTGGTCGATCTTGACGACGGTCGACCCCTGCGGCGCTGCCTCGACCTTCACCGGCTCCTTGAGGAGCCCCTTGGCGAGATCTTCAACCTCAGCCGCCATGGTCGCCGAAAACAGCATGGTCTGACGACGCAAACCAATGGCCTTGGCAATGGCCTTCACCGGCGCAATGAAGCCCATGTCAAGCATGCGGTCGGCTTCGTCGAGCACCAGCCAGCGCGTTTCATTGAGGCGGATCTTATTGTCGTCGAGCAAATCCTTGAGACGGCCCGGCGTCGCCACGACGACGTCCACGCCCTTGGCAATCTTCTGGACCTGATGGTAGCGCGACACGCCACCGAGCACGAGGACCGTATCAATCTTCTGCTTGGAGCCTGCAAACTTACGGATATTCTCTTCGATCTGCACGGCAAGTTCACGCGTCGGCGCGAGGATCAGCGCGCGTGTCGTCATCGGCCGCGGACGGCCGGTCAATTGCGCAAGCCCAGCAAGGATCGGCAGGCCAAATGCTGCAGTCTTGCCCGAGCCGGTCTGGGCAATGCCCATCATGTCCCGGCCCTCGAGCAGCTTGGGGATCGCTTCGCTCTGGATCTTGGTTGGCGTCTCGAACCCACCCGCCTTGAGGCTATCAACGAGGGCGGTGGGCAGTCCAAGACTGGAAAAATCGGTCAAATCTAGATCTTTCATCATGCGCAAAACACTGCGCGGGCACGCTGCGAACCGCAGGCGCCATAAATAAAAATGCAATCGGGCGATAGGGATTATCGCGCGGGTGCTGGCTCAAACCCGGAGCATTTTCGCTATCCGGGCTGACTTCGCCGCTCACCGCTGAGTAAGAAGAGAAGTCCGTTAGCGGCACATTTCGCCGCAACGCTGGTAGTGATATGGGCGAGAATGGCAATAAACGCAAGTGCCGTGGGTGCATGGGTGGCCTGAGGGAAAGCTCATCCCCAGCCTACCGGTCCAGGCGACGTGTCAGACTGGAACAAATCTAGCCCCAAACTCGCTTCAGCACCTCCCCCTTTATGGGGAGGCTGGGAGGGGGTGTCGGCGAGCCCAAATGCCCTCTCAAATTCCTCCATACCAATCATAGCCGTTATCCGGCCAATACCCGCCCTTGCCCATGCCGAATGGGGTCAGATCATCGACCAATTCGATCGTGTGCAGATATTTCGGCTGCTTATACCCAAGCGCTCGCTCGATCCGCAGACGCACCGGCGCACCATTGCTCACAGGCAAAACCTGATCGTTGAGCCCATACGACAAAATGGTCTGCGGATGATAGGCGTCCACCAGGTCCGAGCTTTCGTAATAAAAGATCTCGCCCGAGAGCGACTTCTGGATATTGTCGAAGCAGTGATAGACGCAGTAGCGCGCCTCGGGCTTCACGCCGGCCATGTCGAGGAGCGGTCCGAGCTGTGTCCCGGTCCACTTGGCAATGCAACTCCAGCCTTCGACGCAATCGTGCCGGGTGATCTGGCTACGCGCCGGCATATTCCGCAATTCGTTGAGCGAGAACGAGACCTCGCGTTCCACCATGCCCTTGATGGTGAGCTTGTAAGACGCAAAGTTCTGCATCTTGAGGAAAGTATATTCCGGCGTCGTCGGCTGCGTGGAGCCGTTTGGCTTCATTCCCTGGCGGATTTCGCTGGCCGAATATTCGCGTGCCAGCGTCTGATCGCCAATCAATGCCCGTTGCGCGCGATAGGTCAGCACATTGGCCTGCTCCAGCGCCTGCCGCACAGGATGGCCGCGCTGCCCCAGAAAGTCGAACTGATCGCATCCAGCGAGCGCCAGGCTGGAGCCAAGCGCCGCGGAGCCCACCAGCAGTTTGCGGCGGTTCATGATCAGGCCGCTCATGGCTTATCTCCTTCGGCAGCCGGCGTTCCCGGGCTTGTGCGATACCACCCGGTTATCATCGAGCGCAGCTCATTGAGCGGCCCGGCCAGCAGCACCATCAAAATGTGGACGATGAAGAATAGCACCAGCAGCACCATCGTGCCGAAGTGGATGGTTCGCGCGGTCTGCCGCCCGCCGAAAAGATCGAGCAGCCATGGCCAGGCGGCGTCCATGCCGGGGCTCATGGTCAGTCCCGTCAGCACGATCAGCGGAAACAGCACGAAGAACACGGCGAAATAGCTCAGCTTCTGCAGCGGCGAATAGCGCCGCCCATGATGCAGCTTGAGCCGCGCATGGTCCCCGATATCCCTCGGCAGTTCTTTGAGATCATCACCACGCGGCAAGATATCCCGCCTGAGATGCCCGTTGATGAAGCTCGCCAAAAACCAGACGAATAGCGCGGCCACCATCAACCAGCCGAAAAAGAAATGCACAACCCGGCCGGTGGCAAGATCGCGATAGGATGGAATGGTCACTGCCCCCGGAAAACCCACATAAGCTGGCGCTTCAGCCGTACCGCTCATCCCGAGCACGCCAGTCGTATCGAACGTCTGCCCGAATACCGTCGTCTGCCCGCGCGGCCCTTGTGGCGTGTTGACCGCTCCGATCCGCAGAACAGAATTATCGAACTCGAAGCCCGATTGCTGGCCGATATAGAGCGCGGGATGGGCATTGAAAATCTGCAGCCCGGAAAGCAGCAGAAAGAAGAGGCAGATGACCCAAACCCAATGGGTCAACCGGGTCCAGATGGATTGGCGATAAACCAACGGTCCTTTGGGTCGAGCCACCGGCGTTTGGGAAGACGCGTCGGCGGAGGGCCTTGGCTCTCCACCCGCAGGTTGTTCTTGGCTCGAATCCACGCTCATCCTGCTCTCCTTGATCGTTTCAGATACGAGAGCAAAACGGGTCGGGTTTCAACTCACCTTCGAGCGAGAGCCTATTCGGCCCGCGCTGCCCAATTCATGCCCCGACGCATAATCGTGGCCATATCGGCGTTCTCGAATTCCTTGGCCTGATGGCCGAGCGTCATATGGAACACCTTGCCCTGCCCATGGCGGCGCTTCCAGACGACCGGCATGACGACACCATTGATCCAGCTTGCATGCTCGCCGGTGAAGGTCGTCGTCGCCAACACCTCGTTAGAGGGGTCGACATGCATGTAATACTGCTCTGACTTGTAGGGAAACGACGCGGGGATGCCGTCCATGATCGGGTCTTCAGGCTTCGTCACATCGACCGTATAGTCGATGATATTGCCAGGATGCGCCACCCATTGGCCCCCAACCATGAACTGATAGTCCACCGCTTCGCGGAACGCATCGCTCATGCCGCCATGATGCCCAGCAAGGCCAACGCCGCCTTCAACTGCCTTGACGAGGTTTTCGACCTCTTCCTTGGCAATCTTGCTCATCGTGAAAATCGGAACGATCAGCGAAAGATCGTGGATGGAGGGGTCGGCAAAGGCGCTGGTTTCGGTCGCGGTACGCACCGCATAGCCGTCTTCATGGAGCCAGCGACGATAGATCGCCGCACATTCTTCCGGGTCGTGACCTTCCCAGCCACCATAAACGATCAAAGCACTACGCATCAGGATTAACCCCGCAAATCAAACGGGGCGGAGAATACCTGACTCAACCGCTATTGAAACCCCGTCCCGTGCCGCCTTCGATCAATCGAGCAAATTGCGCTGCCACAACACTTTTCACTGTCATAATTAGCTGATTAACTAAACCTTATGCTTCCCCCGGCCGCTTGGCGAGGTGCATCGCCGGCGGTCCCGAAGCGGATTTTGCCACGAGCCACAAGGGATTTGAGGGATGAAGAAACTACTGCTGGGCGCCACTACGCTCACGCTTTGCGCTGGTTTTTCGACCACCGCCTATGCCGAGTTCACGCTGAACATCCTGCATATCAACGACTTCCATTCGCGCTTCGACCCCATCACCGGCTCTGATTCCAATTGCGATGCCGAAACCGACGCGGCCGGGGAATGCTTTGGTGGCATCGCCCGCCTCAAGACCATCATCGACGATACCCGCGCCAAATATGACGGCGGCAATTCTCTGCTGCTCTCTGCCGGCGATAATTTCCAGGGGTCGCTCTATTACACGACCTACAAGTCCAAGGTCGTCTCGGACTTCTTCAACCAGATGGGCTTTGACGTCGTCGCCACTGGCAATCACGAGTTCGACGATGGCCCGGAAGAATTCCTGAAGTTCATCGAAGCTGCTAAATTCCCGATCATCGGCGGCAATTTCGATGTGACCAAGGATGAAGGCCTCCGCGGCAAGATCGAAGGCTCGATCGTCCTCGATATCGGCGGCGAAAAGGTCGGCATCATCGGCGCGACCACCGAAGACACGCCCGATATCGCCTCGCCCGGCGATGTCGAATTCCACGATGTCATACAATATGTCCGCGGCGCCTCCGAAGCGCTCGATGCGGCCGGCGTCAACAAGATCATCCTTCTCAGCCACATCGGCTACAATGAGGATCTCAACGTTGCCGCCTCGCTGCCGCTCGTCGACGTCATCGTCGGCGGCCACAGCCACTCGCTCCTCGGCTCCATGGAAGGGGCCGTTGGCCCCTACCCCACCATGGTCACCAATCCCGAGGGCGTCGAAGTCCCCGTGGTTCAGGCCAATCAGTATGGCAAGTATCTGGGCGATATCGCCATCACCTGGGATGACAAGGGCAAAGTCACCAAGGCCGAGGGCGAGCCCTTCCTGATCGACGCATCGGTCACCGCCAACGAAGAGTTCAAGACCCAGCTCGCCGAACTCGCCGGCCCGATCGAGGAAATGACTAGCCAGGTCATCGGCTCGACCACCGCCAAGCTCGAAGGCGCGCGTGAAGTCTGCCGCGTCGAAGAATGCTCCATGGGCAATCTCCTCGCCGACGCCATCCTCGATCGCGTCGCCGATCAGGGTGCTACCATCGCCTTCCAGAATGGTGGCGGCATCCGCTCCTCCATCGACGCAGGTGAAATCACCGTGGGCGACGTGCTGACTGTCCTACCCTTCTCCAACACCCTCGCCACGGTGCAGATCTCCGGCGCCGATGTCATCGAAGCGCTCGAGAACGGCGTCTCCGACATCGAAAACGGCGCCGGCCGCTTCGCTCAGGTCTCAGGCCTCAAATATAGCTACACTCTCGCGAAACCCGCCGGCGAGCGCGTGAGCGATGTGATGGTCAAGGGTGAAGGCGATACCTGGGTGCCTATCGACGAGGAAAAGACCTATACCATCGTCACCAACAACTATGTCCGCGGTGGCGGCGACGGCTATGGCACCTTTGCCGAAGGCGAAAACCCCTACGACTTTGGCCCGCCGCTCGAGCAGGTGGTTGCTGAATACCTCGCCAAACTCGGAGGGGAATATACCCCCTATACCGATGGCCGTATCACGGTGATCAAATAAAAACTGGAAGGGCGCCCACCGGGCGCCCTTTTCGCTTCAGTTCAGCGCAATCGCTGAGGTGAGCAGGTCTTCATTCCAAGGCTTGGGGACGAAGCGCGCATTGTCGGGCATTTCGCCCGAAAACGGCTTTCGTCCCGCCGAAACGACGACGATCTTGATATGGGGCCAAATGAATCTCACGTGGTTCGCGAGCACCATACCGTTTCGCGTGCCGGGCATGTTGATGTCGGTGATGAGACCCGAAAAGGCATCGCCCGCCCGTTCAAGAATACCGAGAGCTTCTGCGGTGCTCCCAGCTTCCCATGGCTCATAGCCACACTCTCTGACGACCTCAGCCAGTTCCATCCTGACGATAGGCTCGTCATCGACGATCAAAAACGACTTGCGACCCGATTGTGTACTCATGACCAGACAACAACTCCGACCCATTCACGTTCCGGCCGTTATCAACGGCGGCGCGCGACCAGACCCCAAATGACGAGAATAATGATGGCACCGACCACCGAGGCAATGAAGCCTGCGCCGTCATTCGGGCCATACCAGCCGATCTGCTGACCGAGCCAGGTTGCGAGAACCGAACCGACGATGCCGAGGATAGTCGTTAGAATGAACCCGCGCGGTTCGTTGCTGCCCGGTGTGATCCACTTGGCGACGAGACCTGCGAGGAAGCCGATGATGATGGCCCAGATGATACCCATTTGACGCTCCTATTGTGATGCCGAATAAACAGCGATCCTGCCATCCCGGTTGCAATGGCTCATCACAATTGCCGCTTTCCTGTCCCCTTTGCTTAAAAGTGTTGCAACTGCCCGGTTAGCCCCCCGTTGTCAGGCGGGGGGCAATTGCAACCGGAGAATACCGATGAACAAGATCCTGGCCGCCGTTTCGGTCGCCGCTCTCATGAGCGCAGGTTCTTTTGCTATTGCCCAAGATGCAGCTGTTGGCGTGGATGCCGGCGCTGGGGTAAGCGTTGACACGCCTGCGATGGATGCGCAGGTAGGTGCTGGTACCAGCACCGATGCCAATGCCACGACGAATGGCACTTCCACGACCGGCAATGCCGGTACGAATGCCAATGCAAACGCCAAGGCCGGCACCAATGCCGGTGGCATGTCTGACAACACCTACGGCTCTGTCGTGTCCTCGATCTCTGGCAATGCCAGCGTCGATCTCTCGGCAGTGACTGAAGACTCCCAGGTCAGCATCGTTCTGCTGACCTCGCTCCAGGGCAATGCCGCCAGTGAAGCGGCCGCGCTTGATGAAGCTCTCTCGGCCAATGCCGAAGGCCAGACCACGCTTCACTCCAATATCGAAGCGAACGATGCTATCAAGGCCAAGCTCGATGCCGAAGGCTACACAGCCGATGACGTCGTCGCCGTCAAATCGGCCGCCGATGGCATGGTCACCGTTTATGTGGACGATCGCGCCTAAAACGACCCAAACTTAAAAAGAAAGCCCCGGTTCACATCGGGGCTTTTTTGTATTTCGGATATCGCGCTGAGGTTCTCAGACCTTGTGCTCCATCCGGTCACGGTCCGTCACCGTGCCCAAATCGAGCACCTTCTGAATGTTCGTCGCGTGACGGAAGCTCGGCTCCATATTCTGGCCCGTCCGCACCGCTTCGGCAAAGCGCTGATAGTTGGTGAACACCGGTTCCACCTCGACCTCGGTCCATGTCCCGGTCTCGACATCGTCGCCGAGGCAGGTGAAGAGCTTGGACCAGTCATGCCGGTGTTGCACTTCCACCGAGCCCTTGTCGCCATAGACACGAAGACGCAGTTCGTTGAAATGCCCGGTGGCCCAGCGCGTCGCATGGATGACGCCGAGCGCGCCATTCTCAAGCTGCGCTGTCATGGCAAAGCTGTCATTTGCGTCGAGATCGTATTCACCGATCTGGTTGCCCTCTGCCTTATCGAAGGTTTCGAGCCGGCAGAAGACCCTTGAGAAATCGCTCCCTGCCCCATAAGCGGCAAAGTCGAGGATGTGGACGCCGATATCGCCCAACACGCCGTTCGAGCCGTGCTTCTTCGACAGACGCCACAGCCACTGGCTTTCCGTGCGCCAATCGCCCCAGGCCTTAGAGACAAGCCAGCTCTGGAGATAGCTCGCCTCGAAATGCTTGACGCGACCCACCTGCCCCGATTGCACGATCTCGCGCGCCTTCTGCAGTTGCGCAACATTGCGATAGGTCAGGTTGACCATGTTGACGAGCCCGAGCCGTTCGGCCGTCTCGGTCATTTCCATGGCCTTGGCATAGTCGGTCGCCAGCGGCTTTTCGCAGAACACGTGCTTGCCCGCATTCAGCGCCGCCATAGTAGTCGGGTGGTGAATGCTGTCCGGCGTCACATTGGCGATGGCATCGAACTCGCCCCAGGCCAAAGCCGCATCGAGCGAGCCAAAGCCGCGCTCGATCCCGTGGCTTTGGTTGAACGCCTCTACGCGCGCGGGATCGACGTCCACGCCGCCGGCCAGCGTCACACCCTCGATCGCCGCAAAATGCTTGGCATGCTGGTTCGCCATGCCGCCAGTACCCAGAATGAGGATACGCATTCTTTTAATTCCTTGGCCGCCAAAACGACCGTCTGATTGTTTCACTACTCGAAGCGACAAAGAGCTTCGATACCTGTCCCGTCGTCATCGCCCGGCTTGTCCGGGCGATCCAGTCTCACGCTAGTAACGCCCGTGGATTGCCCGGACAAGCCGGACAACCAACGGACGAAGCGTCTCTTACTGCTTCACTTCGCCGGCGTGATCGGATGCACTGAGCTTGGCGCCGCGCTCTTCGATCTTTTCGATCGCCTCGCCAACCGGCGTGTTCGGCGCCTTCATCAGGTGCGCATGGCGGTCGCCGTTATAGGCCCAGTTCACCGCGTTGCGCAGCACCTGGCCGACATTGGCATCGTGATAGGTCGGATAGGTTTCGTGGCCGGGGCGGAAGTAGAAGATATTGCCGGCGCCGCGACGATAGGTCAGGCCCGAGCGGAACACTTCGCCACCCTGGAACCAAGAGACGAATACGGTCTCGAGCGGCTCCGGCACGGTGAAGGGCTCGCCATACATTTCTTCATATTCGAGTTCGAAATAGGCCGGCAGGCCCTTGGCGATCGGATGGCCCGGATTGACGACCCAAAGGCGCTCGCGCTCGCCGGCTTCGCGCCAGTGGAGGTTCGCCGGCGAACCCATCAGGCCCTTGAAGACCTTCGAATGGTGGCCCGAGTGGAGAACAATCAGACCCATGCCCTGCCAGACGTGTTCCATCACGCGCTTGACGACAACATCGTCGACCTTGTCATGCGCCGCGTGACCCCACCAGAGCAGCACGTCGGTTTCTGCCAGCACAGCATCGGTAAGGCCGTGCTCGGGCTCCTGCAGCGTCGTGGTCTTCACGGCCAGATTGCCGTCCTGCTTCAGCAACGAAGCGATCTGGTTGTGCATGCCCGTTGGGTAATTGTCGGCAACGACCTTGTTCTTCTGCTCATGGACGTTCTCGCCCCAGACCAGCGTACGGATCGGCATTGGTATTCTCCTAGATTCATGGCGAAGCGGGGAGGCGATCGCCATTCCTTGGTTTTTTCGGCGTCATTCCCGCGAAAGCGGGAATCTCCCGTTATCGAGGAGACTCCCGCTTTCGCGGCAGTGACAGATTGGGTGAGAAAGGTGACGATGCTTGGACCGTCACCTTTATTTTTTCGTCAGCGGATCGGCTTACCGGCTTCGTCGAAGCGATGTATATTTTCAGTCTGTGGCGATACGCGCACCGTTGAGCCGCTCTGATAGCTCGACGCGCCGTCGAGACGGACGACCACGGGCTCTTCTTCGCCCATATCGAGATAGACATAGGAGTCGGCACCAAGATTTTCCGTATGGATGACAGTGCCCTCCCAGATCCCATCGGGCGAGACCGTCAGGTGCTCGCCGCGAATGCCAAGCGTGGCGCAATTGTGCGCTGCCGCCTTGTCCTTGGTCAGGAAGTTCATCTTCGGTGACCCGATGAAGCCGGCAACAAAGATACTGTCCGGCCGCTCGTAAAGTTCCATCGGCGTGCCGACCTGTTCGACGAGACCATCACGCAGCACACAGATCCGGTCGGCGAGCGTCATCGCTTCCACCTGATCGTGCGTCACATAGATCATCGTGACGTCGTTCATTCCCTCGTGGAGCTTGGCGATCTCGATACGCGTCGCGACGCGCAGGGCGGCGTCGAGGTTCGAGAGCGGTTCGTCAAAGAGGAACACCTTGGGGTCGCGGGTAATAGCACGGCCAATAGCAACGCGCTGGCGCTGTCCGCCCGAGAGCTGCTTGGGCAGACGATCGAGATACTGCCGGATCTGCAGCATATCCGCAGCCCGCTCGACGCGGCGGCGGATCTCGTCCTTACTGTGGCCTTTGTCGAGCTTGAGGCCAAAGGCCATGTTTTCGTAGACCGTCATATGCGGATAGAGCGCATAGGACTGGAAAACCATGGCGATGCCGCGCTTCGACGGCGTCAGCGAATTGACCACCTCTCCGTCAAAGAGCATCTCGCCAGAGGTGATGTCTTCAAGCCCCGAGATCAGGCGCAGCAAGGTGGATTTGCCACAGCCCGAAGGCCCGACAAACACCATGAACTCACCCTTCTTCACCTCGAGGTCAACGCCCTTGATGACGTTCACCGCGCCGAAGGACTTCTTGATATTGCGAAGTTCGATAGATGCCACTTTTTGGAACCCCTTCAGACCGATAGGACAGTCAGTTTCGGATGAGACGAAAATTGCGATCTGCGAGAACCGGACCGGAGCGTACGTTTGAGGTACGTGAGGACCGGAAGCGCAGGAGATTGTAATTTGCAGGCCATCATAAGCTGAATGGACATCGGTCTTAGCCTTTGACGCCGCCGGCGGTGAGGCCGGACACGATCTTGCGCTGGAAGATGAGCACCAGTGCAACGAGCGGCACGGTGACGATGACCGAGGCAGCCATGATGATGCCCCACGGGATTTCATATTGCGATCCGCCCGAAAGCAGCGCGATGGCCACAGGCACGGTGCGGGTCTGGTTCGAGACGGTGAAGGTCAGCGCGAACAGGAACTCGTTCCACGCCGCGATGAAGGCAAGAAGCCCCGTCGTCACCAGCGCCGGCCACATCAGCGGCATGAACACCTTGGTGATGATCACCCAGGGCGTTGCACCATCGACGATCGCGGCCTCTTCGATCTCGATTGGCAGATCACGCATGAAGGTAGTCAGCACCCATACGGTGAACGGCAGCGTGAAGATCGTGTAGGCAAAGATCAGCGCCCAGGGCGTGTTGTAGATGCCAAGGAAGCGGATCACCTCGAATAGGCCAGCCAGCACGGCGATTTGCGGAAACATCGAGACCGCAAGGATCGTCATGAGCAAGAGGCTCCGCCCCCGGAACCGCACACGGCTGAGAGCAAAGGATGCCGTGATCGCAAGGAACAGGGCGAGGATCACCGTCACCGAAGCGACGAAAACCGAGTTCAGGAGGTTGCGCGGAAACTCTCCTTGCGTGAACACCTGACGGAAATTGTCGAGGCTGAACGAGGTCGGCCAATAGGTCACGCGGAATAGATCGGTGCCCGATTTGAGGCTCGTCAGGATCGCGTAGTAGAACGGGAACACCGACACCACGACGATAACCACGACGAGAGCGTAGAAGAGCACGGTTTTCGTGGTCTTCCAGAGATCGAAGGTCGCACCCATCAGCGGTCTCCCCCATCGAAATTGACTTTGCCGATCCAGATATAGAGCACGGTAAAGATCGCGATCATCAAGAACAGCAGCGTCGACTGCGTCGAGCCTTCGGCAAAATTGTTGAACTGGAACAGGTTTTCCTGCGCCAAGACCGACATGGTCTTGGTCGCCGAAGAGTTCGGTGTCAGCACATAGATCAGGTCGAAGATGCGCAGCGCATCGAGCACGCGGAAGATGATCGCGACCATCAGCGCGGGCCGCACCAGCGGCAGCGTGATCCGGAAGAACTGCTTGACCGGATGCACGCCATCGATCTCGGCGGCCTCATAGATGTCGCGCGGGATCATCTGCAGACCCGCGAGGATCAGCAGCGCCATGAAGGGCGTCGTCTTCCAGATATCGACGATCAGAACCGTCGTCATCGCCGTATCCGCCGAAGCTGTCCACGCCACCGGCGCGGCCAGGAGCCCCAGCTTCATGCCCAGATCATTGATGATGCCGAACTGGTCGTTGAGCATCCAGCTCCACATACGGGCGGAAACGATCGTCGGAATGGCCCAGGGAATAAGGATTGCGGCACGAACGATGCCGCGGCCCTTGAATTCTGCATTGAGCACCAGGGCAACGATCATCCCGAGGATGGTTTCCCAGAACACCGACCAAAAGGCGAAGCGCACGGTGTTCCACACCGCATTCCACCAGTCGGGATCAGCCAGCACGCCGCGATAGCGCACGGTGCCGCTTTCGAGCACCTGCCAGCGAAGGTAATTGCCGAAGCCGATCCATTCGGCGCCGTAGAGATTGTTGAGGGTTGCATCGGTGAAGGAGAAGTAGATCGAGCGCAGCAGCGGCCAACCGGCCACGATCGCCAGCGCGACCAACATGGGGATCAGAAACAGCCGAGCGGCACGTGCGCGCTGCAGCATGAGTTCTGATTTCGCCTTCGGCGCATTCGCCGTCGCAAGAGGCGCCAGTGCATCGGTCGCCATGATCGTCGTCCTCCCTATCCAGACAATTATTGAAAAAACGGGCGGCGGGGATAAACCCCGGCCGCCCGTCCATTAGGCTTGCCGGGAGGACTTACCAGGCGTCGCCCTTGAGATCGTTGAGGTCGGCCTCGAGCAGTTCGAGGTTTTCGGCAGCAGTGCCGTTACCCGAAAGCGTTTCGTGCACCGCACTCCAGAACATCGAAGAGACTTCGTTATAGTTTGTCTTGGTCGGAGCCGACGGACGCGGCACGGCCTGTTCGAAGATGGCCTTCCAGTTCGCCATGAAGGGCGACGCGGCAAGCACATCCTTGTCTTCATAGAGCGCTGGAATGGTCGGCAGGTTGGACTGGTTGATCGCGCGTTCCTTCTGCACTTCTTCCGAAGCCAGATACTTCACGAGCTCGATTGCAGCTTCCTGATCCGGAGAATACTTGGAAACGGCCATGTTCCAGCCGCCAAGCGTTGCAGCCGAACGAGCGCCTTCGCCGTCACCGGCTGGCAGCGGAGCGACGTCGAACTTGCCCTTCACGGCAGAGTCTTCGCCATTGCTCAGTGCATAAGCATAAGGCCAGTTGCGCATGAACACGGCATTGCCGAGCTGCCACACGCCGCGGCTTTCTTCTTCCATATAGGCCAGGACGCCATCGGGCGCGATCGTGCCAACCCAGCCGGCAGCACGATCGATCGCGGCAGCAGCCTGTTCGTTGTTGATCGAAATCGTACCGTCGGCCTCGATGATCTGGCCGCCGCCATTCGACACGACCCATTCGAGAGCGTCGCAGGTCAGGCCTTCATAGGCATTGCCCTGGAACACGAAACCCCAGAGTTCGGAAGCACCGGCGCCACGTTCGGCATCCATGATTTCCTTGGCCGTGGCTTCAAGCTCGGTCCAGGTCGTCGGCACGGACTTGCCGTACTTTTCAAGCAGGTCCTTGCGATAGTAGAGCGCAGGAGCGTCGGTGAACGCCGGCATGGCGACGAGCTTGCCGTCGACGGTCTGGGATTCGATGATCGAGGGGAAGTGGTTGCCCACGACATCCTTCATCGCTTCGGTCAGATCGGTGAAGTGCTCGGCAAGCTGCGGAGCCCAAATCACGTCGGTCTGGTAGACGTCGATATCGGCATTGCCGGCAGCGAGCCACAGGCGATACTGGCCGAACTGGTCGGTGGTCGAAGACGGCATCGGCACAACAGTGACCTTGTTGCCGGTCTGCTGTTCGAACTTGTCGAGCTGGCTGCGCAGGAATGCCAGGCCATTACCGGTATCGCCCGAAACGATCGAGAGATCGGCAGCCTGTGCAGCGCCCACCAGCGTCACGCTCGCCATCATCGCAACGAGCAGCTTGTTCAACATCATCGGAAGTCCTCCCAAAAGAATTTTGCCCGGGGAGACATAAAGGCACGCCCGGTGCCATACGCCAGGCCAGACCTGATCTCCCCCAAAGCCCTTTGCCACACCCATTTGCCGGGCACGTTTTCAAAGCGCTTTGAACGAAAAAGAACCAGAGCGCCGGAAAACTGTCAAGCAGCACCAATGCCGTATTTTTACCTTTTTTGATGGAACCTTATTTTTAGCATTATTTGTCAGCCACTTATCCCAATTCAGAGCCTCGAAGTCGTAAATTTGGCTGAATCTACGCTGACGTACGCACCTCAAACAATTTGAAACTTTGGACACCCTTGCATCCAAAATTGAAATCGCTTTGAATGGACTTTGGAGGAGTTGGGCCAAGGCTCTGGTCAAAGAGGCTGGCCTGCCCTAATGGGGCGGCAAACCAAAGGCTTTTAAAGCCGGATGCCGCACCAGCTGGGCCACGAGCGCTATGAGATTGAAGGAGCTCGCCGAGCATCTCGGCCTATCGCAGACGACGGTCAGTCGCGCGCTCAATGGCTATCCTGAAGTCAAGGAGGCCACGCGCCTGCGCGTCTCCGAGGCTGCGCTTGAGCTCGGATATCGCCCCAATGCCAGCGCCCTACGCCTCGCAACAGGTCGCGCTAGCGCCGTGGGGATGGTCTTGCGCGGTGCCGACGAGCTCGGCCCCCACATGTCAGAATTTCTCTCCGGCCTCGGCGGCCGCATGGCAACACAAGACATCGACATCGTCGTCACGACCGTTGCAAGCCAGCAGGAAGAACTCGCCGCCTATCGCCGCCTCGCCGCCAGCCAGCGCGTCGATGCCATGATCCTCCATTCGCCGACGCTCAACGACGAGCGCGCCGAGCTGCTGATGGATCTCAAAATCCCCTTCGTGCTTCATGGCCGCACCAATGCGACCCGCCCCGTCGCCTGGCTCGATATCGACAATACCGGTGGCCTCGAACGCGCCACGAGCCACCTGCTCGATCTCGGCCACCGCCGCATCGCGCTCCTCAATGGCGTCAAAGGCCGTACCTTCGCCGAACACCGCGAACTCGGTTACATGGCCGCCCTCTCCGCCCGCGGCGTCGCCTTCGATCCCGCACTCATGGGCAATACCGCATTCACCGACGAAGTCGCCTTCCGCATGGCCCAATCCATGCTCGAACTGCGCCCCCGCCCCACCGCTTTCCTCGCCGGCTCGATGATGACCGCCCTCGGCGTCTTCCGCGCCATCCGCCAGGCCGGCATGACATTGGGTACCGACGTCTCGATGATCGCCCACGACGACGTCTTCCCCTATCTCAACGCCGACAACATGTACCCCACCATGTCGACGACCCGCTCCTCGATCCGCCAAGCCGGGTCCCGCATCGCAGAACTCTTGCTTCAGCTCCTCGGCGGCAAACCCGTCAGCGAAATCCACGAACTCTGGCCCGTCGAACTCGTCCTCCGCGAAAGCTCCGGCCCCGCGCCTTTGTTTTAGCTGAAGAAGAAGCGTTTTGGTCGCGCAGCGACACCTCTCTCTTTGGGGAGAGGTCGGACTGCATGGCAGTCCGGGTGAGGGGGCCTTCTTCGGCCCTGGCTCAAAACCTCACGCCCCGAGCCTAAACCCTCGCATCCGCTCATAAAACGGCCGCGCCTCATCCGCGATGTCAGCCAACTCCCCCGGGAGCGCCCCGATCTCATCCGGCGGCGAGAACCCAGTGCTATTGTAAACCGCATTATACCAATGCGGCCCCCAGACCCCATCCTCCGGATGCGCGCCCTTGGGCCAGCGCAACATGGCCGGGTCCCAGGCAAGCTCGATCGCCGCACAAAGCGCCTGCAGCGTCCCCTCCGGATCGCGCCTGATATCATCGCTATCGACCACCACGGGCGCGCTCCCCGTCCGCTGCGCCACCCGATCGAACAGCATGGCCTGCCCTTCGAAACCGATATCGGCCAGCGTTACGCTTTCCCGCTTCTGCGCGTATGACGCGAGCACCCGCTCCGGCGCCCGCAGCAGGAAAACATTGGTCACCTTGTCCATCCAGTCGAGCGGAAACCCCTCGATCATATGGTGGCTCATATGCTTCTGATACCAGACGGACTTTCCGCCCGGCACAGGCCCGAGGATATAGTCGACCACCGCCTGAGGATCCTGCGGCTGCGACGCAAGGACCTCTTCCTGCATGGGATGGACGATCCCCGTCGCCTTCAGATAAGCCGCATAAAACGGTTCGTCGCTGACAAAGCTATCCGCCCGCGAAGAAAAGCTCCGCATCATCGCGGTAGAAAGATTTCGCGGCCCCGACCACATGGCAATTCGCATGACTTCGCTCATGGCCTAAAGGTCTCCGCTTCGATCAGGTCCCGATAAAGCCCGGCTAGCCGCGCCGTCATCTCTCCAGGAATTGGTCCCGGCCCCTTCAGCGGATGTCCCATTTTCCGGCCATCCACCTCGCGCACCGAGGTCAGCCCCGCAAAGGTCCCCGTCACAAAAGCTTCGTCCGCGCCATAGACATCGGTCAGCGAAAAATTCTTCTGCCGCACGGTGATCCCGGCAGCCTCAGCCACCCGGATAATGTTTCCGCGCGTAATCCCGCCGAGGCAATAATCCCCCGTGGACGTCCAGACCTCGCCCCGCCGCACGATGAAAAAGTGCGTCGAATTACACGTCGCCACAAAACCCTGCGGATCGAGCATCAGCGCCTCGTCCGCCCCTGCCTTTGCCGCCTGGATGCAGGCCTGAATGCAATTGAGCTTGGAATGCGAATTCAGCTTCTGGTCTTGCATATCCGGCGCCGTGCGGCGGATCGTGGAGGTAAAAAGCGAAATCCCATCGGGCTTTGCCGAAGGCGCCTTGTATTCGGGGATGATGACAATGGTCGCATCCCCGATCGTCACCCGCGGATCCTGATAAGGCGTCGCCTTGATCCCGCGCGTCACCATGAGGCGGATATGGACACCATCCGTCATGCCGTTGGCAGCAAGACAATCGAAAATCCGCTTCACCAATTCGTCCGGCGTTAAGCCGACCGAAAAATCGAGCGTCTTCGCCCCCTCATAGAGCCGCTCCAGATGCGCCCACAAAAACGGGATCCCGCCCTTATGGAGCCGAAGCCCTTCCCAAACGCCGTCGCCGAGCACGAAGCCAGAATCGAACACCGATACCACCGCCTTGTCGCGCGGCATCAACTGGTCATTGACGGCAATCAGAATGGAAGCATTACGCGGATCATCCGCATAGGCATGAACGCCATAGGCCATGAGGAGAGGCTCTCGAATTGTTAGTCGGGCTAAGCTTCACGTCCGCCAATGGAAAAGTCGAGATGGAATTGAGCGCTGGACGAACAGTGACCGCTTTTCTAGTCTGAAATAAACCTGGAGGATGGTTTGAAGAATATAGCAAAATTATGCTGCCATTTGCGCTTGCCACGGCCTCACTTGCAGGGCTGCCTGTGGTTGCAGAAACATACATCCTGCCTATCGAATTTCCACGACCCATTCTTAACGACTTGGTCGACAATGGCTCTGCTGAACTTGTCGAACAGAACGGGACGGAGTGGATCTATCGGCTGGAGATGAAGGAAGGCGTTTGCACAACGCGGTTGATCGTCATCAACCACTTCAGGCCTCTCTTTTTTCAATACGATCTTTGTAGCGGGAAGCTTATCGCCAAAGATAACTTCCAATGATTAGCATCTACTCCCCGCGACGATACTTTGACCATCTGGACGAGACTGTCACAATTGGGCAATCTCACCGTGCGGCTGGGAGGACGCGAGCAGATGGGCAGATGAGCGCAATCGATTGATGTTGCGGCCATTATCGCCCCTCTGTGGGCGACTCCGCACCGTCACCAATATGTCATTGCACTGTCATCTGACGTCTCTACTCCCTCGCCCGTTCGCACCAGCTCTCCTTGGGGAGGGCGAGCGACTGCTCATTCAGGGAGACAAAGAATGACGTTCAAGTCTGCGCTGACCGCATCGGTTTCGCTTCTCAATGTGCTCAGCTTCGCGGCTCCGACTTTCGCCCAGGCCGATCTGACCGCGCTCTACGACGCCGCCAAGACCGAAGGCCAGCTCACCGTAATCGCCCTGCCCCATTCCTGGTGCAACTATGGCGGCGTGATCGAAGGTTTCAAGGCCAAGTATCCCGGCATCAAAGTCAATGAACTGAACCCCGATGCCGGTTCGGCAGACGAGCTCGAAGCCGTCCGCGCCAACAAGGGCAATACCGGCCCGCAGGCTCCTGACGTTCTCGATATCGGTCTCGCCTTCGGCCCGCAGGCCAAGGATGAGGGCCTCCTCCAGGCTTACAAGGTCTCGACCTGGGACGAAATTCCGGACGATGCCAAGGACGCCGATGGCTTCTGGTATGGCGACTATTATGGCGTCCTCGCCTTTGGCATCAACAAGGACATCATCACCGGCGAAAACCCGGCAACCTGGGCCGACCTGAACAAGGACGAGTTCGCAAACTCCGTGGCTCTGGCTGGTGATCCGCGTACCGCCAACAACGCCATCATGTCCGTCTATGCCGCTGGCCTCTCGACCGGTGCCGCTCAGGATGCTGCCGCCCAAGCTGGCCTTGAATACTTCAAGGCGCTCAACGACAAGGGCAATTTCGTCCCCGTCGATGCTGAAGCTGCCGCCATTGCTCAGGGCACGACCCCGATCGCGATCAACTGGGACTACAACCTTCTGGCCGCCCGCGACAACCTCAACGGCAACCCACCGATCGAAGTCGTCGTGCCGTCCGATGGCGTCGTCGCCGGCGTCTACGTCCAGGCCATCTCGGCCTTCGCACCCCACCCGAACGCTGCCAAACTCTGGATGGAATACCTCTATTCCGACGAAGGTCAGCTCGGCTGGCTCGCTGGCTACTGCCACCCGATCCGCTTCAACGCCATGTCCGACGCTGGCGTCCTACCAGCCGACCTGATGGCCAAGCTCCCGGCCGCCGAAAACTACGCCAAGGCCGTGTTCCCCTCGATTGAAGAGCAGAACGCCAACAAGGCCACCATCACCGGCGGCTGGGATTCCACCGTCGGCGCGAGTGTTCAGTAAACTGACTGTTGTTGCTCAACCCACTGAATGTCACCCCGGCGAAGGCCGGGGCCCATCCTGAAATCTCAAGATGGATCCCGGCCTTCGCCGGGATGACAGCCGGTGAACTGGGCTGCAGCACCCCCACCCATCCTCCCCCTCACAAGGGGGAGGAGCCACATCGAGTTCGAGGCAAAATCGCGCCACATCCACTGCGCGGTCCCTCCCCCTCCCAGGGGGAGGCTAGGAGGGGGTCGCCCCAAGCACCATGAGCGCATCTAACGCCAAACGCCGCATCCACTGGGACAGCCTCGCCGTCTTCCCTTTCGTCCTCTTCGCGGTGATGTTCCTCTTCCTGCCGACGCTCTCCCTCCTCGGCGCCGCCTTTACCGATCGCGAGGGCAATTTCACCTTCGAAAACATCGCCGGCCTGTTCACCGATCAGATCATGGCCGCCTATTGGATTTCGATCCGCGTCTCCGGCGCCTCCGCCATTCTCGGCGCGCTGATCGGCCTTGCCATCACTCTCGCGATCATTCGCGGCAAGCTGCCCGCCGGCTTCCGTTCCGCAGTCATGACCTTTTCTGGCGTCGCGTCCAATTTCGCCGGCGTGCCCCTCGCCTTTGCCTTCATCGCCTCGATCGGCCGCATCGGCCTCGTCACCATCATCCTGCGCGATGTCTTCGGCTTCGATCTCTACCGCGCTGGCTTCAGCCTCTTTTCCTTCTGGGGCCTGACGCTGACCTATCTCTATTTCCAGATCCCGCTGATGATGCTGACCATCGCTCCCGCGATCGACGGCCTCAAGAAGGAGTGGAACGAAGCCGCCCAGACGCTCGGTGCCTCGCCCTGGCAATTCTGGCGCTATGTCGGCCTGCCCATTCTCTGGCCGAGCTTCCTGGGCACCCTCAGCCTACTCTTTGCCAATGCCTTCGGCGCCATCGCCACCGCTTGGGCGCTTACCGGCTCCAACCTCAACATCGTCACCGTGCTGCTCTACAATCAGATCCGCGGCGATGCCCTGCAAAATCCCGGCCTCGGCGCCGCTTTGGCCGTCGGCATGATCCTCATCACGTCTTTCGCCAACGTTATCTATCTCGTCGTCGCCGCGCGTGCCGAAAGGTGGATGAAATGAAGGCCCAAAAGTTCTGGCCCTGGCTCATCGTTTCGCTCGGCGCCGCCTATTTCCTCATTCCGCTGCTCGCAACCTTCATCTTCTCGCTGCGCATGCGCCGCAACGAGTACACCTTTGACGCCTATGTCTCGGTCTTCTCCGATCCGAAATTTTACGCGACCTTCGGCTATTCCCTCAGCGTCGGCGTCTTCACTATTATCGTCGGCATCCTCGTCGTCGTGCCTGCGGTTTATTTCGTCCGCTTGCGCATGCCCTGGCTGCGCCCCTTCATGGAATTCGTTACCCTCCTGCCGCTGGTCATCCCCGCGCTGGTGCTGGTCTATGGCTATGTCCGCCTTTACGGCTCAAGTTCTCTGATTCCATTCACGGGCTCCATCCTTGGCACCGATATCCTCCTCACCTGTGCCTATGTCATGCTCGCCATGCCCTATATGTATCGGGCGGTCGACAACGGCATGCGCACCATCGATATCGGCACCCTCACCGAAGCCGCGCAGATCATGGGCGCCAGCCAGGTCCAGATCATCGGCAATATCATCCTGCCCAATATCCTCGTCGCCATCCTCTCTGGCGCCTTCCTGACCTTCGCCATTGTCATCGGCGAATTCACCATTGCGAGCCTCCTCAACCGCCCTGCCTTCGGCCCCTATCTCGTGGGTATCGGCACCAATCGGGCCTATGAGCCCGCCGCGCTCGCCATCATTTCCTTCATCATCACCTGGGGCGCCATGGGCATGATCAACGTGCTCGGCCGCTTCGCCCCCCGCACTTCCGCCCGGACCGATTGACATGCCCGCCTTTCTCGAAGTTCAGAACCTCGTCAAATCCTTCGGCACCAATACGGTCGTCAAAGGCGTCAATTTTGCCTTCGACAAGGGCGAGTTCATCTCACTCCTCGGCCCCTCCGGTTGCGGCAAGACCACGATCCTCAGGATGATCGCCGGCTTCGAGCGCCCCACCTCCGGCACCATCCGCGTCGATGGCGAAGACATCACGCATCTCAAGCCCAATCAGCGTAAGCTCGGCATGGTCTTCCAGGCCTATGCGCTCTTCCCCAATATGACCGTCGGCGAAAACATCGCTTTCGGCTTAAAAATCGCCGGCATGCCCGCCGACCAGCGACGCGCCCGCGTCGATGAGATGCTCAAGCTGATCGGCCTCCCCGGCTTTGAAAAGCGTTACCCCTATGAAATGTCCGGCGGCCAGCAGCAGCGCGTCGCCCTCGCCCGCGCCATCGCGCCAAAACCGCGTCTCCTGCTGCTCGACGAACCCCTCTCCGCGCTCGACGCCAAAATCCGCGTCTCCCTCCGCGAAGAAATCCGCGCCATTCAGCGCGACCTCGGCATCACCACCGTCTTCGTCACCCACGATCAGGAAGAGGCCATGTCCATTTCCGATCGCATCGTGGTCATGAACTCAGGCAATATCGAGCAACTCGGCGCCGCCCACGATATCTACAATCGCCCCGCCACCCGCTTCGTCGCCACCTTCGTCGGCCAACTCAACACGCTTCCCGCCGGCGTTCTAGCTGCCACCTCGGGCGAACGCGCCATCCGCCCCGAGCTCATCTCCCTCGCCCCCCGCCCCGAAACCGACCTCACGCTGACCGGAACTATCGCCGATCTCCACTTCCTCGGCTCCGTCCAACGCCTCCGCGTCGACATCGGCGGCACGCTCGTCAACATCGACACTTTTAACAACCAGACCAGCCCCCTCCAACGCGGCGACACCGTCACGCTCCACCTCGCCCAAAAAGACCTCCTCACCCTCGGCGCATGAAGCACCTACGCCCCCACGTCCACAGGTTGTCGTCCCGGCGAAAGCCGGGACCCATCCCCAGATATCGGTGCGACCACCTGGAGAGAGGTTAGTCCCCCACGCATACCTCCCGCGTCGATTTACCCTTTGACCGCCGCCCGGCGCGGCGCCATTGTCCCCCCACAGCAATGAGGAATCGCGTGATGGAAAGCCTTTTCGTTTCAACTGAATGGCTGGCGGAACATCTGAGCGATCCAAACATCGCCGTGGTCGATGCGAGCTGGCACATGCCCAACGCCTCGCGCAATGCCCAAGCCGAATATCTCGCCGGCCACATCCCCGGCGCGGTCTATTTCGACATTGATGGCGTCGCCGATACGTCCTCCAACCTGCCCCACATGCTCCCCGCCCCCGAAGATTTCGCCCGCATGGTCGGCGCGCTCGGCGTTGGCAGCGACATGACCATCGTCATCTATGACGAACTCGGCCTTTTCAGCGCCCCCCGCGTCTGGTGGACCTTCAAGACCTTTGGCGCCAAGGACGTGCGCATCCTCTCAGGCGGCGGCCCCAAATGGCGCGCCGAACGCCGCCCGCTCGAAGCGGGCCACAAGACCAAGGCCCCGGCCACCTTCACGGTCCAATTCAATCCCGATCGCGTCGTTGATTTTGGTGCCGTAAACGACCTCAGCAAGACCGAAACGGCGCAGATCCTCGACGCCCGCCCCGCCCCGCGCTTCCACGCCGAAGCCCCCGAGCCACGTCCCGGCCTCCGCTCCGGCCACATCCCCAATAGCCGCAACGTCCCGGTGAGCCTCCTCACCGAAAACGGCATGCTCAAATCCCCCGAAGCCCTCAAGGCGCTCTTCGACGAGCGCGGCGTCGATCTCTCCGAGCCCATCGTCACCTCCTGCGGCTCCGGCGTCACCGCCTCGACCCTCGCCCTCGCCCTCGAACAAGCCGGTGCCAAATCTGTCGCCGTCTACGACGGTTCCTGGGCCGAATGGGGCTCCCGCCCCGACGCCGAAGTCGAAAGCTAGGTCTCGAATAGTCCAGTAGCCCTCATCCTGAGGTGCTTCGCCTTTGCGAAGTCTCGAAGGACGAGGGTGTGCCACTACCCCTCACAATCCCGAAACCTTTCCGCATTTTAATTTAACACGCCCGGTCAACCTGTTACCGTAACGGTGTTTTTCCCGTTTACAGTTTGAGGTTTGGTTTGATCCGGCAGATTGTCGCCTCGATCGTCATTCTCGTGGCTGCCGCGCTGGCGTGGCTCTTCTTCGCCCCTGGCGCCCATCAAACCCTGTCCGATGCAGGCATCACCCTGCCCTTTGGCCCGCAAGCCGAAGCTGCGCCGCAGCAAGGCGGCGGCCCGGGTGGCAATCGTCCTGGCGGCGGCCAGGGCGCCCAGGCCAGTGGTGGCGGCGCTCCCGGAGGCGGTGGCCGCCCCGGCGGCTTTACCCCTCGCGCCACCAATGTGATCACAACCGGCGTCACCATGGCCGATATCAACGACACGCTTGCCGCCATCGGCGAAGGCACCCCGGTTCGCTCCGTCACGGTCACGGCAACCGCCGGCGGCGAACTCGCTGAAGTCGCCGTCCGCCCCGGCCAGGTCGTCGAGCAAGGCGCCATCATCGCCCGCTTCGATGCCGCCGCCGAACAGATCGAATATGACCGCGCCGAACTCGCCGTCGAGGACGCCCGAGCGACCCTGACGCGCACCGAGGGCCTCGCCAGCAACAATGTCGTCGCCGGCACGGCCCTTTCCGCCGCTCAGCTCAGCGCCGCCAATGCCGAACTCGAACTGCGTAATGCCGACGTCGCCCTCTCGCGCCGCACCATCACGAGCCCCATCGCCGGCCGCGTCGGCCTCATCCGCGTCACCCCCGGCAATTACGTCCCGGCCCAGACCGCCGTCACCTCGATCGACGACACCTCCTCGATCCTTATCGATTTCTGGGTACCCGAGCGCTATGCCGCCCAGATCGAGCCGGGCATGGCCGTCTCCGTCGCCGCCGTCGCTCTCCCCGGCCAGACTTTTACCGGGGACATTTCCGCCATCGATACCCGCATCGATCCAGCGAGCCGCACCCTGCAGGTCCAGGCCGAAATCCCCAATCCCGACGACACCCTCCGCGCCGGCATGAGCTTTACCGTCTCCCTCGCCTTCCCCGGCGAGCGCTATCCAGCCGTCAATCCGCTGGCCATTCTCTGGTCCGCCGAGGGCTCCTATGTCTGGAAATATGTCGAGGGCAAAGCGACCCGCGTTCCCGCCGAAATCATCCAGCGCAACAGCGACGGCGTCCTCGTCCGCGCCGACCTCAAGCCCGGCGACGCCATCATCACCGAAGGCATTTTGCAACTGAGCGAAGGCGCCACCGTCACCCTGCTCGAAGGCCCGGACGGCACCGACCAAACAACCGCAGCCACAAACCCGTAAGCCACCGGCCATCCCTCCCCCTACCAGGGGGAGGCTAGGTGGGGGTTATCTAAAGGCCGAGCCCCCATCGCACCCACCGACACCGAGGGAACAAAAATGTCCATTGCCAGCAAGAACGAACGCGGCGGCGCTCTCGCCACCCTCTTTGTCCGTCGCCCGGTAATGGCCATCGTCATCAATGCCCTCATCATGGTGGCGGGCCTTGCCGCCCTCATCGGCATCGAAGTGCGCGAGCTTCCCCGCGTCGAAAGTCCGGTCCTTTCGGTTTCCACGAGCTTCACCGGCGCCGCCGCCGAAACCGTCGATCGTGAAGTCACCGCCATTGTCGAAGGCGCCGTCGCCCGCGTTCAGGGCGTCACCGCCATTTCCTCGAGCTCCTCGGTTGGCCAAAGCCGCGTCACCCTCGAATTCTCGGAAAACACCAATCTCGACATCGCCACCTCCGACGTCCGCGATGCCCTGAGCCGCGTCACGCGCAGCCTGCCCGATGACGTCGAAGCGCCCACCATCTTCAAAGCCGATAGCGATGCGCAGCCGATCATGCAGCTCGCCGTCACCGCGACAAACACCGACATTGCTGGCCTTAGCGAACTCGTCGATGGCATCATCACCGAACGTCTCGCCGCCGTCGAAGGCGTTGCCGAAGTCCAAGTATACGGCACCCGCACCTCGGCCTTCGAGGTCGATATCGACCCGGTAAAACTCGCGAGCCACGGCCTCACCGTCGCCGATATCCGCAACGCGCTCTCGACCATCGCCTTCGATTCCCCCGCCGGCTCCATCAACGGCCCCAACCAGAACATCACCGTCCGCGCCATTTCCGAAATCACCGAGCCCAAGGATTTCGAGGCCATCATCATCAATGGCCGCACGCGCCTCGGCGATGTCGCCAGCGTCGTCTTCGACGCTGCCGCCAGCTCCTCCTCCATCCGCGCCGATGGCCGCCCCGGCATCGGCCTCGGCATCGTTCGCCAGGCGCAGTCCAATTCCGTCTCGATCTCCCACGCCGTCCACGAAGCCGTCGACACGCTCAATCAGTCCCTTCCAGAAGGCGTCACCGTCACCATTTCGAGCGACGAAGCCGTCTTTATCGAAGGCGCGCTACACGAAGTCGAAATCGCGCTGATCGTCGCGCTCGTCGTCGTCGTGGGCATCATCTATCTGTTCCTCCTCGATTGGCGCGCCATCATCGTGCCCGCCATTTCGATGCCCATCGCCCTTCTCGGCGCCGTCGCCGGCATGTATCTCGCAGGCTTCTCGCTCAACATCATAACCCTTCTGGCGCTCGTCCTCGCCACCGGCCTCGTCGTCGATGACGCCATCGTCGTCCTCGAAAACATCATGCGCCGGAAGCATATGGGCGCCGGCCCCCGCGCCGCCGCCGTCCTCGGCACGCAAGAAGTCTTCTTCGCCGTCGTCGCCACTACGGTCACCCTCGTCGCCGTTTTCGTGCCTCTCTCCTTCCTCGAAGGCCAAAGCGGCCGCCTCTTCCGCGAGTTTGGCTATACCCTCGCCATCGCCGTGCTGCTTTCAGGCGTCGTCGCTCTCTCCATGGGCCCCATGGTCGCCTCGCGCCTCCTGCGCAACTCCTTGGGCGAACACACCGGCGGGCCCTTCGCCAAGATCGGCCACTTTTTCTCCGGTCTTTATCGCCGTACGCTGCGCGTCGCGCTCCGCAACCCGCTCGTCATCATCCTCGTCGCCGTGATCTTTGCGGGCTCGGCCTATTACGTCTATGGCAGCCTCCGCCAGGAAATCACCCCGTCCGAAGATCGCTCGGCCATTAATCTCCGCATCAACGCCCCCAACACAGCGAGCCTCGATTTCGTCCGCACCCGCCTGTCCGAAGTCGAATCCATGCTGCAGCCTTATGTGAAATCGGGCGAAGTGCGCTCCATTTTCGTCCTCTCCGGCTGGGGCAATGGCGGCTCGATCACGCTCACCCTTGCCCCCTGGGGCGAGCGAGAACGCAGCCAGCAGCAGATCGCGTCGGAGATCAGCGCCCTCATGGCCCACGTCCCGGGCGTCCGCGCCAATGTCAGCCAAGGCAATAGCCTCGGCATCCGCGGCGGCGGCTCCGGCCTCCAATTCGCCGTCACTGGCTCCGATTATGCGGTCCTCTCCGAAACCGCCGAAAAAATCTCCGATGCCCTCACCGAACATGGCCGCTTTGGCCGCGTCTCGGTCAACTTTGATACCACCCAGCCGCAGCTGACCCTCACGGTCGATCGCGCCCGCGCCACGGCCCTCGGCATCGACATCAACGGCCTCGCACCCGCCATGCAGGCCATGATCGATGGCTCCGATATCGGCACCATCTTCATCAATGACGAAAGCTATTCAGTCCGCATGCTCTCGACCTCTCACCCGGTCAACGACCCGCGCGATCTCGAAACCCTGTTCGTCCGCACCGGCGATGGCCGCTACGTCCCCATGTCCACCATCGCCACCATTGAAGAAGCCCCGGTGCCGCCGTCCCTCCGCCGCGAGCAACAGCGCCGCGCCGTCACGGTCACCGCCAGCCTCGAAGATGGTCTCGCCCTCGGCGACGCCTACACCCAGCTCCAGACCATCGCCGCCCCGCTCCTCGCTCCGGGCACGGCGATCATCCCGCTTGCCGAAGCCAAGACCATCGGCGAAGCCAACAACGCCCTCTTCCTCACCTTCGGCTTTGCGCTGGTCATCATCCTCCTCGTCCTCGCCGCCCAGTTCGAAAGTTTCTGGAGCGCCATCATCGTCATGGCCACAGTCCCCTTCGGCGTCGCCGCGGGTCTCTGGGCCATCCTCCTCACCGGCGGCAGCCTCAATATCTTCTCCCAGATCGGCCTCGTCCTCGTCGTCGGCATCATGGCCAAGAACGGCATCCTGATCGTTGAATTCGCCAATCAGCTTCGTGATCGCGGCATGTCGGTCGCCGAAGCCATCGAACAGGCCTCTAACATTCGCCTCCGCCCGGTCCTCATGACCATGATCGCCACCATTCTCGGCGGCGTGCCCCTCGTCCTCGCCTCCGGCGCCGGCGCCGAGGCCCGCGCCGCCCTTGGCTGGGTCATCGTCGGCGGCCTCGGCTTCGCCGCCATCGCCACCCTCTACCTCACCCCCGTCGCCTACCTCCTCCTCGCGCGCTTCTCGAAACCCAAATCGGAAGAAGAAGCTCGCCTCGAACGCGAGTTCGAAGAAATCAACGCCAAGGCCGAGCCTGCCGAGTAATCCCTCACTTCCCAAGTGATTACACCGCCTATATCCCTATACCCTCACGCATAAGACGTGTTGGGAGGAGCAGTCATGAAAGTCATTCGCGGCGATCTGCTGGCTTTGGCGCTTGCTGGCGAGTTCGACGTCATCATTCATGGCTGCAATTGCTATTGCACCATGGGCGCCGGCATTGCCTTTTCCATTAAGCGACTGTTCCCCGAAGCCTTTGCTGCCGACAAACAGACCAAATCCGGCGATAGGAAAAAGCTCGGCACGATCACCAGCGCCGACATTGTGCGCGGCGCAACCCAGTTCACGATCGTCAACGGCTATACCCAGTTCGACTTCCGCGGCCACGGCACCCGGGCCGATTACGACGCCATCCGCAGCGTCATGAACACCGTCGCCACCCAATTCCCCGGCAAACGCATCGGCTACCCCAAGATCGGCGCCGGCCTCGCCAAGGGCGATTGGTCGGTCATCTCGGCCATCATCGACGAAGAACTCGTGGGCCAAGACCACACCCTCGTCGAATTCGCCGGCTGAGAACCCGCGCGCCAAGGCCAAACCTGAGGTTGACCGATGCCCCTCGCCCTCCAAAAGCCCCGCCGCCTCGTGCCCGGTGACCGGATCGCGGTCGTCTCTCCATCATGGGGCGGCCCGGGCACTCTGCCCCAGCGTTATGCCGCGGGAAAACACCAGTTAGAGAAGACTTTCGGCCTCCAGGTCGTCGACATGCCCCACACGCTGGCATCCGCCGAAGACCTCGCCGCCCACCCCGAATGGCGCGCCGCCGATCTCCATCAAGCCTTCGCCGACCTCAGCATTGCGGGCATTTTCGCCAGCATCGGCGGCGACGACTCCATCCGCCTCCTCCCCCATCTCGATCTCGACATCATCCGCCGCAATCCCAAGGTCTTTCTGGGTTTTTCCGACACGACCACCATCCACCTCGCCTGCTGTGCCTTAGGCCTCGCTAGCTTTTACGGCCCCAGCATTATGGCCGGTTTCGCCGAAAACGGCGGCATGCACGCCTACACGGTCGATAGTCTGCGCAAAACGTTGTTCTCGCCCGATCCACCTGGCCTTGTCCCCGTCAACACGGCGGGCTGGACCACCGAGCGTACCGATTGGTCCGATCCCGTCGCGCAAGCCCAACCCCGCGCCCTCAACCCCGCTGCCCCGCCCAAAATCCTCCAAGGCACAGGCATCGCCCGCGGCCCCTTGATCGGCGGCTGCGCCGAAGTGCTCGAAATGATCAAAGGCACCGCCTGGTGGCCAGGCCTCGACGCGTGGGACGGCGCCATCCTCTTTTACGAAACCTCAGAGGACGCACCGCCCGACAAGTTCATCCGTTACTGGCTCCGCAATTATGCCGCCCAAGGCATCCTCGGTCGTCTTAGCGGCATCCTCCTCGCCCGCCCCGACCCCTTGGGCGATCCGACATACCAAAAGCAACTCGAAACCGTCGTCACCGATATCCTCGCCGAAACCGGCCTTCCAAATCTCCCGGTCCTCTCCGGCCTAGACTTCGGTCACACCATGCCGATGCTCACCCTGCCCTATGGCGCTATCGCGGAAATTGACTGCGCGAATGCCAGCCTTTCCATCACCACTTCAGGCGTCACCTGACGCCCCGCCCCCTCACGTCGTATCCCCCTCTTTAGCCCTCAACTGCTCGAGATAATCCCGCAGCAATGCCACGCGTCTTGGCCTAAAACTCTCTCCGGTCACGCGCGCTGCCCGCATCCGGTCGCCCCGAAAAATCCGAAAATCCTGCCTGAGGCAGCACCTGGCCAGCACCGATAGTGTCCGCTCCGTATAGACCAGCGCCAGCGGCCATATAGTCCGCTCGCTCTCGGCGCCATGTTGATCCACATAAGCTATCTCGACCGCCCGCTCCCGCCATGCCGCCTCGCGCAAGATTTCGAGATCGACACCAACCGCCCGCGGCTCCGGCCGATAGACCAGCGACACGGCATGCAGCACCTGCTGCTCCGCCTCGTCGGGCAGGGTCGCGGCGATCTTGGCCAGCGCCGAACGCGCCGCATCCGCCAGCGCCTTGTCCCCCATGCCGCGCACTTCGCTCAAGCCCAACACCAGCGCCTCAATTTCGGCCCGCGTCAGCGTCTGCGGCGGCAACGCAAAATCCTCGATCAGCCGATAGCCATAGCCACGCTCGCCCTCGATCCGCGCCCCCGCCGCCCGCAGGCTGTCGATATCGCGATAAAGCGAGCGCAGCGACACGCCTGTCTCTTCTGCCAGCCGTTGCGCGGTGATCGGCGCCGGCATCAGGCGCATGGCTTGCAGCAGCCTCAAAAGTCGATCGGATCGCGCCATGTCCAACTGCCGAAAAATGTCAGTTGGGTAGCGCTACAACAGCGTCATCACTTGAGCAAGGACGACGCCATGAGCATCACCACCACCACCCATCTCAATTTCCGCGGCGAGGCCCGCGAGGCTCTGGCCTTTTACCAGTCGATCTTCGGTGGCGAGGTCATGATCCTGACCCACAGCCAGATCTATCCCACCTTCCCAGCCGAAGAAGCCGATCACGTCGCATTCGGTCAGGTCCGCAGTCCGGACGGTTTTCACATCATGGCCTTCGACGTGCCCACCGCCCGCCCGTTCGATCCCGGCATCACGCCGATCTTCGTCTCGGTTCACGGCACAGACGCTGATGAAATCACCCGCTACTGGAATGCCCTCGCCGCGGGCGCCACGATCGTCCAACCCCTTGCCGCCGCAGGATGGGCTCCGCTTTACGGCATGCTCTCCGACCGTTTCGGCATCACCTGGGTCCTCGACGTCGCCAACACCGACGCGCGCTGATCTGGCCTAGCAAAGACAGCGGGCTGCTCGTCTCACTGACGGGCAGCCCAACTCTTTCCGCAGCCTCAGCCGGCTACGCCGACCGCGTCAACAATCCCGACGCCAGCGCATTGAACGCCCCGATCACGCGCGGCAGCGTCTCATCTGGATCAGTGCTCGCCGCCACCCAAAGCGCCGCGTTCAGCGCCGCCCCATTGATCAGCCGCGCCGCCGCCTCGACGTCCACTTGCTTGACCCGGCCCTCAGCCATTAGTCGCTCGAGTGTTGCCCGCGTCGCCTGCAGACAAGCATTCTGGCTCGGCCATTGTGACGGGTCTCCCAGCACCGATGGCCCATCGAGCAAGACGATCCGCTGAACTTCCGCATCGAGCGCCATCTCAATGTAAGCCGCGCCCTCCGCGAGCAGTCCCTCCCACGGGTCGTACTTCTTCGCGCCGATTGCCTGCGCCTTGGCCGCCATGGCGCCGTCGATCTCTTCGACCACTGCCGCCAGCAATCCCTTCTTGTCTCCAAAATTATGATAGAGCGCCCCGCGCGTCAGCCCCGCCGCCGCCGTCAAATCATCCATCGATGCCCCGGCATAACCGTTCGCGGCAAAAGCCGCCCGCCCCGCTGCGATCAACTTGGCGCGGTTTTCTTCCATCATCGCAATGCGCTTATTGGCCATATCCCCAAACCCAATTCACATACGCACCGTATCTGAATTTGACATACGGCACGTATTTCATTACATACGCCTCGTATATCAAATCCCGCGCGCTGCCGAAAGTCCGCGCCCAAACCAGTGATTGGAGCCCTCCATGGCCACCCGCGATCCCGTCTACCCCGCCGAACGCCACGCCCTTTATGAAGCCCATGGCTATTCCGCCGCCATCCGCTCCGGCGATCTGCTCTTCGTTTCTGGCCAGGTCGGCACCCGCCCCGATGGCTCTGCCGAACCTGACTTTGCCGATCAGGTCGAGCGCGCCTTCCAAAACCTCAGGGCCGTCCTTGCCGCCGCCGGCGCCACCCTCGATGACATTGTCGACGTCACGACCTTCCACACCGATCCCGAAAGCCAGTTCGAGACAGTGATGGCCGCCAAATCCCGCCATTTCGACACCAGGCCCTACCCCAATTGGACAGCAGTCGGCGTCAATTGGCTTGCCGGTTTCGATTTTGAAATCAAGGTGATCGCCCGCCTTCCTGAATCAGCCTGAAAACAAAAAGGGCCGCCGGATCTCTCCGGCGGCCCAAAACTGAAAGCCCGAGAAAATCAGGCGGAGCGGTTCTTGTTGTAGAGGTCGAAGAACACGGCTGCGAGCAGCACCACGCCCTTGATCATCTGCTGCCAGTCGATGTTGACGCCCATGATCGACATGCCGTTGTTCATCACACCCATGATGAAGGCACCGATCACTGCGCCAGCGACAGCACCGACACCGCCGAGTGCCGAAGCACCGCCGATGAACACGGCCGCGATCACGTCGAGTTCGAGACCCTGGCCGGCCTTTGGCGTCGCCGAGTTGAGGCGGGCCGCATAGATCATGCCGGCGAGCGCGGCGAGCGCACCCATGATGGCGAAGATGTAGAAGGTCGTGCGTTCGGTCTTGATGCCCGAAAGCGCAGCTGCCTTGAGGTTACCGCCGAGCGCATAGATGCGGCGACCAAAGGTCATGCGCTTGGTGAGGAACACGAAGAACGCAATGAGGATGCCCATGACGACGAGCACGTTGGGCAGGCCGCGATAGGACGCCAGCATATAGGCAAAGAACAGGACCAGAGCCGCGATGACGAGGTTCTTGACGACGAAGAGGCTGAATGGCTCGACATCATAGCCACGAGCCTTGCGGCGGGCGCGGGTGCGGATGGCGAAGAACACGGTCGCAACCACGGCAACAATGGCGATCACCATGGTCGTCGTGTGGAGGATCAGCGGCTGCACGCCTTCGCTGGCTGCAACCAGCGTGGTCGGCCCGATCACGTCGGGAATGAAGCCAGCCGAAAGCAGCTGGAATTCAGCCGGGAATGGACCAACCGACTTGCCGGCGAGGATTGCGAGCGACAGGCCCTTAAAGATGAGCATGCCCGCCAGCGTCACGATGAAGCTGGGGATCCGGTGGTAAGCGATGAGATAGCCCTGCGCCGCCCCGATCGCCGCGCCGACGATGAGACAGATGATGCCGGCAACGATCGGATTGGCGAGGAATGCCAATTCCGGCGGGAAGCGCCAGCCGACCATGAGCATGGCCGCGAGAGCACCGACAAAGCCGGAAACCGAGCCGACCGAAAGGTCGATATGGCCGGCAACGATCACCAGCAGCATGCCGAGCGCCATCACGATGATGTAGCTGTTCTGCAGGATGATGTTGGTGAGGTTCACCGGCTTGAAGAGCACGCCGGCGGTGAAATACTGGAAGAACACCATGATGAGGATGAGCGCCAGCAGCAGGCCATAGTCGCGCATATTGGCGCGAACGGCCCCGAAGAAGCTCAGCTCCTGGGTCTTGGTCTGATCGGCCGGAACGCCGGTCGGTGCAGTTTGAACGGTCATGATGCTTTTCCTTCAGCGCGCACGATGGAGCGCATGATCTTTTCCTGGCTTGCTTCGCTGGTCGGCATTTCGCCAACGATGCGGCCTTCGTTCATTACGTAAAGTCGGTCGGTGATGCCGAGCAGTTCCGGCATTTCCGAAGAGATCACCAGGATGGCTTTGCCCTGCGCCGCCAGCTGATTGATGATGGTGTAGATTTCATATTTGGCGCCAACGTCGATGCCGCGCGTCGGCTCGTCGAGGATCAGCACGTCCGGGTTGGCATAGAGCCACTTCGAGAGAACGACCTTCTGCTGGTTGCCGCCCGAAAGATTGCCCACGGTCTGATAGACGCTTGAAGAGCGGATATTGGTCTTCTTGCGATAGTCATTGGCAACATCGAGCTCGGCCAGATCGTCGATCACGCCCCAACGCGATACGCCCGGCAGATTGGCGATGGTTGTGTTGTTCTTGATGTGATCGATGAGGTTGAGCCCAAAAGTCTTGCGGTCCTCCGTGGCATAGGCAATGCCGTGGCGGATCGCGCGGCCAACCGTGCCGGTATCGATCTTCTTGCCATGCATGAAGACTTCGCCGGTGATCTTCTGACCCCAGGATTTGCCGAAAAGGCTCATGGCAAATTCGGTACGGCCCGAGCCCATCAGCCCGGCAATGCCGACGACCTCACCCTTGCGCAGGGTAATGTCGACATTCTTGATGACCTGACGGTCGCGGTGCTGGGGGTGATAAACCGACCAGTTCTTTACCTCCAGGATCGTCTCGCCGATCTTGGGCTCGCGGTTCGGATAGCGATCGTCGAGCGACCGGCCCACCATCGAGGTGATGATGCGGTCTTCGGTAATCTCTTCGTTTTCCATCGTCTCGATGGTGCGGCCGTCACGGATGACGGTCACGCGGTCGGCAATGCGCGAGATCTCGTTCAGCTTGTGGCTGATGATGATCGAGGTGATCCCCTGCTTGCGGAATTCCATCAAGAGATCGAGCAGCGCCTGGCTGTCCTTTTCAGAAAGCGACGCGGTCGGCTCGTCGAGGATCAGGAGCTGCACCTGCTTTGACAGCGCCTTGGCGATTTCGACGAGCTGCTGCTTGCCGACGCCGATATTGGTCACGAGCGTATCGGGGTCTTCCGAGAGACCGACCATCGAGAGGAGCTTGCGCGCCCCGTCACGGGTCTCGTCCCAGTCGATCACGCCATTGCTCGCCTGCTCGTTGCCAAGAAAGATGTTCTCGGCGATCGAGAGCAGCGGCACCAGCGCCAGCTCCTGGTGGATGATGACGATGCCCTTGTGTTCGCTGTCGCGAATGGAGCGGAACTGCTGTTCCTCGCCCTTGTAGAAGATCTGCCCTTCATAGGTGCCGTGCGGATAAACCCCGCTCAAGACCTTCATCAGGGTCGATTTACCGGCCCCGTTTTCGCCGCAGATCGCGTGTATTTCGCCTTCCCGCACGTCGAGATTGACGTCCGAAAGCGCCTTCACGCCTGGAAAGGTCTTGGTGATGCTGCGCATCTCAAGAATGGTGTTGGACATACTGGTCCCTGTTTTCGATAGAAGCCGCTCCGCCGTCACGACGGACCGGAATTGAGACTGCCGCTGTGGTTAAACCGCATTCTGAGCTTGTCGAAACACGAGGCCGTGTCCGGCTTTCGTGCCTGCCACCGTGCTTGGAAAAGCTCACCCTGAGGCCATCCGGTGCAATCTCGAAAGGGCCCCGCGTTGCCGCGGAGCCCCTGGTTTCAAAAACCGCAGTGATTACTGCAGGTCTTCTTCCTTGATGTAGCCCGAGTCGACGACCAGTTCCTTGTAGTTGGTCGCATCGACTTCATACGGGGTCAGCAGGATCGACGGCACAACCTTGACGCCATTGTCATAGGTGGTGGTGTCGAGACCTTCCGGCGTGCCGCCCGAAACCACGGTGTCGACGAGGTCGGCAGTGGTCTTGGCCAGTTCGCGGGTGTCCTTGTAGATGGTCGAATACTGTTCGCCGGCAATGATTGCCTTCACCGACGGAGCTTCAGCGTCCTGGCCGGTGATGATCGGCCATGCGAGGTCGCCCGAGCCATAACCAACGCCGCGGAGCGACGAGATGATGCCGCGCGAGAGGCCATCATAGGGAGCGAGAACGCCGTCAACGCGGCTGCCGTCCGAGTAGTTGGCCGAGAGGATGTTGTCCATGCGAGCCTGGGCAACAGCACCGTCCCAACGCAGCGTACCGACCTGGTCCATGCCCATCTGGCCGGACTTAACAACGATGTCGCCCGAGTCGATCATCGGCTGCAGAACGGACATGGCGCCATCATAGAAGAAGAAGGCGTTGTTGTCGTCCGGCGAACCGCCAAACAGTTCGACGTTCCATGGCTTGGTGTCGGCGAAACGTTCCTTGAGGCCCTTCACGAGGCTGTTGGCCTGGAGAACGCCAACCTGGAAGTTGTCGAAGGTGGTGTAGTAGTCGACATTGCCCGATTCGCGGATCAGACGGTCATAAGCGATGACCTTGATGCCGGCATCAGCGGCCTGCTGCAGCACGGACGAGAGCGTGGTGCCGTCGATCGAAGCGACCACGAGAGCCTTGACGCCCTTGGTGACCATGTTTTCGATCTGAGCAAGCTGGTTCGGGATGTCGTCTTCAGCAAACTGCAGGTCGACGGTGTAGCCCTTGCCTTCAAGCGCGGTCTTGAGCTCGTTGCCGTCCGAAATCCAGCGGAGCGACGACTGCGTCGGCATTGCAATGCCGATCTGGCCCTTATCCTGGGCATGGGCGGCGGTTGCAGCGGTTGCCATCAGGGCACCAGCGGCAAACAGCGTCGCAATTGATTTCAGAACCTTCACGTCTCGACTCCCTTAGATTTTTCGAGGTGATTGATGTGTTCGGCGTGGCTTGGCGATCGGGCCAATTCGTTTCCGGCTCCGCTCCCGGCGCGGCTCAAACCGCATCCGGACGGACTGTCCCTGCCCTGCCGGCGCACTGCCGGGGTCAGGAACGAAAACTGCATGATGTCCTCCTGCTCGGACGGCTCGTTAGCCGCCTCGGCCCTTCCAAGGCCACGGGCGGGAAATTAGGATAATCAGATATGCATGTAAAGCGGGGCTGCCTCCCGCATAGTTATTTTTTCGATTGTCGAAGATATAAATTTAGGCTTAGAACCCCTGCTTTCAGGGTGTTGCTGGTTGCAACCTGCATCGATACCCTGGATGACAACGAGGCGACTCCCCGCCAAAAACCAGCCGAAAAACGGCACGCGGGAGTCAAAGGTATCAGATACCTTGGGAGGCTTCATGGGTGTGTTGAGTGATGAGGCGCGCGCCGATCACACGAGCGCGGCAAGCGCTGTGGCCGATCACCTTGCGCAGGAGATTCTGGGCGAGCTGACGCCGGGCCAAAGCCTCCCCAGCGAAGCCGAATTGGCCGAGCGTTATTCGGTCAGCCGGCTGACGATTCGCGAGGCCGTAAAACTCCTTGCTGGCCGCGGACTTTTGGAGCTTTCGCGCGGTCGAAAAGCCGTCGTCCGCGAGCCCGATGGCTCCGCCTTTTCCGACTTCCTGACGAGCATCGTCCGCACCGATCCAAAGGGGCTTTTCGATCTCGTTGAGGTACGTCTGTCTTTGGAGGTCCAATCGGCGACGCTCGCCGCAAAACGTGCCAATCGCGCTGGCATCGTCGCCATTGAAAGCGCCCTCCAGGGCATGCGCGACGCCCTCGGTGATTCCAACGAGTTCGCAGATGAGGCCGCTGAAATCCGCTTCCACGCATCCGACTTCGGTTTTCACGAAGCGGTAGCCTTAGCGAGCGGTAACCGTGTTTTGGGATATTTGTTCGAGGCCATGGCCACGCCCCTCCGCGAGGGATTCTTCATCAGCCAGCGCGGCCACGTCGATCGCGGGCACACGCCCCACGACACCATCGCCGCCCATCAGCGCATTCTCGATTGCATTCGCGAAGGCAATGGCCGCGCCGCTGCAGAAGCGATGCGCCTCCATCTCCGCGATACCGAGCGCGACATCCGCAAAGTCGTCTCGAAAATGGGGCAGTCCGCCGCCCGTCGCTGATGAGCCTAACCTACATTAACCGAGTTTTGATCATGATTGCGCACAGTGTCCGTGGCAATTCAGCCTGCAAACATGTGTCGCTCTCGTGTTCCATCTATCTAAAACCATCTCGGGTAAGCTTTTACTTGTCTCGGGCGTCTCGATAGCGGCGATTCTGTCCGTCTACACCGCCTTCAATGTTTGGTCCGCCAAGACGCGTACCGAAGATCAGGTGATGACCCTCGCCGCCGAAACCGCCGCCAATGTCGCCAATCAGGTGGCGGTGAAGCTGTCGGTAGCGACCTCCGCCGGCGCAGCTCTTTCCGCCAGCATTTCAGGATATGAAACCGACGGCGCCAAGCTGCGCACCCACGTGATCGCCCTCCTCCGTCAGGTCGCCCCACAATATGATTTCGTCTTCGGTTCCTGGATGATGGAACTGCCTGGCGCGACCTCGCCGCGCGTTCTGACCGGCACCGAAGGCACCAATGCCGACGGCCTCTTCACGGCCTATTGGACCAAGAACGCGACCGGCGCGATGGAATTCTCGACCTGGTCCGTCAAACCCGATTCCGAATATTACACCGCCCCGCTCCAGACCAAGCAGCCGGTCATCACCTCGCCCTATCTGTCCAACGAGAACGAGCTGCTGACTTCGGTCTCCGTTCCTGTGATGGTGAACAATGAGATGGTCGGGATCACCGGCGTCGACATCAAGCTCAGCGATCTGACATCCGTCCTATCCGAACTTCACCCCTTCGGCGTCGGCCAGGTGATGCTGGTCGCGAGCAATGGAAATTGGCTTGCCCATCCTGATTCGACCAAGCTCATCACCGCCTATGCCGATCAGGGTGCTGATCTCGTCACCGAGGCGCTCACCAAGGGCACCATGCAGGTCATCCGCGATATGCCGGACGGCTCGGTCCGCCTCGTCTATCCCTTCACCGCGCCGGGGATGAACAAGACCTGGGCCGCCGTGCTCGATATTCCTGCCTCCGTTTTCCAGAACCCGGTCTGGCAACAGATCCAGGTCGCCATCATCGCAGGCGCGCTTATCCTGCTCGTCAGCCTCGGCGTCATCCTCATCACCTCGCTGGCCATTGTTCGTCGCCCGATTGCACGTCTCTCGAGCACCATGGATCAACTGTCGAAGGGCAATCTCGACGTTGCGGTGCGCGATACCGAGCGCAATGACGAAATGGGCGTCATGGCGCGCACAGTGGAAGTGTTCCGCGAGAACGCTATGAAGGTGCGGGATATGAGCCAAGCCGAAGCTGTTCGCATCGTTGCCGACGAGCAGGCCCGTCGCAAGATGATGAGCGAGTTGCAGAACGCCTTCGGCCATGTCGTCGATTCTGCCATTGCAGGCGATTTCTCGAAGCGCGTCGATGCGCAATTCCCCGATACCGAACTGAACGCATTGGCCAATTCGGTCAATTCTCTCGTCGAAACGGTCGATCGCGGGCTCGATGAAACCGGCACGGTTCTGGCCTCGCTTGCCGAAACCAATCTGACCCAGCGCGTTCAGGGCAACTATCAGGGCGCCTTCGCCAAGCTCAAGAATGACACCAATGCCGTCGCCGAGAAACTGACCGATATCGTCGGCCAGTTGCGCCGCACCTCGCGCGGCGTCCGCTCGGCAACCGGTGAAATCCTTGCCGGCGCAAATGACCTCTCCGAACGCACCACCAAGCAAGCTGCGACCATCGAAGAGACCTCGGCCACCATGGAACAACTGGCAGCCACCGTGCTGACCAATGCCAAGAAGGCCGAAGACGCCAATACCAAGTCGCAAGCCGTCTCCCACACCGCCGAAGAAGGCGGAGCGGTCATGCGTCAGGCGACCGACGCCATGGCAAAGATCACGACATCTTCGTCCAAGATCTCCAATATCATCGGCCTCATCGATGACATCGCCTTCCAGACCAATCTGCTCGCGCTAAACGCCTCCGTCGAAGCGGCACGCGCCGGTGACGCCGGCAAGGGCTTTGCCGTGGTCGCCGTCGAAGTGCGTCGCCTCGCTCAGTCCGCCGCGAGCGCCTCGTCGGACGTCAAGGCCTTGATCGAACAGAGCGCCAAGGAAGTCTCTGGCGGCTCCAAGCTCGTCGCCGACGCCGCCGCCAAGCTTGAGGCAATCCTGACTGGCATCCGCGAAAACAGCCTCGTCATGGAAGGCATTGCCCGCGACAGTCGCGAGCAGGCCTCCTCGATCGAGGAAGTCAATGTCGCCGTCCGGCAGATGGACGAGATGACACAACACAACGCCGCGCTCGTCGAAGAAACCAATGCTGCAATCGAGCAGACCGAAGGCCAAGCCTCCGAGCTCGATCGGATCGTCGATATCTTCATCCTCGAAGACCACCACCCCGCCGCCCGCGCGTCCGCAAGCCCGGCGCCGGCCCTAGGCATCAAGACGATCCAACGCAAGGTCCAGCAGGCGGCCAAGACCTACATGACCCGCGGCAACACCGCCGTCGCCGAAGACTGGAGCGAGTTCTAAGCCTCCCTCCCCATCCTGCTGATAAAAACACAAGGGCGCCCGGAAAATCCGTTGGCGCCCTTGGTGTTTTTGCGTCCCCTGGAGCGACCTACTAGACCATTGCGAAGGCTCGCCCATCGACCTGACCACAGGTGTCAGGTCGATGTCAGGCGGCCCATGGTACGATTCGCCCGTTCCAAAACAGAACCCAAGGACGCTCTCATGATGAAGTCAGCAACCGTGGCCATTGCCATGGCCCTCCTCGCCACCTCAGGCGCCTATGCGGATCCTGAAAACAACAATCGGGGCGGTAGCAAGCAGTACGAATTGGTCGACGGAACGACTTTCACCAATGCCGGCGAGATGATCCAGCACCTGCGCGATCGCGACAATGGCTACGCCTCGGGCAACCCCAAGGACATCGTCGACGCCTATCCCGAAGAATTCGAAAATGTTGGCGACCTGATCCACTCCAAGCGCGTGGATTGAAGCAAAGAGGCGGCCCCAGTCGCCGCCTCGCCTCTACCCTCCCACACATTGCGAGAAGAACAATGCCCGGATCGGTGCACCGCTACACGCTGCCCACATCGGTCGGCAGGCCTGACCAATGGTCGTTCACCTGGGCCCTGTCCGACGATGTCGCCTTTGCCTCATGCTGCGACTTTTGCGGCCAGGCGAACCAGCGTCTGACCTACGAAATCCGTCGCGACTCCGACCTGCGCTGGGTGTGTCAGCGCTGCGCCGGACGTTACAGCTTTGGCGCCATGCTCGATCAATTGACGCTCACCGCCAGCGATGCGCACGTCCATCTCAACGGCCTGACCATGCGCATCAAGCAACAGACCTGCCATGATATCATCCGCAAGGCTGTGGCCGGCAGTGGCGACACAGCCACTCTCGAAATCTCCCTCTATTTCGATCGTAATCTGCAGCTTTCCCCACGCCACGCAGCCCTGCTCTTTGCGCTTCTCGACGAAGTTGATCCCGGCATTGATAAGCGGATTTTCGAAATCCAGCTCCGCAGTCAGGCTCACCAGCGCGAATATGGCGATCTCGACAGCGCCGCCCGCAAGCTGGTCTGGCCAGCACTGACGCCGCAACAACAAAAGCGCATCACCGCTTTGGGCTTTGCGCCAAGATCGCTCTCGCAGAGGGGACCAAACTCGCAAACCCGAGCACCCCACCACGCTGCCTTGCAACTGCCGGGCTGACTATTTGCCCTCGACCCCGTTGTCGACATCGGCTTGTGCACGCCGCCTATCCAAGTCCCCAAATCACCGCTAAGCTCTCTTCCGGGAAGTCTAAAATCTGTGGCTATTGAGCGAGCGTTTCAGCCGAATGTCGATCAAAGCCGCAATCTATCATCTGACGCATTATAAGTACGACCGGCCCGTCTTCCTGCAGCCTCAGATCATCCGGCTCCAACCCGCTCCCCATTCCAAGACCAAGGTTCTGAGCCATTCGCTCCGGGTCTCGCCCAACCTCCACTTCGTGAACACGCAGCAGGATCCCTACGGCAATTTCCTAACCCGTTTCGTCTTTCCCGAACCGGTGACCGAACTCAAGATCGAGGTCGATCTCGTCGCCGATATGACGATCTACAATCCCTTCGACTTCTTCGTCGAAGAGTCGGCCGAGACATGGCCGTTCGACTATCCAGAAGACGTTCGGGCCGATCTCGCAATTTATCGCCAGCCCGAGCCGCTGACCCCGGCAGTTTCGAAATTCATCGACGCGATCGACAAGCGCCCGCGCAATACGGTGAACTTCGTCACCGATCTCAATGCCAGCCTGCAGCAATCAGTCGATTACATCGTGCGCCTCGAGCCCGGCGTCTGGACACCAGAAGAAACGCTCGTCAACGCCAGGGGGTCGTGCCGTGATTCAAGCTGGCTGCTGGTAAACGTCCTCCGCCATCTCGGCTTCGCCGCCCGCTTCGTCTCCGGCTACCTGATCCAGCTCAAGCCGGACCTCGTCTCGCTCGATGGTCCCGCCGGCACCGACCATGATTTCACCGACCTCCATGCCTGGTGCGAAGTCTATCTTCCTGGCGCCGGCTGGATCGGCCTCGACCCCACCTCCGGCCTTCTCACCGGCGAAAGCCATATCCCCCTCGCCGCGACCCCGCATTATCGCAATGCGGCGCCGATTTCGGGCTTCGCCTCCTATGCCGAGGTCGATTTCGCCTTCGACATGAAGGTGACGCGGGTCGCCGAGCATCCGCGCATCACAAAACCCTTCTCGGACGAAAGTTGGAACGAACTCAATGCCTTGGGGCATCAGGTCGATTCTCTTCTGAAGGCTGAAGACGTGCGCCTCACCATGGGCGGCGAACCTACTTTCGTCTCCATCGACGATTTCGAGGCCGACGAGTGGAATGCCGGCGCGGTCGGCCCCACCAAGCGCCGCCTCGCCGACACCTTGATCCGCCGGCTCCGCACCCGCTTCGCGCCCAATGGCATGATCCATCACGGCCAGGGAAAGTGGTATCCGGGCGAAACGCTCCCCCGCTGGACCTTCTCTCTCTTCTGGCGCCTCGACGGCAAACCGATCTGGTCCGACGAAAGCTTCATCGCCGAGGAAGGCAAGGACTATGGCGTCACCCCGGCCGACGCCGAGGCTCTGAGCAAGGCCATAGCTCAAAATCTCGGTCTGACCACCGACACGGTCTCACCCGCCTATGAAGACCCGGGCGAATGGCTCCTCAAGGAAGCCAAGCTTCCCGAAAACGTCGACCCCGCAAATTCCAAACTCGCCGATGCCGAAGAGCGTGCCCGCATGGCCACGGTCTTTGATCGTGGCCTCACCAACCCAACCGGCTATGTCTTCCCGGTCCAGCGCTGGAATGCCGCGGCCACCGGTCGCCGCTGGGTCACCGAACAATGGAAGACCCGCCGCGGCAAACTCTATCTCGTGCCCGGTGACAGCGCCGCGGGGTACCGCCTCCCCCTCGGCAGTCTCGACCATATTCCCCCGACATCTTATCCCCATGTCGTGCCCGCCGATCCCGGCGAAGTTCGGCCTCCACTGGCAGAGCCCGAAGCGATTTTGGAGCGCCTCCACGCCCAGCCCACCGCGTCTTTCACCGAAACACCCTTAAGCACGGCTCAACGGCAACGGAATGCTAACGAAATCAACTCCGATGTGCGCACCGCGCTAACGGTCGAAGTGCGCGAAGGCCGCCTCTGCGTCTTCCTGCCGCCCGTGGCCGACGCCGACGACTATCTCGATCTTATCACCGCCACCGAAGCGGCCGCCAAGGCAATCAAAAAGCCAGTCCACATCGAGGGTTACCCCCCTCCATTCGACCCGCGCCTAAACGTTATCCGCGTCGCCCCCGACCCCGGCGTCATCGAAGTCAACATCCACCCAGCCGCCAACTGGGACGATTGCGTCGCAACCACCACCGCCATCTACGACGAAGCCCGAAACTGCCGGCTCGGCGCCGATAAATTCATGATCGACGGCAAACACACCGGCACCGGCGGCGGCAACCACGTCGTCGTGGGCGGCGCTACGCCGGCGGACAGTCCGTTCCTGAGACGCCCGGATTTGCTGAAGTCTTTGATCCTTCACTGGCAGCGCCATCCCTCGATGAGCTACCTATTCTCAGGCCTCTTCATCGGCCCGACGAGCCAGGCCCCCCGCTTCGACGAAGCCCGCCACGACAGCCTCTACGAACTCGAAATCGCCATGGCCGACGTGCCCTCGCCCGATCTCGGCACCACCCCGCCCTGGCTCGTCGACCGCCTCTTCCGCAATCTCTTGACCGATGTTACCGGCAACACGCATCGCTCAGAGATTTGTATCGACAAGCTTTTTTCGCCTGACGGCCCCACCGGCCGCCTCGGCCTCGTCGAATTCCGCGGCTTCGAAATGCCGCCGAACGCGCGCATGAGCCTTGCCCAGCAATTGCTCATCCGCGCCCTCATCGCCCACTATTGGAAGAACCCGCTGGAAGGCGAGTTCACGCGCTGGGGTACGACGCTCCACGATCGCTTCATGCTCCCCCACTTCGTCTGGCAGGACTTCCTCGGCATCCTCGCCGACCTTGACCGCGCCGGCTTCAAGTTCGACCCAAAATGGTTCGAAGCCCAGCTCGAATTCCGCTTCCCCTTCTGCGGCGAAGTCGAATCGAACGGGGTAAAACTCGAACTCCGCCAAGCCCTTGAGCCCTGGCACGTCATGGGCGAACAAGGCGCCATCGGCGGCACCGTCCGCTATGTGGATAGTTCGGTCGAACGCCTCCAGGTCAAGCTCACAGCCCCAAATCCCGGCCGCTATCTCGTCACCTGCAACGAGCGCTCTGCCCCACTCGCCGCCACCGGCGAAGCCGGCACGTCTGTCGCCGGCGTCCGCTTCAAAGCCTGGCAACCGGCCTCCGGCATGCACCCCACCATGCCGGTCCACGCGCCGCTGGTCTTCGATATCTACGACATCTGGACCAAGCGCGCGATCGGCGGCTGCGTCTATCACGTCGCCCATCCGGGTGGCCGCAACTACGAGACTTTCCCCGTCAATGGCAACGAAGCCGAGGCGCGGCGGCTTGCGCGCTTCGTGCCGCACAATTATACGCCGGGCAATTATTTGTATCGCCCGGAACGGCCAACGGATGAATTCCCGCTGACGCTCGACTTGCGGCGCCCTCCACGGGTCACGTAACGCCATGAGAAAGCGGAGTCAGAACACCCGCACGACGCCGCCCGCCGGCCCGAGCATCATCAGGGATTACGCCCTTTTGCCGGGCGTGCCTGATGAAATGCTTGATGCATCAGGTGCCCTGCGTCCCGGGTGGGACAAGCTCATGGCGGCCTTCGATGCACTCGGGCCCGCGGAGCTTTCAGCCCGCTTCGAGCGCGCTGACCAATATCTGCGCGACGCTGGTGTATTTTACCGCAAGTATGATGGCGCCGAAGGGAAGGAGCGCGCCTGGCCCTTGGCGCATATTCCTCTCCTCATTCACGAAGCGGAATGGCAGACCATCTCGACCGGCCTGACCCAGCGCGCCGAACTCTTGGAGAAGATCGTCGCCGACATCTACGGCGACAATCGCCTCGTACAGGAAGGCCTGCTGCCGCCTGAACTGGTTGCTCAAAACGGCGAGTTCCTGCGCCCCCTCGTCGGGGTCAAGCCAACGAGCGGTCACTTTCTCCACTTCTGCGCCTTTGAACTCGGCCGTGGGCCGGATGGCGCCTGGTGGGTCCTTGGCGATCGCATGCAAGCGCCGTCTGGCGCTGGCTTCGCGCTCGAAAACCGCGTGGCTACCACTCGCGCGCTGTCCGATATCTATGGCGAGATGAACATCCAGCGCTTGGCCGGGTTCTTCCGTGATTTCCGTGATCATCTCTTTGCACAGGCCAAGCGCGATGGCGGCCGTGTCGGCATCCTGACACCCGGCCAGCTCAACGAAACCTATTTCGAACACGCCTATATCGCGCGCTATCTCGGTCTGATGCTGCTCGAAGGCGAGGATCTCGTTGTCGAGAACGGCCAAGTCATGGTGCGAACGGTTGCGGGCCTCAAGCCCGTCAGCGTCCTCTGGCGGCGTATGGATTCGAGCTTCGTCGATCCTCTGGAACTGCGCTACGATAGCCGCATCGGCACTCCGGGCATGGTCGAAGCCGTGCGCTCCGGCTCCATTTCCATGTTCAATGGCCTCGGCACCGGCATCCTAGAAACCCGCGCTCTCTCCGCCTTCATGCCGCGGCTCTGCGAGCATCTTTTGGGCGCAGGCCTCCAACTTCCCGAGATTGCGACCTGGTGGTGCGGCCAGCGTTCCGAGCGTGACTTCGTCCTCGATAATTTCGATAATCTCATGCTTGGGCCGGCTTTCGCCACGACCTTGCCCTTTGACGATCTGCGCGGCACCGCGCTCGGCTCCAGCATGACGGCTGAGCAAAAGACCCTGCTCCGCCAGCGCATCGCCGAGAATGGCCGCCACTATGTCGGTCAGGAGCCCGTGCAGCTTTCGACTGCGCCCGTCTATGTCGATGGCAAGCTCGAACCGCGGCCGATTACACTTCGCGTCTTCGCGTCCCGCACCGAGCGCGGGTGGACGCTGATGCCCGGCGGCTTCGCGCGCGTCGGATCGACCCCCGATACAACTGCCCTTGCCATGCAGCGCGGTGGTCAGGCAGCCGACGTCTGGGTCGTGTCATCGTCGCCGGTAGAACAGATTTCGCTATTGCCGCAGGAAGGAGACCGCCTGGTCCGCAATTCCGCCGGCAGCCTCCCGAGCCGAGCTGCGGATAATCTGATCTGGCTTGGCCGCTATGCCGAACGCTGCGAAGCGACAGTCCGCATTCTGCGCGCCTACAATGCCCGCCTCGCCGAGTTGTCAAAGCCCGATCTGCCGATCCTGACCCATTGCGCCGCTTTCCTCGACAGCATCGATGTCGATGCGTCCGAGGCAATGCCACAGGGCTTGCTGGTGTCGATCAACAGTGCGGTGCACAGCGCCGGCCAGATCCGCGACCGTTTTTCGCCCGATGGCTGGCTGGCCCTCAACGATCTGCAAAAGACTGCCCAACGCTTTGCGACGCGCATTCAAGGCGGCGATGACGCAACGCGTGCCATGACCGTGATCCTGCGCAAGCTTGCCGGCTTTTCCGGCCTTGTGCATGAAAACATGTATCGCTTCGCCGGCTGGCGCTTCCTCGAAATCGGGCGCCGCCTGGAGCGCGCCATTCAAACGGCGCGCATTGCTAGCGCCCTCTCGGGCGACGATGCGCCCGATGGCTCGCTCGAGATGCTGCTCGAGATCGGCGATAGCGTCATGTCACATCGCCGGCGCTATTCGGTAACGGCCGGAACGCAAAGCGCGATCGACCTTTTGGTCCTCGACCCGCTCAACCCGCGTTCGGTCCTGTTCCAGCTGACCGAGCTTCGCACCCAATTGGAGGAGTTGCCTGGCGGCATTCGGGATGGGCAACTCTCGACAGTTGCCAAGGCGGCGCTTGAGCTACAGACCCGCCTCATCATTGCCGAACCTGAAGCCATTACGCCTGAGGTTCTCGAAAACATCGCCAATGAAATCGGCATGCTCGCTGGTCTCATCGCCGCGCATTACTTCACCTGACCCATGCTCTACGACCTCCGCCTGACCCTCACTTATGATTATGATGCGCCGGTGCATGGTGGGCGCCATCACATCCGCGTCGCGCCGTCCTCGGTGCCTGGGCACCAGCGGGTCATCGCCTCATCGCTCTCGTTCTTCCCGAAGCCACAGCGCGCGACGAGTTTCATCGACTTCTTCGGCAATATGGTCAGCGATGTCAGCTTCGTTGAGCCGCACGAGAAATTCGAAGTTCGCCTTACGGCGCGGGTTCAGGTTGAAGATCATGTCGAGCGAAGTGACGTTTCCCCCACAATGGATCAGCTTGCCTTAGAGGTTGAACGCTACTGGTCCGTCCAACCCGACAGCCCGCAGCATTTCCTTGCGGCCTCCCCACGAGTGCAACTGGCTCCCGACATCAAGGACTATGCAAGCGCTCAGTCAGCGCATGCCGACACCGTCCTTGGCAAAGCCATGGCCCTTTGCCTCGCCATACATAGGGATTTCGAATACGACCCCAAAGCGACTGACGTCGAAACCAAGCCAGCCGAGGCCTTTGTCCTCAAAAAAGGCGTCTGCCAGGATTTCGCACATGTCATGATCGCCGGGCTTCGTGGATTGGGAGTACCAGCCGGCTATGTCTCGGGCTTCCTCCGCACCCTCCCCCCACCTGGAAAAGCACGCCTCGAAGGAGCCGATGCCATGCACGCCTGGGTTCGCGTCTGGTGTGGCACGACCATGGGTTGGGTTGAGTTCGACCCGACCAATGCCATGATGGCTGGCGGCGATCATATCGCCATTGGTCACGGTCGCGACTATGCCGACGTCTCTCCGATTGTCGGCGTTTTGCGCACCCACGGTTCGCACGAAACGCGCCAATCGGTGGACGTCATTCGCATCGAATAGATACCGGGCAGCGCGCTGGAACCAATTCACAGCATTGCCGTTTCTTTGTCACGATGCCCATGACGGGCAATGACCACGAGTTCCCGCGCTGGCGGGTCGCTGGAGGCAAAGATGACTCAGGCTGAAATTCGCGCTCTGGAACATGCTGGACGTTCCTCGATGGCTTGGCCAAACGAGGGTTACGACGAACCAAGCCACGCCAACGACGTTTTCCGCGCTCTGATCCCTGCAGCCTTCATTCTGGCTGCCGCCGCAGCACTCATGGTCGCACTTTTCTAATTCCGAATTGGCGGGAATGTCCGCCGATATCAGCGCTTCGTCTGGGTCGATCAAGCGCTGATCAAGCCGTTTAGATCGAGGAGGGTTTCATGGGTCTCGGCACTATTCTCATTATCATTCTTATTCTGCTTCTGGTCGGCGCACTGCCGAGCTGGGGCTATTCGCGCGGTTTCGGTTACGGCCCGTCCGGCATCTTGGGTGTCGTGCTCGTGGTTGTGCTGATCCTCGTGCTGATGGGCCGGATTTAGCAGCAACGAAATAGGCACTTGTCCCCTAGACCTGTGTCTTTGCGAACCGAAGGACGCCCCCCTTTCGGTCTCGCTTTGCCCCGATGCACTCTGTGCATTGGGGCTTTCTCTTTTAGGACCACAGGCCGGAACCGGGAGGAGGTTGCCGCGTTTTCACCTGTGATAAACAGGAGTTTCCCATGGCATCCACCACCGATATGGCACCCGCCGCTGCCCGCAAGGGCGCCCGCGTTTCCGAAAAGACCCGCGAGCAGGAACTTGAGGCACAGGTTGCCCAGCTTCAGGACGATCTCAAGTCCATCGGCGAGACGCTGCGCAAACTGACCGGCGAAAAGGCCGGCGAAGTCCGCGACATCGCCGAAACCGAATTCCGCCAGCTCAAGCGCCGTGGCCGTCATATGGTCGAGGAGGCCCAGGACCAGGCGGGGGAGTACGAGCAGCAGCTCAAGGACACCATCCGCGAAAAGCCGCTAACCTCCGTCGCAACGGCTCTCGGCGTCGGCTTCGTTCTGGCCCTGTTGACTCGCTGATGTTCAACCTGCTCATGCCCCTCGCCGGGCTTCTCGGCCTTGAGGTCGAGGGGCTCGGGCAGCGTCTCAAGGGTCTTGCAGTTGTCTACGCGGTTATTATGGTTTTCGGCGCCATTGGCGTCGGATTCCTGATTGCAGCAGGATATATCGCGCTCGCAGCGTCGGTCGGGCCTCTCTACGCCTCGCTGATCTTTGCTGGCGGGTTTCTGGCCATCGCGCTGATCACCTTGATCGGTTTCTCGATGGCTGAAGCAGGCCGTAAAAGGCGCATTGTCGAAAAGCGGCGCTCCAGCGACACTGGTGCGTTCCTGACGACGGCAGCCCTGACCGCTCTGCCACTGCTCGCCCGTTCGCCTTTGCTTTTGAAGCTCGGCATCCCGGTAGCAGCTATAGCCGCGGTTGCACTCCTGAGAGATCGCAACGACCACAACTCGTGACGGGAAACCGTCGCGAGTTTTAGCTTTCTGCTTTCGGCAGAATGACGCGCAGCGCCTGGGGCACCGCCTTCAAGATTACCTTCCGATCCAGATCGATCAATTCGCCATCGATCACGGCCTGCGCATCTTTCTTGCGCTTCGGAAAATGCAGCTCGAGCTGGGTGCACTCCAGCTCCGTCACCTGCGGATTGTTGCGCCAACGGCCCAACAGCACATCTATAGCGAGCCCAATGAGTTCACCCGTGGTCACTGGTGCGGCGAAGTAGACACCCAGGCGCCCGCTATCGAGTTGCCCAGCCACCGGTACAGGCCCATCATCGAGCGGATTGTTCGAAACCGCGATCCCAGAAACGGTTCGGCTGTGTTTGCCGGTACTGTCGGTGTACTCCACGTCGAATTTCGGCGGGTTTGCTGCCGCGGCCGCAATCGCTCGCAGGCTTGCCAACATTTTGCCGACGCGGCTTCGGTAAACCATGCCATTGCGGATCCTCACGAGCCGCGGGTGAATACCGACGCTAAACTGATGGACGAAAGGCTGTTGGTTGGCAGTCGCTATATCGACCGATCCAACGGTTCCCTGCGCAATCGCGTGCACCGCGCGGTGAATATCCTGGGGCACACCCAAAGTGCGCGCAAAAAGGTTCATTGTGCCCGCCGGCAATAGTCCCAAAACCTTATTTTCTTTGAGAGCGAGAGCCGCGGCGGTCGAAATTGTCCCGTCACCGCCAGCTGCGATGATCGCCTCGACCGTGTCGCTGGTGGCTAGGTTTTCAAGGGTCGAAACCACCTCATCGCCATTGACGATCTGGCAGTCGAATTCATGCCCGGCAGCCGCAAAAGCGTCCTTAGCCTCAGCGCAAAATTCTTCGAGGTTCATGGTGCGTAATGTGCCGCTGTCGCGATTGAAGACGGCGGCTAAATGCATGAATCTACTCCGCCGCCGCGTGGGTCGGCGCTTGAACGAGCGCGGGCATCGCCACCACTACGGTGACGCCATTACCCGGCTCACTCGTATAGATCGGTTCCCCACCAAACTGGCTGGACAACTGCTTGATGATGACCGAGCCCAGCCCACCCTCTTCCTTGCCCTCGGGTAGGCCGACACCCGTATCGCGCACCGTCAATGTCGGCACACCCGCATCATTGCGGAAAAGGGCAACTTCGACATGCCCCTTCCGTCCATCGGGGAAGGCATGCTTGAGGGCGTTAGTGACGAACTCACCAACCAGAATGCCCAACGTGGTCGCGTCCCGTGAGCTCACTTCGATCGGATCGATCTTGCCTTCGATGGTGATGCGCTCGGAATCGGATTGAGTGATTGATATATCTTCGAGGACTGCGCTCAAGAACTCCTCGGCGCTCGCCGATTCCATGTCATCGCCCAAGCGAAGGCGACGATGAGCCGACGCAATGGCGTGCACGCGAAGCCTTGCCGCCTCGAGGGCCACACGCACTTCTTCCGACCGTGTCCGCATCAACTGCAAGGCAAGAAGCGAAGAAACAGTGGCCAGTGAGTTGCCAATGCGGTGGCTGGTATCCTGCAGCAGCGCTTCCACGCGCTGCCGTTCACGCTCCGCATGCGCTCGCGCATCGTCGATCGCGCGCGTCCGCTCGGCCACCTCGGCTTCAAGCGCTTCGTTCTGGTTTATCAGCCCGCGGTTGCGCTGCGCCATCGAACTAACCTGCTTCTGCGTCCGCGACATCAAAGCATAGCCAAGGCACACCGCTGCCGCCAAAGCAGCGATGATCGTCCCCACCAGCCACAAGCGCGACTGATCGATAGCGTCATTACGCACGGCAAGCTTCTGATTTTCCTCGCCGATGAAGGCTTCGAGCGTATCGCGCACTTCACCCATCATCCGCGCGCCCATGCCGGTATCGGTCAGCGTCTGCGCCTCTTCCTGACGCTCCGTTGCGACGAGCTGCACCACCCGTTCCATCTCGGCCATCTTGCCCGCGATGTCGCCCGTTATGCTCCGCACACGAGCTGTCTGCGCCGGATCGTCAGCTGCCATATCCAGAAGCGAGGAAACATAGGTGTCGATCTGAGCGGCGGCAGTGCGGTATGGGACCAGAAATTGGCGGTCGCGCGTCAGCATATAGCCGCGCTGGCTGGCTTCAGCCTCTCCTATGATGTTGATGAGTTGCCGGGCCTTGTCACGCACAGCGTAAGTCTCGGTCATATCGCTCAACTGGCGTTCCATCCCCTGCATGAGCAAGAGCGAAACGATGGCAGCGAGAAAAACAAGGCAAAGGGAAGACCAGACAGCAATGCGTCGGGCAGTGCGATGTCCGAGTAATGGCACAACTGTGCTGTTGGGTTCTTGTCCCACCGTTATCATCCAAGCCATCCTGGCCGACTCTTGTCGCTGGACGGAGACCTATTGTAGGTCCACCGCGTGCCATGCGGCAATGGCAGCATTGAGGCTGCAATCATTTAGATCAGTGGCCTTGTGATTTCTCTGGGGGCATCCCAATCGGCGAGCTCTTGCAGACCTTCTGGATCGATGATTTCGCAACTCCGATCCAACCACCGGATGAGATCTTTCTCCGCTAGTTTGCGCAGCGTCTTATTCGTGTGCACGATAGAGAGGCCAAGTGTATCTGCGACATGCTGCTGGGTCAGTGGTACATGCAGCACCTTGTCGGTAACTGGCCCAAGTGTTGCGGCGCGGTTGTGAAGAAATGCCAGCAGATAAGCCGCCCGCTCGACCGCCGTTCTCCGGCCAACACTGAGAAGGTGTTCGTCAAGCATCCGCTCTTCCCGCGCCGCCAGCCAGGTGACGTCAAAGCCAAGCCCGGCGTGGGCCTCGAAAAGCTCGTTCAGCTTATCGCGCTGGAACACGCAGAGGATGACGGGCGTCAAGGCCTCGACCGAATGCTCCATTTCGCCCAACACGGACCCCTGTAGTCCAAGCAAATCGCCGGGGAGCAGATAATTCAAAATCTGACGGCGACCATCTGGCAGCGTCTTGAACCTGAAAGCCCAGCCCGAAAGCACCGTGTAGAGATGCGGACTGTGATTGCCTTCCGAAAGGATAGCCGATCCAGTTTCGGCAACCAGTTCGCCCCGCTTGAAACTCGACACGAATTTGAGCTCTGGTTCGGTAAAGTCGCGGAATGCTGGCAAGCCGCGCAGTGGGCATTGTTCGCAGGGCACCCTTCTCCCGGTGCTGGGAAGGACGAGATTCAAGGGAAATCCTGAAAGTTATGACGCTGGCGGAATAACGCGGGCGTGATCCGCCACGTTCCGATGCGTATGTCTTTTTTAAATGACGGCCTACCGGCCAAGGAACACAAGGATTGTCCCATCCAGCAAGGAAAACGCCGAATGCTCAAAGGCCAAACGGCGCTTATCGTTGAGGCTCAATACCTCATTGCGCTGGACATTCAGGCGACCCTTGAAGACCTCTCTTCGCCACGCGTTTTGATCGCGCAAGACCCCGCATTCATTGAGGAGCTGGCGGTCCCGTTCAGCGAAATAGGCCTCGCCATCGTCGAGATCGAACGCAACCTGCCGAGCAATCTTCAACTGATTGGCGATCTCGTGCGGCAGGGTATTCCGGTGATTGGCGTCACCGCCGATCAGGACTTGCGGAAGAGCATTAACTGGCTCTCCGGCGTGCCGCTATTGTTCAAGCCGACACCGTCCGAAAGCATGATCGATGCCATCCGGACGGTGATTGTAGCTTAGAAGGAGTGGTTGGTGGTGGTCACCTGGGCCGAAACAGCGTCCGGACCATAGTCGGATTCACCGCTGATCTTCAGCATCTCTTGCAGGCGTGAGCGTGCGCGGCTGACGCGGCTTTTCATAGTGCCAACGGCGCAATCGCAGATCTCTGCCGCTTCTTCATATGAGAAGCCTGACGCACCAATGAGAATGATTGCTTCACGCTGATCATCCGGCAGCTGACCTAGCGCCTTCTTGAAATCCTGAAGGTCCATCGAGCCATATTGCGATGGGTGCACCGACAACCGCTCGGTGAATGCACCATCGGTATCCTGCACTTCGCGCCCGCGCTTACGCATCTGGCTATAAAACTCGTTGCGCAGAATGGTGAAAAGCCACGCCTTGATATTCGTTCCCATCTCAAAGCTGGACTGCTTAGCCCACGCCTTCATGACGGTGTCCTGCACCAGATCGTCAGCTTTATCGTGCTTGCCGGTCAAGGACACGGCAAAAGCACGGAGGCTCGGCAATGTGGACAGCATTTCGCGCTTGAACGACGTCGTCTCTGTCGCCATTCGCTTATTCTCCGCCCTGCGAAGATTGCTTGGCATGTGCCTGTTCGGCACTATCCAGTTTTTCGAGTAGATCGAGCAACTGATCAGGCACGCCCTCTTCCTGCACTGCGCCATAGAGCGCGCGCAGACGCGAGCCAATATCTGATGTCGGCCCAAGGCCATCATCCGGCTGCTGCCGCATGTTTTGTTGGCCCACCAATGTGTCGTTCTTCATGCCCTGACTCTACCCAAGCTTCGGAAGCGGTCCCGCTAATCAGAGAAAATTCGTCTGGATAAAAAAAGTTCCATCGGTTCGGAACTTTTCTCTCCATGCGCCATTAAATTAATTCGTGAAGTCACGGACTAAAAGCGTCACTGGAGTTTCCCTACATGTCTCTGTCCACGCGGATTGCGCCGCACCTGCCTTACCTCCGGAGATTCTCACGGGCGGTTACAGGATCGCAGACGTCTGGCGACGCTTACGTCGCCGCCACGTTGGAAGCCCTTATTGCCGATATCTCGTTGTTCCCGGAAGCATCGAGCGATCGCATTGCGCTTTACAAATTGTTCTCGGCTCTCTTCACGTCGTCCGCTGTCGATATCCCAGAACCGATCTCGACCTTCGCGTGGGAACAGCGCGCTGCTCGTAATCTCGCCAACCTCGCCCCCCGCCCCCGCCAGTCCTTCCTGCTCGTTGCAGTCGAGGGCTTCACGCATGCCCAGGCTGCCGAAGTGCTTGGCGTAAGCGACCAGGAATTTGCCTCGCTCCTCGATCAGGCCTCGCATGAAATCTCGCGCCAGGTGGCGACCGAGATCATGATCATCGAAGATGAGCCATTGATCGCGATGGACATCGAGCAGATGGTCGAAAGCCTCGGCCACAAGGTCGTCAGCATCGCCCGCACGCATGCTGAGGCGGTTAGCCTGTTCAATCAGACCCAGCCGCGCATGATCCTGGCGGACATTCAGCTCGCTGATGGCAGCTCGGGCATCGATGCAGTCAACGACATCCTCAATACCCATTCGGTACCCGTGATTTTCATCACGGCATTCCCCGAGCGTCTTCTTACGGGTGAACGTCCTGAGCCGACTTTCCTCGTCACCAAGCCGTTCAATCCTGAAATGGTGAAGGCGCTGATCAGTCAGGCACTGTTCTTCGAAGACGGTTCGCGCGCCGCAGCCTGACACCAAAGGTTGCGTGCAAAACTCGAAAGCCGGCTATGCCGGCTTTTTTGTTGCCTGCAGGAACTTGCCAAAAGGTCGCACGTTTATTCTGCAAGACATCACTCTGGAGGCAACTATGCTTTACTACGCTCTCGTCTTCCTCGTTATCGCTCTTATTGCCGGCGTTCTTGGCTTTGGTGGCATTGCTGGCGCCTCTGCAGGTATCGCCCAGATCCTTTTCTTCCTTTTCCTGGCGTTCCTCGTCATTTCTCTTGTTATCGGCCTCTTCCGCCGGACTTAAAACTTCTAAATAGCCAAATGGGCGGCCCTCGTGGCCGCCTTTTTTATTGCTGAGGAAGAAAAGTGGTGGTTTTGCCTGTCCAATAGTAGACCGCGAGCCCGATCCACTCCTTGATCGCAACAGTCGTCACATTCAGATTTTGCACGGGATTAGCGATATCGAACCAAAGCCCCTGCGGCCCCGGTGTCCGATAATCCGTCGGCCAGGGGATTACGCGCAGTCCCGCCTTGCTGAAAATACCGACTGAGCGCGGCATGTGAAATGCCGAAGTCACCAATATGACATTGCCGTTCGCCAGATCACCCAACAGCGACTCGGTGAAAGCGACATTCTCGTCGGTATTTCGTGACTCGCCTTCGAGGATAAAGCGATCCTCGGAGATGCCGTGCATGGAGAAAAAGCGCTTGGCCGTTTCGGCCTCAGATTCTCCTTCGTCGTCCAACACGCCGCTTCCCCCACTGACAACGATCTTTGCCGTCGGATAAGCGTTGGCGAGCCATAAGGTCGTGGTCAGGCGATCGCCGGCATCATTGAGTTCCGCAATTTGCCGGGCTGAACTTGGACGCGCCAACGTTGCTCCACCCAGCATGATAATCGCATTGACCGCCTGTGGTGGCGTCGCGGGCACGGAAAACCGATCTTCGAGCGGCTGAATGATGACATAGCCCAGCGTGGTATATCCCACCAACCCGTGGACAAGCACGGCCAACACAAGCGCCGCAATGCTCGATTTCCGCTTCCTCAAAAGCGCGAAACCGAGCGCGAGAAGCAGCAGCAACACGACAATGCTCGACGGCTGCGCCACCAGCCAGAAAATCTTTGAAACCAGAAAGAACATGCCGCACCCTGCGCATCGAACACGCGGCCTTGTGCCCCGTTTTCACCGCAAGTCCAAGAGCGCTGGGCAATTCTGCTTTTTCCCCTTGCTATCTCGGCGCCATTTGCATTTGTTGAAGGCGGTCAAAACTGCCAGCCTCAAAATAAGGCAGTTGCCATCAGGAATGCCCGAAACCGGGTCTACGGTAAGCATGCACGAACTGAACACGGCGCCCGCTGCGACCATGCCCGTTGTGGAATTGCGCGATCTGCATAAGTCCTTCGGCGCGCTGGAGGTTTTGAAGGGCATATCGCTGTCCGTCGGCGAAGGTCAGGTGGTGAGTCTGATTGGGTCTTCTGGCTCGGGCAAATCGACCCTTCTGCGCTGCATCAATATGCTCGAAGTTCCCGATCAAGGCGACGTGTTGATCGATGGCGAAGCTATCAAGCTTCGCGGCTCGGCCCAAGCACGTCAGATCGCAGACGAATCCCAGATCCGGCGCATCCGCTCCGAGCTTGGCATGGTCTTCCAGTCCTTCAATCTCTGGGCGCACATGACGGTACTGCAAAATGTCATGGAAGCGCCGCTCATCGTCCAGGGCCGCCAGCGTGCCGAGGTTGAGGCCGAGGCTCGCGCCATGCTCGATAAGGTCGGCATCGGTTCAAAGACCGACGCCTATCCATCCCAACTTTCTGGTGGTCAGCAGCAGCGCGCCGCGATCGCTCGCGCCCTTTGCATCAATCCGCGCGTCATGCTCTTCGACGAACCGACCTCCGCGCTCGACCCGGAACTCGAGGTCGAAGTTCTGCGCGTCATCAAAGTGCTGGCTGACGAAGGCCGATCCATGGTTCTCGTCACCCACGATATGGAATTTGCCCGCTCCGTCTCGGACCGGGTGGTCTTCCTCCATCAGGGCCTGATCGAGGAGGAAGGCACGCCGGACGAGGTTTTTGGGTCCACCAAATCGGCCCGCCTCAGACAGTTTCTCAACGCTGCCAATCACGAAGAGCAGCGACATACTTAAACTCTCGACGTCAAACGTAATGGAGACGCTAATGAAGAAGATAATCCTGGCAGCACTTGCCACCCTGACGCTGAGCAGCGGCGCGATGGCACAAGAGAGCCTCCGCATCGCGACGGAAGGCGCCTATGCGCCATGGAATTTCCTCGACGAAAGCGGCAAACCCGCCGGCTACGAAATCGAGCTCGCCGGCGCCATCTGTGAAAAGGCTGGCCTCACCTGTGAATTCATCGTCAACGACTGGGATTCGATCATCCCGAACCTGTTGGCTGGCAACTACGATGCCATCATGGCGGGCATGTCGATCACCGAAGAGCGCAAGCAGACTATCGCCTTCAGCGACGAATACTTTCCGCCCGATCCGTCGCGCTATGTAGCGCTGGCTGGTGCAGAGATCGATTTCGATGCCCTCACCGGCAAGCGTATCGGCGTCCAGGGCGGCACGATCCAGGCAGCCTATGCCGAGGAAAATCTCGCCAAGGACAACACCATCGTTTCCTTCACCACCGCTGATCAGGCCGTGGCGGATCTCTCAGCCGGCAATCTCGACGCGATCTTTGCCGATGGCGCCTATGTCGACCCCATCGTCACCGCATCCAGCGGCGCCATCGACTACACCGGTCCTGACATCATGATCGGTGAAGGCATGGCCATTGGCCTCCGCAAGGAAGACACCGACCTGACCGCCAAGCTCGACGCCGCCATCGAAGCCCTCAAGGCAGACGGCACCGTCGATGGCCTCATCGCCAAGTGGTTCGACGGCCGCGGCCCCTATTACGCGAACTGATACGCCTAGAGCGAGGAGCCAAAACTCCTCGCTCACCGATTGAACTGGTGCGCGCCAAATGACCGACGACATCGCCTTCTGGCTCAGCTATCTGACCAATGGCAAGCATCTGACCTGGTATGCCAGCTTCCAGTTCACCATTTTCGCGGCCCTTATGGGTGGCGCGCTTGCCGTGCTGTTCGGCCTGGCCGGCGCCACGGCCCGACACTCGCGTTTCCTGCCGCTCCGCGTCCTTGGCACTATCTACTCGTCCATCGTGCGCGGCGTGCCAGACGTTCTCTTTTTCCTCTTTTTCCCCCTCGCCTTCGAGCAAGGCGTCGAGTGGCTAGTCGCAACGCAGGTGTGTTCACCGGCGATGGTTGCCGCCCAAACTGCCGCCTGGCCACCGTGCCGCGAAGCCAATTGGATTCTCGGCACGCCGGAATATCTGATGCTCGCCAGCGTTTCGCTCGGCATCGTCTATGGCGCCTTCGCCACCAATGTCATTCACGGCGCGCTTCGCTCCGTCCCGTTGGGGCAGCTTGAAGCCGCACGCGCCTATGGAATGTCGTCTCGCCAAGTGCTGTGGCACATTCACATCCGCCAGATGTGGGTCTATGCGCTTCCCGGCCTCTCCAATGTCTGGATGCTGATCATCAAGGCGACCTCGCTGCTTTCGCTGCTGCAGATCGCCGATATCGTCCTCTGGGCCGATCGCCTCGGTGCGCCAAACTTCCTGCCCGCTGTGGGCCTCGTCCACGCGGATTGGCGCTGGCGCTATTACCTCGTGCTCTTTGTCTTTTACATCCTTGTCACTTGGCTTTCGGAGCGCGTTTTCGAGGCCATCATGCGCCGCGTCGGCAAAGGCATTTTGAGCGAGGCACACGCGTAATGCAGGGCTTCCTCAACGACCTCGCCATCATGGCGCCGGCAGTGATGTTCAACATCTACTTCGCCCTCGCCTCCATTCCGCTCGGCTTTGTGCTCGCCGTCTTCCTCGCGCTCGGCAAGGCGTCGCGCAACCCGCTGATCAACCGGCTGTCGCGCGGCTATATCTACGCCTTCCGGGGCTCGCCGCTCTTCATCCAGTTCTTCATGTTCTACTCGTTGGCGCTGTCGCTCAATATTTCGGTGTGGAAGCCGCTCGGAATCTCGGGCTTTGTGCTGCACCCGCTATTCATCGGGCCGCTCGTTCTGGTGTTGAACACGGCCGCCTATACCGCTGAAATCTTCTACGGTGCCTTGCGCGCTGTGCCCCGTGGCGCCGTCGAAGCCGCACGCGCCTACGGCATGTCCCCTGCCCAGCAATTCCGCCGCGTTGTCTGGCCCAACCTTATCCGCCTCGCCTGGCCGGCTTACACCAACGAAGTGGTTTTCCTCTTCCACGCAACGGCCATCGTCTATTTCGCGCTGCCGGTCATCGGCGCCCAGGCGGATCTGATGATCACGGCAAAGACCCTCTTCGAACGCGACTACAATGCGTTCCTGCATTTCTCGGTCGCCGCGCTCTATTTCCTCGCGGTATCGCTCGTCGTGTTTTTTATCTTTGGCTTGATCTATCGGCGCCTGATGCGCCACTTGCCGCCGCAACCTGGCCTCCGTTTCGCGCCAAAGTGGATGCGCTGACGGTCAGTGCCTAGGCGCGCAACGTCTGGCGCAGCATCGCATGAGCAAGCACGCGAGAGATCTCGGCTGAAACAGCCGCCGCTTGAAGTGGCTTGTTCACGCTGCCCGCAGCGCCTGCCGCAAGCGCATCACTGTGCTCACCCAGCATGCAGATCATGATCACGGGGATATCGCCGGTTTGCGGATCGGCCCTCAATGCTGCCAGCACGTCCCAGCCGTCGAAGCCGGGCATCAGCACATCGAGAAGAATAACCGAAGGCGCCATCGATCGCGCCATTTGCAAAGCGGCCTGTGGGGCGCCAATCGACATCGGCACATGGCCCGCGGAGCGAATGATCCGCTCCGCCTCGCGCAACACATTGATATCGTCATCGACGACAAGAATGCGCGCCGGCTCCTGCAATCCCTGTGGCGGAAGATGCGGTGATGGCCTTAAAGACGTCACCGCTCGCCGTAACGCGCTCATCATACCCATCGCCACCACCACCTAGACTCAAGTGTACAGTGTGGCAGTGGCGCGCGGAGAGGGTGTTAACCGGTTGATTAGAAGTTTACCGATTGGTGTTCGAGCGCCGTCATGACGCCGCGCAATTCGGCAAGGCCCTTCATGCGCCCGATGGTCGGGTAACCCGGCTGCGCCCGGCGTCCAAGATCATCGAGAATATCCTGACCGTGATCTGGGCGCATGGGAATGATTGCGTCCTTGCGTCCCTCTGACTTCCTCCGCCGCTCTTCGCGTACGATCGCGGCAATGAGCGCGACCATATCGGTGTCCCCGCCAAGATGCTCAGCCTCGAAAAACGAGCCGACAATGTCGTCATTGTCGCGTTTGACGTTCCGCAGGTGCAGGAAATGCACCTTTCGCCCAAACCGCTCCATCATGCCCGGTAGATCATTGTCCGGTCGGGCGCCAAGCGACCCCGAACACAGCGTCATGCCATTGGCTGGGCTGTCGACGGCATCGAGGATGTATTTGTAATCCTCTTCCGTCGACATGATACGCGGCAAGCCGAGCAGTGCAAACGGAGGGTCATCCGGGTGGCAGCAGAGACGCAGGCCTAGCTTTTCCGCCTCGGGAACCACTTCTTCGAGGAAATGCACAAAGTGCTCGCGAAGCTGGTCGCGCGTGATGTTGCCATACTCATCGAGATGCGCCTGGACATCCTGCAATGACATGGATTCCGTCGAGCCCGGCAGACCCATAGTGACATTGCGCCCAAGCTGCTTCTTCTCGTGCTCGCTGAGGTTCGAAAAGCGGCGCTCCGCCTCGTCGGCGATAGCATTGGTATAGTCGGCGGCCGCACCCGGTCGCGTCAGGATATGAATGTCAAAGGCCGCAAAATCGTTGATATCGAACCGCATGCATGATCCGCCATTGGGCACTTCCCAGCGCAGATCCGTGCGCGTCCAATCGAGCACCGGCATGAAATTGTAGCAGATCACCTCCATGCCGCTTTCGGCGAGGTTCCGCATGGAGATCTTGTAGTTGGCGATATGCTCGCGCCAATCGCCCTTTTGCTTCTTGATATCTTCGCTGACCGGAAGGCTTTCCACCACGTCCCAGGTCAGGCCCGATGCCGAGCCGTCCTTGCGCGTCGCGATTTCCTGGTAACGCTTGGCGATCTCGCCCTTGGTCCAGACCACACCATTGGGAACATGGTGCAAGGCGCTGACGACGCCCACTGCCCCCACCTGCGTGATATCGTCGATCGAGCACAAGTCCTTCGGGCCGAACCACCGCCAGGTCTGTCGCAAAGCAGAACTCCATTCTTGTATGGTAGCTCTGCCTCTAGCACAGTCCGCTAGCGATTTGCCAGCTCAGCACGCCTGGCTTTACTTACGCATATCTCTATCGAAGACGAACTTCGGCATTTCCCATTTCAGCACGAGGGACAGCATGCGCAGGGGAAAGCCAACGGCCAAAGCCACAAGCACCATCAGATCGGTCGGCAAGCCGCCGAGGAGCCCGAGATAATAGACGACACCCGTGACGATCGACACCGTCGCATAGAGCTCGCCATGGAAGACCAGCGGAATGTCATTGCAGAGCACATCGCGCAGAATGCCACCGACGATCCCCGTTACCATGCCCGCAACGATGATGATGATCGGATGCGCATTGGTTTCGATGGCCACATTGCAACCGACGATCGTGAAGACCACAAGGCCGACCGCATCGAGAAGCAGGAATGGCCAGCGAAGTTTGTCGACCACCCGCGCCAGCGCTATGGTCAAAAGCGCCGCGCCGCAGACCAGCACCAGGATATAGGGATTGCGTACCCAATAGAGCGGATAGTGATCAAGGATCATGTCGCGCGCCGTGCCGCCACCAAGCGCGGTGACGCAGGCGATGATGCAGACGCCGAACCAGTCCATGTTGCGCCGCCCTGCAGCGAGGGCGGCCGTCATCGCCTCGGCGGTGATGGCGACATAAAACATGATCATCAGCATGGACAGAACCTGGAAGCGCGTCGAAATCGGGTTGTTTCCGCCACGTTACAGAAGCAACCCTTGCCGTCCAGAGCCGATGGAGATTTGTCCCATGCGTCCGCCGAAAACCGTGCGCGCCCTCGAAGCCTTCGGCCGCGTGAGGCTCTCGGAAAACTTCTTCATGCGCGATTTTCTGTATTCCGAAATCGCCGTCATCAACGGCCTCCAGAACCTGCCCGATGATCTCGATCTCGCCATCGCCGCCGGCACGCGCCTCTGCGAAGAACTGCTCGAACCGCTGCAGGAAAAATTCGGGCCCCTCTCCGTGCGCTCATCCTATCGCTCGCCGCAGGTCAACCACTTCGGCAACGTCAACAAACTCAATTGCGCCAGCAATGCCAGCAACTACGCCGGCCACATCTGGGACCGCCGAGACGCCGAAGGCCGCATGGGTGCCACAGCCTGCGTCATCGTCAACCGCTTCATTCCCTACTACGAACGCACCGGCAATTGGGAAGCCATGGCCTGGTGGATCCACGACCACCTGCCCTATTCGGATATGCCATTCTTCCCAAAATTCGCAGCCTTCAACCTGCAATGGCGAGAGGAACCCGTCCGCCGCATCTACAGCTACATCCCACCCCGGCGTGGGAAATTGACCGCGCAGGGAATGGCGAATTGGCCGGGGACGCATGAGGAGGACTATGCGGCGATGGTGGCGGAGATTGCGTAGCCCCCACCTAGCCTCCCCCTGATAGGGGGAGGAACGCATCGAGTATGCCGCGATACCAACGAGCCACTGGCAGATCCCTCCCCCTACCAGGGGGAGGCTAGGTGGGGGTCCTAAAACCTCTCACAAAAAATCCGCCCGATGCGGCGTAAACACATCGACCAGCCGGCCCTTCTCCAACGCCACGACGCCGTGCACCAACCCTGACGGCACAATGAAGCTGCCGCCCTGCCCGACCACTTCGGTCTTGCCGTCGATCGTCACCTCGAAGCTGCCCTCAGCCACATAGCTCACCTGAATATGCGGGTGGCTATGAAGCGCGCCGACGGCGCCCTTGTCGAAGCCAAACTCGACCTGCATCAATTCTGGCGTATGGATCAGCACCCGGCGGGTATTGCCCGGCGCCAGTTCGGTCCATTCGGTTTCGTTGGGTTGAGCGAAGAATTTCTGTTCAGTCATGATATCACCTTGCGAGCCAGCCGCCATCGACGGGGATAACGGCGCCATGCATGTAGTTGGAAGCCGGGGCGAGGAGGAACACGGCCGCGTCCCCGATATCGGACGGCACACCCCAGCGCGCCGCCGGAATACGCCCGAGGATCGAGGCCGAACGATCGGGATCGTTGCGCAGCGCCTCAGTATTGTTGGTCTCGATATAGCCCGGCGCAATGGCATTAACATTGATGCCCTTAGCCGCCCATTCATTGGCCAAAAGCCGCGTAATCCCCAGCACACCGCTCTTGGACGCCGTGTAGCTTGCGACGCGAATACCGCCCTGGAAGCTGAGCATAGAGGCGATGTTGACGATCCGCGCGGCCCGGTTTTCCGCCAGGGCTTTGCGGCCCATCGATTGCGCGAGGAAAAACATCGTCTTGAGATTGATGTCCATCACTGCGTCCCAATCCGCCTCGGTAAAGTCCACCGCATCGACGCGCTTGATGATCCCGGCATTGTTGACGAGACCGTCGATAGGCCCATGCTGGTCCCAAGTCGCATCGAACATAGCCTGCGCGTCCTTGGTCGAACCGAGATCGGCGCGCACGTCGACAAAATCGGCGCCCTGCCCGGCCATGAGCGAGGACGTTTCTTCCATGGACGACCGGCCGACGCCGACCACCCGCCCACCAGCCCGACCGATCGAGAGCGCGATGCCCTGCCCGATGCCGGTATTGGCACCGGTGACCATCACCGTCTTGCCAGTCAGGCTAAAGGCCGTGAGGTCGGTCAAAGAAGATCCTCCATCGGGATCTTTTCGGCGTCGGTATAGTCGATGTTGTCGCCGGCCATGGCCCAGATAAAGTTGTAAGACCCAGTTCCAGCACCCGAATGGATCGACCAGGGTGGGGAAAGAATCGCCTGCTCGTTGCGCACGATCATGTGCCGCGTCTCATCCGGCTCACCCATTAGGTGCACAACGAAGGCATCGGGCTTGAGGTCGAAATAGAGATAGGCCTCCATGCGCCGATCATGCACATGCGCGGGCATGGTGTTCCAGACCGAGCCGGGCGCGAACTGGGTCAGCCCGACGACCAACTGGCAGCTCTTGAGGCTGTTGGTGTATTGATAGATAGAGCGCTCGTTGGCGGTTTCTGCACTGCCCATATCGAGCCGCTTGGCGCCAGATTGCTGCAGAAGCGTCGTCGGATGCGAGGCGTGCGCCGGAGCGCTCAGGAGATAGAATTTGGCGCCTGCGCCAGTAAATAGCACATCCTTGGATCCCATCCCGATATAAAGCATGTCGCGCGAACCGACCGCATGCGCAGTGCCATCGACAGTGATCGTGCCGGCCGCGCCAATATTCACCGCGATCAGTTCGCGGCGCTCTAGGAAGCTCGCCGTCCCGGTCGGCTTGATGCTCTCCAGCACCAGTTCGCCGCCACTCGGCACCGCCCCGCCAACCGCCATTCGATCATAGTGCGTATAGGTCCAGCGCACCGCCCCATCGGCGAAGAGATCGTCGATCAAAAAATTCTCGCGCAGCTCGGCCGTGCCCATGCCAGCGGCCCCGACGGGATCGATGGCAAAACGGATGTCGAATTCGGTAGTCATGGCAGCTCCGGCGTAGGAAGGTGAAAGGGTCAGTCTTGCTCGGTCAGGCGGGCGCGATAGCGGTCCTGGCTGCGCGAGAGATGTTGGCGCATGGCCTCGCGGGCAGCGTCGGCATTCTGGGCAGCAATGGCCTGAAGGATGCGCTTGTGCTCCTCGTGCAGCCCGGCCTGATAGTCATAAGTCAGCACGCTCTCCGTGCCCCAGGGCGAAGCGACATCGCAGGGGATCGTGCGGCTCCCAAGGCCATCAAGGACTTCGATGTAGAACGGGTTGTTGGTCGCAGCAGCGATCGCGCGGTGGAACGCAAAATCGGTCTTGCCCGTAGGATTGCCCGATTTTAGCAGCAGGCCAAATTCGTGCCAGGCCTCCTGGATCGCCGCTTCCTGGCTGGCGCTGCGGCGCACCGCAGCGAGCCCGGCGGACTCGATCTCGATGCCCATGCGCACTTCGAGCACGTTGAGGGCGACCGAAATCTTGTTCGACGTTTCCCCGCCGATCGCGGCAAAGGCGCTGGCAGCATTCGCTAGCACGAACACACCCGCTCCCTGCCGCGGCTGCACGGAACCATCCGCCGAAAGCGCTGCGATGGCTTCGCGCACAACGGTGCGGCTGACGCCGAAATGCACGGTCAACTGGCTTTCGGTGGGCAGCTTTTCGCCCGGCCCGAATTCACCGGACGAAATGCGCTTTCTCAGCGCATCGATGACCATTTGTGCCAGCTTGGGCTTGCGGGCGGGAAGTGCGGCTTCAACGAGGGACATGACCTTACCGGAACTGACTCGGCAACCAGAGCGAGAGCGCCGGAATATAGGTCACGAGCCCGAGAACGACGAGCCCTGCCCCATAGAATGGCCAGACACTCTTCATGGCTTCCCAGACCGTGATCTTGCCCACGGCAGCAGCCACAAACTGCACCGGCCCAAGGGGCGGCGTATTGAGCCCGATGCCGAGGTTGAGGATCATGATGACGCCGAAATGCACGGGGTCGACGCCGAAGGCCGAGACCATGGGCAGGAAGATCGGCGTCGTGATGACGATCAGCGGACCCATATCCATAAAGGTGCCGAGAAGGAGCAACAGCACGTTGATCAGCAGCAGCACCATCAGCGGATCGGTGGTCAGCTGCGAGATCGCGTCAGTGAGAATGGTCGCAACCTTGAGATAGGCCATGAGCCAGCCGAAAGCCGCCGCCGCGCCGATGATGAACAGCACCATGGACGTGGTCCGCACCGCACCCATCACGCAGTGCACGAATTCCTTCGGCCCCATGGAGCGGTAAACCAAGACGGTGACGAGCAGCGCATAGATCACCGCGATGCAGGAGCTTTCCGTGGCGGTGAAGATGCCGGAGCGAACGCCACCGAAGATGATGACGATCAGCATGAGGCCCGGGATCGAAATTAGGAAATACTGGAAGGCCCGCGCAAACCCCGGGAACGGCTCCGTCGGATAGCCGCGCTTCACGGCAACGAAATAGGCCGTGACCATCAGCGCTGCAGCGAGCAGCAATCCGGGGATGATACCAGCGGTGAAGAGATCGGGGATAGAAATGCGCCCGCCGCCCGAGAGCGAATAGATGATCATATTGTGGCTGGGCGGCAGAAGAAGCGCGATCAGTGCCGCCATCGAGGTCACGTTCACCGCGTAATCAGCGCCATAGCCGCGCGCCTTCATCTGCGGGATCATGATGCCGCCGACCGCTGCGGCTTCCGCCACGGCCGAGCCGGAAATACCGCCAAAGAGCGTCGAAGCCGCGACATTGACTTGGCCCAGACCGCCCCGGACATGGCCGATCAGCGAGCCAGCAAACTGGATGATCCGCGCCGCAATCCCGCCCCGCATCATCAGATCGCCGGCAAAGATGAAAAACGGAATGGCCATCAGCGTAAAAGCGGAAACGCCGGAATTGAGCTGCTGGAACACGACGATTGCCGGGCGGCCGAGATAGACGACCGTCGCAAAGCTCGCGATTCCGAGGCAGAAGGCGATGGGCGTACCCACCAGCATGAGCAGCGTGAAGACGCCGAAAAGAATCCAATATTCCATTTTTCCCTCAGTCCGCCGTCACGGTGGCATCGATGATGGGATCATCAACATTCTCGCCGGCAGCGCGCAGCAAGAGGCGCTCGAGCGAGAACAGGCACATCAAAAAGCCCGCGATGACGATTGGGAGGTAGGTGAAGGTCTGCGGCAGGCCGACTACCGGAATGCGCACGGTCCAACCGCGCAAAGCCAGTTCACCGCCATAATAGACCATGCCAGCGGCGAAGGCGAAAATGGCGATGTCGCTCATCCCGCGCAGCCAAGGCTTGCCCCCCGGTGGCAGGATATAGAGAAGCACGTCGAACCCCATATGGAAGTTCTCGCGCACGCCAACGGCCGCGCCCAAGAAAATGAACCAGCTCATGATCATGATCGAACCGGCCTCGGTCCAAGGCGGCGACGAATTGACCACGTGCCGCATGAAGACCTGATAGGCCACGATCACCGTCATCGAAACGAGACCGATACCGGCAACCCAGAGCGCGCCTTCCGACAAGGCATGCGTCACCGCTCCGGCTCTCTTGAACCGTTCTCTCATGGCTCAAACTCCTCGGGGGAAAGACGGGCCGGCCTGAGCCGGCCCGAGAGGCCTCAGCCTTCGGTGGCCTGGATGCGGGAAACGAGGTCCTGCAGCTTAGGATCGGTGACATACTTGTCGTAGACCGGCTTCATGGCTTCGATGAAGGGGGCCTTGTCGACTTCGTTGATCGTCGCGCCGAGCGCTTCGACGGCAGCCTTGGATTCGACTTCCTTGGCCTGCCAAAGTTCGCGCTGCACGGCGACGGATTCCTTGGCGGCTTCGCGGAACAGCGCCTGATCTTCCGGCGACAGGCCATCCCAGACGACCTTGGACACCACCAGCACTTCGGGCACCATCAGGTGCTCGTCGAGCGAGTAGTACTTCGCGACTTCGGCGTGACCGGCCGTGTCATAGCTCGGATAGTTGTTTTCCGCGCCGTCGATAACGCCAGTTTGGATGCCGGAATAGACTTCGCCATAGGGCATGGGGGTTGCATTGGCGCCGAGAGCGCCGACCATGTCGACAAAGATGTCGGACTGCATGACGCGGAATTTGAGGCCCGCCATGTCGGCCGGAGAGTTGATCGGCTTTTCGCTGTTGTAGAACGAGCGCGAGCCGCCGTCATAGAAGGCAAGCGCGACGACATCGACAGGATCGAAGGCGGCGAGAATTTCCTCGCCGATCGGACCATCGAGCACGTTGTGGAAGTGCTCGGCCGAGCGGAAGATAAACGGCAACTGGGTGACTGTGGCTTCCGGAACCTGGGTGCCAAAGGCGCCGATCGAGATGCGGTTCATATCGATGACGCCGAATTGGGTCTGCTCGATCGTGTCGGCTTCCTGGCCAAGCTGGGCCGAGTGGAACACTTCGACCGAATAGCGGCCATCGGTCTTTTCGCTCAGCAATTCCCCGAATTTCTTGACCGCTTCGACGGTCGGATAGCCATCGGGATGCGTGTCGGACGAGCGCAGCACCGTCTGGGCGCTGGCCGTCGAAAGCATGAGCGAAGTCGCGACAACGGCCATAGCCGCCATCTTTGGCAGATGAAACATGGATGTCCTCCCAAAAATCCAGCGTCAGGTCCCTTCCTCGAACCAGACGCATGGCCGGCCTATGCCGGCCGCTGGGCACCCTCCCCTCCTCGGAAATTGGTGCCGTGGGCAAACTGGTATGGAAGTCTTCAAGACAAGTCAACATACAATTAATCTGAACTTGTATGATGAATTATCGACAGGCAGAAAAGGCGCCGTGATTAGCGGCGCCTCATCTGTCTTCGATCAAACCACTGCGTGTCATCCCCGCGCAAGCGGGGATCCATCTTGAGATGTCAGGATGGGCCCCGGCCTTCGCCGGGGTGACAAGCGGTGGAGCTCGGAGACTGCGTCAGATATGGATCGCCCCGTCGCCCAGCGCAAGCGCCGCTTCACGCACAGCTTCCGACAGCGTCGGATGGGCATGCGTCGTCCGCGCCAAATCTTCCGCAGCGCCCGAGAATTCCATCAGCGTCACCAACTCGTGGATCATTTCGCCGGCATTCTTGCCCACAATATGGGCGCCGAGCACGCGGTCGGTTTCGACATCGGCGAGGATTTTGACAAAACCCTGCGTCGCCAGCATCGCCTTGGCGCGGCCATTGGCGGTGAAGGGGAACTTGCCGATCTTGTAGTTGACGCCATCGGCCTTGAGTTCGTCTTCGGTCTTGCCGACCGTGGCGACTTCGGGATTGGTGTAAACCACCGACGGGATGGCGGCATAGTTCACATGGCCGGCCTGGCCCGCCAGGATTTCCGCGACGGCAATGCCTTCGTCCTCGGCCTTGTGCGCCAGCATCGGCCCGGCAATCACGTCGCCAATGGCATAAATGCCATCGACCGACGACTTGTAGTGTCCATCGACCTTGACGCGGCCGCGCTCGTCGAGCGACACGCCAGCGCCTTCAAGGCCGAGACCTTCGGTGAACGGCTTGCGGCCGATAGCGACGAGCGCGATGTCGGCGTCGATCACTTCGGCCTGGCCACCCTTGGCCGGCTCGACCTGCACCTTGAGCGCGCCGCCTGCATCCTTCTGAACGCCGGATACCTTGCTCGAGAGCTTGAATTCCATGCCCTGCTTTTGCAGCATGCGCTGGAACTGGCGGGCAACTTCGCTGTCCATGCCGGGCAGGATGCGATCGAGATATTCGACGACGGTCACCTTGGCGCCAAGACGCAGCCAGACCGAACCGAGCTCGAGCCCGATGACGCCGGCGCCGATAACGAGGAGATGGCCCGGCACCTTGTCGAGCGACAGCGCGCCCGTCGAGGTGACGATGGTCTTTTCATCGATGTCGATGCCCGGAAGATTGGCCGAAACCGAACCCGTTGCGATGACGATGTTCTTTGTTTCGATTTCCTGCGCAGCGCCGGACTGCGGCGTCACCAGCACCTTGCCCGCAGCCGGGATCGAGCCAGTGCCGCGAAAAACGGTGATCTTGTTCTTCTTGAAGAGATAATCGACGCCGCCGACATTGGAGGCCACGACATCGGACTTGTGCGCCAGCATCTGCTGCAGGTTGAGAACCGGTGCCGGAATGTCGATGCCGAGCTGCTTGAAGCTGTGCCCGGCTTCTTCGAAAAGCTCGGATGCGTGGAGCAGCGCCTTCGATGGGATACAACCGATATTGAGGCATGTGCCGCCGAGCGTCGGCCACTTTTCGACCACGGCCACCTTGAGCCCGAGCTGCGCGGCGCGGATGGCGCCCACATAGCCGCCGGGGCCGGAGCCGATTACTACGAGGTCGAATTGGTCTGCCATGGTTCTTCTAAGCCTCAGATAAGTTTAGCGCTGCTGTGCCAGCGCGACGCGAACGGCCAACGCCAGGAATGTAATGCCGGTAACCCGATTAAACCACCGGCCGACGCGGAAAAAGCCCTGCCGCACCGAAGGGGTCGTAAAGAAAAACGACACCAATGCGAACCAGGCAAAAAGCATAAGGCTCATGCTGCCCACGTAGATAACTTTTACTTCGCCAGGCGTGTGGATGGACACGAGCGAGGTGAACAGCGCGAGGAAGAACAGCACGGCCTTGGGGTTGAGGAGGTTCGTGAGGAACCCAAGCGCGAAGGCCGCCATGTCGCCACGGCGGGCCTGCGCGGCATCGAGTTCGGATGGCGGCTGCGGCGGCGGGCTGCGCAGCGCCTGAATGGCGAGCCAGACGAGATAGGCTGCGCCCAACCACTTCAAGATATTGAACAAAAGCAATGATTGGCCGACGATCACGCCGACGCCGAGCAGCGTATAGGTGCCGTGGACGAGGATCGATGTGGCGATACCGGCGGAGGTGAAGAGCGCAGCGCGGCGGTCATGGGCCACCGATTGGCGCAATACCATGGCGAAATCTGCGCCAGGAATGACAGCATTGATGCCAAAGGCCAGCATGAGGCCGGCGAATTCGAGCCAGGGAAAAGTCATGGTGCACCGCAATGATAGCGGTCAAACCGTTACACCACTGGCTTCCGGGCGGCAATGCGCCGCCCGGCAAGGGTCCTCACCTAAAAGGCAACGCCCACAAAGAGAAGGAGCAGGCCGATCATCGACACTGTCCAGATGCCGGAGCGCACAAAGGGCACGTCGATAAAGTAAGCTGGGATATAGACCCACCGCGCCCAGAACCAGATCTGCGTGCCCCACTGCGTCAGACCATCGGAGCGGCCGGAGAGCTCGGTCGCGACGGCGAGCACGATGAAAATGCCATAGGTTTCAAGGAAATTGCGCAGCGCGCGATTGCCGCGGGCGGCCCATTTATTGGGCGGCCGCTCATTGTCGCGCTGCGAGCCGGCATATTTGATCCCGTAATCGAGCCGGTAGGCCGTCGATTGCACGAGAACATAGGCAAAGGCGAGCGCGGCGCTCCAGATCAGGAAAGTCAGTTCGGTGCTCATGAAATCCTCCGGCAACTGTAGCTGAAACGCGCGAGACGTCCGCTGGATCAGGACGAGGCCGAGATTTCCTGCGCCCGCTTCAACGGATCGGGCAATTGCTGATCGATATCGAGCGCGCCTGATTCCACTTGGGCCAGAAAGGCGCGGCAGAAATTGTCTTTGTTGTCGGCCTGGTTATAGGCCGTCATGATCTGCGAACCGCCATAGGTTTCGGCGGCGCGGCGCTGGTCCTCTGCCCCGCCGCCCAGCCGAGCGATGACGCGATCGGCGAGATCGAGAAAGCCGATATTCCGCAGATACCAATTGTCGGCGGCCGCCTTATAGGCGCCATCGAGACCGGTGGTTTCGTAGCAATGGGTGGTCATGACATCGACGATGGCTTGCGAACCATGGAAGGCCATAAGCTCGCCGATCAACTGCTGATTGCCGGCGGAATCATCCTGTGCGGTGGCGGGGATAACCGGAACGAGAAGAAGAGCGATCAGGGTCAGACAAAAACGCAACCCACATCTCCGAGGCGTGTGACAGTTCAACGACTACGCTATGCATAGGGGCCACTTCCGCTAACAGGTCGTTAACATCGAGCTCCGCCAACAACACGGTTTGGTTAGACCAAGAAAAAAGGCCCGACGAAGCGGGCCTTTCGCGTAACGCATCGTTGGCTTCAAACGTTCCTTAGAGGTCGAGGACCAGACGCTCGGGCGCTTCGAGGCTTTCCTTGACGCGGACGAGGAAGGTGACCGCTTCCTTGCCGTCAACGATCCGGTGGTCATAAGAAAGCGCGAGATACATCATCGGACGGATGACGATCTGGCCGCCGACGACGACCGGGCGCTCCTGGATCTTGTGCATGCCAAGAATACCAGACTGCGGCGCATTGAGGATAGGTGTCGACATCAGCGAGCCATAGACACCACCATTGGAGATGGTGAAGGTGCCGCCCTGCATGTCGGCCATCGACAGCTGACCGTCGCGAGCCTTCTTGCCGAGATTGCCGATTTCTTTTTCGATCTGGGCGATCGACATCTGATCGGCATTGCGCACGACCGGAACGACGAGACCCTTATCGGTACCCACGGCGACGCCGAGATGGGCATACTGCTTGTAGATCAGTTCATCGCCATCGATCTCGGCATTAACGGCCGGGATTTCCTTGAGCGCGTGAACCACGGCCTTGGCAAAGAAGCCCATGAAGCCAAGCTTGACGCCATGCTTTTTCTCGAACAGTTCCTTGTAGGAATTGCGCAGGTCCATGACCGGCTTCATGTCCACTTCGTTGAACGTCGTGAGCATGGCCGCAGTGTTCTGCGCGTCCTTGAGGCGGCGGGCAATGGTCTGGCGGAGACGGGTCATCTTGACGCGTTCTTCGCGCTCTGCATCGCCGGCAGCGGTCGGTGCGCGCGGCGCAGCAGGCGCCTTGGCTTCGGCAGGCTTGGCAGCCGGAGCGGGTGCAGCCGGGGTCGAGGTGCGGGCGAGAGCGCCGAGCACATCTTCCTTGAGCACCTGGCCAGACTTGCCCGAACCGCCGATCGCATTGGCATCGAGGCCATTTTCGTTGATCAGCTTCTGAGCCGATGGCGCCGGAGCGCGGTCGGTCGCACCAGCCTGCTGGATCGGCTCGGGGCCGGCAGCATTGGCAGCAGGCACTTCGGCCTTGGCAGGAGCCGGCGCAGCAGCAGCGGCAGGCGCAGAGGCAGCAGCCCCGGCACCGGCAGCGCCGATGGCGCCAAGCAGCGCGCCGACATCGACGGTGTCGCCGGGATTGGCGGCAATAGCTTCGAGCACGCCGGCCGAAGGGGCCGGCACTTCGATGGTGACCTTGTCAGTTTCAAGTTCAACCAGCGGTTCGTCAGCGTTGACGGTATCGCCAACCTTCTTGAACCACTGGCCGATGGTCGCTTCGGTGACGCTTTCGCCCAGCGTCGGCACACGGATTTCTGTCGACATTGTTGATCCTTTTATCTCGTGCTTACTTGGCAAACGCTTCGTCGAGGAATTCCTGGAGCTGCGCCAGGTGGGTGCGCATCAGGCCGGTTGCCGGCGAGGCGGCAGCCTTGCGTCCGACATAGCGAACGCGCTGATATTCGCGGCCGATCTGGTCGAACACCCATTCCACATAGGGCTGGATGAACGTCCAAGCGCCCATATTGCGCGGCTCTTCCTGGCACCAGACGATCTCGGCATTGGGGAAGCGGCTCAATTCGTCCACCAGCGCCTTGGCCGGGAACGGATAGAGCTGCTCGACGCGGAGAAGGTAGACGTCATCGACGCCCTTCTTCTCGCGATCTTCGAGGAGATCATAGTAGACCTTGCCGGTGCACAGGACGACGCGGCGGATCTTGTCGTCGCCGACAAGGCGCGTAGTCGTCTTCGGCACGCCCGGAGCCTCGGCATCGTCCCAGAGGAGACGGTGGAAGCAGGAATCAGGGCCCAATTCGACGAGGCCAGAGACGGCGCGCTTGTGACGCAACAGGCTCTTTGGCGTGAAGAGGATCAGCGGCTTGCGGAAGTCGCGCTTAAGCTGCCGGCGCAGCACATGGTAGTAATTGGCCGGCGTTGTGCAGTTGGCGACCTGCATATTGTCTTCGGCGCAAAGCTGGAGGAAGCGCTCGGGACGCGCGGAGGAGTGCTCCGGCCCCTGCCCTTCATAGCCATGCGGCAGAAGCATAACGAGGCCCGACATGCGGAACCACTTGCGCTCGCCCGAGGAGATGAACTGGTCGATGACGACCTGCGCACCGTTCACGAAATCGCCGAACTGGGCTTCCCAAAGGGTCAGCGCCTTCGGCTCGGCCAGCGAGTATCCATATTCGAAACCGAGCACGGCTTCTTCCGAAAGCATCGAGTTGATGACTTCGTAGCGCGCCTGGTTTTCCGGATCGAGATTGTTGAGCGGGGTATAGCTCTTGTTCTCGACCTGCTGGTCATTGAGCACCGAATGGCGCTGGCTGAACGTGCCGCGTTCGCAATCCTGGCCGGAGAGACGGACCGGGTGGCCTTCGGTGACCAACGTACCAAAAGCCAGGGCTTCCGCGGTGGCCCAATCGATGCCCTCGCCCGACTCGATCGCGCCGAGGCGGTTGTCGATGAAGCGCTTGACCGTGCGGTGGACGTTGAGGTCTGCCGGAACGGTGGTGAGCTTGGTGCCGATCTCGACGAGCTTGTCGAGCGAGACACCGGTTTCGCCACGGCGCGGGCCCTCTTCGTCGGCGGGCTTGAAGTTCTTCCAGGCGCCATCGAGCCAGTCGGCCTTGTTCGGACGGTAGTCCTGGCCGGCTTCAAACTCGGTTTCGAGCTTGGAGCGCCAGTCGGCCTTGAGCTTGTCGACTTCGGCAAGGCTGATGACGCCTTCGGCGGCCAGCTTTTCCGAGTAGATTTCAAGCGTCGTCTTATGGCTCCGGATCTTTGAGTACATGAGCGGCTGGGTGAAGCTTGGCTCGTCGCCTTCGTTGTGGCCGAAGCGGCGATAGCAGAACATGTCGATGACGACAGGCTTGCCGAACTTCTGGCGATATTCGACCGCGACCTTGGCGGCGAACACCACGGCTTCCGGATCATCGCCGTTCACGTGCAGAACCGGCGCTTCGATCATCTTGGCAACGTCGGTCGGATAGGGCGACGAACGCGAATAGATGGGCGAAGTGGTAAAGCCGATCTGGTTGTTGATAACGAGATGGATCGAGCCGCCGGTGCGGTGACCCTTGAGACCGGAAAGGCCCAAGCATTCAGCGATGACGCCCTGGCCGGCAAAGGCCGCATCGCCATGGATCAACAGCGGCAGGACCATGGACCGGTCCGGCTTGCCGTCGACGGCAATGTTGACGAGCTTGCCATCGGGCGCGATGTGCTGGTCTTGCTTGGCGCGCGACTTGCCGAGCACGACGGGATCGACGATCTCGAGATGGCTGGGGTTCGCGGTCAGCGACAGGTGAACCTTGTTGCCATCGAATTCGCGATCGGAAGACGCACCAAGGTGGTACTTCACGTCGCCCGAACCTTCGACGTCGTCGGGATAGAAAGCGCCGCCCTTGAACTCATGGAACAGGGCGCGATGCGGCTTCTGCAGCACCTGGGTCAGGACATTGAGGCGGCCGCGGTGGGCCATACCAAAGACGATGTCCTTGATGCCGAGCGCGCCGCCGCGCTTGATGATCTGCTCGAGCGCCGGAATCGCGGCTTCACTACCATCAAGGCCGAAGCGCTTGGTGCCGGTATATTTGACGTCGATGAACTTTTCGAAGCCTTCTGCCTCGATCAGCTTGGAAAGGATCGCCTTCTTGCCTTCGGCGGTGAAGGTGATTTCCTTATCGGGGCCCTCGATGCGCTCCTGGATCCACTGCTTGGCTTCCGGATCCGAGATATGCATGAATTCGATGCCCACCGTGCCGCAATAGGTGCGCAGCAGGATGGCGAGCATTTCCGGGAGCGTCGCGTATTCGAGCCCCAGATAGTTATCGATGAAAATCTTGCGGCTGTAGTCGGCTTCGGTGAAGCCATAGCTCTTGGGGTCGAGCTCGGGAGCCGGTTCTTCGGCCTTGAGACGCAGCGGATCGAGATCGGCATGCAGATGGCCGCGCATGCGATAGGCACGGATCATCATGATGGCGCGGATCGAATCGCGCGTCGCCTGCAGCACATCGGTGGCGCTTGGCGCGGGCTTGCCTTCGGCAGCAGCCTTCTTGGAGGTCGCCTTTTCAGCCTTGACCGCCACTTCGCCCCAATTGCCGTCGAGCGCAGCAATCAGGTCGCCACTCGCCGCCTGCGGCCAATCCTTGCGGCCCCAGCTTGCGCCTTCGGCGTTCTTCAACGCTTCGGCATCACTGTCGTCGAGCCTTGAGAAGAAGCTGGACCACGTACCATCGACACTCGACGGATCGGTCTTGTAGCGGGAATAGAGTTGTTCGATGTAGTCGGCGTTCCCCCCATAGAGGAACGAGGTCAGTAAGAACGCGTCGTTCTTTTCCTGTCGTGTCATCGCTTTTTGCGCAGGACCTTGCGTCCTGTCATCCTTCTCAACAAACCGGCGGAGAGCCGGTTCTCAATTGCGGCCACCCAAAGTGGGGGAATATTGACCGCTTTTCCTTTGTATCTTGTTAAGACTTGCGGCGCCCTGAGCAGGCGCCGCGACTTAGAACATATGTACCAAATCGGTCGGCGTCCGGCTTAACACCAAACCGTGACCGAAGCGCGACCGACATTGGTCGCAGAGGGGAAATTTGGTGGGTGGGAAGACCCCCACCTAGCCTCCCCCCTCGTAGGGGGAGGGGTCTGTCCGTGGCCCACCAAGATCGAGCCAAACTCGATGCGTCCCTCCCCTACCAGGGGGAGGTTAGGTGGGGGTCGCGACCGTCTTTAGCCGCGCAGAACTTCCACAAGCGTCGTACCCAAACGTGCCGGCGATGGCGAAACGCGGATACCCGCGGCTTCCATCGCAGCAATCTTGGATTCCGCATCGCCCTTGCCGCCGGAGACGACAGCACCGGCATGGCCCATGGTGCGGCCCTTCGGCGCAGTGCGGCCAGCGATGAAGCCAGCCATTGGCTTCTTGCGGCCCTTCTTGGCTTCGTCGATCAAGAACTGCGCCGCATCTTCTTCAGCCGAACCGCCGATTTCGCCGATCATGATGATCGACTGGGTGGCTTCGTCGGCAAGGAACATCTCGAGCACGTCGATGAATTCGGTGCCCTTGACCGGATCGCCGCCGATGCCGACAGCCGTGGTCTGGCCGAGGCCTTCGTTCGAGGTCTGGAACACGGCTTCATAGGTCAGCGTGCCGGAGCGCGAGACGATACCCACCGAACCCTTGCGGAAAATCGAGCCCGGCATGATGCCAATCTTGCATTCTTCCGGCGTCAGGACGCCCGGGCAGTTCGGGCCGAGGAGACGCGACTTGGAGCGGTCGAGGCGAGCCTTGACGCGCACCATGTCCATTACCGGGATACCCTCGGTAATGCAGGTGATGAACGGGATTTCCGCGTCGATCGCTTCGATGATGGCATCGGCAGCGCCGGCTGGCGGCACATAGATGACCGAGGCGTCAGCGCCGGTGCGTTCCTTGGCTTCGGCAACGGTTGCGAAAATCGGCAGGGATTCGCCGCCAGCGCCGGTCCAGGTTTCGCCACCCTTCTTGGGGTGGATACCGCCGACCATCTGCGTGCCGTAATAGGCCAGAGCCTGTTCGGTGTGGAAGGTGCCGGTCTTGCCGGTCAGGCCCTGAACGAGGACCTTGGTGTTCTTATTGACGAGAATAGACATCAGGTAAGGTCCTTCAAATTAGCCGTTGATCGCCGCGACGATCTTCTTGGCGGCGTCGTCGAGATCGTCGGCCGCCGTGATCGCGAGACCCGACTCGTTGAGGATCTTCTTGCCCAGGTCGACATTGGTGCCTTCGAGGCGCACGACCAGCGGCACCTTCAGACCCACTTCCTTGACGGCTGCGACAACGCCTTCGGCGATGACGTCGCACTTCATGATGCCACCAAAGATATTGACGAGGATGCCCTCGACCTTGGGGTCAGCCGTGATGATCTTGAAGGCTGCAGCGACCTTCTCCTTGCCGGCGCCACCGCCGACGTCGCAGAAGTTTGCCGGCTCCTTGCCGTACAGCTTGATGATGTCCATGGTCGCCATCGCAAGGCCCGCGCCATTGACCATGCAGCCGATGTTACCATCGAGCGCAACGTAAGCGAGGTCCCACTTCGAGGCCTCGATTTCCTTGCTGTCTTCTTCGCTTTCGTCGCGCAGCGCCTTTACGTCGTCGTGACGGAAGAGCGCATTGCCGTCGAACGAGACCTTGGCGTCGAGGACGCGGAGGTGCCCGTCGGTCATGACAATCAGCGGGTTGATTTCGAGAAGAGCCATGTCCTTCTCGCTGAACGCCTTGTAGATGATCGGGAACAGCGTCTTGGCGTCTTCGGCGGCAGCGCCGTCGAGCTGAAGCGCGGCAACGATCTTAGCGGTATCAGCAGCGGTGACGCCGGCTTCTGGATCGATGGCGATGGTGTGGATTTTTTCGGGCGTGTCATGGGCGACAGCTTCGATGTCCATGCCGCCCTCGGTCGAAACGACGAAGGCCACCTGACCGACTGAACGATCGACCAAGAGCGAGCAATAGAGTTCGCGGGCGATATCGGCGCCGTCTTCGATATAGAGGCGGTTGACCTGCTTGCCGGCATCGCCAGTCTGAGCGGTCACGAGGGTGTTGCCGAGCATTTCCTTGGAGAATGCCACGACGTCCTCGATGGTGCGGGCGAGGCGAACGCCGCCCTTGGCATCGGGACCGAGTTCCTTGAACTTGCCCTTGCCGCGGCCGCCGGCATGGATCTGGCTCTTGACCACATAGAGCGGGCCGGGCAGCGACTTTGCCGCAGCTTCAGCTTCGTCAGCCGAATAGATGGCGACGCCGGCAGCAACGGGCGCGCCATATTCTTTCAGCAGCGCCTTGGCCTGGTGTTCATGGATGTTCATTGGATTCCCCTTGGGTGGGCAGATGATAACCGGCCGATTCTAGAGACCGGAAAGGAGAAGCCGCCGGACTTGCCAGCGGCTTTTCATAAACTTACGCCAGCTTTGGCGCGATCTTCTTACAGGCTTCGATCAAGCCTTCAACCGACTCGACGGACTTGTCGAAGGCTTTTTGTTCGGCCGAATTGAGCGAGATTTCGATGATCTTCTCAGCGCCGCCGGCGCCGATCACGATCGGCACGCCGACATACGTATCCTTGACGCCATACTGGCCGGAAAGGAAGGCAGCAGCAGGCAGTACGCGCTTCTTGTCCTTGAGATAGCTTTCGGCCATCGCAATGGCGGAGGCGGCCGGCGCGTAAAAGGCCGAACCGGTCTTCAAAAGACCAACGATCTCGGCGCCACCGTCACGGGTGCGCTGGACGATCTCGTCGAGCTTTTCCTTGCTCATCCAGCCCATCTTGACGACGTCGGTCAGCGGAATGCCGGCAACGGTCGAATAACGGGTCAGCGGCACCATCGTGTCACCGTGGCCGCCGAGCACGAAGGCCGAAACGTCTTCGATCGAAACGCCAAGCTCTTCGGCGATGAAGTGGACGAAGCGCGAGCTATCGAGAACGCCGGCCATGCCGACGACCTTGTTCGCCGGGAGACCCGAGAACTTCTGCAGCGCCCAGACCATGGCGTCGAGCGGATTGGTTATGCAGATAACGAAGGCGTTGGGCGCATACTTCGCGATGCCCGCACCCACCTGATCCATCACCTTGAGGTTGATTTCGAGAAGGTCATCGCGGCTCATGCCGGGCTTGCGCGGCACGCCGGCGGTGACGATAACGACGTCGGCGCCTTCGATATCCTTGTATTCCGACGTGCCCTTCATGGCAGCGTCAAAACCCTGGGCCGGAGCCGACTGGGCGATATCGAGAGCCTTGCCCTGGGGAACACCATCAACCACGTCGAACAGGACGACGTCGCCCAGTTCCTTCTGTGCGCTCAGCAGAGCCAGTGTTCCGCCGATCTGTCCCGCACCGATAAGGGCAATCTTCTTGCGCGCCATAAGTCTTCATCCCAGACTGCGTTGAATTGGCGCACGTCTTAACCCTGTCGGGCAAACCGGGCAAGTGAACCCTTCGTCTTAGGGCGCAAATCTGCCTTGCCGATGAGCGATGGGGGAATGCCGGTTGGGCATGCAGTAATTTCTGTACCGACACTAATTCTTGCGTCGCGCATTTATTGGAGTTACAAATATTCCAATGCTGATCACCTGGGACGAACCCAAGCGCCTCGCGAACCTCGCCAAACATGGCCTGGATTTCCGCGACCTCGACGCTGAGTTTTTCCTGTCCGCCTTTGTCGAGCCATCGCGTGACGGGCGCTTGCTCGCGATAGGGAGCTTGTCTGGAGTGCAGGTGATCGTTGTGGTGTTTCGCCCGCTTGGTTCCGAAGCGCTTTCGGTGATTTCGATGCGACCGGCGAGCCGTCAGGAGAGGATGCAAACTCATGCCTAAAAACTGGCCTGCCTTCGTTACCAAAGATCTGGACGATAGTCCCGGTGGCGAAGCAGAATTGCAGCGGCGTTGGGAACTGTACAACGAGGAGATGCAGGCGCTGATCGCGGCTGGCGGCGTTCACCAGGATGACGATGGCTGGTGGGTCGATGACGCCACCGGCGAGCTAATTGGCCCCGACCCGGAAATCGAGAGACCGTCCACCGACGATGAGCTCGCGCAATTCCGTCCCTTCACTGAGGTCTTTCCTGAACAGGCGGAAAGCATCCGGCGCAGCCGAGGCCGCCCTCCCCTCGAAAGCCCGAAGCAGCAGGTCACGCTGCGTATCGACGCCGATGTGCTCGCCCGCCTGCGCGCGTCTGGCAAAGGCTGGCAGGGCCGGGTAAATGACGTGCTTAAGAAGTCGGTCGGACTTTAGCTTACTGTTTCCACTGGCGCCGCGTCCCGCAGACCCTTGGCTAGGTATTCTTCGGACTGCATTTCGTTGAGGCGCGAGATGGTCCGCTGGAACTCAAAGGCGGTCTTGTCGTCTTTGCCCAGCGCCTCGAGCCCGACCTCGAAACTGGCAGCGAGTTTAACACCACGGTCGTATAGGCTATCGATCAGGAGGATAAAGCGCTTGGCAGCATCGGACTTGGTGCGGTCCATTTGCGGCACGTTGTCGAGCATCAGCGAATCGAAATGGTGGGCGATACGAACGAAATCCCGCGTGCCCAGCGGCTTTTCGCAAAGGTCAGCGAAGGCGAACCGCCCTGCGCCCATGGATTGGAGCGGCACGGGGATTTGCCGGCCGATGCTCTCGATGCTGCCGGGTTGTCCGGCCTCGCCACCGGTAATCCGCAGCCACAGACGGTCCATAACCGGCTTCACCTCGACTGGTTGACCAAAGGCGTAGACTTGCTGGCCGGCGAATTTCAGCCGCCGATAATCCTGCTCGGAAAGGAGCGTGACGACCTCAGCCTCAGCCTTGAGACGCGCAATGAATGGCAGGAAGAGCTGGCGGTTGAGACCGTCTTTATAGAGCTGATCCGGCTCGACATTCGAGGTCGCAACCAGCGTGACGCCGCCGGCAAAGAGCTTTTCAAAAAGCCGATCGAGCAGCATGGCATTGGTGATGTCATGCACATGAAACTCGTCGAGACAAAGCACGCGCAGGCCCGATTTCAGGATCGGCTTGGTGACGGCATCGATGGGATCGGCATTATCGTCCCTGCCCCGCGGTGATTTCCGGAACGCGGAAATGCCGGCATGCACCTCATCCATGAATTCATGGAAATGCACTCGACGCTTTTGCTTGATCGGCAGTGCTCCATAGAACAGGTCCATGAGCATGGTTTTGCCACGCCCCACCTCGCCGACGAGATAAATGCCACGGATGTGCCGCGGCTTCTCGAAAAACCCCAAAAAGCCCTTGGATCGCTGTTCGGTCAGGTCCCGCCAAAGCCGATCGAAATGGGTTGCCGCTTCGAGCTGTGCCGGGTCGGACGTCAGCGCGCCGCGCTCGACCAATGCGAGATACTCGCTGCGAACCGGGCTCGCGACAGGGTGGGTAGCAAACTGATTTTGGGACAAGAGAATGAACCGCTGGGAAAGAGGCCCGGGCAACAACCCGACAAAGCGGTCGAAACCCGACGCTTGTGGCCCATCCATACTCGACACGCCAGCCCGCACAAACGGTATGGCAGCGGAGCAGGCAAAAGAAAGAGCCGGTCTCGCGACCGGCTCCAAAAACTTATCGGGCGATCGAGATCGCCTGACCGCCGCTCATGGTGCCGATATAGCGGCCACCCGAGGGGGCGAGGAAGGCAGCGATATTGCCGTTATCATCATAAAGCTGGAGCTGGCTGCCCACCTGCTGCCAACCTGTGACGCCAGCGATCTGGGCCACGGTGCAGCCCGGCGAGGACGCACGATAGTAGGACGTGCCCGTCTTGGCCGTCATCGGCAGGTTGAGCTGGCATGTGCTGGCGCCGGCCGTCACCGTCCATACGCCTTCGGGACCAGCCGAGAAACCGGCAGCCGGAGCGCCGACATTGACGATCGAGCTATTGCTGCCCATCGGCGTCGTCATCGAGCCCGATGCGGACGCCGTGGTCATCGGCGCCATGCCGCCAACTGGCGCGCCGCCAAGCACGGGCGTACCCGAAAGACCGGGCGCTGGCGTGCCCGATGCACCGATAGCGGGCAGCGTGCCCTGCTGTACTGTCGAGGACTGAACCGGCTGCAACTGCTGCGCCGGGCGTACGACATTGAGATTGGCCGTGTTCGACTGGCTGGTGGTCGAACATGCCGCCAGCGTCATCGCGACGAGGCCCAATCCAACCACGGAAGCGGATCCGCGCATCCAAACCTTCATTGGTCACTCCTGCCCGAAGGCTTAAAGGAAATTAACTCTTTAGGCGGCTTATTAACGCAAGCCGCGCTGGGGTTCAACGCCCGTCCCGCATAGAAAACATCGCTTCTGTTTATGGCGCTTTTACGTGCCACTCTGGCCCATGTCCTTCAACAACTGTTCGACCAGAACCGTTGCATCGGAGGCCTCTGATTCCGGAACGTTTATGCCGACCCCTTCCGGCCCGAAGAGATTGGGCACACCGGGAAGCCCGCCATCGCCTTGCTCCATGGGGTGAAATCCATGCGCGCGAAGGGCCACAAGGATGACCCGGGCCACACTGTCGTCGCGCACCTGCGCAATGGTCATGAAGTTCATCAAAACTCCCTTTCTGCGCCGAATGTGGCCCGCTCTTTGCCGTAGAGGCAATGAAAACCTTGCACAGGTGAACAAGACAACGCGCTTGTGATGTTGCCAAATGTGGCAACAGGTGATGCACTGCAGCCAAGGTCCCGTAAACGCAGGTGATTTGCCCGCGAAAGAAGGATTATCGAGGAAACGAGCTGGAGCCGCGATGGGCGCCTACATCATCCGCCGACTTCTGCTGATGATTCCCACGATTTTCGGCATCATGGCCGTATCTTTCGTCATCACCCAATTTGCCCCCGGCGGTCCCGTCGAACAGGCGCTGGCCAATATGTCGGGGCAGAACGTCGCTTTAAGCGAGCGCGTGAGTGGCGGCGGCGAGGAGGTGCAATCCCAGCCCGGCCCGCAAAACAATCAAAAGGCTGGCGAATATCGCGGCCGGCAAGGGCTGCCGCCCGAGTTGGTCGCCCGAATCGAAAAGCAGTTTGGTTTCGATAAACCGCCGCTCGAGCGCTTCGGGCTGATGCTGTGGAATTATCTGCGCTTCGACTTCGGCCAGAGCTATTATCGCGACATTTCCGTCATCGATCTCGTCATCGAAAAAATGCCCGTTTCGATCTCGCTCGGGCTCTGGATGACCCTGATCGCCTATGGCATTTCGATTCCCCTCGGGATCGCCAAGGCAAGGCGCGATGGGTCCCGTTTCGATGTCTGGACCTCGACCGTGGTCATCGTCGGCTATGCCGTACCCGGTTTTCTCGTCGCTATTGCGCTGGTCGTCCTGCTCGCCGGCGGCAGTTTCTGGCAGGTTTTCCCGCTGCGCGGGCTCACGTCACCCGGCTTTTCGAGCTTCCCAATCTGGCGACAGGTTCTCGATTATTTCTGGCACCTGGTCTTGCCGATCATCTCCATGGGTCTTGGTGCATTCGCCACAGCGACGTTGCTCACCAAGAACTCGTTCATCGACGAAATCTCCAAGCAATATGTGACAACGGCCCGCGCCAAGGGACTGACCGAGCATCAGGTGCTCTATGGCCACGTCTTTCGCAACGCGATGATGCTGATCATCGCGAGCTTCCCCGGTGCCTTTATCGGTGCCTTTTTCGGCGGCTCCTTGCTGATCGAGACCATCTTCTCGCTCGACGGCCTGGGGCTTCTCGGCTTCGAAGCCATCGCGACGCGGGATTATCCCGTGGTCTTTGCGACGCTCTATATCTTCTCGCTCCTCGGCTTGGTCATCAGCCTCATTTCTGACCTCGCCTATATGTGGGTCGATCCGCGGCTCGATTTCGAAAGCCGCGACGCATGAGTTCGCTGGCTCTCTCCCCGCTCAACCAGCGGCGCCTTGCCAATTTCAAGAAAAACCGCCGCGGCTGGTGGTCGTTCTGGCTTTTTCTCGTGCTCTTCGTGCTGACATCGGGCGCGGAGTTCATCACCAATGATCGTCCTGTCCTCGTCTCTTACAAGGGCGAGGTCCTCGCGCCGGCATTCGTTACCTATCCCGAGGCAAAGTTCGGCGGTTTTCTGGCCACCACGGACTATCGGCAGCCCTTCATCGCCGAGGAAATAGCCGCCAATGGCTGGTCGATCTGGCCACCGGTGCGCTTCAGACATGACACGGTTGATGGTTATCTCCCCTCCTCCGGCACCAATCCACCGAGTTGGATGCTGACCTGGGATCAGTTCTGCTCGCGCTATCCCCAAGGAACAGCCGACCCCAATTGCCATCTCGGCAATTATCATTGGCTAGGGACCGATGATCGCGGCCGCGATGTCCTCGCCCGCCTCATCTATGGCTTCCGAATTTCCATTCTCTTTGGCCTGATCCTCACTGTAGTCTCGTCCGTCATCGGCGTCTTTGCCGGCGCCGTGCAGGGCTACTTTGGTGGTTGGCTCGATCTCATCTCGCAACGCCTCATCGAAATCTGGACGTCCGTCCCGGCGCTTTACCTGCTGCTGATCATTTCGAGCGTCATTGCCCCCAGCTTCTGGGTGCTGCTCGGCATACTCCTGCTCTTTTCCTGGGTCGCGTTGGTCGGCATCGTCCGCGCCGAATTCCTCCGCGCCCGCAACTTCGAATATGTCAACGCCGCCCGCGCCTTGGGCGTCTCGAACCTCACCATCATGTGGCGGCACCTCCTGCCCAATGCCATGGTCGCGACGCTGACCTTCATGCCGTTCATTCTCTCAGGCTCGGTGACCACCCTCACCTCCCTCGATTTCCTCGGCTTCGGCCTCCCCCTCGGCTCGCCCTCGCTTGGCGAACTGCTCGCGCAGGGCAAACGCAACCTCCAGGCACCCTGGCTAGGCCTCACCGGCTTTTTCACCATCGCCATCATGATGACCCTCCTCGTCTTCATCGGCGAAGCCGTCCGCGACGCCTTCGATCCAAGAAAGACGTTCTCGTGACCGCCCCCCTCCTCTCCGTTCGGGATCTGACCATCCGCTTCGGCGCCTTTGCGGCGGCTAAGGGTGTCAATTTCGCTATCGCGCCAGGCGAGACGCTGGCGCTGGTGGGGGAGAGCGGATCGGGCAAGTCGGTGACTGCCCTTTCGGTCCTGAAACTCCTGCCGCCTGCGGCGCAGCTAGAGGGCAAGGTGCTGCTTGATGGGCAGGATCTGCTCACTGCATCCGAGCAAGCCCTACGTGGTGTGCGCGGCAATCAGGTCGGGATGATTTTCCAGGAGCCGATGAGTTCGCTCAATCCGGTCCACACCGTCGGCAAGCAGATCGGCGAGGTGCTCGCGGTCCACCAAGGCATGCGCAAGACCGCGGCGCGGCAGCGGACGCTCGAGTTACTGGGTGAGGTCGGTATTCCCGATCCCGAAAGCCGGATCGACGATTATCCGCACCAACTTTCCGGCGGCCAGCGGCAGCGCGTCATGATCGCCATGGCGCTGGCCAACAACCCGAAACTGCTGATTGCCGATGAACCGACGACAGCGCTCGACGTCACGGTCCAAGCGCAGATCCTCGCCCTGCTGAAATCGCTGCAGCAGCGCCATGGCATGGCGATGCTGTTCATCACACACGATCTGACCATCGTGCGCCGGATCGCCGATCGTGTGGCGGTGATGACCGGGGGCGAGATCGTGGAAAGCGGACCGACCGCCGAAATCTTTGCGCGCCCGCAACACGCCTATACCAAAAAGCTGCTCGCTGCTGCGCCCAAGGGCGCGCCCAACCTGCCCAATGGTCACGCGCCGACACTGGTCGAGACCAAGGACCTAAAAGTCTGGTTCCCGATCAAGCGGGGCCTGCTTCGCCGTGTCGTGGGCCATATCCGGGCTGTCGACGGCGTCGATCTCGCGATCAAGCGTGGCGAGACGCTGGGCGTTGTCGGCGAAAGCGGCTCGGGCAAATCCTCGCTGGGCTACGCCATCCTGCGGCTCATTCCATCGAACGGCAAAATCGTCGTGCTCGGCGAGACAGTGAGCCAAAAATCATCGAAGGGCTTGCGGCCTTTGCGTCGGCACATGCAGATCGTCTTCCAGGACCCGTTCGGTTCGCTCAGCCCGCGCATGTCCGTCAGCGAGATCATCGGCGAAGGTCTGCGCGTGCATATGCCGAACCTCTCGTCGACTGAGCGCTCGGCCAAGGTGGAAGCGGCACTCAAGGAAGTCGGGCTCGATCCCGCAGCGGCCGATCGCTATCCGCACGAGTTCTCAGGCGGTCAGCGCCAGCGCATCGCGATCGCCCGGGCCTTGGTGATCGAGCCGGATTTCCTCGTCCTCGACGAGCCGACCTCCGCGCTCGACATCTCGATCCAGGCGCAGGTCATCGACCTGCTCCGCGCCGTGCAGCAGAAGCGCAATCTCACCTACCTGTTCATCAGCCACGACCTGCGGGTGGTCAAAGCCCTTGCCCACTCGCTCGTTGTCATGCGCCATGGCAAAGTGGTCGAAACCGGCCCGGCCGCGGCGATCTTTGCGCGGCCGCGCGATCCCTATACCCGCCAGTTGATGGCGGCCGCATTCGATATTGATCCAGTCGGCTCCACCAAGCCGGCAAAAGCCTCCGACGACACTCCAACCCCATAGACAGAGCGCCCCATGAAGTTTTCGACACTCCTTGCTTCCGGACTTCTGACCCTTGGCCTTGCTCTGCCCGCTTTGGCGCAAACGCCCACCGGAGTCTGGGTCTATGCCGACAGCCTCACAGAAGCGCCGAAATATCCCGAAGGTTTTGCGCATTTCGATTACGTCAATCCCGATGCGCCCAAGACCGGTACGGTTCGGCTCGGCACCCGTGGCGGGTTCGATACCTTCAACCCCATCCTGCCCAAGGGCGATGCCCCTCTTGGCTTGAGCTTGGTCTATGAGACCCTGCTGACCTCGTCGCTCGACGAGGTGAACACTTCCTACGGTTTCCTCGCAGAATCGATGAAGGTCGCCGACGATTTCGGCTCCGTCATCTTCCGCATGGACCCCAAGGCACGTTGGCAGGATGGCGAGCCGGTGACGGCGGAGGATGTCGTCTGGTCCTTCGACAAGCTCACTGAGCTCAGCCCGATGTATACCCAATATTACGCCAACATCACCAAGGCCGAGGTGACGGCGCCGGGCGAAGTCACCTTCACCTTCAACATGACCGGCAACAAGGAGCTGCCGCACATTCTCGGCCAGCTCATGGTGCTGCCGCAGCATTGGTGGGAGGGCACAGACGCCAATGGCAAGAAGCGCGATATCGGTGCCTCGACGCTCGAGCCGCCCATGGGCTCGGGCCCCTATAAAATTACCAGTTTCGATGCCGGCCGGTCCATCACCTATACGCGCGATGAAAATTATTGGGCCAAGGACCATCCGACCCAGATCGGTACCAACAATTTCGACGTGATCGACTACGAATATTTCCTCGATGAATCCGTCTGGTTCGAGGCGTTCAAGGGCGACCAGTTTGATTATTGGAGCGAATATACCGCCCGCCGCTGGGCCACGGGCTTCGATTTCCCAGCCGTTACAGAAGGCCGCGTCGTCCGCGAAGAATTCCCGCAGGACTATAACGGCCGCGGCGACATGACCGCCTTCATTCCCAATCTCCGCCGCGAGAAATTTCAGGATCAGCGCGTCCGCGAAGCGATCAACCTTGCCTTCGATTTCGAAGAGCTGAACAACACGATTTTCTATAATCAGTACGCCCGCATCGACAGCTACTTCTTTGGCCTCCCCTTCGCCGCCAAGGGTCTGCCGCAGGGCGAAACCCTCGCTGTGCTCGATAGCGTGAAGGACGAAGTCCCGCCGGCTGTCTTCACCGAGGCTTACACCAATCCGGTCAATGGCGACCCGACCAAGCTGCGCGAAAACCTCCGCAAGGCGCTCGGCCTCTTGACCGAGGCAGGCTACACGCTCAACGGGACCCAGCTTGTCGATGCCAATGGTCAGCAGCTTTCATTCGAAATCCTGATGCACCAGCCGACGCTCGAAGCCATCGCTGCCAATCTGCAGCGCAATCTCGGTCAGATCGGCATTGCCGTCTCTGTGCGCATCGTCGACACGCCACAATATATCAACCGGCTGCGCAGCTTCGATTATGACATGATCTATACCGGCTGGACGCAGTCCTTCTCGCCCGGCAACGAGCAGCGCGATTTCTTTGGGTCAGGCAGCGCCAATGAAGAAGGCTCGCGCAATTATGCGGGGATCGCCGACAAGGGCATCGACACATTGATCGATAAGCTCGTCGCCGCGCCAGACCGCGATACGCAGTTGGCCGTGATCGAGGCGCTCGACCGCGTCCTTCTCGCCCACGATTACGTTATCCCCGGCTATGCGCTGCGCTATTCCCGCACCGCCCGCTGGGACCGCTTCAGCCGTCCTGAAACCCTGCCCGAATTCGCCAGCGGCTTCCCGAGCATCTGGTGGTGGGATGAGGCCAAAGCGGAAAAGACAGGTGGCGCGGGCCGGTAGTAGGCTTGACCAAGGCGGATCGGAACAGTCCCGGTCCGTCAATTTCACAAACGCGGCGTCATTCCCGCGAAAGCGGGAATCCCATCGCACCGACGCAGAGATTCCCGCTTTCGCGGGAATGACGCGGTGGACGTTCAAGAAGGAGGGTGGAAGAACAACCCGCTATCCGGGCTTACGCGCCACAAGATCAACGAGATGCGACCGGCCTACATGCCGCGCGCCTTCGGCGAGCTCGACATCATGGTCCTGCAGCTGCAAAATCTCGAGACCGGCGAACTTCTCGGCGAGCAAAGCTTCGGTATAGAGGTTCTCGATCATGCTCGGCCCACCGGTCTTGTACTCGAGCTGGCGCGGACCATAGCCTTCCAGGATCAACAGGCCACCGGGCTTGAGGGTTCGTTGCATGCCCGCAAAGATCGCATCGCGCAGGTCAGGTCCGGCGAACTGAAAGAAGATGCCGACAACGACCTCGAACTGCTCAACCGGCCAACCATAAAGGGCGATATCGACGAGCTGTGGATCGAGAGCGACCCCACGCTTCTGCGCGAGCCGCCTGGCTTTCTCGATACCGACCGGCGAGGCATCAAAAGACACGACGCCCAGCCCCTGTTCGGCGAGCCAGACCCCGTTGCGCCCTTCCCCATCGGCGATGGCCAAAGCCGTCCCAGACTTGGGGAGCAGATGCGCCTGGCGCGCGAGGAAAGCGTTGGGCTCCTCTCCGAAAAGGTACTCGGACGTGCTGTAGCGCTCGTCCCAATAGCTCATCAGTAATCCTGCTCGTAATAGACGCCGACGCTCGAATTCCCATCCTGCCCCGCAGCGCCGCGCACGACGAGATCGTCGGTCACATCGAGATTGATCGACACTTTCGACTGTCCATTGGCCCCAGCCGTGACGCCAAGATAGACATTGTCCTGCAGATAGGTCCCGGCCTGCACGCCAACATTGCCCTGCGCATCTGTGACGACGTCGAGATCGTCGAGGCCGGCCGCACCGCGAAGACCATCGACGAGGCCGCCTCCACCGCCGCCGCCGACGAGCTCCGCCGCCGCGCCCGCAAGCTGAGCCAACTGGATCGGCGACAGTTCGCCCATGGAGCGCTTGAAGATCAGGCGGCTGAGGACTTCATCCTGCGGCAGGCTGGGGTTGGAACTGAAGCTCACATCAGGCGCCGAAGCGCGACCGGAAATGGTGACGAAAACGGTGATGTTGTCGCCCTCGGTCCGTGCCACGAAATAAAGCTGCGGATCGAGATCGCCGACCAGCGTCACAGTGCCCGTCTCGAAATCAAGCCGCTGGCCAAGCACGGAAAGACGACCGCGTTCGAGCGAGAAGGCACCGACCGGCTGGATATTGTTGAGCGGCCCGGCAAGCCGCACCGAACCGCCGACCTCGGCATCGAGACCACGGCCGCGAATGAAGATCTGGTTCGGCGCATTGACATTGACGTCGAGCAAGAGACCAGCCGACCGCGTCTGCGGAACCGGCGCACCAGCCGCATCGAACCGCGCGCGCTGCAGCGTCTGGCTGACGGCAGGCGGGGTATTGATGTGGCGCACATCGATCAGCGGCGTGCCGCCACCAAAGCCTTCCGGAACGGTGATATTGGCGTTTTCGATGGTGACGTTGCCGGCAAGCAGCGGCGTACCAAGAAGATTGCCAGTCAGCCTCAACCCGCCCGAAACGGTCGCGAGGAAAATCTCGCCATCCGAGTAGCGCGCCGAATTGATCGAGACGCTGAGATCGGCCGGGAATTGACCCGAAATGCCGACGGTACCCGAGGCCGAAGCCGAGCCACCCGTCGAAAGGTTGGCCGAAAGATTTTCGATCCGAGCCTGGGTGCCTGCAAGGCTTGCCCGGCCCGTAATGCCCGTCAAACGCAGGTTGAGCTCGGGATCAATATAGCCTGCGCCCGCGACGGAAACCGAGCCACCAAACTGTGGCGCGGAAATGCTGCCCGAGACATCGGCGTTGAAATTGGCTGTGCCGGAAAGCTGCCCGCCGCGATCGGCGACGAAGCGATTGGCGAGCGCCAGTGGCGCCGAACCGGTTAGAGACACGGCCAGCCCATTGCCCGCAAGCGGCACGCGGCCCGAGCCGGACACGGAGAGACCACCCGAGCCATTGGCCGCCAGCCGCTCAAGCGCCACTAAATTATTGGCATAGGTCCCGCTTGCCGTGATGCTCACCGGCGCAATGCCGAAGGGCTGGATGACGGCCGCATTGATGCCGCTGCCCTGCGCCTGGAACTGCACTTGGGGATCGGACGACGAACCGGAAATGACCGCCGTGCCCTCGAGCGTCCCGGCCAGACCAAGGCTCGGCACGATCGTATTGGCGATAGACAACGGCAGCGCCGAAATCTGGACGCGCATATTGAGCGTTTCGCCGGCCGTGCCGGTCGCCGTGATGCTGCCCGACCCGACATCGAACCGCAGCGCATCAAGCGACACGGCATTGTCGCGAACGATCAGTTCCGTCGGCGAAGCCAGCCGTGCGGCCAGCGTGCCTTGCGTCAGGTTGGCGCGATCGAGAGAGAGACGATAGCCGCCATCGGTCGGCGCCAAAGCACCAGCAAGATCGATACGAGTACCGGTCGCAAGCGCGGCTTCGCCATCAAAGCGCGTGGTGTCGCCGCTTTGGTCTGCGCGGGCATTGAGGCTCGTTATGGTGGCGCCGGCCGCCTTCACATCGCTGGCCGCAATCGTGCCATTGGCGACGGGCACGCCGAAGAGATCGCTGACCGTCCCGGTGATATCAGCGCGGCCGACGACGATGTCGTTGACCGTCAAACCGCTGGCATTGGCCGTTAGCCCCACCTGCTGCGTGCCATCAACCGGCGCAAGAACCAGCGCCGCATTGACGCTGCCGGCAGCGTCCTGCAGGAGCAAAGCTGCCGCGAGCGACACATCCGGCGCGACGACGTCGAGCCGGCCCGTCAGCAAAGCGGTATCGACCGCACGGCTGACCGAACCAAAAATCCGCGTGCCGGCAATCTCGAAATTCAGGTCCTTGAGCGCCTGCTGCACTTCATCGACAGCGATCTGCGACGAGAGCGTTGCCTCATAGCCATCGAGCATGGCCGAGCCATCGACACTGCCGCTGATCTTGCCACTGAGCACGTCGAGGTTGAGCCCGAGCTTCGCATCGCGCAGCGTCCGGTCGATCAACCGGCCATCAGCCACATTGGCGTCGAGCGCGAGAACAACCGGCGCCTCGGCGCTGGTGGATTTGGCCGTGCCACGCACCTTCAACGCGCCGGAGGCCTGATCGCTCAGAAGGCCGAGATCGGAGAGATCGAGCCCAATGGCAAAATTGGCTTCGGCCGTGCCATAGACGCCATCGGCGGTGAACTGCACCTGCGGATTGGTGATCGCAAAGTCGTCGGCGACGAGACCGGCCGGCGTGCGCGCCAGGCGGCCGGACAGCGCCACATTGCCCGCGAGCAAGGCATCGGCTGTCGGATCGTCGATGGTGAGATTATTGCCCGAACCATCAAAGGTCAGGTCAAAACCGCCACCAATAAAGGCGAGCGATCCCTCGGCATCGAGCGAGAGCGCACCGGTCAGGTCGCGCCCGGCCAGCGCCGAGAACGGCGCGATATTGTCGGTCTGAAGACCAATGCGCCCACGAAACCCGCCGCCGTCGATATTGCCCGAAAGTCCTGCCGTCAGCGCCTTGCCGACGACGCGCAACTGCGCCAGTTCAATCGGCTGCCCGGCATTCCAGAGGCCAGCAAGGCCAAGCCCGACGCTGTCCCCAAGCGCGGCGATGACAGCCTCGTCGCCGGTAATCCCGGACACGGCACCATCGCCATTGAAGGTGATCATGCGCTTCGTGGGATCAGCGAGAGCGCTTGCGACGCCATTGACGTTAAGGCCCACCCGCGCGGCCGAAAACTCATCGGTCACGAGCCCGTCGATACCGACATCAGCCCGCCAATCTTCCGAGCCATCTTCGCCAAAATCGATGACGAACTGCGCCGCGCGCACCTGCGTCGTGCCCGCCGCCGGCAGCGTCACGAGTCCACCCTGAGGATCGGCGATGGAAGCCTTCAAATCGAGGCGGGAGAGGAAATTGTCGGCCGTGGTGCTGGCCGTCGCTTCAAGCGCCAGTTGCCCGCCGGAAATATTGAGGGCGTTGAGATCGAACCCACCGGCGCTGCGCAGGAGGGCATTGGCCGTCAGCCGCGTATCGGCGCCGAAGAATGGGCGATACTGTTCGGCGATCAGGGTCGAGAGCGGCCCGCCGAGATTGGCGTCAATCAGATATCCGTCGGCATTCTGCGTGATCGTCGAAACGCCCGAAAGCGCCGTCTGGCCATTGGCGAGGAGATTGAGATCGGCACGAAGATCGGCAACCGGCCCCTGCCCCGCCAGCGTCAACTGCATGGCCGGCCGCCCCTCGATGCTGAGGAGATTGGCGAGGACGCCATTTTCCGGCTCGTTGAGATCGAGGTTGAGATTGATCTCGTTGCTGTCGCGCGCATATTTGAGGTCGAGATCGAGCGTGCCGCCCGGGCCATCAAGCCGCACGATATCGAGCGTCGTATCGAGATTGCCGCCATCGAGCTTGAGATTGCCCGCCAGCGAAATCTCAGAGCCAAGCCCGAACACGCCTTCGCCGAACGTCACCTTGGGGATCGACAGCTCACCAAGCTCGATCGCCACCGGAAATTCCGGCACCGAAAAACTACCCGCTTCCGGCGGCGGCAGGTCGACACCCTCGGCAGGAACGGCATTACGCAGATATTCGATCGAATCCGCTTTCAGCGAATTGACCTGCAGCCGGCCGGTAAACAGCGCCGTTTGGCTCCAGTTGAGGCTGGCATTATTGACGCGCAGCCACACGCCCTGCTGGTCGGAAATGGTGATCTCACGGATCGTCACATCCGAACCAAGCGCACCCTCGATATTGGAAAGGGTGATCTGCCGTTCAGGCGTCGATAGCCGATCCTGCACGAAACTCGTGAGCCAGTCCTTCTGCTCCTGGTCCGATCCATCCTGCGCCATCAGTGTCGCGGGAATAGCCGTCATGGGCACAAGAATGAGACCGACAAGGGCCAGCCGGCGATGATTGCGAGACCAAGCCATCAGAATGCCTGCCCTATGCCAGCGTAGATGGCATAATCGGGATCGCCGGCGCGCTTGTTGAGCGGAATGGCCAGATCGAGCCGCAGCGGACCAAGACCCGTATAATAGCGAGCACCAACACCGGCGCCGAGCCGCAGATCCTCAAGGCCGGGGAAGGTATCAGCCGCGACATAGCCGCCATCGACGAAACCGACCACGCCGATGCTCTCGGTCACCTTGGCGCGCGCTTCGAGCGAAGCCTCGAGCAGATAGCGGCCACCCGTCACCTGCCCATTGCCATTGTCGACGCCGATCGACTTGAACCCGTAGCCACGTACGGACCCGCCGCCGCCTGAAAAGAACAGTTTGTCCGGCGGAATTTCATTGAGTCCCGGCCCGAGCAGCGCGCCGCCCTTGATGCGACCGGCGAGAACGAACTGATCATTTTCGGAAAAACCAAAATAGGTGCGCGCTTCGGCCGTGACGCGCAGACCCATCTTGCCGAAGGCAAAGTCATAATAAGGCTCTGCCGTGCCGGCGGCATAAATGCCCTCGGTCGGATCGACCGTGCTGTTGCGGCCATCAAAGGTCGCGCCGGCATAAACGCCCAACGTCGAGAAATCGCGCGTGCCAAAGACGTCGTCGAAGCGGGCGCGCTCATAGCTCGCGCCGCCTTCAAGCGTCAGCTCATCGGAAAGATAATGGGTCAAGCCGACCCGTCCGAGCGCCGAAGTTTCGGTATAGGTCGGATAGATCGTCCGCTCGGCCGAAATGGCGGCGACAAGATCGGTATCCGGCGTCAAGAAGCCCGGCTTGGTAAAGGTGCCACCGAAGAAATAATCGAACTGCGCCGTATCGATCGGCCAGGCAATGCTGGCAACGCGCGCATCGAGCCTAAGCCGCTCGGCCTGGCCAAAGAGATTGCGCCAGAGGTGATAGCCTTCAACGCCGAGCCCATCGACGGTCGAGAAGCTCGCGCCTGCACCAAAGCGGCGGCCGGGTAATTCTTCGACGATCAACTGATAGGGCAAGAGCCCGTCGGGTCCGATTTCCTGCGCCGCCTGGAAACGCGCCGCGCGGAACACTTCGAGTCGATCAAGTCGCTTCTGCGCCCGCTCGATCTCGTCGGGATCGTATTCCTGACCCACGGCAAGCCCGGCCTGCTGCCGCACGAATTCGGGGTTCATGCGCTCGGTGCCGGTGACGTTGATATCGCCAAATGCCGCGATGCGGCCGGGATTGACTGTGATGGTGACATCGACCGTCTGCCGCGCATGGTCGGCGATCACATCGCGATTGACCACTTCTGCCTTGGCATAGCCCTGCTGCTGCCAAGCCTGCACCGCCAATTGCTCGGCGGCGAGAATGACGGAAGATCGCGCAATCTGTCCCGCGCCATAGCCGCGCATGACGGGCAGTTCGACTTCGTCACCGGCATCACTGGTCAGCGGCGCCTGATTGACGATGGCGACATTGTTGAAGGTGAAAAGCGGTCCTGCCGTCACAGCAATGGTGACATCAACCGGATCGGGCAGGTTCACGTCGGGCGCGAGGGTGGACGCTTCGACCCCACCGATTCGGATGCTGACGGCCGCGCCATAATGGCCTTCATTATAAAGCGCCGCGATGATGCGACGGTAATCACCCCGCGCCTTGGCAATCAGCCCGGCAGCGGCTGAGGCGGGCTCTGATTCGTCCGCGATCAGCGAGGAGGCATTGCGCGCTGCGGTTTCCACCGCGCCGCCCTCGCTCGAGGTGAACGTAACCACATAGGGCTGGGGGTCGACGATGACGGACTCTTCGGTCTCGTCCTCGAAAAACTTCATGCCAAAGAGTTCAAAACCATAAGCAGGCCCGACCGCTGCGGACAATGCAGCCGCGGCGAAACACAAGGCGCCAATACTCGATACCCAACGCGCTCTTTGCAGTGGACCAGTTCCCGACCGTTACGCTTCAACCAATAGGCGGAAGCTGAGAATAGAGGGACGGCAGGAAAGATTGGGTTAACCCTCCGCCGCGTGCCCGAGGGGCGATGCGTTCGGCGCGACTGTAGGTCGGCATTGCAGCGCGGGGCAAGCACCGGGGAAGAAATTGATGGTGCGAAAGGCAGATGCGTGGCCGATCGGCAACGCTGTTAATTCTGATCGTGCCGCTGCGAGCCACCACGCCTGTTGACGGCAACGCGCCTGCGGGTCCACCCTGAAACCCTCCCCTTCGACCATTCCTCCAGGACCGAAAAATGTACCAGCTGCTCGATCCCAGCCGCTTTGTCGTCTTCATCACCGGCGCCACCTCCGGCTTCGGCGAGGCTGCCGCCCGCCGCTATGTCGCTGCCGGCGGCAGGGTGATCGCAACCGGTCGGCGTCAGGATCGGCTGGAAAAGCTGCAGGCCGAGCTTGGCGCTGACAATTGCCACATCATCGCCCTCGACGTGCAGGATCGGGCCGCCATGGAAAAGGCGATCGCCGACCTTCCCGCGCCCTTCGACGGCGTCAACATCGTCCTCGCCAATGCCGGCCTCGCGCTTGGTTTGCAGCCTGCCGCCGAAGCCAATCTCGAAGATTGGGAGACCATGATCTCCACCAATATTTCGGGCCTCGTCTACACCGTCCGCCTGTTGCTGCCCGGCCTCATCGCCCGCGGCGGCGGCCATGTCGTTACTCTGGGCTCGGTAGCCGGCGAATATGCCTATCCCGGCGGCTCGGTCTATGGCGCGACCAAGGCCTTCGTAAAACAATTCGCCCTCAACCTCCGCTCAGACCTGCAGGGCAAGAAGGTCCGCGTCACCAATATCGAGCCGGGCCTGACCGAGACGGAGTTTTCCCTCGTCCGCTTCAAGGGCGACGAAGGCAAGGCCTCCGCGCCCTATTCCAAGACCAAGGCCATGAATGCCGACGACATCGCCGAAAGCATCTTCTGGGCGACGACCCTGCCTGCGCATGTCAACGTCAACAAGATCGAACTGATGGCGACGACGCAGGCGATCGGGCCGTTTGATATTTATCGGGAAGATTGAGGGTCCTCCGCGCCTCTCACACACTCAACGCCACACCTCCCCCTTGACGGGGGAGGGGGGCGAGGGGAGCCACCATTTTCGAGCGTGTGAACACCCCTCCCCGTCAAAGGGGAGGGTGTCCATCGTGTGTGTGGACAGCCCTGCTTACACCCCCAAAAACCGCACCGTATCCGGGTCCAGCGGAATCCCCTCCTTCTTCCGCTTATCCATCTCCGACCATTCTCGATCCCCCGGCGCCATCACCCGCCCGCCTTTGCGCACGTGCGATCCCCGCAGGCTCTCGAGATAGCGTCCGATCGCGCGCAAAAACACCTCGCGCCCAGCGAACTTGTCCGGATCGATCACCAGCACGAAATGCCCCATGTTCCGCGGCGTCGAGATATCGTCCCCGCCATACATCGGGATGAAATCGCCATCGAGTGTCGTCCCGGTCAGCAGCGCCGAAAACAGCGTCGCGACCCCGGCAAGCGCCGCGCCCTTATAGCCATAATCCACACCGCCCAACGGCAGCAGCATATCCGCCTCATGCGGATCGGTCGTCGGTTGCCCATCCGGCGTCGCCGCGACACCCGCCGGCAGCTCCTTGTCGAGCGAGCGATGCAGCAGCACACGATTGAGCGGGATGGACGATGTCGCCATATCCAAGAGCCACGGCCGCCCCTCGGCCACCGGCGCCGCAAAGGCGAGCGGGTTGGTGCCGTGGAATTTTTGCGCCCCATCGAACAGCGCCACCATGGAATCGGTATTGGTCGTCGCAAAGGTCACAAAACCCTGCTCCGCCCCCGCCACCGCATAGGCCCCCGCCGCGCCGAGATGCGAGGAATGCTGAATGCCCACCGCCCCAACACCGGCTTCGCGCGCCAGTTCGATCCCAACCTCGACCGCCTTGTACGCCGCATAGTGCCCGAGCCCATCATCGGCATGGATCAGCGCACTCCCCGCCCCGCGCTTGTCGACCGTCAATTGCGGGTTCTGGTTGAGCCGCCCACCGCCCAACATCCGGCAATAATGCTCGGTCAACCGCACGCCATGGCTGTCCACGCCCACGAGCGAAGCATGCAGCATCGCCCGGATCGCGGCGGCACGCGACGCTTCACTCGCCCCCGCCTCCGCCAACCGCGCCTCAACCTGGCTGCGCACCAGGGCCTCGGGAAAGCGTGGGGTGGTTTGATTGTCCATAGTGTCCTCCTGTGAGCAGTCTAGACACGCTGTCCACGAGGCGGAAGCCGAAACCTCCCCACCGTCATTGCCCGACTTGTTCGGGCAATACAACTCTCCGCGCACTCCGGAGTATCCCATGGATCACCGGGACGAGCCTGGTGATGACGGCGGCGGGGCAAGCGGTATGCACTGCCCAAACCTTAACCGCACACCCTCACCCGCACTTTTTGTTGGCACGCCCCGTCCACATCGCTATTCTCCTGCGAACCTCGAAAGCACGCCCATGCCCAAAGCCCCAGACCCCATCACCCGCGATCTCTGGCACGTCGTCGCCGCAACCGACGAGCTCAAGATCGGCCTTATCGAAACCACGCTCCTCCTCGATCGCCGCCTCGCCATGACCCGCGGGCTCGATGGCGAGCCGGTGGTTTGGTTCGCGACCGATGAAGAAAACGGCGAGGATATCGACGCGGAAACGGTGCTCGATCGCCTGCCGGTGAAAACCGCCTATGGCTATACCTGGACATGCCTCGGCACACCATCGGCCGATCTCTTCCCGATTCCAGAATTTGCCGAAGCCGACCGCGTCAACATGAGCTGCGGCTCCATCGGCATTCACGTCTCCGCTCCCCGTGCCGTCGAGAATTTCCTCGACATGGGCCACTTTCCCTATGTCCACACCGACATCCTCGGCTCCGAGCCACATACCGAGGTCAAGGAATACGACGTGGAAGTTTCGGAAGAGCGCGACGAAGTGCTCGCCACCAAGTGCAAATTTATGCAGCCGCGTGCCGCCAAATCCGCGACCCAGGCCATGGAAGTCGAATACGTCTATCGCGTGCCGCATCCCTTCTGCTCGGTGCTCTATAAATCCTGCCCCGAGGACGAAAGCCGCCGCGATGTCATCGGCATTTTCCTCCAGCCCATGACCGAAGAAACCTGCCGCGCGCATCTCCTGCAATCGATGATCGACTCGACCTCGACCATCACCGACCTGCGCCGGTTCCAGCAGACCATCTTCGGCCAGGACAAGCCGATCCTCGAAAACCAATATCCCAAGAAACTACCGCTCGATCCGCGCTCGGAAACCCCCATCCGCGCGGATAAGTCAGCCATCGCCTATCGGAGATGGCTGAGCCAGAAGGGGATTACGTATGGGGTGATTCCCCAGGCGAATTGACCGCCAAACCACGGCGTCATTCCCGCGAACGCGGGAGTCCCCGCCACAAGGTAAGATCCCCGCTCTCGCGGGGATGACGCCGAGCAAAAAGACGAGACACCCCGTACGCCAGGGTGGCAATCGTGACTAAAAATTCGATCGTGGCGCGATCCTCAAACTTTGGATCTGATCGACAATGCCCCTCAGTCTATCCGACCCCACCTGGTATCCCATCGCCTCGAGCGAGGACCTGCCCTTTCGCCATGTCTATCATGGCCAATTGCTCGGCCGCGAATTGGCCGTCTGGCGGGCTGACGATGGCAATGTAAATGCCTGGGAAAACCGGTGCCTCCATCGCGGCGTGCGCCTCTCCATCGGCATCAACGAGGGCCAGGAGCTGAAGTGCCAGTATCATGGCTGGCGCTATGCCAATCGCTCTGCCGGCTGCACCTATATTCCGGCCCACCCGGCAGACGCCCCCGCCCGCCGCATCGAAAACCGCAAATATCCCGTCCGAGAAGCCTTCGGGCTCATCTGGTCTGCAGCGAACGATGACCAGCCCTTTGCCCCCTTCCCCGGCGCTGAGGACCACGATTGGTTCGCACTGCGTCCCGTACCGGTCAATGCCACGCCCGAAGACGTCCTCGCCGGCCTCTCCCGCCTAGCGCCCGATGATCAGCCTGTCGAGTTCATCCCCGGCCGCGCCGTTACGCTGGGCAGCGCCCATTTCTTCGTTCAGCCCGTCGACGCTGCCCGCTCGGTCATCCGCGGCATCCTGCCGGAAAAGCCGGCCGACGAGATCGCGACGCTGCGCTATTACAACGAGCAATTGACCAAGCTGCGCGACAGCCTCGAACGCGCCGCCGCCAAAAAGCCGGCGCCCGAGCCGCTGCAGCCGGTCTTTGAAAAAGTCTCGGTCGAACTCTCGACCATGCCTGATATTGCCGTGCCGCGCGGCAATACCTTCCCGGTCGTCGTCAAGCGCAAGTGGCAGTCTGCCGATGGCGTCATCGGCTTCGAACTTGCCGACCGCGATGGCAAGCACCTGCCGACCTTCCAGCCCGGCGCCCATATAGACGTGCACCTGCCCAATGGCCTCGTGCGCCAATATTCGCTGACCAACGGACCCGGCGACCTGATGAGCTACACCATCGGCGTCAAGGCCGAGAGTGCGTCCAAGGGCGGCTCGAAGGTCTTGGTCGAAACCGTTCGCGAGGGCGACGTGCTCGCCATTTCTGAGCCGCGCAACAATTTCCCCCTCCGCCGCGACGCCACCCGCACCGTGCTCATCGCCGCCGGCATCGGCATCACGCCGCTCCTCTCCATGGCGCGCTTCCTCGATAAGTCGAGCCTCAACTACGAGCTGCACTATTTCGCCCGCGCCAGCGAAACCATGGCCTTTTCGAGCGAGCTCGACGTGCTCCACGGCCGGGCCGACCGCCATATCGGCCTCACGCGCGAAGCCATCAAGGCCAAGGTCGCCGAGGTGCTTGGCCAATACCAGTTCGCCAACCATGTCTATATCTGCGGCCCCGGCGCCATGCTCGAAATGGTGCAGGAAACCGCGACCGCGCTCGGCTGGCCCGACGAAGCCGTGCATTTCGAATATTTCCAGAACGACAAGACCATCGATGCCTCCTCGGCCTTCGATGTCGAACTCGCCCGCTCTGCCATGACGCTCCACGTCCCGGCCGGCCGCACCATCCTCGAGACCATGCGCGAAGCCGGGCTCACCGTCCCCTCCTCCTGCGAGCAAGGGGCCTGCGGCACCTGCCTCACCGGCGTCATCGAGGGCGAAGTCGATCACCAGGACGTCTATCTCAACAAGACCGAGAAGGCGTCCAACACTTGCATGATGACCTGCGTCAGCCGCGCGAAGTCCGGCCGCCTGGTTCTGGATATCTGACAATGATCATAACGCTTTACGACTTCGAGCTCTCGGGCAACTGCTACAAGCTGCGGTTGCTGATGAACATTCTCAACGTGCCCTATGCGATTCATCCGGTTGATTTTTTCCCCGGTCGCGAACACAAGGCCGACTGGTTCCTGCGTCTCAATCCGTTCGGCCAATTGCCAGTGCTGAAAGACGACGATCTTGTCCTCTCCGACTCCGGCGCCATCCTCGCCTATCTCGCCAAGAAGTTCGACACGTCGGGCCAATGGTTTCCCGATGATCCGGCTGTCACCGCCGAAATCCTCCGCTGGCACGCCGTCGCCGACGATATCACCGCGACCTCATCTGCTGCCCGCCTTGCACTCGGCTACAGCTATCCCTTCGATATCGAAAAAAGCCAAATGGGCGCGCATCGCATCTTCCGCATTCTCGATGAACATCTCTGGTTCGGCGAGAAATCCGGCCGCGACTGGCTCTGCGCACCGGCTCATCCGACCACCGCCGACATCGCCTGCTTCCCCTATGTGATGCTGAGTGAAGAAGGCGGCATCGGCCGCCAGGACTACCCCGCCCTCCGCCGCTGGACGGATAGGGTACGGCGTGTACCGGGGTTCACGGTAATGTCCGGGATTTTCCCCGCAGGGCCAGCGAAGAGCTAGCTCCTTTCTTCACCTCTCCCTCTGGGGGAGAGGTCGGCCCG
>NZ_LMLO01000024.1:13667-84532 GCF_001421945.1 Devosia sp. Leaf64 | reverse complement strand
GTGAGGGGGGCTTCTGAAGCCACGTTGCCTCTAAAAGGCCCCCTCACCCCACCCTCTCCCCCAGAGGGAGAGGGGGCGCAGGAGCCGAAAACCCACCGCCACGTGAGCGATTACGACTTCACCTTCCCCGTCGGCTGCGCCACCTTCCAGCTCTGATAATCATCCGCCGTACAGCCAAATGGCGCGCGATCATCGCCGAAGCGCTTGTAGAGCTGCTCGCAGCCCCAGGTGTTCAGCGGCTCGGGCATGATGTTGTTGATTTCGATCCCGATGGAATCGAACGCATCAGGCGCCGAGGTCACGTAATAGAGCCAGAAGCCGAAGAACGCGACGACCGCCAGCACGATCACGCCCAGGCCCGCCGCGAGACCGCGTAGGATATTCGGCCCGCGCTTGACCGTAGGCGACGGATTGGCGGCGCGCACGACGCCACGCTGCTCTTGCTCGGCGTCAAATGCCGCAAGCGCCGCCTGGCGTTCGCCTTCGGTCATCTCGATGCGCTCGAGCCGGCTATCGAGCAGGATCGGCGTTTTGCTCTGCTCGTGCAACACCGCAAGGCCAACCGGCTTGCCGGCTTCGTCATAGCCGATCAGCGGCTCCTGCCCCTTGTCCATGAAGGTGCGAATGTTCCGCTTGGAAGGCGAGCGGATATTGTCGAGATAGGTCACGGCGTCCTTGCCGCGCACCTTCTTGACCTCGATCACCTCGACCGGCACGACGTTCAAGCGCCCCGGCCCGGCCACCGCGCGATTAGCCCGTCCTGCCTGTAGCCCGGCAAAAAGCATGGCGATGGCGCCACCGCCAAAGAGCAACATGAAGACCGCCATGACGATGGTACGGTTCCAGAGCATGTCGAGCCCGAGGCTGAGCGTTGCGAGGTCTGGATTGTCCCGCGAGACCACGAGATCAACCGTGTAATCGCCGCTGCTCAGGTCGAAAAAGGCGAGCGTGATATATTTCTGATAATCCTGCCCGTCATAGGAATAGGTCACATTGGCTTCGCAATCGGTTAGCCCGCGGCGCGAGGAGCACTCGCCATCGACCATGTCCCAATCGTCGAGCACCACAGGATCGCGGCTCACTTCCCAGTCGCGCAACAGTCCCGGCCCCTGCCACCAGGCAAGGCCAATGGCCATTGCGGAGAGGATGACGAGCGTAAACAGAAAGCCAGCCGGCACCGCAAAGGGTTTTGGCGCCAGCGTCAGCGATCGGCTCGGCAAGGGAAGTGCGACTTGGGACATGGATGCCTCTTGATGTGTCAGCGATAGGCCCGATTTCGTGGCAATGAATAGGATCACGCGCGCGTGAACCAGCCGTGACTTCACCCAAATTGTGGAAAATCTGTGCCAGCCGAACACTTTCTGCCCGAAAGTACTGCAAACAACGTCGTGCCAAACCTGTTGTCGCCCCGGGCAAAACCCCAAGCGGCGGCTAGCACTTTCGCCACATTCGGTCTATTGGCTTGAGCAAATCGAGGAGAAAATCCCATGATCATCGAGCCCAAGATCCGCGGCTTCATCTGCACCACCGCTCACCCCACTGGCTGCGCCACCAATGTGCAGCGCCAGATCGATCACGTCGTAATCAAGGGCCCGATCCCCTCCGATCGCAAGCGCGTCCTGGTGCTCGGCTGCTCGACAGGCTATGGCCTCGCCTCGCGCATCGTCACCACCTTCGGCTCTGGCGCCGATACGGTCGGCGTTTCTTTCGAGCGCGAACCCGGGGAAGCCAAGCCCGCCTCCGCCGGTTGGTACAATAACCGCGCCTTCGAAAATCGCGCTCGCGCCGCCGGCGCCAAAGCCGTGACCATCGAAGGCGACGCATTCTCGGACGCCGTCAAGGCCGAGACCGTCGAAGCCATCAAGTCGACCCTCGGTCAGGTCGATCTCATCGTCTATTCCCTCGCCTCCCCGGTCCGCACCGACCCCAAGGACGGCATCACCTATCGCTCGGCCATTAAGCCCTATGGCACCGCGGTGACGTCGAAGACCCTCAACACCGGCACCGGCGAAGTCTCGGAAATCTCCGTAGAGCCCGCGACCGAGGAAGAAGCCCAGGCGACCGTCAAGGTCATGGGCGGCGAAGATTGGGAACTCTGGATCAAGGCCCTGTCGGAAGCCGGCGTCCTCGCCGACGACTTCACGACCCTGAACTACACCTATCTCGGCTCCGAGCTGACCTGGCCGATCTATCACAAGGGCACGCTGGGCAAGGCCAAGGGCGATCTCGATCGCGCCGCCGCCGCCATCCGCGCCGCCCATGGCGATAATTCGGCTCATGTCGTCGCGCTCAAGGCCGTCGTAACCCAAGCGAGCTCTGCCATTCCCGTCGTGCCGCTCTATGGCACCCTGCTGATCAAGGTCGAAGACGAAATGGGCCTCGGCGAAGGCCCGATTCAGCAGATCGATCGCCTTTTCCGCGACAAGCTCCAGGGCGTCATCGTCCTCGACGACGCCAGCCGCGTCCGCGTCGACGATTGGGAACTGTCCAATGCCATGCAGGCCGAACTCAAGAAGCGCTGGGCCGTCCTCAACACGGAAAACTTGGCCGACCTCGCTGACCTGCCAAAATACCGCGAGGAGTTTTTGAAGCTCTTCGGCTTCAGCGTCGGCGGCGTCGATTATTCCAAGGACGTCGATCCGCGCGTCGTCGAATAAAAGTTTTGGGGCGACGCGGCGCCCCTTTTCATTCCGGCGGATAGGCGTGCTCGCCGCCCTGCCAATCGCGCACGGTAAAACACCCGTCGCCGCCCGAAACCGTCGCGGCGCCGATATCCGCCTTGCCATGGCCACCCGGAATATCGAGCACATAGGTCGGCTGGCACAGGCCCGAAATCCGCCCGCGCAAGGCCGCAACCAGCGCCTGCCCCTCTTCGATGCCGATCCGGAAATGGCTCGTCCCCGGCGCCAGGTCCGGATGGTGCAGATAATAGGGCTTGATCCGGTTCTCGACAAAACCCCGCATCAGCGCCGCCAGCGTCTCGACATCATCGTTGACCCCGCGCAGCAGCACCGATTGGCTCAGCAGCGCCACGCCACCATCGAACAGCCGCTTGAACGCCTGCCGCGCGGCCGGCGAAAACTCGCGCGGATGATTGGCATGGACAGCAAGATACGTCGTCTTGCCGCTCACCATCAGCGCCTCGACCATCGCATCGTCGATCAGCTCCGGCTCGACCACCGGCACCCGCGTATGAAACCGCACGATTTTAACGTGCTCGATCTGCGCCAGCCGCTGCATCAGCCCAGTCAACCGCCGCGGCGACAGCACCAGCGGATCGCCGCCGGTGAGGATCACTTCCCAGATTTCCTCATGCGCCGCGATATACTCCATCGCCGCATCGAGTTCCGGCCCGGTCAGCGTCCCCAGCCCCTGCGGCCCCACCATCTCGCGGCGGAAACAGAAGCGGCAATAGACCGGACAGACATGAACCGCCTTAAGCAGTACCCGGTCGGGATAGCGATGAACGATCCCCTCGACGGGCGAATGCGACAGGTCGCCGATGGGATCAGCGCGCTCTTCCGGCGTAGTCAGCAGTTCAGCTTCAGTCGGCACAAACTGGCGCGCGATCGGGTCATTGGAGTCAGCGGGGTCGATGAGTTCGAGGACGGCCGGCGTGATGCCGATTGCATAGCGCTCGGCAACCGCATCGAGCGCGCCAGCATCCTGCACCAGCCCAGCTTCAACCAGGGCTTTAGTGGACTTAACGGTGCGAGACCCCTCATCCGCCCTTCGGGCATCTTCTCCCACAAGGGGAGAAATGGGCTCATTGCTTGCCTCAGGAGTGGAGCCCCCCCTCGCCCCTTGTGGGAGAGGGTGGATCGACCGAAGGTCGAGACGGGTGAGGGGTTTCTTCGCCAAACTCATTCCGCCACCGGCGCCCAAAGCACCGCCTCAATCCGCTGCGCACCCGTTGCCAGCATCACCAATCGATCAAACCCCAGCGCAACCCCGCTCGCCTCAGGCATCAGCTCCAGCGCCGCGAGAAAATCCTCGTCGACCGGATAACGCTCGCCATAGATCCGCGCCTTCTCGTCCATCTCGGAGACAAAGCGAACCCGCTGCTCGGCAGCATCGGTAAGCTCGCCAAACCCATTGGCCAGCTCCACGCCACACGCATAGACTTCGAACCGCTCGGAAACCCGCCGATCGCCCGGCACCCGCCGCGCCAGCGCCGCCTCGCAGGCCGGATAGCGATCCAGAACCGTCACCCGTCCATTCCCCAGCTTCGGCTCGACTTTTTCAACGAGGATCAGGCTGAACAGATAGCTCCAACTGCGATCCTCCGGCACATCGAGCCCCACAGAGATCATCTGCGCCGCCAGCGCTTCGCCGTCCGGCACCCCCTCGGCGTCCATCGTGGCGAGCAAATCCACACCCGCATGCGCCAAAAACGCATCGGCAACACTGACCCGCTCCGCCTCGGCCCGTGGATCACACACCCGTCCGCGAAATTCGAACTGGGCAATCCCGGTCACTTCCGCCGCGAGCCGGATGATCGCCAAAGTATCGTTTATGATGGAATCGTAGCCCTCGCCTGCCCGATACCATTCGAGCATGGTGAACTCAGGATGATGCAGTGCCGAGCGCTCGCGATTGCGCCAGACATGCTGCAGGCTCGTAATCCGCGTCTCGCCTGCCGCGAGCAACTTCTTCATGGTGAATTCGGGCGAGGTATGAAGATACATCGCCTGCCCTCCCCCATCATTGCCGATCATCGTCGTCGCAAAGGCATGGAGATGCGTCTCGTTACCCGGCGAGCGCTGCAGCCCCGGCGGATCGACGATGAGAAAATCCCGTTCGGCAAACCACCCCCGCACCCGCGCATCGAACCGGCTGCGCGCCAGAAGCGCCGGACGCCGATCGGCGTGGCGCTCGGGCGCCCACCAGGGCGAGGAGGATTGAGGGATCGAAGAGGTCATGCGGTTTCTTGCCGTGCCGGACTGGCGAAATGGTGCGGAATAGGATATCGGGCGCTCGACAACAGTTTATCGGCACGCGGACGGCTCAGGCTCTAGTACGCGCCATCGACACGAACAAGGAAGAAATATGGTCAAGGTCATCGCCTCGTCCCTGCGCAAAGGCCATGTGGTCGAGCAGGATGGCAACCTCCACGTCGTTCTGACTGCGGAAAACGTTCATCCCGGCAAGGGCAATTCCATCACCAACGTCAACATGCGCCGCATCTCCGATGGCGTGAAGGTCGTCGGTCGCTGGCGCACGGTGGAAATGGTCGAAAAGGCTGACGTCGACGACCGTATCTACGACTATCTCTATTCGGATGGCGAAGGGCACCATTTCATGGACCCGGACAATTACGAGCAGCTGGTTGCGCCCGATGACGTCATCGGCGAACAGGCCGCATACCTCTCCGATGGCATGAAGGTTCACCTCATGACCTTCGAAGGCGTGCCGCTCTCGATGGAATTGCCGCAGCGCATGTCGTTCGAAGTCGTCGAGACCGAGCCTGTGGTCAAGGGCCAGACGGCCTCTTCGTCCTATAAGCCAGCCGTCCTCAACAATGGCCTCCGCGTCATGGTCCCGCCCCACATCGGCGCCGGCACCCGCATCGTCATTCTCACGGAAGACAATTCGTACGTGGAGCGTGCGAAGGACTGAGCTGCGGCGGCGCTCCGCGCCGACAAAACTCCCCGGTGGGGAGTTTTGAGCAGCTCAGGCCCGGAGAGCTACGCTCGCAGGGCCCAGCGCTACCAAGTGCGCAGAACAAAAAAACGGGCCCTTTCGGGCCCGCTTTCATTTCCCCTCGATTTCCTTTTCGGCCTCATACCAAAAAAGCTCCGAGCTATCCGCCGGCGTGCCTTCGGCAAGCCAGCGGTCATAAGCCAGTTGACGCAGATGCATTTCCTTGGCCTTGAGCCAATACTCCGTTGCCCTCCCCTCGGGATGTCCATCCTGTTGCGACAGGAAGTAAGCCGTCTGGCGAATCCGCTCGGCTAGGGCAGTGTTTTTCTGCATCGGCAATCCCGCTAGGGTTAAGCGGCCTTTTGGTTGACGGAGGCGAGAGCGACCTGGCTCAGTTTCTTGTCGGTCGCTTCTTCTTCCTTCAGCGTTTCGGAAAGCAGTTGGGCAATGTCATTGTGGCCGAGCTGCTTGGCCCAGGTCACGAGCGTACCATAACGCGCGATTTCATAGTGTTCGACAGCCTGCGCAGCTGCGACCAAGCCAGCGTCGAGCGCGGTCGCACCCTTATATTCGTCCATGATTTCCTTGCCTTCTTCAAGAATGCCAAGGATCGCATCACAGGTCTTGCCGCGGGCCGGCTTGCCTAGAATGTCAAAAACCTGCTGCAGGCGTTCCACCTGGCCTTCGGTTTCCTGGTGGTGCTGCTCGAAGCCAGCCTTCAGTTCCGGCGAAGTTGCGGCCTTTGCCATCTTCGGAAGCGCTTTGAGGATCTGCCGTTCGGCATAATAAATGTCTTTGAGAGTATCGAGGAACAGATCGTCGAGTTGCTTGTCAGCCATTTTGTGCTCGTCTCCAAGAATTTGCTTTAAAGAATTCGCTTGAGATGACGCTGCCTCTGCAACGGCGCTTCCCGTGAGTGGTTCCGCCGCAAAAATCACGATCTGGTCTGGGAACCCGCATCCCGCGTAGAGTGACCACGAGGAGATTCTGCCCCATGCCAACGTCGCTCTACCCCGCCGATTTTTACGCCGATCGGCGGACCCATACGGCCCATGCCGCGAGCCGCATATTCGGCAGCCTTCCGAAGGGTCTCAAGCGCGACCGCGTCGCCGATATCGGCTGCGGCACCGGCACTTTCCTCGCCGCCTCCGGCGCCCACTATCGCTTCGGCATGGAAGGCGATTGGGTGCGCCCCGAAATGCTCGACGATCCCGGCATAGACTTTCGCGGCCACAACCTCGAACAGCCCTTTTCCGGGCCCAAAGTCGACCTGGTACTATCCTTGGAAGTCGCTGAGCACTTGGCCCCCAGCCGCGCCGAGAGCTTCGTCGCGGACCTCGCCGCCATGGCCCCCGCTGTGCTCTTTTCCGCCGCCATTCCCGGCCAGGGCGGCGTCGGCCATGTCAACGAACAATGGCCGAGCTTCTGGGCCGGCCTTTTCGCCGCCCATGGACTCAAACCCTATGACGTCATCCGCGACAAGATCTGGACCGACGACGCCATCCCCGCCTGGTACCGCCAAAACGCCATTCTGTGGCTCGACGAAAACACCGCCGATTCACTTGCATTAACGCCGACCCCGCCCGAATTGCTCGACCGCGTCCACCCCGCCTTCTGGGCAAGAGCCAATCGCGAACTGCAATATGCAAATGCATTGCCGGAGTCCGAAGTGCTGCGACGTCAGGCAGAGCAGGAACAGCAGTAGCCCCTGGCCCCCACCGTCACGGCGTCATTCCCGCGAAAGCGGGAATCCCTGCCTGCCCTAAACAGAGATCCCCGCTTTCGCGGGGATGACGCAGAGTTTTGTGTCAGTAATCATCCCTACCGCGCGGCCCAAACCAACCCTCGCCTCAAAATCGTCCGCGCCGGCTCCAGCGCCAACTCATCCGCCGTGTGCCCCAATGACGAATAAAACACGCGCCCCTGATCATGGGTCGTCGTAAACACCACCGGCATCACCACATCCTTGCGCCAGGGATGAAATTCCCCCGAGAACCGCGTCGTCGCCAGCACCTCAACCGCAGGGTCATAGTTGAGATAATACTGCTCCGAGGTGTGCTCGAAACTTTCAATCCCCGCCATGATTGGATGGTCGCTCCGCGTCACATCAACCGTATATGTGATGATATTGCCCGGATGCTGCACCCAATAGCAGCTCGCCGCATAGCGAAAAGGCACGCTGGCCCGAAACGTCGTCGCCAGCCCCATATGGTACCCGGCCAGCCCTGTCCCCGCCCGGATCGCCGCGATCAGATTAGCCATCTTCTCCGGTGCCAGCGTCCCATCGGTAATGACGGGAACGACAAGATCATTGCTGCCGACATCCTCGGCCCCGAGCGCGTCGTATTCCGGCGTCACCGTGACCGCAAAGCCCTCCTCCTCGAGCAGCTCCCGCACCACCTCCGCCCCCCGCTCCGGCGTATGCAGCTCCATCCCACCCCAGACGACAAGCGCTTTTTTGGTCATAGTCATAGCCCTAACCCCACCGCTTCAGTCCGATGCACACCCCGCGGCACGAACGCAAAAGCATCCTCAAGCCCCAAAAGCTTGGCCGCAAGATGCACCACGGACAGCCACATCTCCGTCCCTTGCAGTCCCGGCTCCTGCCCATCGGCAAAGGCAAAGCCCCTGCCCTCGATCCAGCGCTCACCCGCCCGCGCGATCACCAAACGCGCAATCTGCTCCGCCTCCGCCCGTCGGTGGTCGGTCTGGCTGAGACACAGCAGCAGCGGATGAATCGTATCGAGCAGGTTACACGCCGTATACGTCCGCCCCGAAAACCCGCCATAATTTCGATAGTTCAGCAGCACCGAGTCGATCGCCGCCTCCGGCCGCGGCACCGCAACGCCGAACTGCGCATAGGTCCCGCGCGTCAGCCGGTAAAACCCGTTGACGGGCTGCAACAGTCCCTCGTCCGCCGTCGGCGCCCCCCAAAGCCCCGAGCCGCGATCCTGCTTCATGGCGAGCCAGCCAAACAGCGTCTCGCGCGTCGTCCCGGTCGTAAAATATCGCGCATTGAAATAGAGCGCCGTGCCGATCGCATCGACCGCTGCCCCCGCCCCCCAGGCCCGCTCGCGCCACGTCAGCCCTTCGAGCCACAGCCGCAGTTCCGTTGCCGGAACCTCCACCGCCTCGACGCGATGCAGCGGCTGCCCACCCAGCACCTCGATAGCGTAACCGGTCGAGAGCACATTATAAAGCGCCAACCCATCGTCGCGCATCGCAACGCCCGGCTTGGGCGGCTGAAACGGATCGGGAAATAGCCCCGTCACCGGATCCTGCACCGCCTGCAGCCGTGCGAGTGTCCCGGCCACATCGAGCCCGGGCGGCACCTCCCCAAACGCCGCCGCAATCTCAATCGCATCGCACAGATGCCGGTTGCTCTTCCGCGCCGTATTATCGTTCTCGCGCGAAACATAATCCGCGCCGTCGAAATTCTCCGCCAGCACATCGCGCCATTGCCTTGCCGCCCGATCGCCCAGCGCCTCAAGCTGCTGTCGCGTCTCGTCCCGCCGCCCCTTTCCGCGAAACCGCAGCACCTTGGCCGGAACCCCACCGACGATGGCCATTTCCGGCACATCCTTGCTGACCACCGCCCCCGCCGCAATCACCGCCCCGCGCCCGATCGTGACGCCATCGACAATCACCGCATTGGCCCCGACCCAGACATCGTCGCCGATAGTGATGCCCCGGCTCTCATGCTTTTGCAGATAAATTGGCACTTCGGGATCGTCATAACCATGGTTGAAGCCAACCAGCGACGCATGGCTCGCGATCCGCACCCCATCCCCGCAGCGCACCCTGCCCGAAATCATCGCATAAGGATTGACCGTGCAATGCGCGCCAAATTCCACATCGCCCCGCACCAGCGCGTGCCCACCGATCCAACTCTGCTCGCCGAGCACCAGGCGGGTGGTAAAAATCGCCGCATCAACCGCAACATAGGCACTCGGCGCAAACTGCGCCCCCGCCCGCAACGCCAGCTCCGCCTGTCGCGCCCGGTGTTCGGGGCTGTCGATATCCTCAGGGGTTCGATCCCAAGTGAGATATTGGAGACGCGTGCGGTGCCAATCCCCTTCACCCGTCTCGCGCTGCGCGCGATCCACCCTCTCCCCGAGAGGGAGAGGAACAGAAGCGACCACCGGTCCATTCTTCTCCCCCTCGGGGAGAAGGTGGCCCGAAGGGCCGGATGAGGGTGAACGCTCGTCCATCACGCCAGCCTCTCCAACAATTCCGGCTGCACCTCATAAAGCATCGGCTCGCCTCGAACGAACCGTTCGATCTCCTCCACCGCCATCAACCCCAGCCGCAGCCGCTCTGTCCCGATCGCCCCCGCAACATGCGGCGTCAAGAACACGTTAGGCAGCGTAAACAGCGGCGAGTCCGCCGGCGGAATTTCCGGATCGGTCACATCGATCACCGCAAATATCCGTCCCGTCTGCAGCTCCGCCACCAGAGCCGCCTCGTCCACCAGCGCCCCGCGCGCCGTGTTGATGAACGTGGCCCCATCCTGCATCAGCTTGAGCTGCCGTGCCCCGATCATCCCCCGCGTCGAGGGCAGGGACGGCGCATGGATCGACACGACATCCGATCGCGCCATCAACACATCGAGCTCCACCAGTTCGACCCCCACGAGGTCCGGATCGCCCGCCTGCACGAAGGGATCATAAAGCAGCACCGAAAAATCAAAGCTGCGCAGGAACTCGATCACCTTCCGCCCGATCCGCGACGCCCCGACGATGCCCACCGTCCGCCGGAAATTCCCGATCGCCCTATCCCCCAGCGCATAACTCGAACGGCGCGTCGGATCGGCCCGATAGAGATCGCGCAGCGCAAAGATGTGCTTGGCCGAAAAGAGGATGGAGGCCAGCGTAAACTCGGCCACCGGCACCGCATTGGCATCCGCCGAATGCGTCACGCGAATGCCCGAGGCGTAGGCCGATGGATCGATCGTATATTTCACCGTCCCCGCCGCATGCGCGATCAGCCGGAGGTTCGGCGCCGCGCGCAACACCTCCGGGCTGATCATTGGACAGCCCCACCCGGTCACAAGAATTTCCGTCTCGCCCAGCAGCCGCCGCGCCTCTGGGTCAGAGAACCCATCGACCGGCGTTCGCCGCAGCAGTTCGCAGCTTTCCGATAGACGATCGAGGCTCGCTTCGTCGAACACATGCCGCGTCTTGTCCGCCGCCATGGCGAAGAGAAGTTTGGGAGGCATCAGAACCGCTCCGGCACCATTATGGCGCTGACATCAACGCCCTCGCGGGCAAAAAGGGCTTCGAGTTCGGCAATGTCAGGCGCAGCCGGGACAGCGCTCAATGCCGCCTCGGTCTCCGCCCCTGTCGGCAGAGCCATCGCCGCCGTTACCAGCACAGTCGTGCCCGCCGGAATGTCTCCGCGCAGCTGCGGCACGATAGCCTTCGAAAATATCAGATTGCTATTGGGCAAAGTCCGGAACGCCCGCCCCTCGCGACCGCCTAAGAGGCAAACAATGGCGCTGACATCCGTCTTGCTCTTGGCAACCCCCCGGCCCTTTTCGTCGATATAAGTATCAGCATTGAACTCCGCCCGGTCGATGGCAAAGCCGCCCTCGGTCCCATGCAGTGCCCGCGGCGTCGTGATCCGATGCACGCGGATGTGCCAAGGATTGGCTGGAATGAGCCAGGTTTCGACCGTCACATCGCTCCACGGCTTCCAAACCGCATGAAGCGTGTCGCCCGCGATCTGCGCCGTCTCATTGGTCTCGCGCACCCGATAGTGCCGCCCATCGTCGCTCAGCGCCAAGGCGCCATCGAAGGCCCCGGAGGGATACGCCCGTTCGTCCACCTCGACCGAAAACCCATAGCGGCTCGAATAGACGAACTTGGCATATTTTTCGGCGCCGTGCCGCATCTGCCAGTTCTGCTGCCCGCTCGACAGCGCCACCACATTGCCCTTCGTATGAAAGCTCACCATGCCCGGATGTTTTAGCGGCACCGGCGCTTCATCGAAATCCGCTTCGACCTCTTCTGCCATCCAGAACGGATGATCGGCCGGCAGCGCCAGCGGCAAAAACGCCTTCAGCGCCCAATAGGGCGAGCCCGCCGAATTATAGCTCTCGGACATAAAGAGGTTGGGATAGCCATAGCCGATCGACAGCACGCCATTGCCATGCGCAATCGGCAACTTGCTCCACCAGCGCAGGTGCCTCAGAAAGTGCCCTTTTATCACGCCCCAGGGCAGCGCCTCGACATCGGCAAAAGCCAGAGCGCCCCAAAACCCGCCGCAGGCAAAGCGATAGGTAAGGGACCGCCCGAAAACCAGCGTCCCGCCATCCTCGTCGAACCAGTGCTGAATATCCCGCGCAAACTCCTTAGCGCGCGACTTGTAGTCAGCCACCCGCTTGTCATCGCCCTTGGCAAGCTTGGCGTAGATCAGCCCGTAAAAGTGCATTGCAAAGGGAATGTAATGGTCGATCCGCCGGACATTGCCGTCGCGATACCAGCCACCATCGAGGTAAAAGCCCTCAAGCTCTTCGAGATACGCATCGGTATAGGACCGGTCGAATTCGACCCCGCATTCCTCAAGCCCAAGATCGACCAGGATGCGGAAGAACTTCCAGTTGTTGTCGGCATATTCGAACTTGCGCGCGTGCTTCAGATAAGCCGCGAGATTATCCTTCGCCTTCTGCGGCAGCGGTTCCCAAACCAGATGCGGCAGCATTTTGAGCGTAAAGCCGATCGCCGCAAGCTCCACCTGCCGCTGATCCGTCCCGTTCACCGTGCCCCAATATTCCGGGTGCCCCGGGTCCGTGCCATTGGCCAATCCCTGCCGATAAATCTCCCAATGATCGAACTCGGCTCCACCTGCTGCGAGCGGCGTCAGCCCCCAAAGCGGCCGCGCAAAGCCTTCGAGATCAGCCGCCGCCCGATCGAAATGCGCCCCCGCCCCGTCAAGCCGCACCCGCGCCCCACCTTCCGAAAAGTAGGGCAGCAGCGGCTGAAACAGATCGCGCAGCCCATTCTCGACATCGTCCCGTGTCTTCAGCGGATTCCCAAAAAGCGGATTGGCCGTGGCCGGATCATAAGTCATTTGTTCGAAAATTCCTGTTGTCTTCCGTACGGTCCGGCATGGGCCACCCGGACAGGCCGGGTGGTGACGATCGGCGAGATCTTCGTTTCTCTGCTGAACATTCTCATCTCCATCGTCATTGCCCGGTCTGTCCGGGCAATCCACCGGCAGTCACCAGCGGCGTCGGAGGCACAAACCCCGGCGCGTCATAAGCGCCCTTCAGTTCGAGTGTCTCGGCAAAGTGGCAGGCGGCCTCTTGGGCGGTGCCATGGATCGGTCGCAGCACCGGCTTTTCCGTCCGGCACCTGTCCTCGGCATATTTGCAGCGCGTGTGGAACGGGCACCCTTTGGGCCGATTGCCGAGATAGGGGATTTCGCCCTTGAGTTCCTTGTTCCGCCCCTTGCGCCGCGTCGGGTCGGCAATCGGCAGCGCCTCGAGCAGCATCTCGGTATAGGGGTGTCGCGGCCGCTCGAAGAGCATTTCCGTCGGCGCATTCTCGACCACATGGCCGAGATACATCACCACCACCCGGTCGGCGATGTAGTTCACCACCCCAAGATCATGGCTGATGAAAATATAGGTCAGCCCGAACTCTTCCTTGAGATCATCAAGGAGGTTGAGCACCTGCGCCTGGATCGACACATCGAGCGCCGACACCGCCTCGTCGGCAATCACCAGCTTCGGGTCGAGCACCAGCGCCCGGGCAATGCCGATGCGCTGCCGCTGCCCGCCCGAAAACGCGTGCGGATAGCGCCCCACTGCATCGGCTGGAATCCCGACCTTGGCGAGCGTCGAGATCACCCGATCCTCAAGCTCCCGCCCTTTGCAGATCTTGTGCACCCGCAGTGGCTCGGCGACGATGTCGAACACCCTCATATTGGGGTTCAGCGAGCTCATCGGGTCCTGAAAAATCATGCGGATATCGCGCCGATAGGGTTTTATGGCCTTCTTGTCGAGCGACGTTAGTTCGACCTTCCCCCCACCCTCCTGATGATAAAAAACATGCCCCTCGCTGACCGGCTGCGCCTTGATGATGCAGCGCCCAAGAGTGGTCTTGCCGCAGCCGCTCTCCCCCACGATAGCGAGCGTTTCGCCCGCTTCCACCGTCAGGTTGATATCGTTGAGCGCCACAAGTTCGCGGCCCGGCTTGAAGAGCCCGCCACCGAGCGTAAAAACCTTGGAAAGATGTTCGACGGAAAGCAGCGTCGTCATGCGAGCGCCTCCTCTTTCGTATGCGTGAGGAGATGGCATCGCGCCACATGGCCCTCGCTCACCGGCGTCCGGTCGGGGCGAATGGTCGGGCATGGCGCAAAGGCATGCGGGCAGCGGCTGGTAAAGGCGCAGCCCACCGGCCGGTCCTTCGGCGACGGCACAGTGCCCTTGATCGGCTGCAATCGTGTCCGTTCGGATTTCCGCTGCAACCGCGGCACCGAACTCATCAACGCCTGGGTGTAAGGATGCTTCGGCGCCTTGAAGACCTCGAACACATCCCCCTGCTCCACCACATCGCCGAGATACATCACGGCGATATCGTCGGCGACCTCCGCCACCACGCCGAGGTCATGGGTGATGAACAGCATCGCCATGCCGAAATCGTCCTGCAATTGCCGCAGGAGATCGAGGATCTGAGCCTGCGTCGTCACATCGAGCGCCGTCGTCGGCTCATCGGCGATCAGCAGTTTTGGCGTACAAGCCAGCGCCATCGCAATCATCGCGCGCTGCCTGAGACCACCCGACAATTCAAACGGATAGGCATTCGCCCGCTCCCGCGCGCCCGGAATACCCACTTGATGGAGAAGCGAAACCGTCCGCTCCCGCGCCTGCTTCTGCGTCAGCCGCTCATGCAGCACGATGATCTCGTCGATCTGGTTGCCGATCGTATGCACCGGCGACAGCGAGCTCATCGGCTCCTGAAAGATCATGGAAATCTGCGCACCACGAATCGAGCGCATCGCGAGACTGTCAGGCTTCAATCGCGCGACATCCACCGCCCCGCCCTCGGCCTCGTAGACGATCTCGCCAGTCCGGATATCGGCATTCTTATCGAGCAGCCGCAAAACCGCCCGCGCCGTCACCGACTTCCCGCACCCGCTCTCACCCACAAGCGCGAGCGTCTTGCCCGGCGTGAGTGTGAGATCCACCTGCCGCACGGCCTCGATGTCCGGCTCGTCGGGCGAGGTGAAGACGATCGACATGTCGTTGATTGAAAGGAGGGGCTTGGTCATGATCTTTCCTCCGTGAATGAAAAGGCGCGGAGCGCCACCTCTCCCTTGGGGGAGAGGTCGACCCTCTTGGGTCGGGTGAGGGGGCCTGTCGACGAGCGCGAGACCAAAGGCCCCCTCACCCGTCGCTGCGCGCCGACCTCTCCACCTAAGGGAGAGGTGAAGAGAAGATCACCGCCCATGAGGATCCGCCGCATCACGCAGCCCATCGCCAAAAAAGTTGAGCGCCAGAATAACCACCACCACGCAGACCCCAGGCGCCAGCAGCCAAGGCGCTGTCGCCAGCGTCCGGATATTCTGCGCATCCTGCAGCAGCGTGCCCCACGATACGATCGGCGCCTGCAGCCCCAACCCGAGGAACGACAAAGCCGTTTCCGCCAGGATCATCCCCGGAATAGCGAGCGTCGCCGCCGCAATGATGTGGCTCGTAAAACTGGGCACCATATGCCGCGTCACGATCCGCCAATCGCTCGCCCCATCGAGCTGCGCCGCGGTCACGAAATCCTCGGTGCGCAACGATAGGAACCGCCCCCGCACCACGCGCGCCAATTCGGTCCACCCGATTAAACTGAGAATGAGCGTGATCGCAAAATAGGTCTGCAGCGCGCTCCAATCCTTCGGCAATGCCGCGGCGAGCCCCAGCCACAGCGGAATGGTTGGCATCGAGCGGATGAATTCGACGACGCGCATCACCGCGCTATCGAACCAGCCGCCGTAGTAACCGGCAAACCCGCCGATCACGATGCCGAAGAAGAGGCTCATGGTCACGCCGACCAGCCCGATCGAAAGCGAAATGCGCGTGCCGTGAATGACCCGGCTCAGCATATCCCGCCCCAGCCGATCGGCCCCGAGAATATAAAAGGGATCGCGCGGGTTCTCGACGCCCATGAACTTCACGGACATCGGAATGACCCCGGCCAGCAGATACGGCTTGCTTTCGGCAAAGAATTTGACCGGCAGCCGCACCTCTTCGTCGATCACAAAAGTCCGCCGCAGCGCCACCGGATCGATCTCGGTCTTGTACCCATTCACATAGGGCCCGAATTCCCAGCCCCCATCCTCGTTGACCGCAAAGAAATTGATCCCCTGCGGCGGCGCATAGGTATAGCGCGCGCTATAGGCGCCGGGATCGGTCGGCGCCAGAAACTCGGCGAGCAGCGCCACGAGGTAAAAAATCACCACGACCCAAAGGCTCACCAGCGCCAGCTTGTGCCGCTTGAACCGGCGCCACATCAGCCCCAGCTGGCTTTCGCGTCGGGCGCGGACCTTGGGCACATCGGCATGAATGGTCGGCTGTATCGTATCCACGGCCATCATTTGCCTCCGTAACGAATGCGCGGATCGATGAGCGCAAGGAGAATGTCGGAAATCACGGTGCCGATGACCGTAAGAACGCTGAGGAGCAGAATGATTGCGCCGGCGAGATACATGTCCTGCGTCGTCAGCGAGCGCAGCAACATCGGCCCGGCCGTCGGCAGGTTGAGCACCACCGAAACGATCACCGACCCCGAAACCAGCGCCGGCAGCAGCCAGCCAATGGTCGACACCAACGGGTTCATCGCCAGCCGCACCGGATATTTGAGGATCACCCGCCACTCCGGCAGACCCTTGGCCCGCGCGGTCACGACATAGGGCTTCTTCAGTTCATCGAGCAGGTTCGCGCGCAGGATACGGATCAGCTCCGCCGTCCCCGCCATCGACAGAACCAGGATCGGCGCCCAGGCGTGGCTCAAAAAGTCCCAGATGCGCGGCAGGCTCCAGCGGGCGTTTTCAAAGCCCGGCGAAAACAACCCGCCCAGCGTCACCCCGAACCAGGTGTAAGCCAGGTACATCAGGATCAGCGCGAAGAAAAAATTCGGCACGGCCAGCCCGAGAAAGCCGCCCACAGTCGCGAGATAATCGCCCAGCGAATATTTTCGCACCGCCGCATAGATGCCGATCGGCAGCGCGATCAGCCACATAGTGATCACCGCCATGCCTTCGAGCAGCATCGAATTGCCCAGGCGCCCCCAGATCAATTCGGTGACCGGCCGCTTCCACTCGAAGCTCTGACCGAAATTGCCGGTCAGGATGCCGCCGATCCACTTGAAATATTGGACATAGAACGGCTCGCCGAGCCCATATTGCTCGCGCAGATTGGCGATCACTCGGGGATCGACCTGCTCGCCGGTCGAAGACAGCGAGGCGATATAGGTCGTCAGATAATCGCCCGGCGGCAATTGTATAATGGCGAATGCCACGATGGAGATGGCGAACAGCGTCAGGATCATGGCGATGAGACGCCGGATGATGAACTGAACCATGGACTTGGGCCTTCCGAAGATTCGGTTTTTTTGGGGGTTCACCCCCTCCCAGCCTCCCCCATCGAGGGGGAGGTGCGGATCGAGCGTTGGGCAGCATCTCGCCAAGCCCACTGCCCTGACACCTCCCCCTGATGCAGGAGGAAGGGACGGGGTGTGGGAGCCCCAAACCTATTTGTCTAAAAACCCCCTCGCAGCCAGGGAGAGCCGCGAGGGGCAGGAGCGGGTTGGAGGACAGCCCCGCTTATTCGAAGTACCAGGTCACCGGATCCATCGGCGAAGGCGTCGGGAACAGCCAGGCATTGAACATGCTCTCGGGTGCGTTCCGGAGGTTGTTGCGGATGATCGAATAGGAGTTTGGCATCAGGCTCACTCCGATCACCGGGAACTGCTCCTTGGTGATCGCGAGCACCTGGCGGAATAGCTCACCACGCTTGGCCGGATCGGCCTCGGCCTTCACTTGGTCGTAAAGCGCCATCTGTTCCTTTGCCCAATCGACCGGCTCTTCGGCGATTTCGGGCTTGGTGCCATTGTACCACTGCACCCACTTATAGGCCCAAACGCTCTCGTCGCTGAACGGGAAGTAGTAGCGCGGGTCCTGGATCGCCTCGATGCCGCCGTCACCGGCCCAAATCTGGGCGTCAAAGTCATTGCCCGGGCGCTTGTCGTAAAACAGCGTGCGGTCGATATTGTTGAGCTCGAGCTGGATGCCGGCCGCCTGGAACTGCAACTGCATGATTTCGAGGATATCGATCCATTCCGGCCGCAGCGCCGAAATGACGTCCACCGTGATCTTGGCCGGCTGGCCATTGCTCATCAGGCGAATACCGTCGCCGTTCATTTCTGTCAGGCCCGCCGCATCGAGATGCTGCGCGGCCAGATCGGGATCGAACTCGGTATATTGCTTGGCCAGTTCCTCGTCATAAAACTCGGATTCCGGGCGCGGCGCGACCTGGAAGGGTTCGCCTTGGCCCGTAAAGACCACGTCGATGATTTCCTGCCGGTCGATCGCGTGCGAAAGGCCCACGCGGAAGTCCTTGTTCTGGTAGAGCTCACGCTTGACCGGATCGTCGTGGTTCATGTTGAACTGCAACACGAGCGTATTGGACGAGGACGGGATCACTTCACCCAGGTGATAGTCGCCCTGTTCCTGCCCATCAAAGAAGAGCGGCTTGTTGACCGTGGTCGCAATGTGCCGCTCCTGGAAATCGATCTCGCCATTGAGCGCCAGCAGCGTCAGTTCTTCGATACTTTCCGAGACGCGCATATCGAGATTGTCGATATAGGGAAGCTGGTTCCCCTCGCTGTCGGTCTTCCAATAATAGGGATTGCGCTTCCAGGTCAGCCGCGCCGCATTGGCGTTGAGCGGCTGGTCGATGACCCAGCCATAAAGCACCGGCAGGTCGGGGTTGGAGAAGCGGATCGTTTCAAAGCCCCAGGAGCAACGGTCCTGGAGATAAAGCGCCCAATTGGTAAAGCCCGCCGCCTGCGCATCGGCGTCCGCGTTCTCGTTATATTTGGGGTAGAACTGACCGCAATATTTCTTCTGCAGCGAAGTGATGTGGAGCCCGTCGGTGCCGGCAATGTTCTCGAGGAACATGCCATTGGGCTTTTCGAAGGTGAACTTGAAGGTCAGCTCGTCGATGACGTCCAGCGTCAGCGGATTGGTCGTGCTGTCGATCCAGCTGCCCGCGGCGTAGTTCGGGTCCTTGTAGATTTCGACGGTAAAGGCGATGTCCTCGGTGGTGAACGGCGTCCCATCGCTCCACTTCACCCCGTCGCGCAGCTTAAATGTATATTCCTTGGCATCGGGGCTCACTTCCCAGCTTTCCGCCAGGTTAGGCAGCACGGTCTTCCACTCATGGTCGAAGCGCACGAGGCCTTCATAGGCCACGGTCTTGACGATGATGCCATTGTCCCCGCCGCCGCGCATGCCCATGCGCCAGGTGCCGCCATATTTGCCGACACTCTCGCCATCGACCACCAGCGGATTGCTTGGCAGCCGCTCGGCCACCGGCGGCAGTTCGCCGCTTTCCACCGCTGCATCGAGCACTGGCGATTGCTGCTGCGCCCAGACCGGGCTTGCCGCGGCGAGCATGGCCGAAATGGCCACCGCACCGGTCAAACCAAGATAGGTCTTCCTCATACTATCCCTCCCTTTTCCGGTGCTTTGACCGGAGATGATTTTGGCCGCCCCATCCTCCCGGGATCAGCCACAAAAACTCCCGCTCAGGTGAGCGGCGAGATGTCGAGCACGACGCGTCCTTCCCGGCTCCTCCGCCGGGGCGTGAACACGATGCGGGTCAGATCGACCGCTGGCTGATATTGTTTTTCCTGGGCTTTCCGAACATCGAAAGCGACCTCGAGCGCGCCGGCATCAAAGCCGATGCGTGCCCCCGCCCCAGCCTCGCCGACGAGCACAGCGTCACCCTCGGCCCCCGCCGAAAGCGACGTCACCAATACGGACTGAAATTCACCTTCGGCGCTCTTGAATGCATAGCGATCCTCAAGCCGAACCGCTCCACCCGGCACATCGCGCTTCAGCGCCACCGTCCGCTGCAACTGCGAGAGGTCAGCCTCCGCCGGATAGGCCGCTGCCATCTCCAGCACCAGCCGATCCTCGGCTCCATCATGCCCATGCTCGAGCACTTTGGCCGCATGCGCCCTGCCTTCAGCCTGCGCCTCTCCATTCACCACCGGCACCGAATGACCCAGCGAAGACGCAAAAAGGTTCTGATAACGATCGGGCCCAAAATAGGCCTTCGAATAGCGCCCACGCCCCGGATCGGTCAGCACCACCTTGCCGCCCGCAACCACCATGAACGACCCCACGTCGTTCTGGTTGTGCATCTCGTCATTGTGCCCGCCTTTGGCGGCCAGCCGCAGCGAATTTGGGTCGTTGGGATCAAGCCGGCTGATCATCCAGCCCATCTCGTCATACCAATCTTGCAGTCCCAAAACGGCCGGCTCGGCCTTTGCCAACGGCCAGGCAAACTGCCGAAGCGGCCAGACGAATTGGTTGAATACCTCGACGCCAAAGTAATTATGCATGCCGAGGCCCAAAAGCCCCGGCAGATCGAGATGCTTTGCCAACAGCGACAACAGGCCGGGATGAAAACTCGGATTGTGATCCGAGTCCGAAAAGCTCACCCAAACACCCTCGGTCAGCATGGTCCGCAGCGGAAACTGCGCAATGTCCCGGATGAAATCGCCGTCCAGCAGGTCGATCGCCCCACCCGTCCGCTCATGCAGCAGATGTGCGAGCACGGCATAATTGCCGAACCCATAGGTCCAGTAATCCGGCCCTTCGGACGACCCGCCCTCGCGATCGAACGTCTCGAGATAATCCGCGAGACTATGCAGACCCCGCGTGACGATCTCCGCCAGCCGCCCCATATCCGTTTCAAGATAAAGCGCTGCGCCCACAGCCCCAGCGACACAGACCGCCGTCCAATTGTTCACCTGCTTCTGCGGCGTCGTATGCAGCCACCAGTGATCGTTCCGATTGAGAAACGGCCCGACGACCCGCCGCTCGACCTCAACCCGCACGCGATCCCGCAGATTGGCCGAGAGCTTATCTCCTACCAGATAATCCACTTCGGCCAGATCAAGCGCCGTCATTGCCGCCGCCAGATCGAGCGTTGGTCGGTCAAACCGATCCAATTCCCGCGCATGCGCCGGCCAGGCCCAATTGGTCTCCTCGAGCCGCGCCCAAAGCACATTCTCGATAGCAGCAACAAACCGCCCTTCGCCGGTCAGCCATTCGGCCAATACCAGCCGATAAAGCATGCTCCGCCGCGCCCGCTGCGCATCCTCATAGCCCTCACGGCGACCAGTCTCGGCAAACTCACGATAAAGCCGCGCCGGAAGCGCCGGTACGTCGGCAACAGCATCTGCTTCCGCCTGGCCCACCAGTCCGGCGAGCACATCAGCGCCCAGCCGATCCTTCACGCCAACCCATTCATCAGACCTCGCCCGAGGAAACGGCGCAAAGTCAGGCGCGCTTTCCAGCACCTCCCGAACCTGACGCACATTCCACCGCCGAAGATCCACCAATTCCCCCTTAAGCCGCGCTCGATGTTACCGGAATGCTACCGGATGGCGCCGAACCTAACGCAAGGCTATGCACAATCTTGCGCAAATTCAAGACTTTTGCGCAATTCACGCAATTTACGCAATATTGCGAGAATTGCGTTGTGGGTGGAAATGGATAGGGGATGGGATGCGCCGAAAAGCGCATCGATCTCAACAAGGGCGCTGATATTTTTATCCGTTTGGAGCCGGAGATCACGCCCTCCCAGCCTCCCCCATCAAGGGTGAGGTGCTGTCCGATGGTCGTGAACACACCTAACCCCAAACTCGATCGACACCTCCCCCTTGATGGGGGAGGCTGGGAGGGGGTGGAGGCAAGCTCGGGAAGAGAAGATAAAACGCCCCCTCAATCCAGCCGATGCACAGTCTCGCCCTCGACCAGCGTCAGCCCAACCTCGAGGTGCTGCACCGCGCGTTCGCCCTCAAGCTGCTGCGCCAGAAGCCGGACGACGCCGCGCCCGATCGCCTCGCGATCAACCCGCACCGTGCTCAGCCGCGGATTGGCGATCCCGGCAATCGGCAGATCATCAAAGCCCATCATGGAAAAGCTCTTGGGCATTGGGGAATCCTGCCCGAGCAGCGAATCCACCATCGAAACCGCCACGCTGTCATTCCAGCAAAAAACCGCTGTCACGTCGTATTTCGCAGCCAGGAGGTTGGCGAGCAGATCGTGGCTGGAATGCTCGTTGGAAATCACCACCGTCGCTTCTGCATCCGGCACAGTCGCCATCGCCGCCTCGAACCCGCGCCGCCGCTGCATGATCGTGTGGCGGTGCCGATAGGTATAGTGGAGAATCCGGCGATGCCCCGCATCGAGCAGGTGTTTCGTCGCCATATAGGCGCCGAAAAAATTAGCCGGCGACACTGAACTCAGCCGCATCAGCGGGTCGACACCATTGGCCAGCACCACGCTGACATCGGCGTCGATCGCCCACTGCGCCAGTGCCTCATCGGGATCGATCCCCGCCAGCACCAGCCCATTGGCGCCGGTCTTGGCCATATGCCGCTGAATGAAATCGAGCGTCACCGTTTCTTCATTGACGAGACGCACATCGAGCAAAATGCCCTGCTCTGCCGCCTGAGCGCGCATGCCTTCGACAATGCCGTGATAAAAGCTTGTCAGGTTCCCCATGGCGCCATTGAGCGGCACCATGGCGACGGCGCGCTTGTCGAGGCTCGCCACCGCCGGCACATGCTTGCTCTTGTAGCCGAGCATCCGCGCGACGCGCTGCACATCCCGCCGCACCGCGTCGCTGATCCCGATCTCATTGGCCAGCGCCCGCGACACGGTCGATACGGATACGCCGAGCTTTTCGGCAATATCGGCTTGGTTCGCGCGCTTGCTGGCCATGAAAAGACCCTCCTCACTCAATTACGCAATATTTGCGTTTCTTGAGTAAAGCAAGTTTTTCCCTTTTCACGCCATTCCGAACCGTTTTCCGAGCCATTTCATCTGCTCGCGATCCTGGAATGGCCCGCCGCCCTCGTGGTTGTTAAACTCATATTCCACAATGGTTTTATCGCTGCCGGCAAAGGCCTGATAGGCGCCATAGACCGTCGACGGCGGGCAGATATCATCCATCAGCGCTACCGAGAACAATGCCGCCGCCTGGCTCTGCCGCGCGAAGTTGACGCCATCGAAATACCGCAGCGTTTCAAAGACTTGACCTGACTTATCCCTATGCTGGGCCAAGAAGCGTACAATCTCGAGATAGGGATCGCGTCCCGCAGTCCGCACCGCACGGGGGTAATCGCAGAGAAACGGCACATCCGGCATCACAGCCTTCACCCGCCTATCGATGCCAGCAACCGCCAGGGCAATGCCGCCACCCTGGCTACCGCCACAAACGGCAACGCGCTGGGGATCGACGAAATCCTGCTCGAGCAGCATGTCGACCGCACGCACGCCATCGGTAAAGAGGCGCCGGTAATAGTAGTCGTTTTTGTCGAGCACGCCCTTGGTCATCATGCCGGGAATGGAGGGCGTCGTGCCCACGGGGTCCGAGGTCGCGCCCATGCTCCAGCTACTACCCTGCCCGCGCGTATCCATCCGGAAATAGGCATAGCCTGAAGCCGCCCAATGCAGCAGCTCATGCGGAAAGCTCCGCCCGCCGCCATAGCCGATGAATTGCACGATGAGCGGCAGTTTACCTTCGCGCACCTTCGGCAAAAGCAACCAACCCTTGACCGGTTGACCGTCAAACCCCGGAAAGGTCACATCAAAAGCTTCGATCAGCTTGAGGCTCGTTTCGGCGGGCACCATCTCGACCTTGCCGCCCGCCGCGCGCGATTGAGCCAGCGTGTCCGACCAGAAGCTGGCGAAATCACCAGGCATTTCAACGCTGCTACGATAGGCGCCAAGCGCCGGGTGAGTGAGATCGGGAAAGGGCACGGTGCAATATCCTGGTATGGAAGTTTAGCCCAGCCTGCACCCACGCCAGTCAAAAAACCAGTCGCTGCAGTCAATTCACACAGCTAAGCCGCGTAGCGCGCAATCGTAAGCCGATGAAACTGCAGGTTTTTAGCACTCGGTCGCAGCAATGGATCTTCCGGCAAAAGCAGCGCCGCGCCTGGGCTGATAACGTCCTCACGCTCAGATGAAACCTCATCTGGCCGCGCCACCGTTAGCGTTCCGTTGTCAGCGACGCTCACCACACCGGTGGAAAAAAGTTGCGCCAAGCGCGATTCGAGCACCAGCACATTGCCGATCTCCAATTCCCCACCGAATTCGCGCGGATGGATCAGCACCACCTCAAGCTTTTCATGCAGATTCTCATCTAGAGGCGAAACACTCAAGCCACTGATCGCGCAGCGATATTGGTAAGTCTGCAGGGCAAAACGGTAAAAGGCCACGGCCATATCGGTCGCGGCATCGAACCGCGCCATAGGCTGTTCGCTAAATCCGCGCTGATCGTCTTCCTCGATCATGACCACTCCGCATTCCTCGTCAATTTTACGGAGATTTTACGATACTGGAAACCCTTCTCACGGCGGGTCCCATCACATTGTGAAATGAGATTTTCCTTCGGCGCGTTTGCCGAGTAGAAAATACCTTATCGGCACGAGTCCCGGCACAAGATTGTCGACCGGATAGATAGAGAATTTTCTGGCCAGATCATAAGCTCCCGGCCAGCATTTTTCGGAGCGTCGCATGACCACCAAAACCCTCCTTCTCGCCGCCCTTCTGGCCGGCATTTCCCTGCCCGCAACAGTCCTCGCGCAGGAGGCCAATCCCGACGCCTCCATCCGCATCGGCTCGCTCTATGAGCCCCAGAACCTCGACAATACCGCCGGCGCCGGCCAGGGCATCAACGAAGCCTTCAATGGCAATGTCTACGAAGCCCTGTTCCAGCTGACCGATGCCGGTGCTGTCGAGCCCAAGCTCGTCGATAGCTATGAAGCCAGCGAAGACGGCCTCACCTACACTTTTAAGCTCAAGCCCGGCGTCACCTTCCACTCCGGCGATCCGCTGACCGCAGCCGATGTGAAATATTCCATCGAGCGCGTCACCGCCGAAGCCTCGAAGAGCTCGCGCAAGAAGAGCCTCTCGACCATCACCGGCATCGAAACCCCCGATGACCAGACCGTCGTGATCACGCTCTCGGCGCGCTCGATCTCGCTGCCCTACAACCTCTCCTATGTCTGGATCGTCAACGACGCCGCCACAGATATCACGGCCACCGAAGACGGCACCGGCCCGTATACGCTGGGCGAATGGCGCCGCGGTTCGGCCCTCGCCCTCGAGCGCAACGACGCCTATTGGGGTGACGCCCCGACCAATGGCGAAGTGATCTACACCTATTTCACCGATGCCACCGCGCTCAACAACGCGCTGCTGACGAACGCCGTCGACATCATCACGTCGGTCCAGAGCCCGGATTCCCTCGCCCAGTTCCAGGGCAATTCGCCCTATACGGTCACCGAAGGCGCTTCCACCACCAAGGAAATCCTCGCCTACAACGATCGCGTCGCCCCGTTCGACAACGTCAAGGTCCGCAAGGCTCTGGCCCGCGCTACCGATAAGGCCCGCCTGCTCAATTCCATCTGGGGCGAATATGGCACGCTGATCGGCTCCTTCGTGCCGCCGACCGATCCCTGGTATGTCGATCTCACCAGCGTCGATGCCTATGACGTCGACAGCGCCAAGGCCCTCCTCGCCGAAGCCGGCTATCCCGATGGCTTTGAGTTCACCCTCGACACCCCGGACTACGATCCGCATCCGATCGTCGCGCAGTTCCTGCAGTCCGAATATGCCAAGATCGGCGTCAAGGTGAACATCAACATCATCACCGCCAATGAATGGTACACCAAGGTCTACCAGGCCCACGATTTCCAGGCGACGCTGCAGGAACACGTGAACCACCGCGACATCGTCTTCTACGGCAATCCCGACTTCTACTGGGGCTATAACAACCCTGAGGTCGTCAAGCTGATCGCTGACTCTGAATCCGCCGCCACGGAAGCCGAACAGACCGAAAAGCTGACCGAAGCCAATAAACTGATCGCCGAAGACGCCGCCAGCAACTGGCTCTACCTCTATCCCCAGATCGTCGTCTCCGCCACCAACGTCACCGGCTACCCCGTCAACGGCCTGAACTCCCAGTTCTACGCCTACGACATTCAGAAGAGCGAATAGGCTCCCTCGCGCCGCCGTCATTGCCGGGCTTGTCCCGGCAATCCATACCGCGCCGAGCGATGGATCACCGGGACAAGCCCGGTGATGACGGCAATTGGGAATCCATTGAACACACCTTCCACCGGCCCACCAGCCGGTGGCTTTGCTTTCAGTCCCCCGCTAATATTGCGCCCGACACCGCGCAAGGAATCTCCCCATTCTCGTCTACCTCCTCCGCCGCACGCTGATCCTTCTCGCTTCGCTTTTCGTCGCAGCGGTGGTTCTCTTTGTGCTCTTGCGCCTCCTCCCCGGCGATCCGGCCAATGCTCTCCTTGGCGTCGGCGCCACCGAGCAGCAGATCGCCGCCGCCCGCGCCCAGGTCGGTTCCGATCAGCCGCTCGCCGTGCAATTCGTCAGCTTCCTCGGCAATATCGCGCGTCTCGATCTCGGCACATCCTTCGTCAGCCGCGCCTCGGTGCTGGAAGAAATCGGCAACCGCATGTCGGTCACCCTGCCGCTGACGTTCATGGGCTTCTTTATCGCGCTGATCCTCGCCGTTCCGCTGGGCATTCTCGCCGCCGTCCGCTCCGAAAAATGGTACGGCACGGCCATTTCGGTCATCTCCCAGCTCGGCATCGCCATTCCAGTCTTCTGGGTCGGCATTCTGCTGGTGACGCTCTTTTCCATCAATCTGCGCTGGCTCCCCTCCGGCGGCTTTCCGCTCAAAGGCTGGGCCAATTTTGGCGAAGCGATCACGGGCATGATCCTGCCGGCGCTCACCATCGGCCTCGTCATGGGCGCCTCGCTCCTGCGCTATGTCCGTGCCGCGACGCTTGACGTGCTCGGCAGCGATTACCTCCGCACCGCCCGCGCGCTCGGCGCCAGTTTCCCAGAGGCGCTAATCCGCCACGGCCTCCGCAACGGCGCCGTGCCAGTGATTTCCATTCTGGGCATCGAACTCGCCAGCACCTTCCTCGGCGCCGTCGTCATCGAGCGCGTCTTCTCGCTGCCCGGCCTCGGCTCCATGCTGCTCCTCGCCATCCAGCAGCGCGATTATCCCAATGTGCAGGGCGTCCTCTTCATTTCGACCCTCCTTGTCCTCCTCATCGGCTTTGCCGCCGACATCGCCCAGCGCCTGATCGATCCGCGCCTCCGCTCAACCGGGAGCGCCCGCGAATGACCACCGAAATCATCACCGCGCCGCAACGCCAGCGCCGCCCGCTCATTCTCTGGGCCGGCCTCATCCTCGTCGGCCTCCACGTCTTTGCCGGGCTCCTCAGCCTCGTCTGGCTGCCCTATGACCCGACTGCCATGGCCGGCGGCCGCCTCGAAGGCCCAAGCCTTCTCCATTGGGTCGGCACCGACAGGCTCGGCCGCGATCTCTTTACGCAGATGATGATCGGTAGCCGCATCGCGCTCACCGTCGGGCTCGGCGCCGTCGCCATCGGCGCCGTCATTGGCGTCACCCTCGGAATTCTGTCTGCTTTCGCTACCCGCTGGCTCGATGATGCCTTGGCGGCCACGCTCGATATCCTCATTGCCTTCCCGACCCTGCTTATCGCCATGCTGGTCGTCGCTGCCAGCGACACGGCCAATCTGTGGTCCGCCATCATCGCGCTCGGCATCGCTCTCTCGGCCATCGTCGCGCGCCTCACCCGCATTCTCGCAAAGCGCGTGCTGGTGATGGACTACATCACCGCCGCCCGCACCTCGGGTAGCAGCTGGCCTAAAATCGTCGCCATCCATATCCTCCCCAATATTTGGCCGACCCTCGCGGTTAACTTCGCCCTGCAATTCGGCCTCGCCGTGATCGCCGAAGCGTCTCTCTCCTATCTCGGCCTAGGCGCCCCGCCGCCCAACGCCTCCTGGGGCCGCATCCTGCAAGAGGCCCAAGGCACGGTTTACACTGCCCCCCTCGGCGCCATCGCTCCGGGCATCGCGCTCGTCTCCCTCGCCATCGGCGTCAACCTTCTCGCCGACGGCCTCCGCGACTTCATCGACCCCACGAGGCGCGCCCGATGACCGCTCTCCTCACGCTCGACAATCTCTCGGTCTCGACCGGCGGCAAGACGCTGATCCACGGCTTATCCTTCTTCCTCGCAAAGGGCGAACGCCTAGGCCTCATCGGCGAATCCGGTTCCGGAAAGTCCCTCACCGCCCTCGCCGCCACCGGTCTCCTCCCCGCCGGTCTCAGCGCCAGCGGCTCCGCCATTCTCGCCGGCACAGAAGTCATCGGCGCGCCGGAACGCCAGCTCAACACGCTCCGCGGCACCGCCGCCGCCATCGTCTTCCAGGAACCGCTGACCGCGCTCGATCCGCTCATGCGCGTCGGCAAACAGGTTGCCGAACCCCTCTCCCGCCGCGCCAAACGCGATGGAAAACCGCTTCATGGCACCGCACTCGACGAGGCCGTCCTTGCCCTTCTCACCGAGGTCGCCCTCCCCGATCCGCCGCGCATCGCCCGCGCCTATCCGCATGAACTTTCAGGTGGCCAGCGCCAGCGCATCGCCATCGCCATGGCCCTCGCCTGCAAGCCTGATCTCTTGATTGCCGACGAACCGACCACCGCGCTCGACGTCACCACCCAGGCCGAAATCCTCGCCCTGATCGACCGTCTCGTCAGAGAGCGCAACATGGCGCTCCTCTTCATCAGCCACGACCTCCCCGTCGTCGCCAACACCGTCAGCCGCGTCGTCGTCCTCCGCCAGGGCGAAGCCGTCGAAGCCGGCACCGTCGCCGACGTCTTCGGTAATCCCCAGCACGATTACACCAAAAGCCTCCTCGCCGCCGCGCGCAGCTTTGATCGGGCCTTGGAGGGCACGCCATGACCCTTATCCAGGTCAAAAACGTTGATTTCGGCTATAGCGCCACTCGGCAAATTCTTTCCGACATCAACCTCGAAATCGCCCCCGGCGACACGGTCGGTCTCGTCGGCGAAAGCGGCTCGGGCAAGACCACCTTGCTCCGCCTCCTCCTCGGCCTCGCCCGCCCGGATAGCGGCAGCATCACTTTCGACGGCCAAAACCTCGATACTGGCAACCGCGCTTTCATGCGCCAGTTCCGGCGCCAGGCGCAGATCGTCTTCCAGGACCCGTATTCCTCCCTCGATCCGCGCCAGACTATTTTTTCGATCATCGCTGAGCCCCTGCGCTCCCTGAAAATCGACGGCGATCACCGGCAGATGGTTGCCGAGGCCCTAGAAGCCGTCGGCCTCGATCGCGACGCCGCCACGCGCTATCCGCATCAGTTCTCCGGTGGCCAGCGCCAGCGCATCGCTATCGCCCGTGCCATCGTCGCCCGCCCGCCCTTCCTCCTCGCCGATGAAGCCGTCAGTGCGCTTGATCTCACCACCCGCACCCGCATCGTCGATCTGCTCGCGCGCCTCAGCGCGGAGATGACTCTGCTTTTCGTCTCCCACGATATTGGCGTCGTCGCCGCCCTCTGCCGCCGCATCGTCATCCTCGAAAAAGGCCGGATCGTGGAACAAGGCGAAACCGCCAAAATCCTCAAAAACCCCCAGCATTCCTATACGCAGCGCCTGCTCGCCAGCGTGCCGCGCCTCTCCGTCAACGAGATTTCATCATGACCGATTACCTCACCCAATATGCCGATTGGCAGGCTAAGCGCCTCGCCGCTCTCAAAGCCCCCAATGGCTGGCTCAATATCATCGCCCGCGTCTGGCTCGCCGAAGGCACCGTCACCGTCGGCACCGCCGCCGACAACGACATCATCCTCTCCTCCGGCCCCTCCCATATCGGCAGCCTCACCCAAGACGCCGATGGCCAAGTGACTTACACGCCCGAAGACGGCGCCCCGCAGGTCCTCGAACTCTCGAAATATAATCCGCCGCGTTTCACCGCCGGAAATCTCCTCCTCGAGGTAACGTCCCTCAACGGCGAAAACGCCCTCCGCGTCCGCGACACCACGTCGGCTGCCCCCGAAAAGCTGCAGCCGCTCGAATACTTCCCGCTCGACCCCACATGGCGCGTTGTGGCCGATTGGGTGCAGCTCGAAACCGCCAAGGGCCTCACCATCGACACGTCCAAGTCGATCCCGACCGATGTCGAAGCCACCCACAAAGCCGTCTTCACCCGCGATGGCGTCACCTACGAACTCCTCGCCACCCACGGCACGCCGGAATCGCCTCAGTTCGTCATCCGCGACCAAACATCGAAGGACAGCACTTACGCTGCCTGCCGCTTCGTCTTCGGCGAAGATGTTACGGACAAGACCATCGTTCTCGACTTCAATAAGGCCGTAAACCCGCCCTGCGCCTTCACCGAGCACGCCGTCTGCCCGCTCCCCCCAGCCGAAAACGTTCTCCCCATTCGCATCGAAGCCGGCGAAAAGCGGCTGCACGACTAACTCCCACCTAACCTTCCCCGAGGGTGCACTGTTCGCTTTGGACGGTACGGAGCTCTCAAAAAATCTGGGCGTCATTCCCGCGAAAGCGGGAATCCCTTTTACACCGGAAGAGAGATTCCCGCTTTCGCGGGAATGACGCGGTGGAGAAAGATGATTCCCAAAGGCCAAAACAAAAAAGGCCGGCATCACTGCCGACCCTTTCCATAAAATTCTCTTACCGTTCTAACGTCGTATCGCGCGAACCAGGGCAATAAGAATACACGCGCCCAGAAGGCCCGCGATCAGGTAGCCAAGCCAGCCACCGAAGGAAACTCCGAGAATACCGAAAAGGAAGCTCGCAATCGCCGCGCCGACAATGCCGAGGACGATGTTGAGAAAAATCCCGGTATTGGTCTTCATGATGTTGGAGGCGATCCAACCTGCAATACCGCCGATGATGATGGCTGCAATCCAGCCAATGCCTGCGTCGCCCATGTCATAAACCCCACTGTTGAGCGCGACATTTCAAATGCCGCACCATCCAACGTTCCGCTCACGGATTCGGTTGCGGCCGCAGAGTCGAAAAGCCCAACAAATCCGGGAGCTTCGCCCGAATTCAGAACTCGAAGCTCCAATCGTCATCCTGTGGCGTGAACCGCCCCATGCTCGGTGCTGACCAGCCGCGCCCAATCGAATAGAGCCGCACCCAGCAGGTAACGACCCCGTTCGGATGCTTGGCGCAATCCGTTGCTTCGAGCCGGATGCGCTTTTCGACCACGGCGACACGGTCGCGTTCGAGAATACGGGGATTGGCCAACATGGCGTCGATGGCCTGCGTGGGCGTCGGACCACCCGCGACAAGGGGCGCTTCGCTGGCGCTGCACCCGCAAAGAAATACCAGCCCCACCAGCACTGCGGCGTAGAACGGCGGCTTCATGGAACCCTCCTGGGTCTCAGGTGTCCACTCTAACACGGTGCCGGTAAATTCCGGGTTGAGGCCGAACTACAAACAATACCGATGTCCCAGGTTTAGCCCGCCCTAAGTTTCTGCCGGGAAACTCCAAAAAAGCCGGTTTTCCTATTGGCTCGCGGGCGACAATGCCGCTAGTTTGGCGCCGCCCCGGTTCCATACCAGTCTGTCGAGACGCCAATGAACGCCAATTCCATCTTCGCCCAGATCGTCGCTGCCGTTGGCGCCGTTGCCGTTGCTGTCCGCCATTCCGGCGATGGTCCGCGCCCGCCCGTTTTCGGCGCCAAGCCCTCCATTCCCGAGCCCAAGGCCCAGGGCAGCATTCCGACGCTGAAAATGCCGACCGCCAAGGGCTGGGAAGGCGATCATAAGCCAACGGTCGCTGCGGGCCTCAAGGTCAATGCCTTCGCCAAGGGGCTCGACCATCCCCGCCAGGTCTATGTCCTCCCCAACGCCGACGTGCTCGTCGCCGAGTCCATGGGTGAATCGGGCAAGCCAAGCTCGCTTTTTGACCACGCCATGTCGGTCACCATGCAGCGCGCCCGGGCCTCGGGCGATAGCCCGAACCGTATCATTCTCCTCCGCGATGCCGATGGCGATGGCGTCGCCGAAATCCGCCACACCTATATCGCCAATGTCCGCCAGCCCTATGGCATGGCACTGATCGGCTCGACGCTCTATGTCGGCGCCAGCGATGCGCTTTACGCCTATCCCTATGATCCCGCCGCCACCAGCATCACCACACCCGGCAAGAAACTGATGGACCTCGTTCCCGGCGGCCACTGGACGCGCAATCTCATCGCCAGCAAGGACGGCACAAAACTCTATGTCGCCGTCGGTTCGCTCAGCAATATCGGCGATGCCGGCATGGCGGCCGAAGAAAACCGCGCCTGCATCCACGAATATGACATCGCCACGGGCACCTCGCGCATCTATGGCGCCGGCCTCCGCAATCCAGTTGGCATGGCCTGGGAGCCGACGACCAATACGCTCTTCACGGTCGTCAACGAGCGCGATGGCCTCGGCGACGAAACCCCGCCCGATTATCTGACCTCGGTGCGCGATGGCGGTTTCTATGGCTGGCCCTATTCCTATTGGGGCGTGGTCGATGATCGCGTCACCCAGAACCCGGCCCGTTCTGCCGCAACCCAGGATCACCCCGATTACGCCCTCGGCGGCCACACGGCCTCCCTCGGCCTCACCTGGATGCCAGAGAACACCCTGCCCGGCTTCCCTGCCGGCATGGCCATTGGCCAGCACGGGTCCTGGAACCGCAGCAAGCTGAGCGGCTACAAACTGACCTTCGTCGCCTTCGAAAACGGCAAGCCCACCGGCCTGCCGCGCGATATCCTAACGGGCTTCCTCTCGGCTGACGAAAAATACTCCTATGGCCGCCCCGTCGGCGTCACCGTCGCAGCCGATGGCGCCCTCCTCATGGCCGACGACGTCGGCGATGTCATCTGGCGCGTCACCGGCGCCTGATCGACCATGACGGCCCTAAAGCACGCTGCCACCGCGCTCTTCCTCACGCTCGCTGGCCTCGGCTCTGCCGGGGCTGCGGAGACGCTGACCATCGGCGTGCAGGAAAGCGGCACCGTGCAATGGGAGATCGAGACCATCAAATCCATGGGCCTCGACAAGGCCCATGATCTCGATCTCGTCGTGCGCCCGCTCGCCGATAGCCGCGCTGGCCAGATCGCGCTCCAGACCGGTGCCGTCGACGTCATCCTCTCCGATTTCGTCTGGGTCTCGGTCCAGCGCAATTCCGGCAATATGGTCGCGATGGTGCCCCATTCGCTCGCCGTCGGGGGCCTCATGATCCCCGCCGGCAGCGACATCGCCTCGGTCGCCGATCTGGAAAGCAAAGTCATAGGCGTTGCCGGCGGCCCAGCCGACAAAAGCTGGGTCATTCTTCAGGCCTATTTCGCCCACGAAACCGGCAAGACTCTTGCGGAAGCCACAGAGCCCCGCTTCGGCGCTCCGCCGCTCGTCAACGAACTCCTCGCCAGTGCCAAGATCGATGCTGGCCTCAATTTCTGGCAATGGAACGCTCGCGCCGCCGCATCCGGCGCCACCGAACTGCTCTCTGTCAAAGCCATGCTGGGCGATCTCGGCATCGCGACACCCCCGCCCCTTCTCGGCTGGACATTTACCGAAGCCACAGCCGCAGCGAAGCCCGAAGCCCTCAAGCGTTTCCTCGACACCTCCTTCGCCGCCAAGGACGTGCTTCGCACCGATGACTCGGCCTGGGAACACCTCAAAGACCTGATGGGCGCCGCCGACGACCCCGCGCTGTTCGAGGCCCTCAAATCCGGCTACCGCGCCGGCATCGTCACCGCCTACGATCCCGCGGACACCTCCGCCGCCGAAAAGACTTTCGCACTCCTCGCCGAATTCGGCGGCAGTGATGTGGTCGGCGATGACACGACCCTTGCCGAGGGCACCTTCTGGCCCGGCTACAGCAAGTAGTTTTGGTGCCATCCGCGCAACGCCATCATCGTTTCCTTGAGCTGGCCTCTATCCCGCTCCTTCTGCTCTTCTGGCAAGTGCTGGCCATGCTCATGGCCCAGCGCCTTTTCCCGACGCCCCTCGCGGTGGGCGCCGAACTCATTCATCTCGCCACCGCCGAACGCCTGCTGCCTGATCTCGGGCAAACCCTTATCCGCGCCGGCCTCGGCTTCTTCCTCGCCATGGTGCTCGGCACGGCGCTTGGCCTCGTCCTCGGCCGCGTCCGCAGTCTCGATCGCCTCTTTTCCGGCTGGCTCATTGTCGGTCTCAACCTGCCCGCCATCGTCGTCGCGATCCTCTTTTACATCTGGCTCGGCCTCACCGAGACCGCGCTGATTTCCGCCGTCGTCGTCAACAAGCTCCCCCTCGTCGCCGCCACCATCCGCGAAGGCGTGCGCAACTTCGCCCCCGAATATGACGAACTCGCCCGCGCCATGCGCTGGCCCCTCGCCCGGCGCCTCCGCCTCGTCTTCATCCCCCAGCTCATGCCCTTCGTGCTCGCCGCCGCACGCACGGGCCTGTCGCTGATCTGGAAAATCGTCCTCGTCTTCGAAGTCTTGGGCAGCGATGGTGGCGTCGGCTACCGCGTCAGCCTCTTCTTCCAGTTCTTCGACATCACCAGCATTCTGGCCTACACAACTGCCTTCATCGCCGTCGTCCTCGCGGTCGAATACGGCCTCCTGCGCCCCCTCGAACACAAGGTCCTCAAATGGCGCGCGGACCCAGCCTGAACCTTTCCATCGCCGAAAAGCGCTACGCAACAAACGCGGCGCCGGTCCTGGCCGGCATCGATCTCACTATCGCTCCGGGCAGCGTCACCGCCATCCTCGGCCCCTCCGGCATCGGCAAATCCACCCTGCTCCGGATGATCGCTGGCCTCGACACGCAGTTCAGCGGCTCCATCCAGATCGACGGCCAGTCGCCCATCGACGCCCCGCCCCCCGGCTTCGTCTTCCAGGACCCCCGCCTCCTCCCCTGGCTGACCGTCCTCGACAACATCCGCACCGCCGGCCAAGGCGTCGATACCGCCACCGCCCTGTCCGCCCTTGAGCGCACCGGCCTCACCAGCGCCGCAAAACTCTACCCCCGCCAACTCTCCGGCGGCATGCAGCGCCGCGCCAGCCTCGCCCGCGCCTTGGCAATGAGCTCAGGCCTCCTGATCCTCGACGAACCCTTCGTCTCCCTCGACCGCGCCCTCGTCGGCGAAATGCAGGATCTCGTCGCAGAGATCATCGCAGCCGACCAGCCGACGACGCTCCTCGTTACTCACATGCCCGAAGACGCCGCAAGATTAGCTGACCGCGTGTTGATCCTTGCGGGCCAGCCCGCAAAGGTCGTGGCCGATATCCATTTGCCCTCGCCAGTAATATTTCGTGATCGAAAAGACATCACGGGTCACCTGCGAACGATCGAAGGCGCTATCGGTTTTCGTACTCGACCGGAAATTTGATAGTCAAACTGTCTTCCGGCAATCCAGGAGGGGGCGCAGGCAAAGGCGAACTAGACCAGATTAAGTCCAACGCTGCCTGATCCAGAATATCTGAACCGCTAGACTCGGAGAGGCGAACTGAAACAACACCGCCGCTTCGGTCGATGTTGAACCAAACCCACGCCGTACCAGTCGCTGCCCTAGATCTACCCGCTTGAGGATGTCTCAAGCGCCTGTTCACATGCGAACTGACCTTTCGTTGCCAGCTCTGAACCTGCGACGCACTCGGCGCCGCGGAAACCGTTTGCTGCGGCGCTGCGACCTGCTCAGCCTTTTCCGCAGCCGGCTTCGGCGCAGCCGCAACGCTCGCCGCTGACGGCGGCGGTGCAGTCTTTCGCTGTGGCGGCGGCGTAAACTTCGTCGCCGGCGTTTCCGCGCGAATATCGGCAATCCGCTGCGGCATCGTCACCGGCACGGGCAAATTCGGATCCACCGGTTCTGGTTCTGGCTCCGCCTCCGGCTCGACCGGTTCTACAACCGGCGGCTCCTCAACCGGCTCGGCCTCCGGCACCACCTCCGCCTGCCGCTCGATCACCACAGCCGGCTCGGGCACTTCCACCTCGGGCACCTCGATCACCGGCTCTGCCGTTTTGACAGGCGCAGGCTCCGGTTCTGGCATAGGCTCGGGCTCAACCGCAGCCATACGCGCCACCGGCTCGGGCTCTGCAACTTGCTCTGGCGGCGGCTCTTCTAAAACCGGCGGCGGTTCCTCAGCTTCCGGCTGCGCTTCCTCGGCAACCGGTGGCGGCTCTTCAACCACTGGCTCAGGTTCCTCCAGTTGCTTCGCCTCTTCGATTGGATCAGGCTCTTCCGCCGGTTCTGCTTCAGGATCCGGCTCCGCCTCAGTCTCCGGCGCGGCTTCCGAAGCCGTGGAAGGCGCCCCTTCGGCGATCTCAAGCTCTTCGTCTGCCGGGGATGTCACGAACTCGGCAAATTCCACCGTCATCGCTCCGGCCTGTTCTCCAGCCGGTTCCGCCGGCACGAACCGCTGATAGGCCCAGACGCCCGAGCCGATCCCCGAAAGCACGATCAAGCTCGCCGTCACCCAAAGCGCAAGTTCGCCCCGCGTGGTGCGCAAAAAATCTTCGGGACTAAAACTGTCGCCGGTCAGTTTCATTGCGCCGCTGCAGCCTCTGGCAAAGCAACCCCATTGGCACTTTCGAGCCCAACGAGCGCGATCCGCACATAGCCGGCCTCGCGCAACAGGTTCATCACCGCCATCAGTTCGCCATAGGCGACGTCCTGGTCGGCCCGCAAAAACACCCGCGTCTCGCGATCCCCCTGGGTCACCGCATCGAGTTGCACCTGCAACGCGTCGCGCGCCACCACATCATTGTCGATGGCCAGTGAAAGATCGCCCTTGAGCGTCACAAACAGCGGCTCATCGGGTCGCGGCGCTGGCGTCGCGTTCGACACCGGCAGGTCGACATTGACATCGACCGTCGCCAAAGGCGCCGCCACCATGAAGATGATCAGCAGCACCAGCATGACGTCGATAAAGGGCGTCACATTGATCTCGTGATTGATCTCGAGATCGTCGCCGCCGCTATCCTTGATCCGCCCAGCCATGGCCTATTCCGCCGCCTTAGCGCTCGAAACGCGACCATGCAGCGCCACGCGATCGAGATCCCGGCTCACCACCCGTTCGATCCCCGCCGATACATCGGCCAGCACCTGCCGATAGCCCGTCACCGAGCGCGCGAAGGCATTGTAGATCACCACCGCCGGAATAGCCGCGACAAGCCCAAATGCCGTCGCGAGCAGCGCCTCTGCGATACCCGGCGCCACGACGGCGAGGTTTGTCGTCTGCGTCTCGGCGATCCCGACAAAGGCATTCATGATGCCCCAGACGGTCCCAAAGAGGCCGACGAACGGCCCCACAGAACCGACCGACGCCAAAATCCCAAGGCTCTTGGAAATCTTGCGGCCGGCGGCCACCTCGATCCGCGACAGCCGCGAGGAAACACGTTCCTTGATCCCGCCGGGATCAACCCGCCCCAGCATATCGCTTGAGGCGTCCATTTCTTCCTGCGCCGCCGCCACCAGCATCGCCCCGACGCCGCTCCGCTGCCGCATCGTCTCGGCCAGGTCGCGGAGGCTTTGGGCCTTCGAAACATCGCGCACTGTCGCCAGCGCCCGTCGCCGCGCGCCTGCGAGCTGCAGGGTCTTAAACAACCAGATGGTCAGGGTCACGACAGCCGCTGTCACAAGCCCGATCATCACGCCTTTGACGACGTAATCCGCCGCCATGAACATGCCCCAGGGCGATAGGTCATGCCCCTGTAACCCGGTTTCGACACCAACTGCAGGCTCAGCCGGAACATCCACAACGGCAGGCGCCGTCTGCGTTCCCGGCACAACTGCTGGCGCAACCACATCCGGCACAGGGCTGACCGGTGCAACATCCTGCGCCATAGAAAAGCCCGTGATCCCAGCCAAAACCAACGCAACCGTTGCCATTCGCTGCATCAGGCCCAAGGCCGTTTTCCGCTCTGCCATGTCACACCTCTCGGCAGTCTGCTGCCGTCATCGCACCACGCGCCGAAATTCGTCGCGCGTCACCCCTTAATAAAGGTGACCATCCAAGTCAACAATTCTGGAAAGGCCGCGCAAAAAGCGTTGTGCGCTATGACATAAGTTATAAAATATTGAAATGACAGCTTTGGTCACACGACCTATGTTCGCTGGAAATCGGAGCTTCCATGGCCATAGCCTCACTGCGTTCCGCGCTCAAAGAGCGGACCGCCGCGCTCCACCACCAGCTTGATCAGCAGGTGGGGGAGTTCACTGCCCAAGACGACTACGCAGACTATGTCACGCGCAGCTATCTTTTTCGTGCGGCCATAGAGCCACGCCTTGCCGGCGACGGCTGGCAGTCCCCGCTCTTGGCCGACGTCATGGCGCAGGATCTGGCCGATCTCGGCCGCTCCGTGCCCAAGACTCAAACCAGTGAAACGCCGCGCGCCAATCGCGGCGAACGCCTCGGCATGCTCTATGTCCTCGAAGGCTCCAGCGTCGGCGCCCGCCTCCTGTTGCGCCGCGCCAAGGCTATCGGTTTCTCCGAAGATTTCGGCGCCCGTCATCTTGGCCGTCAGGCCGGCGACATCGCACGCTGGCCGCAGTTCCTCTCGGTTCTGGAACAGACCCCCGCCGGCGAGCATGAAGACGTGTTGCGCGCCAGCGAAGATGCCTTCCGCCTCGCCCTCGATGCCTACACGGTTGCGGCCCCATGAACGCCCAGACCAAGGTCGACCTGACCAATTGTGATCGCGAACCCATCCACATTCCGGGCAGCATTCAGCCCCATGGATGCCTCCTCGCCTGTGACATGTCCGCCGTCACCGTTCTGCGTCATTCAGAAAATTGTGCTGGCATTATCGGCGTAGAAGGCGATCTCAACGGCCGCTCGCTGCCCGAAGTGCTAGGCGATCAGGTTTCCCATAACATTCGCAACGCTCTTTCGCGCACGCAGGAAGGCGCCCGCTCTTCGCTGCTCTTTGGCGAGCTGCTGCCCAACGGCCGCCGGTATGACATCGCGGTCCACCGCTTCAAGGGCAATGCCATCATCGAGCTCGAGCCGGCCGAAAGCGAAATTGCCCAACCGCTCGAACTGACCCGCGCCATGCTTGGCCGCATCCAGCAGATCACGACGACCGATCGCCTGATCCGCGACACGGCCCGCCTGATCCAGGGGATGCTCGGCTATGATCGCGTCATGATCTACCAGTTCGGCTCCGATGGCGCCGGCAAAGTGATGAGCGAAGCCAAGCGCCCCGATCTCGAAAGTTTCCTCGGCCAATATTTCCCTGCCAGCGACATCCCGCAACAGGCCCGTGCGCTCTATCTCAAGAACACGATCCGCATCATTTCCGACGCCAATTTCGAGCGAATTCCAGTCAATCCGGTGCTCGATATCTCCGGCGAGCCGCTCGACCTTTCCTTCGCGCATCTGCGCAGCGTTTCGCCCATCCATTGCGAATACCTCCGCAATATGGGTGTCGGCGCCTCGATGTCGATTTCCATCATCATTGATGGCGAGCTGTGGGGGCTGATCGCCTGCCACCATTATGGCCCACGCACGCTGTCCATGGCGCAGCGGGTCGCCGCCGAAATGTTCGGCGAGTTTTTCTCGCTCCATCTCAATGCCCTCCACAATCGGCGCCTCCTCGAAGCCGTCACCACGGCGCGCCGCGCCCTCGACGAGTTCCTTGGGCTTGCTGTCGGCGCAGACGACATCAATCAGCTGTTCCGCGATCATCTGAGCGATTTCGGCAATCTCATACCGTCCGATGGCCTTGCCATGTGGATCGACGGCAAGCTCGTTAGTTCTGGCGCGACGCCACCGCCCGAAGCAATCCCCGGCCTCGCACGGTTCGCGCAGACCGTCGCCGAAGGCTGTATTTGGGCCACCAACAAATTGGCCAATGTCTTCCCCGGCGCCGAGGAATATGCAGCGACCGCTGCAGGCGTTCTCATCGTGCCACTCTCGCAGCGGCCGCGCGATTTCCTGTTCTATTTCCGCAAGGAATTGGTGCAGACACTCGATTGGGCCGGCAATCCGGATAAGGTCTACGAGACAGGCCCGCTCGGCGATCGTCTGACGCCGCGCAAGAGCTTCGCCATCTGGAAAGAGACGGTTCACCAGCAATCCGCGCCCTGGACCGAGCAGGAGCGCGAATTCGGAGAAGCGGCTCGCGCCGCCCTCGTCGGAGTCATCCTGCAACATTCGGAATTGCTGGCCGATGAGCGCGCCAAGGCCGAACTGCGCCAGCGCATGCTCAACGAAGAGCTGAACCACCGCGTCAAGAACATCCTCGCGGTCATCAAATCGCTGGTCACAAGCCCCGACCATACCGGCCAGAGCCTCGAAAACTATGTCGAGTCGCTCCGCGGCCGCATCCATGCCCTCTCGCTCGCCCATGATCAGGTCATTCGCGGCGATGGTGGCGGCTCCCTGGTCGATCTGCTCAATGCAGAATTAACCCCCTACCGCACCGGAACATCGAGCATCGTCCTATCTGGCCCCGGTGTCTGGATGGATGCGCGCGCCTTTTCAATCATGGCGCTGGTGCTGCACGAGCTTTCGACCAATGCCGCCAAATACGGCGCGCTCTCCCGCCCCGGCGCCACGCTCAGCGTCACCTGGAGCATCGACGATGTCGGTGGCTGCAATATCGTCTGGCAAGAAAGCGATGGTCCCGAAGTCACTCCGCCCAGCCGCCGCGGCTTCGGCACGGTGCTGATCGATCGCAGCATTCCCTTCGATCTCGGCGGGGAAAGCGACGTGCAATACCTTCGCGAGGGCGTTCTTGCCCGGTTCAGAATCCCACCGCGCTTCATCGCCATTCGTAACGTCCCGGCGCCGACCCCGGTCGAAACGTCCCATCCTTCGGTGGTCGCAGACACTGACCTCACCGGCAAGCATGTGCTCGTCGTTGAAGATCAGATGCTGATCGCCATGGATCTCGAACGCCTTCTGGTCGATGCGGGCATGGAGGTCGATGCCGTCGCCACTTCGCATCGCGAAGCCAGCGCCGCCCTGTCGCGGAACAGACCGGATATCGCGATCCTCGACGTCAATCTGGGCGAAGAAACCTCGGAACCCATCGCCCGCCAACTGCTGGCCGACGGCATCCCCTTCATCTTCGCTACGGGCTATGGCGAAGCTGGCAGCATCCCGACTGCCTTTGAGGGCATCGGCGTCGTCCGTAAGCCCTACGACCAGGATTCCATCCTGCGCCAATTGCGCGAAGCCCTGAGCAAAGCCAAGTAACGTACGATCACCTCGATTTCCACCCCGGCCAAAGAGACGGGGCCAGCCACTGCAGACGCTTTGGGCGCTCGGACTGTCCCACACACCGCCCTTCCCTCGGGCCTGACCCGAGGGCCAATTCGGGAGCCACAAACGTTCAATGTGTTGGCGCAGTGACCCTCGGGTCAAGCCCGAGGGAAGACAGAGGAGAGCAAACGGCTAATGCCAAAAAATCTGACCTAAACCGCCGGAAACAGCTTCCAACGCTTGGGCCGGAAACTGATCTGGCTACGCTCGCCGGCCGGATGATCGAACGGCAGATCGATCTCTACCCGGTGCGCCGAACCACCCAATTCCAGCTCCACCCGTCGCGTACCGCCGACGCGTCGGCTACTCGCCACGACACCGCGGAGTGCTGCATCGGCCTCGACGAGTTCGATATCGTGCGGCCGGAAATAGAGTTGTGCCGGGCCATTCCCCTCGACGCCGGAAACCCCAAGCGGCCGATCGCCCAGCCAGAGATCGCCGCGCTCCACCGTCACCGGCAGCGTGCTCGATTCCCCGATAAAGCCGAAAACGAAAGGCGATTGCGGATGGTCGTAAACCGAATCCGGCGTCCCCACTTGTTCGATCTTGCCCTGGCTCATCACGCAGAGCCGATCGGCCAGCTCCAGCGCTTCTTCCTGGTCATGCGTCACGAACACAGTGGTGTGCCCGGTGCGATCATGAATTTCGCGTAGCCACTTGCGCAGCTCCCGCCGCACTTGTGCGTCGAGCGCGCCAAAGGGCTCATCGAGCAACAGCACGCGCGGCTCGATCGCCAATGCACGCGCCAGCGCCACACGCTGTCGCTGCCCGCCCGAAAGCTGGCTCGGATAGCGCTTCTCGAGTCCCGAAAGCTGCACCAGATCGAGCAGTTCGCGCGCCCGGCGGCGAATTTCCGCCTTGGCTGGACGCGTCGCGCGCGGCCGCACTTCGAGCCCGAAGGAAACGTTTTCCAAAATCGTCATGTGCCGGAACAGCGCATAATGCTGGAAGACGAAGCCGATATTGCGCTCCTGCACGTTCTTTTCCGAGGCGTCTTCCGCCCCGAAAAAGATCTTGCCCGCTGTCGGCCGTTCGAGCCCCGCGATCAGGCGCAGCAGCGTCGTCTTGCCCGAACCCGAAGGGCCCAGAAGCGCAATGAGTTCACCCGAAGCAATATCGAGCGACACATCATGCAGCGCCGGAAACCGGTCGAATTCCTTGCGGACGTTTTGAACGCGTACTTCCATCTATGGTCCAGTCAATGGCCGCGCCCGGTGGCGGCGAGTTCATCGCCAAATCGCCATTCGAGCGCTGTCTTAAGAACAAGGGTTACAAGAGCGAGCAAGGCAAGCATCGAGGCGAGGGCGAAAGCAGCGGTGCTTTGATATTCATTATAGAACATCTCGACCTGCAGCGGCATCGTCGTCGTCTGGCCGCGGATCTTGCCCGAAACCACCGCAACGGCGCCGAATTCACCCATGGCGCGCGCATTGCACAGCAGCACGCCATAAAGGAGACCCCATTTGATATTGGGGAGGGTCACCTTCCAAAACGTTTGCCAGCCCGAAGCGCCGAGCGAAATCGCCGCCTCTTCATCGCCGCTGCCCTGATCCTGCATCAGCGGGATCAATTCCCGCGCGACGAAAGGAAAGGTCACGAAGATTGTCGCGAGGACAATGCCGGGCACGGCAAAGAGAATTTCGATATTATAGGAGCGCAGCCAAGGGCCGAGCACACTGCCCGATCCAAACAGCAGCACATAAACGAGCCCCGAAATCACCGGCGACACCGAAAATGGCAGATCGATCAAGGTGATCAGAAACGCCTTGCCCTTGAATTCGAACTTGGCGATGGCCCACGATGCGCAGATGCCGAAAACAACATTGAGCGGCACGGCGATCGCCGCTACCAGCAAAGTCAGCCTTATGGCCGATTGGGCATCAGGGCTCTGCAGCGATTGAAAAAATGCGCCCCAGCCCTGCGCAAAAGCCTCAGAAAATACGGCGATCACCGGCAAGACGATGAATAGCGCCATATAGACGAGACCCGCAAGGATCAGCGTCCACCGCACACCGGCAGGCTCATTGGTCGGCGAGGTCACCTGGCGATGCTGCAAACTAGCTTCCATAGCCATACCTCCGCCGGCTCCAGGCCTGGATCAGGTTGAGGACGAAGAGCATCGCAAAGGAGATCGCTAGCATCACCGTGGCGATCACGGCCGCCCCGGCATAATTGAACTCTTCAAGGCGAATGACGATCAGCAGCGGCGCAATTTCCGAAACGAAAGGGATATTGCCGGCAATGAAAATCACTGAACCATATTCGCCGACCGCCCGCGCAAAAGCCAAGGCAAAGCCGGTCAGGATCGCCGGCGTCAAACTCGGCAGCAGCACCCGCGAAATCGTCTGGAAGCGATTTGCGCCCAACGTTGCAGATGCCTCTTCCACTTCCTTGCTAGTCTCTTCGAGGATCGGCTGGATCGTCCGCACGACGAACGGCAGCCCGATAAAGATCATCGCAATCGTAATGCCGATCGGCGTATAGGCGATCCGAATGCCGAACTGCGCCGCGATCTGCCCGATAAAGCCATTCGGCGCATAGATCGCCGTCAACGCAATGCCTGCCACCGCGGTCGGCAGGGCAAAAGGCAGATCGACCATGGCATCGAAAATCCGTCGGCCGGGAAAGCGGTAGCGCACCAGCACCCAGGCGATCAACGTCCCGAACACGACATTGACGCCCGCGGCGATCAGCGCGGTCACAAAGCTCGTCCGCAGTGCCGCGAGCACACGCGGATCAAGCGCTGCCGCCCAGAAACCATTCCAGCCAAGTCCGGTCGAGCGCAGAACCAGTGCGACGAGCGGCACGAGAATGATCAGGGAGAAATAGGTGAGGGTAAATCCAAAAGTCAGGCCAAAGCCCGGGATGACGCTCGGCTGGCGAAAGCGGCCAAGTCTCGTCATGCAACCCCCTCAGTCGCGGCAAGTCCACGGCAGCCGCGACAAAGCCAGAGTTATTCACTCGGGGAAACCCTACCCCGAAATTTCGTTCCAACTCTAGCCGAGAAGTAGAGTTTCTCAAGCCTTGGTCAGCGCAAGATTCCGGGCAGAATGAGAAATTCGTTCCGCCAGCGGCGAAACCAACCGAACGCTATTTCGGCTTCAGACGCCCTCAACCCGCGGCGCCCGCCGGACGGATGTCGCAAGCAGGCCAATCACGAGGCAAATCGCAGCATAGCCAGTGGTCACGTTCCAGATGCCGAACATGGCATTGGTCAGGCCCATGACGAAATAGCCGACTACCAGCGCCGAAGCCAGAACCAGCAACCGTGCGCGCTCGACACCACGCGGAAGCCGCAACACCTCAATCAATGGCGCCAACAGCAACAGCAGGTAAGCCACCATCCCGATGATCCCCGCGCTTGCCGCAAAGTCCGCAGGATCGCTATGGAGATGCGGCGCTTCACCAAACGGCACCTCTGCCAGGCCATTGGCCACGCTGACAAAGTCGAGCGGTCCCTGACCAAAGACCGGTGCCTCGAGAAACGCCCGCCATCCACCCAACTGCATCTGGAGCCGGATACTAGTGGACTCGTCCGTCGGTATGCCCACCCGCATCACCTCGGAAATATCGATCAGCACGCGCTGCACGCCAGAAAGCTGCTGCACCCCGGCGACCGCACCGATCACGCAGAACACCGCCACAATGACCAATGCGATCCCCGCCCACTTCAGCGATACGAGGCGCGTACCCACGGCCACTAGCCCAGCGACCAAGCCCATAATCGCAATCGCAACCATGGGGCCGCGCGACCCCGAAAGCACCACCGCGACCGAAGCCAGGACTGGCGCCAACAGGTAGACATACCGCCATCTGCCCGCCGGACGCAGCATGCCGGCGCAGGCAAGAAAGCCAACAATCAGCGCAACGTCCGCAAAGTGGATCGGATTGGCGACGCTATTGCCGGCCCGGCTTGTCCCCGTTTCCATCACTTCGACTGCCGCCATCAGCGCGGCTCCGGCAACGCCTGCCAAGCCCAGTACACCAGCCAAATCCACCGCCTCAAAGCCCGGCTCCTCGCCTGCCGCCACCAGCGGATAAATCCCGATCACCGGCGCAAAATAGGCCAAGCCAATCAGCCCATCCACCGACCCCGACCCAATGACGTAGGCAATCGCGATAAGAAGAAGCGCAAGAAGCGGCATCCAGACTACCGGGCGCCGAATAGCTGCGACGCCTGAGCGCACCAAAAACCCAAAGCCCAAAATCCCGGAAATCAGGAACAGCACATTGGCCGCTTCGGGCGCAACGGGCGCCATGGCGAGCACTGCGATAAGGGCAAAAGCGGTGAGAGCAGTGCGTGATGAGGTCAGCATGGCGGTCCCTTATCCCCGATACACCCGGCTGACAAGCGACAGTTCCTCAGACGCCACCTGCACCTAGAGCAGCTAAACTGCCACCAAATCTCCTAATTTTTGCCGTAACTTGCCTTCGTTGACTCCAATGCGTGCCTTGCTTTGTCCATCATAAGTCACGCCCCCGTGAATGGGGATTTGCGCAACGAACGATGAGGCTCCAAAGCATGCCGATGGCCCGTATCCGCTATACGCTTGCCGACGCCGTGGGCGATCCCAAGACTTGGGCCTATACGTGGGAAATTGCGGATGACGTGACCTTCGCCAGCACCTGTGGCTTCTGCGGGCAGGACGAGCAGCGTCTCACCTATGAAGTCACCCGTGACGAAGAATCGCTCTGGATTTGCCAGCGCTGCGTCGGCCGCTATCCGGTGACCGGCATCTGGGATGGCGAACTGCTTGACCAGGCGATCACCCGGGCAAATATTCACGGTCTGACAGCGCGTCAAAAGCAGCGCACATGCCAGGAGGCCATCAAGAAAATTCAGGCCGTTGCGCCCGATGCCGCGCTCAGCGAGGTCGTCGTCTATTTCGAGCGCAATCTGCAGTTGTCTCCCCAATGCGCCGCCGTTCTCTTTACCGCCATGGCCGCCCTCCCCGAACCGCTTGATCCGCGCATTTTCGATATCCAGACGCGCAGCAAGGCGCATCAGGAAGAGTTCGGCGCGCTTGATGACAGAGACCGCAGCGTGGTTTGGCCTGCCCTGTCGCCGCAGCAACGCCGACGGCTTTCTTCACTCGGCTACGCCCCCAGTATCCACACGACCAAGCGCACGCGCCCATCAAATCCGCGAAATGCCCAATCGCAGTTTCCCGCCTCCAGCATATCTCCCTTGTGCGAGCCGGCAACATCCGATGCGACCACGGAAACCTCTGCGAAAACAATCCTCTAGCCTCACGCCCTCACAGGTTACTGGTCTGCCTTAATTCCTGCCCGCCCCATTGCGAGCACGATCGCTGGCAACCATCCTGTCATCTCGATCGAAAGCAAGGATGGGGACATGATTTCATCCCCCGGCAAGACTTCGTCCGTCGCCCGGTACATCGCCGTCTGGCTCGTGGCTTCCGCCGCGTTCACCTCTGTGCATGCAGCAGAGCCCTATATCTTGGGCATTTCCGACAAGCTGACGATCAAGGTCGTCCAGTGGAAAGCCGCCGATTCTAGTTTCCAGGAATGGGCAGCCCTTGCCGGCGATTACATCGTCGGCGCCGATGGCAATGTGAACTTTCCGATGCTCGGGCCCACCGAAGGCGCCGGCAAGACCAGCACCGATCTGGCGACAACGATCGGCGCTGGCCTGCAGCAAACCCTCGGCCTGCCAACAGCCCCATCCGTCACGGTAGAAGTCTCCGCCTATGGCCCGATCTACGTTTCGGGCGATGTCTCCACACCCGGCGAATATCCCTTCGCGCCCAATCTCACGGTCATCAAGGCCCTGGCCCTCGCAGGCGGCGAGCGCCGCAGCGCCGAGGCCGTCGCACGTCCGGAAAAGGAGATGCTCAGCACGACCGGCGCCCTGGACGTGCTCGAGGACGAATACAATCGCCTGCTCGTCCGCCGCGCCCGCCTCGAAGCCGAACTGACCGGCCAAAGCGAAATCGCCGTTCCGCCCGAACTGACCGACCTCCCCGAGATTAGCGCCCTTCTCTCGGCCGAAACCGCAATCCTTGCTGCACAAAAGCGTCAGGCCGAAGCGCAATCGACCTCGCTCACCGACGAGATCAATCTGCTGACTACCCAGATCGAAGCCTTCAATCAGAAGAAAGCCAGCACCGAGACGCAGCTCGAAACGGCGCGAGACCAGCTCCAAAAGATCTCGACCCTCTCCGAAGATGGCCTCGCCCTGTCCTCCCGCGTCGCCTCTCTCCAGACCAATGTCGCCGATCTCGAGGCGCGCCTTCTCGATACCGAGACGGCTGCCCTCCAGGCCCAGCAGGCCATCGCCACAGCCAATCGCGAACAGGCCCGCCTCGCCGATCAGCGCATTTCCGACCTTTCGTTAGAAAAGCAAACTGTCGACGGCCAGATCAGCGCCCTCGCGCTTAAAATCCAGACCCAACAGGGCCTCGTCCAGGAAGCCGCTCTCTATACCGGCGCTGCCGTGCCCGGCGATCAGGCGCCGCAATACACCTATTCCATCGTCCGCGATGGCAAGGAACTCCCTGCCCAGATCGACACGCCCCTCGTCTCGGGCGACGTCGTCATGGCCCGCCTGGCGCTTGCGCCCTAACCCCAGGAGACCAGGATGAAACGCCTCCTTGCCTGCCTGTCGATCGCTGCAACTCTCGCCACCCCTGCCCTCGCCCAAGAGGCGTTCTTCGACGATTTCGACAGGCTCGATACCGGCCGCTGGTATGTCTCCGATGGCTGGTCCAACGGCGCCCATCAGAATTGCCAATGGGCCAATGATCAGGTCCGCGCTGAAAACGGCAATCTGCGCGTCGGCTTCGCACCCAAGCCAAAAGGCGACCGCCAATATAGCTGCGGCGAAATCCAGACCCGCAAGGCCTATGGCTTCGGCACCTATGAGACGCGACTGAAAACCCCAAAAGGCTCGGGGCTAAACGCCGCCTTCTTCACCTATATCGGCCCCCAGCAGGGCAAGCCGCATGACGAGATCGATTTCGAAATCCTTCTCCGCGACACCGCCCATGTCGAAACCACGACCTTCGTCAACGGCAAGAGCGGCGACGGCGAAATCGGCAGCGGCCAATCCCACGCCCTGCCTCAGCCTTCGGACCAGGATTACGTTACCTTCGCCTTTACCTGGGAGCCGAACCGCCTGCGCTATTACATCGATGGCGAACTGGTCCGCACCATGGACACACCCGCAACCATTCCCTCCAATCCCCAGCGCATCTTCTTCAGCCTCTGGGGCTCGGACACGCTGACCGATTGGATGGGCGCGTTCGCCCCCATCACCGCTCCCATCGCCATGGAGGTCGATTGGGTCGCCTTCACCCCGCTCGGGCAAAGCTGCGCCTTCGATCAATCCATTCTCTGCCGAAACTAAAAGGTCCTCCTGATGAAGCTCGTATTCTTCCGCGGCCACGTCCCCAATTTCGGCGACGAACTCAATCTCCACGTCTGGCCCGCTCTCCTGCCGAAAAACTTCCTCGATGAGGACGAGAGCGAACTCTTCGTCGGCATCGGCTCGATCATCGGCGATCACCTGCCGGCCAAATCGCGCAAATATGTCATGGGCTCCGGTTATGCCGGCTATATGGGCCTGCCCGATGTCCATGACGGCACTTGGGACATTCGCTTCGTCCGCGGGCCCAACACCGCCAAGACCCTTGGCATTGATCCAAAACTATCCATCTGCGACAGCGCGATCCTCCTCCGCGCCATGGACCTGCCAGCGCCCGACAACAACACTGGCATCGCCTTCATGCCGCACTATGAAAGCCTCGAGCGCGGCGATTGGGCCGCTGCGTGCAAACAGGCTGGCATGACGCTGATCGACGCCACCGCCCCGGTCGAAACAGTCCTCAGCCAGATCCGCGGTGCCCGCCTCCTCATCACCGAAGCCATGCATGGCGCCATCGTCGCCGACGCCCTCCGCACGCCCTGGATCGGTGCGCGCCCCATTTATGGCGGCCACCATAAGAAGTGGCTCGATTGGGCCGGCGCGCTCGATCTAGACGTGCGCCTCAACACGCTCAAGCCCACCAGCGTCCTCGAATACTATATCGGCCGCACCGGCCGTGGCGGGCGCCTCGGCAAGGTCGGCCAATTCAACGCCTCCCCCCTCGCCGCCATCCCCAACCGCATCCTCACCGGCATCGCTGCCCAGCACCTGCAAGAGATGGCCAAGCTCACGCCCCAGCTCAGCAGCGACGCCAAAATCGCCGAAGTCACCGAAAAAGCCCAAGCCGCCGTCCACACCTTCGTCCGCAGCCGCGTCGCTGTGGCTTGAAACAAAAAGGGGCGGCCCCGGCCGCCCTAATCTTTCGCCTCGAAGTCGATATCGTGGTCATCCGGGGGCACGGCCAATGGCCTGTTCACCGAACTCGACACCGCAGCAATTTCAATCTCTCGCGCGCCAATCCGATAATCGTAAAAGTACCCGTCGCGCAGAAAGCGCCGCATTCCCGGCACGGGCAGCGTTTCATCGGCAAATCCCGCTTCCGCAAACCCCTCCAGGTCTCGCCGCACAGACTTCACGCGCTCAAGAAAATGCTCTGCCGCCGCGTGGCTATGCTGCCGGAGATAGGCGGCCTCCTGTCTGATGTAGTCGGCGGCATTTTTGGACAGCCGCACTTTCATCAGGCGGCATTGCCGCGAACGATCTGCTCCACCTGCGCGATGACATCGTCCATGTCCTCGAACACGCCAGCCTCAAGCTGACCGATACCCTCTGCAACCTTCAGAATATCGCCGCCCTCGCTCGCGAGATAACGGCGCATGGCGCGAACCATCACCCAGCTTCGGGACCGGTCCGATGTCTCGGCAATCTTCTCGATCGCACTCAAAACATCCTGGGGCAGCCGAAGTGTAATCGGATCGGAAAGCTGATGCTTGGTCATGGCGCGCTCCAGAATGGGACTACATCGTATTACAAAACGACCTTAAGGTCCAATGCCTACCGCCGCCGCACAAACCCCACCAGCCGCTGCACCCGCTCGCGCCCAAAGACCACGATAACGAGCCCATAGCTCAGCGCTGCGGCGCCCACCGTCGCCACCAGCCGCAGCACCGGTTCGCTCTCCCCCATCTCCCGCTGCACCAGCCACCCCGCGCCCCACATCGCCGCCGTCGCCAAAACCGGCAGGGCAAACGAGGCGAGATAGGCCCACAGCGAAATCCCCAATAGCCGCACCACCATATGAAGGCTCGGCAGCCACATTAGGACGTTGAGGATAACGAGTGCAATCGTCAGCGGCAGCAGCCCCCAGCCGGCGAACAGGAACACGTAAAGCACCGTGACCACCTGCTTGCTGAGCACATAATAGAACCAGAGATCGGCCTGACCCTGGCTGCGGATCAGCGAGGCCTGCAAAATCCCGACCGCCGTTAAAATCCCCAGTGCACAAAAGGCCTGCACGACCGGGATGGCTTCAACCCAGTGATCGCCGAACGCAAAGGGAATGAGATCCCCAGCCACCAGCGCCAGCCCCGCAAAGACCGGAAAGGCGACGACCGAAGACGCAAATGTCCCAAGCAGATAAGCATCACGAAGCTTCCCCGGCTCGCGCTGCATCGAAGACAGCAGCGAATAGGACACGAGGTTGAGCGCCCCCCCGATCAGGTCCGTCAAAATCTGAAAGATGCGCCGCGCAAACCCATAGATACCAAGCCCTGCTGGGCCCAACAGCGCCCCGATCAGCAGCTGATCGACGCTCAAGGTCGTGATGAAATGATTGCCGGTCGAAAATAGCCCGAAGGCTTTCAAATCCTTCAAAGCCCGAAAATGGAACCGGAACCCCGGCACCCATTTGGCCGCGATCAGCGCGCCAAAGCATGTCGTGATCGACGCCGCCAATTGAGACGCCGCCAGCGCCCACAGCCCGAACCCAGCCCATAGCAGCCCAAGACACACAGCCGCCGCAACCAGCGACGCCGCCGTGGTCCGCATCGCTAGCATCCGGAACGACATGGTCCGCACCAGAAGCGCATTGGGCACGGCCGCCGCCATATCGAAGATGACGCGCGCCGAAATGAACGGGATCAGCGCCAGCAGCAAAGTATCCCCGGACGCCCCCGCGACGAACGGCGCCGCCGCGCAAAGCGCCCCGAAAACCAAGATGCCTGCGCCAAAACACAGCCAAAACACCGTATCGAGATGCTCCGCGCCAATCCCTTCGCGCTGAATCAGCGCCTCGCGAAACCCCATCGGCGAAACGGCCATGCCAACGGTCGCAATGCTGGCGGCATAAGCGACGATGCCGAACTCGGTCGGGCTCAAGACGCGAGACGTCGCCAAAAACACCAGGAATCCGAGCAGTGCCGGCGCAAGGCTACTGATCAAAGACCACATCGTGCCCTTGATCGCCGCCGAAGCCCGGCCCGTTTTCAGATGATCGAGCCCGGCGCCGCCCGCTTCGGTGACTGCACTCATGCCCGGCTCGTCGTTTGCCGCAGCCCATCGCGCGAGGCAACGAAGCGCTTGAAGTCAGGCGTCACCCGCCCAAGGAGCCGGATCATCCACCCGCGCAGCCGCAGCTTCCAGGCCTCCCGCACCGGCACATGACCAGAAAGCTTCTGATCGATCAGCGCCTTCCCCACATGCATGGCCCGCGTCCCAAGCGGCGTCGCAAAGCGCTGGTCGGTCAGAAAACTCGCCCGCTGCTCCGGCGATGCCTCTTCCCAAACCCGCCGCCGCAGCGCCTGCACGGCGCGCTTCAAATCCAGCTCCCGCCGCAGATATCCGGCCTTGAGTTCCGCATTCCGCGTGGTCTGTTCGGCGTTCTCAGCCCAGACGGCCAGCGGATGCATGGCGACATAGATCGGCTCCACCACCGAATAGGTCCGCAGATATTCCTGCAGCGTCGCAGTGCACGGATATTGGATTTCAAGCGGCGAGCGCGCCCTTACCGACCAGAACAGCCCGCCATTGGAGACCCCGATCCCCGCCAATAGCGACAAGCGGAAATCGCCAGCGGCGTAGCGCCCCTCGGTGAACAGCTCATCGAGCACACCAACGGTCGACAGCCGCGCCGCGGCCGTGCCGCTGGCATATTCGAACACCTGATTGCGCAGGACGATCTCGACATTCTCCTCCGCCATCAGCTTGATATTGGCCGCGCAAAAGTCGGGCAGGACAAAATTGTCGTCCTCGACCACGCAGAAGAACTCCGCGCCATGCGGATTCTCGGCGCTAAAACACTGGTCGATGTTCTTGGACGCAAAGAGTTGTGGCTTGTTCGCCGTGTAGCGAATGCGCGCATCCCCGATCGCCGTCACGACGCTCCGCGCTGCCTGATCCGGGTCATCGTCATAAACGTCGCAAATCCAATGCGGCCAGCTCTGGTCGATCATCGAATAGAGCGCCCGCCGCAAGGCATCAGGGCGCTTATAGGTCGGCGTGCGGATATGGACGAGGCCTGGCTGGAAATCTGACATGGCTCAATAATCCTTTGGGACGACGCGCCGGCGGCGCTGCCTGGGCCCTGAGGGCCATAAGCCCCTGGGCGGCATAGATGAGGGTGGCGACACCCATGATCGAGCGGATGGAAAACTCGAAGAACACTTCGACTTCGATGAAGCTGCGAAGGATCATCAAGAGCTGCAGCGACAGCAGCAGCGCATTGGCGGCATTCGGCCGGGCAAACGTATAAATGCCCATGGCCACCGCGCCGCCATAGATGATGACGATCTGCATCAAAAGCCCAACGAGACCAATCTCGACGGCATTGGAAATATAGGTGTTGTGGAAGTTGAACCCGGCGCCCGAAGGCACATCGAACATAGCCCAGAGCTCTTCCGCCGGCGCAAAACCAATCACCCAAAACGAGCGATAGCCCAGCCCCTGCAGCGGCCGCTCGGCAATATAGCTCAGGCCGGTGGCCCAAAGATCCGTGCGCCCGGTCAGTGTCGCATCCTTGCCCGAGCCTTCGAGCACGCCCGCCAGGAGCGTATCCCCCGCCACCATGATCAACAGCATCAGCCCCGCCGCCAAAATGACGATCATGGTCATGACGAACAGCTTCTGCATCCCCGTGAGTCGGTTCAGCAGCAGCGTCAACAAAATCACCGCAAGACATGGCGCTACCATCAGGATGGCGCCCGCCGATTGCGCCAGCGACAGCAACGGACCCGAAAGCAGCGCGCCACCGACGCCCAGCACGCGCAGCACGATCGGCGAATCCCGGTCCGCCGCCACAGCCACCGACACCAGCGCAAAAACCGCGATATGCGCCGCAACCGCATTCTTGCTGCCAAACGCCCCGACCCAGGCGCCACCGAGCCCCGTCTTGCCAAAAGCCAGGCTCGCCACGACCCCGATGCCGTAAACAATGAACATCAGCCGCATCAGCGTCGATGTAGACACCCGCCCGGTGATGACCACGGCCACGGCCAGCGTAAAAGCCAGCTGCAGCCCATAGCGAGAGGAATTGGCCGGATAGAGCGACCAGAGCGATGTCAGCATGCAATAGGCCGGCAGGATTAGTACCGGCCACCACTGCCTAAGACTTTCAAGGCTTTGCCCTGGATTGCTGACGATCAACAGCGCCCCGCACCCCATAAAGGTCAGCGCCGCCAGCGGCCCGAACATGGCGTTCAGCACCAGCGCGGCAAAAGCCCCGAAGGTAAGTAGCGTTGCAAAATTGAGCGTCAACTGGCAGCGTTGCTCCATCATGACGCGAGCCCCACCCGCTCGGGATGCGACACGACGGCTTCGGGAATGAACCCGGCGGCATATTCTCCCGCGGCGTCGAGCGGAATGCAGCGCACTGCCCCCTGCCCGCGCCGGCTCGCCAAGTCGCGCCAGATTTCGCGCGGCCGCGGCGCAGACCAGTCGATCAAATGCGATGGCACATAGTCCGGCACCGCATGGTCCGACCCCGCGCCCAGTACCAAAACCGGCGAGGCCTCGGCCACCACAGGCGCTGCCGCCCGCCGCTTCCGCCCTTCGGCGATAGACGCCAAGAGTTTCGGCGCCAATCCTGGCCGCTGCGCCACCTGCGCCAGCGCACTGCCAAAGCGTCGTCCCTTGAGACTCGCCACCAGCCGTTCAAACGTCAGCCCGCGCTGCAACCCCTGGAGCCGCTGCGCAAAAGCCGCCGTGATCCGCCGATCGAGCGCTTCATGCTGCACCATAACCGCGCGCTGCCGCTCAGCCATAGCCTCCATATCGCTCACCGAAAGCCGGTGCGAAATCGACTGCGAATGCCGGCGATAGAGATAGAACGGCTCCGGCACGACCAGCATACGCCCGCCATCGAGCAGCAAGCGCAGGATCAGGTCGAAATCCTCCCCGATCCGCAACCGCTCGTCATAGCGCAGTGCCTTCAGCCGCTCGGCCCGGATCAGCGGCTTCAAATAGCCCAGTGCCGGCGACCCATCGGTCCCCGCCAAAATCCAGCGCTCCGCCGAAACCAGAAACGCGCGATCCGTCCCCTCGCCCAGCATCAGCTTGGGCAAGGACCCGTCTTCGAAAAACAGCAAGAGATCATCGGCGACGATATCGCAATCATGCGCTTCCGCCGCCGCGATCAGCCGTTCGAACCGTTCGGGATGGATGATGTCGTCGCTATCGACAACGGCAATCCACTTGCCACGCGCCGCATCGAGCGCCCGGTTGCGGCATCGCGCCGGGCCGCCATTGGCCATGGCCGTGATCAGCTTGATCCGGCCATCCATCTCCATCAGCCGCCGCACATGGGCGAGGCTATCGTCGCCCGAGCAATCGTCGCTGACGATGATCTCGATGTCGGAAAAACTTTGGCGCAGCACCGAATGCAGCGCATGGACGATTTTATCGCCCGCTTCGAAATTGGCCATCACCACTGAGATCAGCGGCGCAGCCTCAGGCTCGCGCTCGATGTTCTGCATGGTTCTGTCCCGGTTCCTAAGCGCTCGTCGCTTCGTCTGCCTCGCCCGATGCTGCGACGGAATTGCCGTCGAGCTGCAGGATCAAGGCACCGAACTTTTCGATCTGCGCGTCGAGCGCCGCCACCCGGCGCCGCGCTGCCGCCGCGCCCTGTTCTGCGGTGCGGATCACCATCTCGTCGGCTTTCTCACGCCGCGCATAATCGTCCGACGCGTCCAACATGGTCGCCGCCTGCGCATAATACATGCTCATGCGCTGCTTGAGCCCGTCGCGTTCGCGGCGAGCATCGGCCAGTGCCATCAGGATTGCATTGCGCACGGTTTCCGTGCGCGCCTGATCGGTTTCGGCATCGCGGCCGGGATTGCGGGTACGGAAAGCGCCGGGGCGAAGGGAAAGAATGGCCATCGCGCGCTCCTATCGGCTGCCGGTCCGCAGGGCGACAACCCCGATGGTCTTGACGAGAATGACCATGTCACCCCGGAACGACCACTCGCGCACATAGCGGCTGTCGAGCTGCACGCGCTGATCGTAGCCCGTGTCGCTGCGCCCGCTGACCTGCCAAAGGCCGGTAATACCAGGGCGAACCGCCGCATAATGGGCGATCTCGTCGGCATAGCGCTTGACCTCGTCCTGGACGATCGGACGCGGCCCGACAAGGCTCATGTCGCCGCGAATAACGTTGATGAGCTGCGGCAGTTCATCAAGGCTCGTCACCCGCAGGAACTTCCCGAGCCAGGTGATGCGCGGGTCATTCCGCAGCTTCTGGGTTTCTTCCCATTCGGCCCGCGCCTGCGGGAAAAGCTCGAGGTGGCGCCGCAGCGCTTCCTGGGAATCGACCACCATCGAGCGGAATTTGAGGCATTTGAACCGCTTGCCGTTCAAGCCAATCCGCTCATGGCCGAAAAAGATTGGCCCGCGATCGGTCGAAAACATCAGAACGGCGATGAAGAACATCGCCGGCAGCGCAAAAAACAGCATGGTCGAGGCAGTAACGACATCGAAACTGCGCTTGGCAAAACCGCCACGCGGCATGCCTGCCTGGGTGGGGTAAGAAGATTGGCCGACTTCGGCATTGATCATCGACATAACGAATTCTCTCGCAAAGGGGCTTGCTAAGAAGGCGAGACGACCCGCCGCTGGTGACGTGCAAAAGGGTTCGCGCAAGCGAGATCGCCGACGCGGAAGACCGGGTTTGACTCATTCAGATTGTGGACTCCGAACCACGGTCCGGAGACGCCGCATTTGCCTGCCGGAAATTACGAAGCATTAACCCCGTCCGGCGTGAGTGCAGGCAAACATGATCGGAAATGCATGGCAACGCTTGTCGCGCATGGCAGTCATGCAGACCACCAGCCACAAAATCACCCGATTGCGTTAGGGCCAACCAACGCAAATCATTCGGTAAAGTATTGAGTGCTCAAAGATTTGGCAGCAGCAAACTAAAATGCGACCTAAACCATGGTCGCGAGCGCCGCGCAAGTAACCGCAAGGCGAAAATGCCGGGCACACACCCTCGCCTTAGAGGTTAAAAAGGAACACGACACCGTTCCAGACGAGGTAGATGCCGACCCAACCGAGCGCCATCACCCCAATAGCGACGAGCCCCCAAGGCCAGGGAAACGGCGTGCGCTGTTCGCGGTCGGTCGGCGCCGTCAGGGGCGCCTTGTGCGCCGCGCTGTCCTCTGGCCGTTTTGCGTTCACCCTTGCCTCCCCCTGCAGCAGGTCCAACCCACCGCGGCACCTTCGTGCTCGTTGTCTAGCAGCGCTTCGTAAATACACCCCTCCCAGGGCCTTGAGAATACGACCTTCCTTCACGACTGCGTAGTAAGGGGTCGCACGAAGCCTGCTTAGGGCCAACGTCGCATATCGGCACATGGTTGTCTTCTAGACTTGTGTTGCAGCCACCAATACTCGCCAACGGCGAAATCGATTGCGCCATCTTTCCGCTTGCGCCGACGCAACCCGCCCCAATTGGGACAGAATGAAACAACGGCAAATCTGCAAGCAAGCCATGCATCTCCAATCGCGCTTTAGGCTTTCTCGACTGGCCTCAACATGTTCCAATTCACCCCGTTGTTACCCTCAATCAGGAGATAGCCGTGGTTAAACGCGTCAAGACTGCCGTTTTTCCCGTCGCTGGCCTCGGAACGCGTTTCCTGCCAGCAACCAAGGCCATGCCGAAAGAGATGCTGACGGTGGTCGACCGTCCCCTCATTCAATATGCGGTGGATGAAGCCAAAGAAGCCGGAATCACCCATTTCGTCTTCGTCACCGGCCGCAACAAGGGCGTCATCGAAGACCATTTCGATCGCCAGTTCGAGCTCGAAACGACCCTCGAAACCCGCGGCAAGCTCAAGGCGCTCGAAGAACTCCGCCAGGATCTGCCCTCCGCTGGTCGCACGAGCTTCACGCGCCAGCAGGAGCCGCTCGGCCTCGGCCACGCCGTCTGGTGCGCGCGCGATATCGTCGGCGATGAACCCTTCGCCTTGCTCCTCCCCGACATGCTGTTCAAGGGCCGCCGCGGCGTCCTCAAGCAGATGATCGAAGCCTATGAAACCACCGGCGGCAATGTCATCGCCGTCGAGGAGGTCCCGCATCAGGAGGTCTCCTCCTATGGTGTCGTCGGCCGCGGCGCCGGTACCGATGGCGGCTTCGCCATCACCGAAATGGTCGAAAAGCCCAAGCCGCAGGATGCCCCGTCCAATCTCATCATCTCCGGCCGCTACATCCTGCAGCCCGAGATTTTCAGCCTCCTGGCCGATCAGCCCCGCGGCGCGGGCGGCGAAATCCAGCTCACCGACGCCATGCAGACCCTCATGAAGTCCCAGCCCTTCGCCGGCGTCAAATATGAAGGTCAATCCTTCGACTGCGGCTCCAAGGTCGGCTTCCTCGCCGCCAACGTCGCCTACGCCCTCGACCGCGACGACATCGCCGAGGACTTCCTAGCCGCCCTCTCCAAACTCGGCCTCATCGACGGCATGAAAGTGGCTGCGGAATAGCCTCCCCTCAACACGCACAGACTTCCTTCTCCCCTTGTGGGAGAAGGTGGCCCAACGGGCCGGATGAGGGGTATTCCCGCCTCCTGACCAAACCACCGCATTGATCTTGGCAAAATTGCCAATGCTCTATATTTCTCTTGCGGAGGTTTCACATGCCCACCATGAACATCAGCCTTACCGACGAATTTGCAGACTTTGTCTCCAGCGAGATCGAGCGCGGCGAATATGCGTCCGCCAGCGAAATGATGCGCGATGCCCTTCGGCTCATGAAGCGTGATCGCGAGATGGATGAGATCAAGCTCGAGCTACTGAGACGACATTTGGCTGAAGGCCTGGAACAGGCAGACCGCGAAGACTATTCCGATCTCACGGCAGTACAGATCGCCCAGAGGATTCTTGAAGAGGACGATGAGTGAAGCATCGTCTGACACGACGAGCCACCGCCGACATCGCCAGAATTCTGAAATCCACCAGGAAAGATTTCGGTGCTGGCCAGATGCTTTCGTACGCAGGGATCATCGACGATGGTATCGCGATGATCCTGCAAGATCCAAATCGCCCCGCTTGTCGTCCTCAAAACGGCGTTGGTCCAGGAATTAAATCGATGCATCTGGATCACGTAAGGGCAAGACGAGGCAGCGCCTCTCACCTCGTCTTCTTCAAAGAAAAAGTCACCAAGAACGGTGAAGCGGAAATCGTTATTCTCGGCGTTATTCACGACCGCATGATGCCACGGCGCAAGCTGGCGACTGCTTTGCGGGAAGAGAGAGACCGCGACCCCACTTAGTGGAAAATACACTTGGCCAAACGGCGCCCTATGGCGCCGTTTCCAATTCCCGATCTTCGACCTTGCGCCGCCGCTTATACGCGAACCGCTCCATCCCCCCGATATCGGTGAACTTCGGTAGCGTCCCGAGATCGACCTTGTTGAGCACGACGCCCACCATATGATCCGCCAGTTCCGGCTCGCGCTCCAAAACGCCGCGCACCAGTCGCCGCGGGGTGTTGCCCCATTCGGTCACCAAGACGCTCGCATCGGTAAACGGCAATACGGTCAGCGCATCGATCACCGGCCCCAAAGCCGGAAGGTCGAGGATAATATAATCGAACTGGCTCCGCGCTTCGGACAGCATCTTCTGCATCGCAATGCTCGAGAGATCGCCGCCACCCACTTCCGCCGCGCCGGCAGAAATCGTGACAATCCCGCTCTCGACATCGGTCGTCGCGACGCTCCGCCACTCTGCTGGCTGCAGCGGCACCACCCGGCGCGACATGGCGTCGACATCGGGCGCCACATCGGCATCGACGAGCAGCACACGCGCCCCGGACTCGCTCAGCATCTCGGCCAGCGACAGCGCAAAAGTGGATTTTCCCTCGCCCGGCAGAACCGAAACCACGCCCAGCACCGGGCTTGCCCGCTCGGCCACCGGCTGCAGCACCAGCCGCGTTGCCTTTAGCGCCTCAAGATAAGGCGCGCCCCAGCGCCGGCCCATCTTGCTGCCGAGCGCCCCGCGCACCAGCATGCGAATGGTTTTGCGCCTGATGTCCTGCGTGTCATCGGCCCCAAGCTGCAGCTTCGGCATATAGCCAAGGAACCGCAGCCCCAATTGCCGGCGCACCTGCTCCCCGGTGCGGAAACCGCGCTCGCGCAATTCGTTGAGCATACCCAGAACCGCGCCGGCGAAACACCCGGCGATAATCGCCGCCAAAAGGATGACGACCGTCCGTGGGCTCGATGGATCATCGGGCATCAGCGCTTCGGTCACGATCCGCACCGATGGGATCGGGAAACTTTGCCGCTGCACCGCCTCTTCGTAGCGCGTCAGATAGCTATTATAGAGCGCCCGCAACGCGTCCGAACGTTGCTGCAATTCATTCAAGCGCACCTGTTCCTGGCCGATCGCCCCGGCGCTCTGCCCTTCGGCGTCGATATCGCCGCGCAGCCCGATTTCCTGCTGCTGGGCAATGGTCAGTTGCGTGCGATATTGCTGCCCAAGGTTTTGCAGCAGCGCAAAGATGCGATTGTCGAGCGCGGTCTTCTCCGCCCGCAAGACCGAAAGCTGCGGATGGTCCGCGCCATAGGTGCCCTCCACCTCCGCAATCCGGCTCGTCAGTGTCGCCACCTGATTGCGCAGCAGCGAAATCTCCGCCGGATCCGATTGCGCCCCGGCCAACAGCGACACCGAGGCCGAGGCCGCTTCCGGCCCCTCCGCGATCACCGCCTCGACCTGCCCCGAAAGCGCCCGCAGCCGCGCCGTCTCCGCCTGCGCCTCGGCAAGCTGGGTCGAGAGCGTCTCGATGCGCTGATTGGTCAGGTCGCGATCCTGCCCCACGCTGAGGCCGGTTTCCTTGCGATATTGCTCGATCGCCAAAATCGCCTGGCGCTGGCTTTCGCCAATCTCGGCGAGCCGCTGCTGTAGCCAATCGGCCGCCGCGCCCGTCGCTTCGAGTTCGGCATTGAGCTGATCCTGCAGCAGCGCCTGTCCATAGGCCCGCGCGATCCGCTGGGCCAGTTCCGGCGTCGCTGCCTCATAGCCGACGCGAATGATCGAGGACCGCCCCATGCGGTCCACCGCCACATTGGCGCGCAGCATTCCGGCGACTTCATCGAGCGTTGCTTCCCGCGTTTCCGTCGCCCCGCCCGATCCAAGCCCGAAAAGGCTCTTCACCCGCTGGCTGAACGAGGGCGGCGGATTGAGAAATTCCTGATCGGTCATCAGGTTTTCCGCTTCCGCCACGGCCTTGGCCACGCGGCTCGAGCGCAGAACCTCGATTTGGTTGAGCACCTGCGCTTCGAGATCGGTCGAACTCGTCGCCGTCTGTTCCCCGCTCGTCACCTGTTCGAGCTTCTTGTCGATCAGGATCTGCCCCGCCGACATATAGCTACGCGGCGCCAGCGCAAGGTAAAACACTGCCAGCGCCACCATCGCGGCAACGCAGAGCGCCAGGATCCAAGCCTGCCGCCGCACCAGCGAAAAGATGCGATCGAGGTCTAAGGTCTTGAGGTCCGATGGCTGCGGCGCCATGGCTTCGGGAAAGGGGTTCTTTTCAAGCATGTGGTTCTCCGCCTGAAGGCTCAGGACGTGGCCGAGTGGCCGTAATGTTCGGCTTGGCTGAGGCCCAGAAGGCCTCCCGCCACACCCATGTGAAGAATGGCCCGCAGCCAGTTGCGCCGCCGCGCAATCGGCGAAAAGGCCGTCAGCCCCGTCATCAGGCAGCAAAACGCGATCTTTGCGCCCACCGCGGGCAGCCGCTTGGCCCGCCCCCCTGTCAGCAACATGCCGTGCGTCTGCCCAAACCTCAGCCGGCGCTTCACAAGCCAGCCCATGCTGGCCCGCGCCGCTGTCACTGGCTCTTCCACCAGCGCCTCGGGCGCATAGTCGATCGTGCCGCCCAGATCGGTCAGCGCATAAAAGAACGAGGTATCCTCGCCGCCCGATTTCCCGAGCCTTGGATCAAACCGCAGCGCCGAAAATGGAGCCGCCCAGCGGATCAGCACATTGCAGGTATAGCCCGTGCGGATCGTACCCTCGACAAAAACCGGATAGGTCGAGTGAAAGTCGCCGCGCCGCATCCAGTCCGGCGCATCCGCCCCATAAACCGCCGCCACCGGCCCCAGCACCGCCGCCGCGCCGGTCTCCTCAGCCCGCGCCAAAAGCGCCATCAGCCAGCCGGGGCTCACGGTCTCATCGTCATCGACAAAGGCGATGAAATCGCCCTCCGCCGCATCAAGACACGCATTGCGCGCGACGCAGATATTGGCCTCCGGCGCATGCACATAGCGCACCGGCAAAGCCAGTTTCCCCGCAAGGTCCTCAACGAGCCCCCGCGCCGATGGCGTCGTGTCATTATCCGCCACGATCACCCTGATATCATGCCCGCCCCGCTCCAGCCGCCCGATCGAGCGCAGCGTCTCGGCCAGAAACGGCCGGCGAAAGGTGCAAACACAGATATCGACCCGCGCCATCACGCCGCTCCCTTGCGGAACGGCCGCTGGATCAGATGCAGCCAAAAGCCCGACGACCAGGCAAAATGCATGATCATCGCCGCCCAGCCGACCAGCGGCGAGAGGCTCATCGGCATGTCATATTCGGGATAGTATTTCCGTGCCGCATGCACGCCGAGCCCGATACAGAGAACACCCCAAAGCAAGAGCGGCACCAGAAACGCCCAGTGCCAGATCGAGAGCACCGCCAAAAGCACCACCGGCAAAATCGCCAACGGCGCCATCTGCCGCAGCCGCGGCCGCATCCGATGCTTCAAGATATTGCGCGCCCTGCCCCCGCCATAGCCAAAATACTGGCGAAAAAGCCCAGTTGCCGTTGCCCGCGGATAATAGATCATCCCCGTCCGGTCAGTCAGCCAGATCGTGTGGCCCGCAGCCCGCAGCCGGAAATCGAGCTCCGCATCCTCATTGGCGCGGAACGTCTCGTCATAGCCACCAACCTGCCGAAACGCATCGACACGCATCAGCGCATGATGCCCATGGTCGACCGGCCCGCTTACATTGCCGGTGCGATGCGCCGAGCCACCCGTGCCGATCGGCGAATTCTGCGCCGTCGCGACCGCCCGCTGAAACGGTGCATGCCCCATCGTCGTCATCGGCACGACGACGCTGCCAACGCCCCGCTCTTCCGCCTCGGCCACAAGGTCCCGGCAATAATCCGTCGGATAAGTCCCATGCGCATCGATGCGAATGAGATAATCCGCGCGATCCCCATAGAGCGCCACCGCCAGGTTGATCGCCGCCGATTGAATGCGCCGCGTATTGTTGATCAGGTGAATACGCGTCGAACCCGCCGCCCGCGCCGCCACGATCTCCCGCGTCCCATCCTGGCTGCCGCCATCGGCCACGACGATCGTCGCGTCGAGCACTTCCGCCTCGACCAGCAATCCGTCAAGCAGACTGGGAATATGCGCGCTTTCATTCAGCGTCGGCACGATAATCAGAACCCGCGCGCTCATGCTGCCATCTCCATCGCCGACATGCCCGCGAGAGCCCCGAGTTTCTTGACGAGCGCCACGCACTCGTCCTCCTCGCAGCGAAAATGGCTCTTGTCCTTGTCAGCCACCGCCCGCGCCAGTTCGCGCACGCGTTTCCGGCTCATGCCGGCAAAAAGCTCGACCAGCGTTGAAATCTCGACATCGTCGATGACGATCCCGATCCCATGCCGCGCGATGAACGCCGCCGTTTCCGTGCCCTTGAGCGCGATTGGGATGGCGCCATTGAGGCACCCTTCATAAATCCGGTTGGGTAGCAGCCAGCTCGAATTCTGCCCCTCTTCGAAAAAGTCGATGGCCCAGACGAAGTGCACGCCCGAATAGATCGTCGCGAGATCGTCGGGATAGACATAGGGCCCTTCGAAGCTGAGATGCCGAGCCCCATTGGCCGTGCGATGAAAATCGTCGAACTCGACCAAGGCAGGCCGCCCGCGCAGCGTCACCTCCAGCTTGCCACCCAGTTCGGTCGAGAGCGCCTCGAGAATATCGAGCGATCGGGCGCACCGCAGCGCCCCGAACCAGCCGAGCCGCAACGGCCCCTCGTCATCGAGCGCCAAGCCCGGGTTGCGCCCCGTCTCGGGAAAGCTAGGGGCAAAAACCTTGTTCTCGATCAACCGCGCCGGCGGCGCGCCCTGCTCATCGAAATATTGGCTCAAAAACGCAGGCGAACTCGTCAGCAAAAGGCTCGCCGGCTGCATCAGCCGCTGCTCGACCGAACGCATCGCCCGCCCAACGCCATCCTCGCGCAGCATCAGCCGATGAATATCGAGACATTCATAAACGAGCGCCGGCGGATCGGGCCAAAGCTGCAAGAGATGCTCGGCGATCGCCAGCATTTCGAGATTACGCGCCACGATCACATCCGGCCGCGAAAACCGCCGCGCCCAGCCCCGCGCCGTATAGCGCGCCTTTACCGTCGCCAGGAGCCGCTGCAACATGCGCGCGTCATGCGTCACATCGAGCTCGACCACCATCTCGACCGGCAGGCTCGAAGGCGGTGCATCGGCCCGGCGAAACCCCGCCAGCTCGACGTCCGCACCACCAAGCTGAAACATCGCCACCCGTCGTCCCGCTGCAGGGTCGGACAGGTTGGGGACCAGGTAGAGTATCTTGAGCAATCGCGCATCTCCTCACCGGAACCTGCCGAGTGGAAGATTTGCCAAGGATGCGGTCAACCGCACTCACGACGACCAAGCAATGCGCCTGCCGCATGTCACGAAGGCGCCGTATTTTCTAAACCGGCGAAAGACGAAGCCGCCACCCGAAGGCAGCGGCTTTCAGTCACTTCTTTTTATGGCGAGGCACTTGTCAGGTATTCGACCCAATCAACCGTGACCGGATCGCATTCGACATATTGTCGAACAGGAACACCACCAAGAGGATCAGCAGCACCATATAGGCGACCTTGTCCCAGTCCGAATTGGTGCCCATCGATTCGAGCAGTTTGAGCCCGATGCCCCCGGCCCCGACCGCGCCGATAACCGTGGCCGAACGCGTATTGCTCTCCCAGAAGTAAAGCGATTGCGACACGAACACCGGCAAAACCTGCGGTACGACGCCATAGCGGTTGACCGCCATCGGGCTTGCGCCCACCGACTTCATGCCCTCGCGCTGCTTGTCGTCGACATTTTCAAGCGCCTCGGCATAGACCTTCCCAAGCGCCCCGGTATCGGTGAGAAAAATCGCCGCGATCCCCGGGATCGGCCCCGGCCCAAAGCCGCGGGTAAAGAACAGCGCCCAGATCAGCATGTCGACCGAGCGGATGAAATCGAAAAACCGCTTCATCCCCCAGTTCGCTGCCCCGCTCGGCGTGATCGTCCGCGCCGCAATAAAGGCCAGCGGAAAGGCGATCAGCGTCGCCAAGAGCGTGCCGACAAAGGCCATGACCAGCGTCTGGAACAGCTTTACGAGAATATCCGCATGCTGCCACGCCTTGTTCCCGAGCCACTGGTTCAGCACATATTGCGCATTCGACATATCGGGATTGACCCTGTCGCCCGACAGCATCAGCCCGATCGAGGAGAACAGATCATTGCCCCAGAGCGGCGAGGTAGGATCGTAGAGGAAATTGGCCCAACCAAAAAACCGGCGCTGCACGGCCACCTGATTGGCGCGGATTTCGGCCTGCCCTTCGAACCCGAAGTCGACCACCACCTTCTGCCGATCCTGCTGGATCGCGGCCGGCGCGCCTTCCGGCGCCAGCGCCGCATCCGCCGTGATCGTCACCGGCCACACTTCGCCATTGAGATAGACATCGACCTGGCGCGTCGTGATGTCGAGCCGATCCGCCGCGCTGCCAAAGGTCGCAGTCATGCTGCCGTCGGCATGCGGCGTCAGCCAATCGATTGTGGCATCGGCCGGATATTGCCCGCGGCTCGACCATTGCGGCGTCACCACGCCATCATCGCCAAAGCGCAGCCGCGGCTGGGCGCGCCAGCTATACCAGTCCTGCACATAGATGGAGGCGCGATCCCATTTGCCGTTCTGCAGGGCCGGCCCGACATTGAAGAAAAACCAGCAGAAAACAAGATATGCCGCCGTTGCCAAGAGCGCGACGATCAAGCCGTGCCGTTTGAGGAACGAGGTCTTGAAAACCTCGGGGAATTTCTGTTCGAGCCGAGTGCGCTCGGCAGCACTGATCGCCGACATGGTCACACGCTCGCCTTTCCGAAATTGAAGTTGCCATCGCCCACCAGCCGCCGCCGCAGCCAGCCCGAAAACTGGTCGATGGCAATGATGGTCACGAGCAGCAGAATGATGATCGCATAGGTCTGCGCGGCATAATCGCGCCCGATCGAGAGGCGAAACACTTCGCCGATCCCGCCGCCGCCCACTGCGCCGATAATGGTCGACGCGCGCACATTGATCTCGAGGCGCAGCAGCCCATAGGACACGAAATTGGGCATCACCTGCGGCACGATGGCGTAGCGCACGCGCTCAAGCCAACTCGCGCCAACCGATTTCAGCCCCTCATCGGGCTTCATGTCTGCATTCTCGACAACTTCGAAGCAGAGCTTCCCCAGCGCCCCGATCGTATGCAGCGAAACCGCCGCGATCGCCGCAATCGGTCCGATGGAGAGGACAGCTGTCAGCAGCCCGGCGATGACGATTTCCGGGAAAGCACGCATCACTTCCATGATGCGCCGCACCACCCAGCGCACCGGCCCCGCGCCCACCAGATTGGTCGCGGCAAAGAAGCAAAGGCAAAACCCGATCGCCCCGCCGATGATGGTCGACACGACGGCAATATTGACCGTGACGATGAGCTGATAAATGAAATTGGGAATGTAGAAGCTATCGGTCAGATAGATATTGCTCGAGGTATAATCATACTTCGCCGAGCCATCAAAATAGGGCGAGGCCACCCCGAACATGGCGCGAAAAATCTCGAGCGGATCGCGCGGTGTAAAGTTCTTGATGAAGTCGAACATGAAGGGAAGGCGTTCGAAAAACTTCCCCGAATTGGCCGAATTGGCATAGCTCATGGCCGCCACCAGCGCCACGATCACCCCGATCACCACGAGGATCGTATAGACCCGTCGCGTCATCACCTGAGAGCGATAATGCTGCAGGATCGTTTGGCCGGCCGGCGAAAGTCCGGGTGACTGCTGGGAAATATCGGCCATCGCGAGGCGTCTCCAACAACCACGGCGTCATTCCCGCGAAAGCGGGAATCCCTCTTGCAGAGATCCCCGCTTTCGCGGGGATGACGCTGTGGCTTGATTGAAATGAGAGGCAGGCCTTGCCCGCCTCCCGGGATCAAAAAATCAGCCGCCGATAACCGACTTACGGGCGTCGATGATCGTCTGGTACATGGTCTGGTCGGCGTCGACGAAGTTGGTGTAGCCGCCGGCGGTGAAGGCATCGAAGCATTCGAAATCGGTCTCGGGCAGCGCCTTGAACATGGCGGTGACCTTTTCCTTGATGTCGGCTGGCAGCTTGTTCGACACCATCAGCGGGCCGTTCGGGATGATCGGCGACTGCCAGACTTCCACGAGGTCATCCATGTCGAGGAGGCCCTTGTCGACCATGATGCGCAGGTTGCCGGAGGTGTAGCCTTCCGAGAATTCGCCCTGGCCCGAACCGAAGGTCGTGCCGACATCCCAGGTACCGTCGAGAACGCCGAGCACGAGGTTTTCATGGCCGCCGCCAAATCCGGTTTCGCTGTAGAATTCAGCGATCGGCATGCCGAGGTCGGCCGGAAGAGCGACGGACGGGATCAGGTAGCCCGAGGTGGAGTCCGGATCGGCAAAGCCGAGCTTCTTGCCCTTGGTGGAAGCGAGATCGGTGATGCCCGAATCCGAACGTGCAACCATGATCGTGTGGTAGCCGGTCGAACCGTCTTCCTGCTGGGTGGTCAGAACCGGGTCAACGGCTTCCGGGTCCTGCAGGTAGATCGCGGCATAGGACGAAGCGCCCATGATGGCGATGTCGATTGTGCCGCCGAGGAGGCCCTGGATGATGCCGTTATAGTCGGGCGATGGGAAGAACTGGACGTCGGTGGCGCCGGTTGCGGCCTTCAGCGGCTCGGCAACGCATTCGGAACGGCGCAGCTGGTCGGCTTCGTTTTCGCCGCCATCGAGACCGATGCGGAGGACGAGACCGTCCTGGGCAAAGGCTGCGGTCGACATGGAAAGCGCGACGGAGGCGAGAAGCAGTTTACGGATCGCGGACACGGGAGGTCTCCTTTGGTGACGCGTTTGGGTAATCTCGGTTTTTTCTGAAAAGGGCCGAGTTTCAGGGCGCCTGCTGCGCATTGGTCGGCGTGCGCGGCAGGTATTGGATGGGCGCGATAGAGGTCGAAGTCATCGCCTCGGAAAAGGCCTCCTTGAGGCCATCGGCGCCGTAAATGGTGCGAGCGACATCGGTCGTCAGCTCGTTCGGCGTGCCGTCGAACACCATCTTGCCGGCCGCCATGCCGACGATGCGCTCGCAATAAGCGCGCGCCGTATCGAGCGTGTGGAGATTGGTGATGACGGTGATGCCCTCGGAATTGATGTCGCGGAGCGAGTCCATGACGATCTGCGCATTGCGCGGATCGAGCGAAGCGATCGGCTCGTCGGCAAGGATCATCTTCGGTTTCTGCATCAACGCCCGCGCAATCGCGACGCGCTGCTGCTGGCCGCCCGACAGGGTCTGCGCCCACTGGGTCGCCGTCTGCGCGATATCGAGCCGCTCGAGTGCCTTGAGCGCTTCGAACTGCTCGTCCGGCGAAAACACCTGGAGGAGGTTCAGGAGCGGATTGCGGCCATTGAGCCGCCCCAGCATCACATTGGTGATGACATCGAGCCGCGGCACGAGGTTGAACTGCTGGAAGATCATGGCGCAATCGCGCTGCCATGCCCGCAGCGCCTTGCCCTTGAGCTCGGACGTCTTGACGCCCTCATATTCGATATAGCCCGACGAAACGTCGTTGAGCCGATTGATCATGCGCAGCAGTGTCGACTTGCCAGCGCCCGAACGGCCAATAATGCCCACCATCTGCCCTTGCGGGATTTCGAGCGTCACATCATTGACGGCGATCTTGTCACCGAACCGTCGTGTAACGTGCGAAATCTTGAGCATGAGCCCGCCCCAGTCGTTGAACTGCGGCAGACCTAAGGCGCGCGTGTAACGTCACCATGTATGATCGGTGACGGTTCCATGACTATTCACCGGACTGTTGCGGGTTGTCGCGGCACCCCCACCTAACCTCCCCCTGATAGGGGGAGGAATATATCGAGTTTGTGTTGCAGCCTGAGAACCACGGACCACATCCCTCCCCCTACCAGGGGGAGGCTAGGTGGGGGTCACCCCTCATACTTCTCCAAAAACGCCTCGATCCCCAGCGCCCGAAAATCCGGCAGCGCCTGATGTAGTTTCTCGTGGCTCCAATCCCACCACTTCATCGCATCGAGCCTTCCCGCCACATTATCGGAAAACCGCTGCTTGATCGTCCGTGCCGGCACGCCTACGGCAATGGCAAAATCCACCACATCCTTGGTCACCACGGCATTCGACCCGATGATCGCCCCATTACCAATCGTCACGCCTGGCATCACCACCGCCCCGTGCCCGATCCAGGTATCATGCCCAATCCGAATGCCGTCCGCCGCCCGCCAGTCGAAAAAGCTCTGATCGTCCTCTTCGCCCTCAAAATACCAGGCCGAGCGATAGGTAAAGTGATGGAGCGAGGCCCGCTCCATCGGATGCATCGAGGCATAAATCCGCACATGGCTCGCGATATTGGCGAATTTTCCAATATCCGCATACGCGATCTGCGTATTCTCGACGCAGTAGGAATAGTCGCCGATCTTGGACCGGCTGACATGTGAGCCTGCACCGATCTCGACATAGCGCCCAAGCTCGGACTCCATCACCTGTGCCGTCGGATGAATGGAGGGTGTGTCGCCGAGCCGGGTCATGCCGCCACCTTCGGCGCAAAATCCGTCACATCGACGATCCGGTCCGCCACTTCCGCCCGCACCTCCTCATCGTGAAAAATCCCGAGCATCGCGACTCCCTCGCGCTTTTTCTGCGCAATCATCCCCACCACCACGGCTCGATTGGCCGCATCGAGCGATGCCGTCGGCTCATCGAGCAGCAGAACCGGGTGATGCGTGATAAAACCCCGCGCAATATTGACGCGCTGCTGCTCGCCACCCGAAAAAGTCGCCGGCGGCAGCTCCCATAGCCGCTCCGGCAGATTGAGCCGCGCCAGCAGTTCTCCGGCCCGCCCCCGCGCCTCGGCCTTATCGACCCCACGCACCACCAGCGGTTCCGCCACCACATCGATCGCCGAAACCCGCGGCACTGTCCGCAAAAACTGGCTCACATACCCAATCGCATCCCGCCGCAAAGTCAGCACAGTCCGTGGATCGGCACTCGCCAAATCCACCAAGGCGCCGTCATGCGCAATCAGCACCGCGCCGCGATCTACCCCATAATTCCCATAGACCATCTTCAAAATGGACGATTTTCCCGCCCCCGATGGCCCACCCAGCACCACGCATTCGCCCGGTGCGACGTCGAAAGTGACGTTGTCCACCACCGGCAGGCTGATCCCCCCGCGCAGGTGCATCGTAAAAGTCTTTGCGAGATTTCTTACGGATAGAGCGGTCATCATCACACCTGCAAAATCGAACTGACTAACAACTGCGTATAAGGCTCGCGCGGATCATCGAGCACCCGGTCCGTCAGCCCCGCTTCGATCACATGCCCACCCTTCATCACCATCATCCGATGGCTCAGCAGCCGCGCCACGGCCAGGTCATGGGTCACGACAATCGCCGAAAGCCCAAGCTCGCCGACCAATTGTCGCAACAAATCCAAGAGCCTCGCCTGTACGGACACATCGAGCCCACCCGTCGGCTCATCCATGAACACGAGCCGCGGCCCGGTCACCAAATTCCGCGCAATCTGCAACCGCTGCCGCATCCCTCCCGAAAACGAGCGCGGCTGATCATCGATCCGATCCGCCGCAATCTCTACGCGCCCCAGCCAATCGAGCGCAGTGTCGCGAATACGGCCATAATGCCGATCCCCAACCGCCATAAGCCGCTCGCCGACATTGGCACCCGCCGACACCGTCATCCGCAGCCCATCGGCCGGGTTCTGATGCACAAAGCCCCAATCCGTCCGCGTCAGAAACCGCCGCTCAGCCTCGGAAAGCTCATAGATATTGCGCCAGCTTTCATCGCGCATCCGGTAGAGCGCCTCGCCCGACGTCGGCTCAAGATTTGCCGAAAGCGTATTGAGCAGCGTCGTCTTCCCCGACCCACTCTCGCCGACAATCGCCAGCACTTCGCCCGGATAAAGCTCGAAATTGACATCGGCACAGCCAAGGCGGGAGCCATAGTATTTGGTCAGGTTGCTGACCTTGAGCAGCGGTTCGTCAGACATGGGATTGCTCCAGAAACACTAGAATCGCGGCTCCGTTCTCCACCTCTCCCTGGGGGGAG
>NZ_LMLO01000024.1:12683-13618 GCF_001421945.1 Devosia sp. Leaf64 | reverse complement strand
GGGAGAGGTGAAAAAGTGCGTCCCATCACTCCGCCGCCTCCTTCATCCCCAACACCCCAACAACCCCCGCCTCCCGCCGCTCTTCGCAGTGGTCGGTGTCCGAGCACACATACATGTGCCCGCCCCGATCATCCAAAATGACCTCATCCAGATACACCCCCTCCGCGCCACACAGCGCGCAGGGCTCCTCAAAATGCTGAATCTCAAACGGATGATCCTCAAAATCGAGGCTGACGACATCCGTAAACGGCGGCACCGCATAGATCCGGTGCTCACGCCCCGCCCCAAACAGCTGCAGCGCCTCGCTCCGATGCATTTTCGGATTATCGAATTTCGGCGTCGGCGACGGGTCCATCACATACCGCCCCTCGACCTTGACCGGATAAGCATAGGTCGTCGCAATCCGCCCATGCCGCGCAATGTCCTCATAAAGCTTCACATGCATCAGCCCATATTCCTCGAGCGCATGCATCTTTCGCGTCTCGGTCTCGCGCGGCTCTAAAAAGCGCAGCGGCTCAGGAATCGGCACCTGATAAACCAGGATCTGTCCCGCCTCGAGCTTGCGCTCGGGAATACGATGCCGCGTCTGGATGATCGTCGCCTCCGCCGTGTGCGTCGTCGTCGCGACCTGCGCCACCTTGGCAAAGAACGCCCGGATACTCACCGCATTGGTCGTATCATCCGCTCCCTGATCGATGACTTTCAGCACATCATCCGGCCCAATAATCGACGCCGTCACCTGAACCCCGCCCGTGCCCCAACCATAAGGCATTGGCATTTCGCGCGACGAAAACGGCACCTGATACCCAGGAATGGCGACAGCCTTCAAAATAGCCCGCCGGATCATCCGCTTGGTCTGCTCATCGAGATAAGCAAAATTGTAATTTGCGACGGCGTTCATGACGCTTGCTCCAGGGCTTTCTTATTCTTTTCCC
>NZ_LMLO01000024.1:0-12662 GCF_001421945.1 Devosia sp. Leaf64 | reverse complement strand
GGGGGATATTTGAGCGAGAGTGGAGAGATCCCCCTCACCGACTCGGCCTGTGGCCGAGCCACCTCTCCCCGAGGGGGAGAGGAACACCCCGCCAAAACTTCCGGTTATTGCAAGAACATCAGCGACCAAGCGCATCACTCCGCCGCCTCCCGCCCCTCAAACTCCGCCCGCATCCGCCGGATCAAATCCAGCTCCGCCTGGAAATCCACATAATGCGGAAGTTTGAGGTGCTCGACGAACCCCGTCGCCTGCACATTGTCCGAGTGCGAAATGACGAATTCCTCGTCCTGCGCCGGCGCCACGATATCCTCGCCAAACTCTTTCGCCCGCAGCGCCCGGTCCACCAGCGACATGGCCATCGCCTTGCGCTCCGCCTGCCCGAACACCAGCCCATAGCCGCGGGTGAACTGCGGCGGGATCGTCGCCGAGCCCTTGAACTGATTGACCATCTGGCATTCAGTCACCCGAACCCGCCCCAGGCTCACCGCAAAGCCCAGCTCGGGAATGTCGAACTCGACCTCGACCTCGCCAATGCGGATTTCCCCGACAAAGGGATGCGTCCGCCCATAGCCGCGCTGCGTCGAATAGCCGAGCGCCAGCAGAAATCCCTCGTCGCCCCGCGCCAGCGCCTGCAATCGCAAATCCCGATTGAGCGGAAAATCCAGCGGCTCGCGCGTCAGATCGCCAACCTCATGCCCCTCAGGCAATTCGCCATCCGGCTCGATCAGCCCCTGCCGCCCGAGCAAATCCGTCACCCGCGGCGCCCGGCTCTCTTCGGCCTCGCGCGTGGCCGGCACTTCGGCATCCTCGCCGACAATGCTCGGGTCCAGCAGCCGGTGCGTATAATCAAATGTCGGCCCCAGCATCTGCCCGCCCGGCAAATCCTTGAACGTCGCCGAAATCCGCCGCTCGATTTTCATCGCCCCGGTGTCGATCGGCTCGGAATAGCCAAACCGCGGCAGCGTGGTGCGATAGGCCCGGACCAGAAAGATCGCCTCGATCAGATCGCCCCGCGCCTGCAAAAGCGCCAGCGCCGCCAGCTCCCGATCATACAGCGATCCCTCGCCCATGGCCCGGTCCACCGCGAGGCCCAACTGCTCGACGATCTGGTCGAGCCGCAACGCCGGCACCGCGCGATCTCCGCGCCGCCGATCCGCCAGCAACCGATGCGCATTGGCAATGGCGGCTTCCCCGCCCTTTACAGCAACATACATTTACGCGTCCCCAATCCGGGTTGTCCGCGGCAGGCCAACCACCTGCCCATCCGCCACCAGCAACAGGTCCACCCCGCGCGGAAAAAGCTCGCGGTTCTCGCTCCACTGGCTGACGAAATCCCCCGGCAAACCCACCGGGCTAATCTCCTGCGTGTCGCGAATACCCGGCCCCCGCAGCACCAGCGCCGGCCCGCCACTCAGCGCCGGCAATTCCACCACCAGCGTCGTCGACCGATCCGGATATTCTTGGCTTCCAAGATTGCAGTCCGCCAAATTCGGCAGCGCATCCCCGAGCGCCACGAAAGCAAAAACGGCCTTGGCCACATCGCTCACCACCGGCGCGCCGGAATGAAACCCGACAAATCCCTTCACCGCCGCCGTATCGACGCGCGGTGATAACCAAATCGCCGTGTCGTGGTCGCCAAGTGTTAACAGTGTGCTAGCCAATTCACCCTTGAGGTTACCCACACAGTCACTCATACCCGTCAGTTTTTGCGCCACACCGGGATGCGACAGCGCATCCAGAACCGCCCGGAACACACCCTGCGCATCGCGCACCGGATCGGCAAAACCCGCGCCAAAATCATGGGAAAGCATCAGTTATCCCCTCGCACCATGGTGAAAAAGTCCACCCGCGTCGCCGCCGTCTCCTCGGCCCGCTTCTCATCGCCCGCCGCCATAAGCGCCTCCAGCGGCTCAATAATTTCCGCATCGACCCGCGCCATCTCGCGCTGCCGCAGCGCATCGATCACCGCAATCGCCTCGGCCTTATCGAGATCACGCCCCAAACAATACCCGTGCCCAATTTCCCCGGTTACAATCCGCACACTGGCCCGGCTCACCGTCGCCTCGCCGAGATTGAACGGCGCCCCGCCGCCCCCCGCCCGGCCGCGCACCATAACGAGCCCGGTCTCGGGGCCACGAATGCGCTGATGCGCCGGCTGGTCACCGAAAGCGGCCCAGCGCTCGGCCAGCGCCTTGGCCGGCGCCGCCGCCAGCACATCCAGCGCCCGCTTTCTCGCGCTCTGTTCGGCAGAAATCTCTGACATCATGCTTGCCTCGATTTGTCTAATAAACTAGACAACTAATCTCACTCGTTCCGCTCTACGCTTCTCGTGTGAAAGTGCAATGACAAAATCGCATTCAACTGCCGGCGGCGTCGCCCTCTGGCGTCAGATCGCCGATGCCATCCGCCTCGATATCGTCGGCGGCAAACTCGCCAATGGCGATCGCCTCCCCACCGAAGCCCTTCTTTCCGAACGCTTTTCCGCCAACCGCCACACGGTTCGCCGCGCCCTCGCGGTGCTGGCCGAAGAAGGCGTCGTCATCGCCGAACAAGGCCGCGGCACTTTCGTAAGAAGTATTCGCCGCCTCAGCTACCCCATCGGCAAGCGCACCAGATTCCGCGAAGGCCTCAAGGGCCAGGCGAACACCGTCGTCACCAACACCCTGGGCGACCGCATCGATAACGCCAGCGCCCAGGTCGCCGAAGCCCTCGGCCTCAAACCCGGCGCCAAGGTCGTGCGGCTCGAAGCGGTTTCGCTCGCCGATGGCGTGCCGCTCTCGCGCTCCACCACCTGGCTCGCCTATCGCCAATTTCCAGATTTCGCCGCCCGCCTCACCGAGCTCAATTCGATCACACGCGCCTTCGAAAGCTACGGTTTCCCCGACTACGTCCGCGCCACCACCCGCATCTCCGCCCGCCACGCCGACGTCGAAGAAACCCGGCTTCTGGGCCTCGCCCCCGGCGCGATCGTCTTGGTTTCCGAAGCAGTCAACGCCGACCCCGACAGCAATCCGCTCTCCTACGCGCTGAGCCGCTTTCCGGCGGAGCGCATGGAATTGGTGGTTTGAAACTAGGGCTATAGAACACCCCCTCCCACCCTCCCCCATCAAGGGGGAGGTGCATATCTGTGGCTTTGAACAGATAGTGCCAAAAACTGGATACGACACCTCCCCCTAGATGGGGGAGGAAGGGAGGGGGTGGAGCCAAAAGCGCCGGCCCAAAAAGGCTAAGCCCTAACCCCGACCCGCAACAGATCCCTCAGCAGCCCCACAAACTGCTCCCCAGCCACATCCAGCGCGCCCGAATTATCAATCCGCACCGTGCTCGCTGGCAGTCTCACCCCGACGCTCCGGTCCATCCGCCGCCGGATTTCCCCGGCATCTTCCCGCCCGCGCCCGGCCAGCCGCTTCGCGACAACTTCCGGCTCCGCCCAGACCTCGACCACCAGCGCCGTCGGATAGCGCCGCAACAGGTCCGGGATCACCGCCCGCGAGAGGTTGGCGACAACCACCCGCCCCTCGCCAAGATCCCGATCGAGCGACACCGGCAGCCCATAATGCAGCCCATGCGCCTCCCAGCTCAGCGCAAATTCGCCCTGGCTCTCCGCGGCCAAAAACTCTGCCTCCGAGAGGCTGTCATGATCCTCGCTGCCGCCATCGGCCGGCCGCGTCACCACGCGCCTTACGGTGCAGATCTCATCGCCCAGCCGCTCGCGCGCAAAGTTCATGACGCTGTCCTTGCCAGCGCCACTCGAGCCCACGACGGCGACGATAGTTCCGCTCATATAACCCGACGCCCCTGCCGCCACACGGTCATGACGATCGGAATGCCCTCTTCGACCCGCACATGGACGAGGTCCGCGCGCTTGCCCACGGCAATCTCACCGCGATCATCGAGCCCCGCCGCCTCGGCCGGGCGCTTGGTCACAAAACCGATCGCGTCCGGCAAACTTATCCCCGGCACCTCTTCGGCAAGGCAAAATGCCGATTGCAGCATCGAGAATGGAATGTAGTCGGACGACAAAATATCGAGGAGCCCCGCCGCCGCCAGATCGCGTGCCGAAACATTGCCCGAATGCGATCCGCCGCGCACCACATTAGGCCCGCCCATCAGGATGGCCATGCCCGCATCGCGCGAAGCCTGCGCGGCTTCAAACGTCGTCGGAAACTCGGCAATGCGGATGCCCAGCGCCACGGCCTCGTCCACATGCGCCTTGGTCGCATCGTCGTGGCTTGCCAGCGCAATGCCCCGCTCCGCGCTCAGCGCTGCCAATGCCTTGCGGTGCTTGTCCGAGTAAGTCCCAGATTCATATGATCGTCTGGCGATGAACTCGGCGAGTTCATCGTCTGTCATCTTGAGCTTGCCCTGATAATAGACCTTGTAGGCATCCGGGCTCGCAAACTGCCGTTGGCCCGGCGCGTGGTCCATCAGCGAGGCCAGCCGCACCAGCGGGTGGTCCATGATTTGCTCGAAACTTTCGAGGCAATCCGGCGCCGAAACCTCGCAGCGGAGGTGGATCAGGTGATCCGCCCGCAGCCGCCCGGCATTGACGCCCGCCGTCACTGCATCGGCCAAGATCCGCAGCTCCACCGCGCCCATATCGGCATGCTCGTCGATCCCGACGCGAATGGCGTCGAACACCGTGGTAATGCCGGAAGCCGCGATCTGGGCGTCATGCGCCTGCACCGCCGCCACCGGGTGCCACCGCACTTTCGGCCGCGGCGCATAGTGCGTCTCCAGGTGGTCGGTGTGCAGTTCCACCAGCCCCGGAATGAGATAATCGCCGTTCAGATCCGTGCCGCGCCGGCTCGCCGAACCGATATCGGTGATGACCCCGCCCGCGATTTCGACCGCGCCTTCGTGGATGCCATCGGCAAGAACGATACGAGCATTACTCAATACTGTGGCGTCTAGGGCGTGCATGGCGGGCCAATCGAAAAGGGAAAAGTGGCGCTGCGATAGAGCAAAACTGTGACACCGAAACGACAAGCGGAAAACCGCTGAAATCTCGGCATTGCAACGTTTTTATCGCGCGCTCGCCATAGTTTTTCGCTATCGCTACCCGTCAATTGAATCACAGCGTCCCATTGAAAAAGTCTGCCCATGCCCCGTATTGCCAAGCTCGACCGCCTGCTCGCCGTGCTCCGCGAGCGCATCTTCCAGCGCTCCGGCATCTTCGTGCCGCTCAAGCACCGGCAGGCCGAAAATGGCGAACGCAACCTAGCCGCGCTCGAAGACCGCAGCGAATGGACCGACGTCGACCAGAACCTCGTCTGGGGCGAGCCCGATGGCTATTATTGGTTCGGCGGCTCCGTCACCTTGCCTCAGGAAATGGCCGGCAAACCCGTCTTCGGCCGCGTGGAGGCCCAGTTCGGCTCCGTCATGGGCCGCAGCGATCCGCAGCTTCTCGTTCGCCTAAACGGCAAGATCGCCAGCGGCGGCGATGGCAATCACCGTGAATTCCGCATCACCTCCAAGGCGACCGGCGGCGAAACGATCGACATCCTCATCGAGGCCGGCACCATCGAAAACCGCCGCCAGCTCGGCTTTGCCGTCGAACTGGTCACACTCGATCGCCTCGCCGAAATCGTCTACTACGACCTAAAGGTCCCGCTCGACATCGCCCGGCTCCTCAAGCCCGACGATGCCCGCCGCGCCCGCCTCCTCCGCCATATCGATGAAGCCGTGGACCTCATCGACCTGCGCCCCGGCAATCCCGAACGTTTCACCGCGAGCCTGGAAGCCGCACGCACCCGCGCCGACGCCCTCTACGCCGAGGCCGACGCCGATGCCATGCCCGAGATCGTCGCCACCGGCCACACCCATATCGACGTCGCCTGGCTCTGGCGCGTGCGCGAAACCCGCCAGAAAATGGCGCGTTCCATGGCCAATGCCCTCTCGCTGATGGACGAATATGACGACTACCGCTTCATGTATAATCAGGGCGTGCTGCTCGATTATCTCGAAGAGGACTATCCCGAGCTGTTCACCCGCATCGAAAGTCAGGTCGAAGCCGGCCGCTTCGAGATCGAAGGCGCGCTTTGGCTCGAACCCGACGTCGTCATCGCCTCGGGCGAAAGCCTCGTCCGCCACATCACCAAGGGCGTAAAGTACCACCAGGACAAGTTCGGCGTGACGCCAAAAATCGTCTGGCTGCCAGACACTTTTGGCTACACCGCTGCCCTCCCCCAGCTCATGGCCCTGGCCGGCCTTGAAGTCTTCATCACCCACAAGATGAGCTGGAACGACACCAACCGCATGCCGCATGAAATCTTCTTCTGGCAGGGTTTGGATGGCACCAAGGTCCCGGCCTATTTCCTCACGACCCAGCGTTACGAATATGATGGGATCAACACCACCTATTGCCCCGATCTCGTCCCCAGCCACGTCATGGGCACCTGGAAGCGTTTCAGCCAGCAGGGTCTCCACGACGAGCTCTTCCTCGTCTATGGCCACGGCGATGGCGGCGGCGGGCCCACCCGCGGCATGCTCGAAAATGTCCGCCGCATGGAGCGCGGCATTCCCGGCTGCCCCAAGATCAAACACGAGCCCATGGCACCCTATTTCAAGCGCCTCGTCGAGCGCATGAACCGCGAGCCCGAGGCGTTCCCAAGCTGGGTCGGCGAGCTTTATCTCGAATATCACCGCGGCACCCTCACCTCGGTCGCCAAGAACAAGCGCAACAATCGCCTCGCCGAACAGACGCTCCACGATCTCGAGGTTCTCGCCGTCCTCGCGAGCCGGCATGGCATCGCCTACCCCAAGGACACGCTGGAGCGGCTCTGGAAGACGGTCCTCCTCAACCAGTTCCACGACATCCTTCCCGGAACCTCGATCGGCTTCGTCTACGAAGACAGCGACCGCGACTACGCCGCCTTCTTCGCCGAAGCCGCAGCCCTTCGCGACCAACTCGCCGCGCCCCTCGCGACAGCCGGCACCTACACGGTCCTCAATTCCACGAGCCTTACGCGCACTGATCTGCTGACGCTGCCCGCCGGCACATCGGCCATCGCCGTCTCCGGTGAGACCATTACGGCCCAGACCATCACCCGCGCCGACGGCTCAACCGAAACCGTAGCTCCCTCCGCCGGTTTCGCGCCCCTCTCCGCCACTGCCCTGACCTTTACTGAGGCGACGGCTTCCGCCCCCGAAACCACGCTCTCCGTCTCCCCCACCCATCTCGAAAACCCCACCCTCCGCGCCACGTTCAACACCCGTGGCCAGCTCACCTCCCTCTTCGACAAAATCCGCAATCGCGAAGCCCTCCAGCCCGGCAAGCTCGGAAACAGCTTCGTTGCCCATCGCGATATCCCGATCGATTTCGACGCCTGGGACATCGATGACTATGTCGAAGACCAGTCCTGGCCCGTCGACACCCTGGTCTCGGCCAATGTCGTCGAAACCGGCCCCTGGCGCGCCGCCATCCGCTTCGAGTGGACCTATGAGAACTCCCGCATCGTCCAGGTGATCTCGCTTGCCGCCGACGCGGCCCAGCTCGAATTCGACACCATGATCGATTGGCACGAGCACCAGACGCTCCTCAAGACCGGCTTCCCGCTCGCCATCCGCACCGATGTCAGCCGCGCCGAAACCCAGTTCGGCCACCTCACCCGCCCCACCCACGCCAATACGTCGTGGGATAAAGCACGCTTCGAAACCTCGATGCACCGCTGGGTCGATCTCAGCGAGGCCGGCTTCGGCGTCGCCGCGCTCAACGATTGCAAATATGGCTATGACGCCAAGGGCTCGACCCTGCGCCTGACCCTGGTCAAATCCCCGGTCTTCCCCTGGCCCGAAGCCGACCAAGGCGAGCATCGCCTCCGCTACGCCCTCCTCGTCCACGCCGGCGATCTGCAAACCGTCCACAACGCCGCCACCGCTTTCAACCAGCCCCTGCGCCTCCTCGCCGGTTCAGCCACTGCCGCACCGACCCTCACTTCCCTCGCCACACTCTCAAGCGACCAGATCGCCATCGAAACCGTCAAGCAAAGCGAAGACGGCCAGCGCACGGTCCTCCGCCTCTGGGAAACCCAGAATAAGGCCGGCACCGTCACCCTGACGCTGCCGAACGCCACAAGGATCAGCGAAACCGATCTCTACGAAGCGGACACGTCCACGCTGGCCGAGAGCGCCAAAACCATCGACCTGACCTTCAAACCCTTCGAAATCAAAACCATCGCTTTGGGCTGAGCCCGCCCTGACCCACCCTCGATTGTCACCCCGGCGAAGGCCGGGGCCCATCCCGAGATCTCAAGTTGGATCCCCGCGTGCGCAGGGATGACACGCGGTGGGTAGATGAGAACAAGATCAACGTGAGCCCCGCTCCGTCCCTGCCCCTCCCAGGGGGAGGCTAGGTGGGGGTCCCCCAAACACCGAGCCCCGCCATGATCCCACCTCTCCCCAGCACCCTCCCCCCGCTCCTCGGCGTCGAGAACGGCGTCTGGCTCAAGGGCGATTGGCACATGCACTGCCGCCACTCGACCGACAGCTCCAATAACCCCCAATCCCGCATCATCAGTTTCGCGGAACAGTTCGGCTTCGATTATCTCGCCATCACCGACCATGACGTCCACGTCCAGGGCGCCGTCGCCCAAAACACCTGGGCCGATCCCGAATACACCTCCGAAAGCGTCCTCCTCTTTTACGGCGCCGAACTCACCGCCCCCCGCGGCCACGTCAACATTCTCTCGGCCGAGCCCTACGACCATCAAGCCATCTTCGACGCCCGCAACGCGCGGGATTGGGACCTTCTCAAACTCAAGCAAGACCTCGGCATTCACTGGTCCGCCAATCACCCGCACCACAAGAACCATTATGGGTTCTCTTTCGACCTCGCCGACAGCGTCGAGATCTGGAACACCAGCATCTGGCCAAAGAATATCCCAAGCGTGCGCATCTGGGACGATCAGCTCCTCTCCGGCCGCATGCTCGGCGCCCGCGGCGGCAGCGATTCCCACCATGGCATGCCCGATGATCCGGCCCTCATCGTCCCCCTGACCATCGAGCGGTCAGGCAACTACGTCGGCACGCCCACCACCTGGATTTTCGCCGCCGACCGCAGCAAGCCAGCAATCCTCGCGGCCCTCAAACAAGGCCGCGCCTCCGTCAGCTCCAACCCCTACAACCCGCGCGTCGAACTCCTCGCCGACACGACGGGTGCCGGCCAATTCGACATGATGATGGGCGATAACGCCATCCCTACGGGCGCCCCCGTCACCTTCGAAGTCCGCCTCTCGGGCGGCGGTATCCCCGGCGCCAATTACCAAGTCCGCGTCATCAAGAACCGCAGCGATTTCGCGACCCTTCTCACAGACGCCACCACCCGCACGGTCCGCTTCACCGATATCCCATCGCCCACGGACCGCAGCTACTATCGCGTCGAAATCGAAGGCCCCCAGGCTCCCTATCCCGAAGTCCCCAATTCCATGGCGCAAAGCCAGAACATGGTCGCCCTGTCGAATCCCATATACTTCAACTACGATCCGGAGTTCTGAGGACACTCGGGCTTAATTAAGCCCGGTGCCCTTCCCTCCACTGGATGTCATCCCGGCCTTGAGCCGGGATCCATCCCGAGATCTCAAGATGGACCCCGGCCTTCGCCGGGGCGACAATCGAGTGTGGTCCGCCCCTCGATGCAGCGGGGCAACACGCGTGGTTAGAGACCCAAGCCGAAAAGTCGGCGTCAAGGACATCGCCGAGGCAGCCGACGTCGCTGTCTCGACCGTCTCCCATGTCCTCAATGGCACTGCCCCCATTTCCGCCGAAGTCCGCGAGCGCGTCCTCAACGCCGCCAATGCCCTCGGCTATCTCGCCCGCCGTCGCGAAAAAGCGGCGATCGCTGTACTCCGCAGCGTCCTCCTCGCCGTGCCCACCGACACGCTCCCGCACAACGAGCACAACCTTTATTCCTGGACCCTTCTCAGCGCCCTCACGCGCGAATGCGAGCGCCGTGCAATTCGTGTCATCCCCATGGAAATTGGCCCCGAAATGGCCGATGGCGCAAAGATCGTCGAAAAGGCCCAGAGCCAGGAGGTCGATGGCGTCCTTATCCTCAACGACGATCGCCCCGAGCTCCTCCACGACATCGCCGCTGCCCGCATTCCCGCTGTCCTGATGAATGGCGAAGACCACGAAATGCAGATCGACAGCGTTACCCCCGGCAATCGCTTCGCCGCGCGTTACGCCACCAATTGGCTGATCGGCCAGGGCCATAGCCAGATCATGCATCTCACCTGGGAAGGCCGCTCCACCATCCGCCGCCGCCGCGACGGTTTTATCGACGCATTCCGCGCCAATAATATCGCAATCGACGGGGCCCAGGTCCATTTTGCCGACGGCTATCTGCCCGAATACGGCGCCGCGGCCATCGAGCGCTGGCTCAAAGACCATGATGGGCTCGGCGGCATCACCGCCATTTTTTGCGCCGCCGATAACCTCGCCCTAGGCGCCATCACGGCCCTCCACCGCGCCGGCATCCGCATGCCGCAGGACGTTTCCATAGTCGGATTCGACGGTGTCGCCCTCGGCGAATTCACCTCACCCTCACTGACCACCGTCAGCGTCCCCCTCGAACATATGGGCGCCGAGGCCCTGCATCTCCTTGAGCGGCGCATCGTCAATGCGCTCCTCAATCCGCCGGCTCATCGCCTCGAACTCGGCTGCCGCCTTACCATCCGGGGCAGCGTCCGCAGCGTCGGCTAGGCTCCTACGACCCCTGATAAACAGCGGAACAGCCCGCTGCTCCTCGCATTGGCCTTCATAGACTGGAGGCCCACAATGTCCGACCGCATCATCCCGCTCCACCCAAAGCCACGCCCTCAAGCAGGCGGCGAGCAATTGCGCGCCAGCATCGATGCCGGCCGCACCGGCGATAAGGTCGCGTTCCCCGATCCCGCCGCCGCGCCTCTGGCAATCGATGCTGAGGCCGGCGGCACCGCTACCGAATTCAAGCCCGAGTCTGACCGAAGCGACCTCACCCGCCGCGGTGGCGCTAGCGGCCTCCTCGTCTATGTCCTCGTCATCGCAGCCATTGCCGCCGCAGCGATCGCGCTGATCTGGTGGGGCACGACACCACGCTGAAGTCCACGTCTGTTATCCTACGATAACTCGAAAGTGGATGGCGGAACTCAAGCCTTTCGCCCAAAGTTCTGCCAACGACCTTGGGTTTGGTTCTTGCTTGATGACGCTGCAAGATCGGCCAAATTCAAGGTCGCTTCTCTCATGCGATATGCGCCCACGCATATCGCAAAGCACGGCAGCGCCACGGCGCTTGAGGAGCAAGGCGATGATTGAGGCAAATCTGGTTCGCGATCTGACCATCGAGCACGAAGGCAGGTCCTATCACGCAACCTATTTCGTCGAGCATGGACAGATCCACGTCAAAACCGGCGCCAAGCTTTTCCGTCTGCCATTGACCGAGACACCCGCCCCATCTGCCGTCGAAACGCTCCTGATCGGCCTCGCAGCCGATGCTGCCCGTGAGGCGAGCCAATCGTCACGTTGGGCTGAGGTTTTGACCGGCGGATCGAGCCCTCAATAGCCCAAAGGCGTAGGATAACCGCCTACCGGGCCTGCAAATATCCAGGATCGAACGAGCACAGCGACCGCATCCCCTCGGGGTCCGGCAGTGTCACAACCTTGTCCCTCCATGTCGCAAGACCCAGCCGGCGCAACACCTGCACCGTGCGATTGACGTGCACCGTCGAAAGCCCGAGTGCCTCCCCCAGTTCCGCCTGCGTCAGCGGCAGGTCGAAGCTGCCATCCTCGCGCACCAGCCCCGCCTTATTGAGCCGGAAGTGCATCTCGCAAAGGAGATGGCTGACTCGGTGCAACGCGTTGCGCCCACCAAGGCTGACCAGCAGTTCATTGGTCGCCCCATGCTCGATCGCAGCGCAGCGCAGGATCGCCGTCATCACCTCGGGATATTGCTCGACGATCCCCGCTAGCCGATCGAGATCGACCATGCCCACAGTGCTATGCGAGAGCGTCACGACGCTCTGCGATGCCGGGCTATCGGAGAGAAAACCAAAGTCGCAAATGTCGCCCGGCACAATGAATGTCGTGATCTGCCGGCTGCCATCCGGCAGGTATTTGTAGCGGCAGGCGAAACCCGACAGCAGCACGCGCACAGCCGTATCTTCCAACCCGTCCCGCACGATATGCTCGCGCGATTGATAGCTGCGTGGCGCCGATACGGCATCGCGCACCGCAGCGCGTGCACCCTCGGAAAGATCCATCAAATCGGTCAATCGGCGGTGCCAGATTTCCCCCGGGCTCAGGGTTGGACGAAGCGCGCCCCTCATTCAGGTCGCGCCCGAAGCGTTACGCATTGCGTGAACCACGTCATCCCGCAGCCGGGGCACCCGCTTTCCACCCCAGAATTATTGTTCGTTTTCAACGGCAAGCCCATGATTCTTCGTATCTGGACTTGACCCTATAGGCCGTTGCGCGCCGTGCAATTCACATAGGTTAAACAAGGCATTAGCGTCCTCGAAATCGATCTAAATAGATTGTCGTCCATCTAACCTGCGTTAGTCACATTTGTCTCTCAGACCAATTCAGAAAACTCTTGCTCCGATCGCGCGCATTCGGAGTTGTACTCAATAGGGGGAATGATTGGACCGATAATGCTCGCCAGCAATGTAAAGCCATTCGAAACGCCT
>NZ_LMLO01000023.1:400-10120 GCF_001421945.1 Devosia sp. Leaf64 | reverse complement strand
GTGGAATACGAAGAGCAAGCAAAACTAGCCTAACTTAGTGTCTACCGAACCGGCAGCAGCTCAGCCTCAGCAAACCTCGGGCTGAGTCCGATCGGGTCTGGAGCACAGTAATAGGAGTTGTCAATTCATGCGCTGCGTCGGCCAAAAATCGCTCCCTTCGCTCATAGGCGATATCCAGTCTCGCTAAAGCTTCGTTCACAGCTTTGACGAGTGATATGATCTCGGCAGGTACTGCCTGTGTGGGAAGCCTTGCCCCACGCGACGCGATATCGATATGCCGCGCTGCATCCTCAGTATTCTTGAGGCCGCGCAACTCGTACCTTACCAGCCGCGGTATCACCAATCTACTGGCAAGCGAGAACGCGCATGCAAGTACCGGATAAAGCGTAGCTAGCTCTCCGGAGAGACAGTTCACGCGTAGGCAATAGTGGTCCAAATGCGCACTCGACAAGGAAGGCTTCGCTTGGCGAAAAGCAAAGCCTTCCTCTGCCGTCGTCGTCCAGGGTCACTGACTACGGCATGGGATAACCCTGGACGACGTCTTTCAACAATGCCGAGGACGCTTAGTAAAGCAGGTTTTTGGAAATGACGAAAACCGCACGCCCGATCTTAAAGACAGCCCCCTGCGCCAGTGAGGGCGCAGGGGCGTGCCCTTACAGATCCGCTGCTGGAGGGCAGCCGTTGAAAACGGCCGGACCCTGAGTGGTTCCTGGAAAGCCTAGCCTTAGAACATCGTGGTCACTGCGGTCAGCCCAGCCGCGAGCACCACTAAGATTGCGAGTTCAAGCAAACGATCCTCCGGCTGTCAACAATGGTGCCCGCCCCCCTCACCTAAAGCGAATTGGCGTCATTCGTTATCCTGCGTAACCACGCTAGATGTCGTGCCCCTCAGTTTTGTAAGGAGTTCGATAATGGCCCGCTCTCCCTCGAGGGCTTTTTCGATGTGCAATGCGAGGTCCACTTTGGGCTCAGGCGGATCTGTCTCGATTGATGAGTTGGCGAATAGTCCCAGCTCATACTCCAGGCGATCCAAGTGGGCTTTGTGCCGGTCTAACATGCGATCTTTGCTGGGCATCGTCGTCTATCCGGTAGCTTGTTTGATGTGCCCATCGGGATGTGAGCGGTGCCTGTTCTGAACACCGGTTCCTTAGGTCAGTACGACCCTGATGTGTCGGCGTTAGATCCGGTCATAGCGGCATCCCGACGGCCAATTTCATGGCCGCTCTCATCCCGCACGATCACCTGCACTTTAAAGTTGATGTGCGACATACCGTTCTCCTGAACCGAATCGAGGAGCGTCCGGGAAGCAGTGGCGAGCGCGTGTTGAGAGTCGGCTAATTCTACGCCAACCACGTCACGGCTCACTCGTCCATCTTGTTCGACTGTATCGAAAAAAAACATCGGCATAGGTGTCTCCATCAAGGAAACGGCGCTCTTGCGTTGATGTTCCGAAGTTATCATTCAAGGTACGTCGGCCGGAGGACCGAAACCGCGTCAATCTTCGCGTCGCACGTGCGGGTACCCCTCTTGAAACGAACGCCAAGCCAAACAAAGACCATCGCCATCGGCTTGGGACGCAGCGGCATGGCAAAGAAGCTTTCAGATATTGGGTTGAGGTTGTGTCGAACGATCGGCCGCAATTGATTTGCAGGTCCTGTTCGACTGGCAGTACCCGAGAGCATTGAACGAGTGCAGCCCGATACTGATCGGCTATTTGAACAAGAAGGCGGACGATGACTGGCTAGCAGTCGTTACTCTGCCCGTCTCTCTCGTACTGCTACAGGTTGAATTTAGCGTGCTCCATGAAAAGACAAGGAACTTTCGTTTTTTGGCTGATTTCATTCATATGACAATCACATGCCGTCATGGAAAGTGGACCTCACCTCATGAGCAGTCAATCGGATATCCGGCGCGACCTAGGAGTGTCCGAGGCCTTTGATGCCCACACAGAATTGGGCAATCGCGTACAATTTATTAAGGATTATCTCCAGACGTCGGGATTACGCAGTCTGGTACTAGGTATCAGTGGGGGCGTGGATTCTACGACAGCGGGCTTGATCGCCCAGCGCGCTGTGAGGGAACTACGAAGTGCAGGAGGTGCCGCTCGGTTTATCGCCGTTCGCCTGCCTTATGGTGTCCAAGCCGATGCGTCAGATGCCGATGCGGCTATTGAAGCAATAAAGCCAGACCTTGTACTTGAAATTAATGTCCAGCCCGCCACAGACGCCATGTGGCAGTCGCTACAGCAGCGAGGATTCCCTGAGGCTCAACCCGGAAGAGCCGACTTATTGCGTGGCAACATCAAGGCACGCCAACGCATGATAGCGCAGTTTGCTATAGCTGCGGCGTTTGATGGGCTCGTCATTGGCACCGATCACGCCGCAGAAGCGGCGATGGGTTTCTTTACCAAATTCGGCGACGGAGCCGCTGACATCCTTCCATTGTCCGGACTGTCAAAGAGAAGGGTCCGCGCATTGGCTCGCGCTCTTGGCGCTCCAGAGCATCTGATTGAAAAAGTCCCAACGGCGGACCTGGAGGACCTCGCTCCACTTCGTCCTGATGAAGAAGCTTACGGCGTTACATATGACGAGATTGATGACTTTTTAGAAGGCCAGACGGTAGCTAATCGCGTTTCCGAGGTGATCACGGCACGATATCGCGCAACGCTCCACAAGCGCGCGCTGCCAGCAGCCCCTATGCGCTCTAAAAATGCCTAACCCAGGAAATTTCATTCACCTCTGCGTGGATGTCCAAAATATGTTCGCCACAGAGACTGAGTGGTCGACACCTTGGTTAAACAAGATGTTGCCAGCGATTGAGGCCCTGGTGGACAGAAATCCCTCCAGAACCGTTTTTACCCGCTTTATGCCCCCTTTGTCAGCAGAACAAGAAGTAGGGGAGTGGAAACAGTATTATCGCCGATGGCCGTCGATGACGCGGCAATGCCTTCCCTCTCAGATGATCGAGCTCGTTCCGAGCCTGAGACAATACGTTCCCCCGGCAACTGTGTTTGATAAGAACAGGTACTCTCCGTGGTTTTCTGGTCGTCTCGATACTCTGCTTCGCCGCGCTGGAGTCGAAACAGTTCTCGTGTCAGGCGGAGAAACCGACGTATGCGTTCTCGCAACTGTCTTGGGCGCCATAGACCTGGGTTATCGTGTGATGCTCCCGACCGACGCAGTGTTCGGCTCAGCCAGCCAAACGCACGATGCAGCGATCACCGTATTTAAAAGCCGCTTCGGAAAGCAACTTACAGCTGTTCGAACCCAAGAATTACTCGATGAATGGGAAACACTATTTTCTATCCCAACGTAAAAAATGAGCGCCACGATACTGCAGCTCAAATTTCTCTGGGCTAGTTACGATAGAGTTTTCCAGAATTGCCAAAAATTGCCGGTAATCTGGCTAAGTGCGGTCTTTGAAGGCGGGAATTTCGTTTGTTATATCTATCAGCTGATAGGCTTAGAGTTTGCGAATATGCTATCTACTAGCCGAGACGCGAAATGGGTTTATTTAGAATGGTCTGATTGAGCCAGGGCCTTTCGCGTCTCGTCCGCCCAATGATTCAATCACAGGACGGAACCTGCTGTCCCCGCACAGAGCTTGGGTTTATCGCGGAGCGGGCAGCACGCGGGATCCAAAAACTTCTATGAATTGGTGCTGATTGCGTCCGACTTGATGAAGAAAGATACTGTCAAGATCAAGCTCCATCAGGCCTGCAAGCCAGTCGAGGTGTTGGTTGACCTCATGGGAGACATTTACGATCTGGCAAATATCGTCTTCTCTGACTAAGCGACCTGCCAAGTCGAAATCGGCAGGCCGGCGCAGGTCCCAGTTGACTTCTCCGCCCACAGCGGCGGCTGACCATTGATCGAGTGCCTGACCCAATGCTTCACCCCGGGTAGGAGCCCAGGACACTGCAGTTTGTAGGTATACGGGTTTGCCTTCTCCACCCCCTTCATAAAAAGCTTCGATCAAAGGACGGACGACGTCAACACGCCCGCCGCTTGTCAGTAACCCATCTGCCCAGGATCCACACCATCTGGCGGTCTTTTGCGTCATAGCGGCACCCACCAAGGGCACTGGCGTAGACGGTCTCGAGTACAGTTTCGCTTCGATCACGGTGACACGACCCCGGTGGGTGACGGTCTCGCCTAAAAACAAAGCCCTAATAACATCGACGCATTCGAGAAGGATGGAGTTTCGCTCATGTTTATCGGGCCAGTACATGCCGGTGATTGCTTCGTTGATAGCCTCACCTGTACCAAGAGATAACCAGAGCCGGTCCGGATACATCTCGCCGATGGTAGCAGCTGCTTGCGCAAGGACGGCCGGGTGGTAGCGGTAACCGGGCGCGGAAATCACACCCATAGGAAGCTTTGTTGCCTGCATAGCTGCACCCAACCAGGACCAAACAAAGCCTGATTGGCCCTGTCGCTCACTCCAAGGATGGAAATGGTCCGAGGACTTACCGCAGTCAAAGCCAGATGCTTCAGCAAGCGATAGCAACTGCAATAAGACACTGGGTGCAAACTGCTCGTGCGATGCGTGATAGCCGAGATTCGTCATGTGCAGGCCTGCAAGAAAGAGAATTGGACGTCAACTTGGGGCAGGGATCGGGCGCCTAGTCCCTAAGCTGTCGTTATTGCCCCGCCAAAACAGTGTGGGCGAAATCAGCGACAGCAGCATTGTAGTTTTCTGCTCGTTCCAGCATACCCATGTGATTGACGCCGGCGATGTGCCGAACAACCGCCTGCTGGCATTGAGTTGCAATCTGATCGCTTGCTTGCGGCTTCGTAACGATATCCACGTCGCCGGCTAAAATAAGAATGGGCAAGTCCGTCCTTGAGAACGCATTCGTGGCATCCCATCGGAACATTGCAAGATTGCCCTTGCTGATGTTGCCCGGTGGGTTTCTCGTTGCCAACAGCGTGACGTGCTCCAGCTGGCTTCGGGTCACGTATTTTCCAAATCCGAGCCGGTTTGCAATGTGAGACATGCCACTGAGGTAGCTCAGCCACGCGCTCAGCCAGGCAATAGGTTGCAGAAGAATGGTCAACCGCATCATGGGTTCTAACAGAGGCCATCGCAGCGCCTGCATGAGCCTTGGCAAAATCATGGTTTTGAGTGGGTTGGTAAATGTGGTGTTGAACAAGACAGCGCCGCCGACGCGATCTCGAACAAACGCTGCATCATCTCGCACCAAGGTTTGGATGGTCATGCCGCCAATGCTGTGACCGACGAGCACCACCTTCTGGTTCCCAGACCATTCAACAACAGTCCTTAAGTTTCTCGCGAAGTCCTCAAGCGATATCGCCCCTTCCGATCGACCGAGACCTGGCAGATCCCAGACAACGACACGAAAGCTGGCAGACAACTCCTTAATAGCGTACCGCCAAACGGTGCTGTCCATAGCCCAGCCATGAGTAAGAACGATTGTCGGGCCATTTCCGACTGCAGCCACGAAAATCTTAGATCCATGGGCGCCGTCGATTATCTCACCGGGTTCCCGAACCGGTGTAGAGGGTGCCCCCGCGTCCGCGCGCGCAAGAATAGGGACTATCAAGGTTTTGCCAAAGAAAGAGAAAAGCCCCAGCCCAATCGCGAGCCATAAAAACCAGGTCTCGCGAACCCTGACTATGTCACCGTCTGCTTGACGAATGAGGTCGCCATCGTACCATCTCCAAGCCAGATACCCAGCTATCCCAATAATGATCAGGGAGAAAAGGCTCGCAAGAAATCGCACTATCGAAAGAAGTGGCATACTGCCTCCAGGTTTTCCGCTCAACCTTTCCTTTTGGCTGTTGTTCCAAGATTAGCTTGGGTTGTCAGCGCCGGTGGCAAGGGCTGGAAATCAAGGCATCCTGCGACAACCCCAGCGGCAAGGCAGTTGTCAGCTTTTCGCTTTGAGGCTGAACACCGCACTCCATCCTTCAAGCACGTCGCCGGTTGCGAAGCCCTCTAGCCAGAGGTGGTCACTGCCCCACAGGCTAAGACCATGGACGGGTTCAGCTGAGAGATTGGCTACTAATGAAAGATCGGATCCATCGCCCAACCGCCAAGTCACTTTTACAACGCGCTCGTTGACGACTTCAAACTGACCGCTGTTCGCGCCCATTCCGCTTAGGCGAGGCACTATTTCCTTCTTACGGAGAGCGATGAGACGCCGATAAAGAGACAGAAACCGAGCGTGCTCGCCTTCGGTCCGCGCGTCCCAGTCGAGCTTGCACATTCTAAAGGTTTCTTCCGCCATAGGATCGGGAGGAGCCCCCTGCCCTTCACGGCGAGGGAAACTTGCCATCTCTTCTGTACGGCCTGTGCGTATAGCGTCAGCAAGATCATCCCCGACATCGGAGAAAAACATGAAAGGTTGGCCAGCGCCCCACTCTTCACCCATAAACAGCATCGGGATTTGCGGCGACAGCAGATAGATTGCTGCCCAAACTCGCGCGCATGCTGGTGACACCAGATGGTTTAGGCGCTCGCCGAAAGGACGATTGCCAATCTGGTCGTGGTTTTGCGCATAAGTTACAAATGCGGTTGGTGGCAAGAAGGCACTAGGCTCGCCGCTGTTGCGGCCATCGTGTTCCATCCATTCGCCTTGCCAGGCGAGACCCTCTGCAAGAGACCGGCCGACAAGATCGATCCGATGTCAAAGTCGGCATAGTACCAAAACCGCTCACCTGTGATGGCATTATGTAGACTGTGGTGGATGTCGTCGCTCCACTGGGCGTCATAGAGCCACGGAGCGCCATCGTCGCGTCTTTTAAGCCACCCAGCCTGATTGTCGGCATTCTCAGATATCAGATGAATATACCGGCCGTCTGTCGACGCTCTGATCTGTTCTGCAAGGTCCTGCAGCATATGCCGAGGCCCAAAGTCGCGGATTTCGTGAACCGCGTCGAAGCGCAAACCATCGAAGCGAAATTCATTTAACCAATAACGCGCATTGGCAAACACAAAATCCCTGATGGTCGAGGAGCCTTCAGCATCAAAATTGACTGCCGGCCCCCACGGCGTCTGGTGCTCCGCGTTCATCAGCGGCGCATAGACCTGGAGGTAATTTCCCTTTGGACCGAGGTGGTTATAAACAACGTCGAGGAACACACTCAGGCCTTTGCCATGGGCGGCATCGACGAGCGCCTTAAGATCCTCTGGGCGACCGTACGTATGGTCAGGCGAGAACAAATGCGCTCCGTCGTAACCCCAGTTCCAACGTCCGGCGAAGTCACCGACGGGCATGATCTCGATCGCTGTGATGCCTAGGTCGATAAGGTGATCAAGCTTGCCTAAGGCCGCCAAAAATGTTCCTTCGGGAGTGAACGTGCCGATGTGAAGCTCATACACAATTACCTCTTCCCACGGTCGGCCGCGCCAGGCTCCGTCTTGCCAAGCGTAGCTTCGTGGGTCGATAATTTCGCTCGGACCGTCAACATCTTCAGGTTGAAACCGCGATGCAGGATCAGGCACTTCCTGCCCATTCTCGAGAATAAAGCGATAACGCATGCCCGGGCGGGCTTCTTCGACTTCAACCTCGTACCAACCTCGAGCTTGGGACTGCATTGGCAGGATAAGATCAAGATCGTAAATCTTAAGCGAGACAGCAGCGGAAACAGGCGCCCAAAGCCGAAATCGAACGCCCTTTGGCAAGATCTGCGTTCCAAATTTCGTCTCCTGCTCTCGCTGAAGACCTATTGTTCTGTAATCCAGATTGTCCATTTCTCGTCCTAGTCGCGAAAATGCTCGATCTCGGCTGCACGGCCGAGGTTGTAGATGCGAGCATTGGTAGAGTTTGGAGCTCCCGCGACGTCGAGGTATGGATTATGTCCTCCAGCAGTCGCCACCTGTCATTTCCAATCGCGCATAGCGCGTATCAGCTCAATAATCGCAAATACTATTCTATAATGCAGGATCCGAATTGGCGATCTATAACAAACATTTAAAACTAACTCATTTCTGCGCGGCATTAACAAATGTTACGATAACTCAAAAATGCTTGATATTTTTTCTTGCTTGCTTTCATTTACTATTATTAATGGCTCTGGTTATAAACTTGTGTTATCCGTAACCGGCGGCGAAGCGCCTTGCATTGAAGCGTCACTTGGGCGGTCTCTGTTATCCATAGACCCGAGGCACATGACAGCAGCCAGTGACCTAGAATATCGCCGAGGGTTACGACTGCGCCCAATGTGGTAAATCGTGCTGCTGGCTGCTAAGCATGCAGCCGCCGAAACCCTTTCTTCGGTGGATCGATCTGGCCCAACGCCCGCTGGCGCCGAAGGCGTCAAGTCCACTAGCGTTCAGGAACGCTATATCGAGTACGCGGCCAACGGACTCGACGAGCGCCTCGGACGTGAATGGACCCAGTCAAAACCCGCATGTTCTCGCTTGGATCGTCAACATTGAGAACAGCCTTCTCAGCATGCCCTGTGATGAGCAACATGGGCATTCGCGGGACCTTAGATCTGATTGCGCCTGACAATGGCACGATTGGCTTTATTGTGAAGAAGGGATCGAAAGCACCAGAGACGACGTCAGAGGACATGCCCGTTCCAGTGTTCGTTCCGAAACGCCGACATAGCAGCCGGTCGACAGATTGAGTTTTCTTGTATCGTCGGAGCCCACGTTGACATTTGCACTGATTAGAATTGATCCCCGCTTGGCGTAGCGTCGCGGGCATTGATGCAAGTGTTAAGGAGCGCAGTATCGAGTTGGACGGCAACGATAAAGCAATGCCACAACTTATTCTCAAAGTGAGTGTCGATCGAATAAAACGGCCTACACTTCGGGATTTGAGGTCGAACATGCCCTCAACCAATGCCCGACACTAGCTACTTTGGATCAAGATTTTGGCGGCGTGAGAACGCCAACATGAGTTGTGTCATTCCCACCCCTGTCACAGCTTCTTAGCCGTCCTTAATGTTTCGCCCAACCTCGTCAGTTGGGAGACATTCGGGTAATTCTCGAAATAGATTAATTCGGTCAGTCTCAGTTCAGAGTAGAGCGGAGCAGCGTGCTAAATCTTCCATAGCGAGATATCGCTTATTGATTAGACACAAGTGGCGCCGGCTCGAGGTCCTCGGCGAGATGGTGGATAACAGGACATTTCGCAGTGACGGAAGCGATCGCGAGGGTTGCTCAGGGCTTGGGCCACATCTGTCATTATAAGCCAGGGCTGTTCTTTCCGCTGAACGTCAGGATGCAAACCTCTCGATCGTTTTCGATGACTACCATCGTCCACTCGCCGGTGTTCCAAAAGCCTGCAGCGATGTCTGCCAGCATATTACCCGCTGTAATGACTGCTTCACGACAGGCGGCTGTATCGTCGGGGAGCTCCGTGCCTTCAAGATCTGGAATGAACTCACCGTCCCGGACGTGGAAAAAGTATCGAGGCACATTGATGCTCCGGCGGTCATGGCGGGAGCATTACAGCTCGCAAGCACCAAATGGTGAACTAAGCGCGGTACCAAGCTCAATCGTGATCGACTACGACGAGTTCCATCACCTGCGCGACGTTGAAGATTGTGCAGTTTTGTTGCGTTGTCCGTCTAGCTCAGTTACGGGCGCTATCTTCTCGCCGGCTGCACCGATCATGGCTTTTGCCGCCTTTTTATTATCTGCGATCATCTGTTCGGAGACCTTGGCCTCACCACTTTCCTTCTTTTCGATCGCGACGGTACTGCTTACACCCGGCGTTTTATTTGGTGGGTGAATAATTAG
>NZ_LMLO01000023.1:0-324 GCF_001421945.1 Devosia sp. Leaf64 | reverse complement strand
GACTCCTTTTTATGCCATGCAATTGCTGGGGCGGCGCGGTGTCGATGGTGCAGTGCTCGATGTGCGCCTGCACGGCACGACAGTGTTCAGCCTCGCCGATGAACTGACGCGCCGGGGCACGCCGATCATCTTTGCGACGGCCTTTGGCGATGAGGCGATGCCGGAGCGTTACAAGGGCAAGCCGCGGCTGACAAAGCCCTATGATCGCTCGCGGCTGATCGAAGCTATTCTCGAAATGGGAAACAGGCGGCCGGCCGAGCGGGTGGCGCAGCCCCGGATCATGGCGCGGAGCGCCGCAGACGATAACCGGGATGCAGATCCTCG